>JBGASF010000004.1:0-132680 GCA_044229835.1 Polyangia bacterium | reverse complement strand
CCCTGCACCACCCTCGACGACATCCTCGCCCACTGACCCGTGCCCGTGCCCGTGCCCGTGCCCGTGCCCGTTCCGTGCTCTTTCCGTCCTCGCTCTACCTCACCCCCGCCCTCGAATACCGCGTCGCAAACGGCTTCCCCGCCACCCGCTCCGCGCGCACCCCATGATCCGGATTCGCCGCCAGGTGCTCCAGCACCTTGAACACCGTCTCGACCTACAACCCCCCCCCCCACCCCCACCCCCACCCCCCCGCCGTCATCCCACCACCACCGCCACCGCCAACACCAAGCGCCCCCAGCACCTTGGCCTGCAACGCCAGCACCGCCGCCGCCGCCTTCTTACCGGCCTCGACCCCCGGCTGGTGGTACGCGTTGATCCCGACCAGGCTGGCATACAGCCCGACCGCGCGCTCATACAGCGCGATCAGCACCCCGACCTGGCGCGCATCCACCCGCGGCATCGTGATGGTCACCGACTCGCGCCCGTTCTCGTACAGCGCCCGCCGGGTACCCAGCAGGAAGCCCGACAGATAGTCCCCCGCCGTCGCCCCCGGCTCGACCCACATCGACGCGCCCGCCGCACCGCTGCCCCGATCCTGCAGCACCTCGATGAAGGTCGCGAAGAAGTTCGGCACGCCCTCGCGCAGCTGCTGCACATAGGCATGCTGATCGGTCGAGCCCTTGTTGCCATACACCGCGATGCCCTGGTGCACCACGGTGCCCGCCAGATCGCGCTCCTTGCCCAGCGACTCCATGACCAGCTGCTGCAGGTAGCGTGACATCAGCTCGAGCCGATCCTTGTACGGCAAGATCACCATGTCGCGCGCGCCGCGCCCGCCGCCGGCGTGGTGCCACATCAGCGCCAGCAGCGCCGCCGGGTTGCTGCGGCTGTCGTGGCGTCGCGTGATCTCGTCGGTGTCGCGCGCGCCCGCCAGCATGGCGTCGATGTCCACGCCCTGCAGCGCCGCCGGCAGCAGGCCCACCGCCGACAGCTCCGAGGTACGCCCGCCGACCCAGTCCCACATCGGGAAGCGCTCCAGCCAGCCACCCGCGGTCGCCACCTTGTCGAGCTCCGAGCCCTCGCCGGTGACCGCGACGGCATGGCGCGCGAAGTCCAGCCCGGCGCGCTGGTAGGCCGCCGCGGCCTCCAGCATGCCGTTGCGGGTCTCCTTGGTGCCGCCCGACTTGGAGATCACGATGGTCAGCGTGCGCCCGAGGGCATCGGAACCGGACGAACCCTCACCGCGCTGAAGCGCGGCCAGGGTTCGGTCGAAGCCGTCCGGGTCGGTATTGTCGAAGAAGAACGGCCGCAGCTTGTCCGCCCCGCTGCCCAGCGCCGCCGCCACCAGCTGCGGCCCCAGCGCCGAGCCGCCGATCCCCACCACCAGCAGCTGCGTGAACGTCCCGCGCGCGCCCGCGATGCGCCCCCCGTGCACCTCCGCCACGAAGCGCCGGATCTTCGCCAGCGTCTCCGTGATCGCCGCGCCGATGGCCGCCTCGGGCGCCCGCTCCGGCGCGCGCAGCCAGTAGTGGCCGACCATGCGCTGCTCGTCCGGGTTGGCGATGGCGCCGCGCTCCAGCGCATCCATCGCGGTGAAGGCCGCCTGCATGCGCGGCTCCAGCTCGGCGAAGAAGCCGTCGCCGAACTTCATCCGGCTGGGATCCACGCTGAGGCCGATGGCCTCGTGCACGCACAGGTACTCCTGGTAGCGGGCCCACAACGCGCGCGACATGGCTGCCTCCTGCCCCGCTTTTATCACGCCTGTTCCCTCGTGGTTCTCGCAACTTGCAGATGTACGCCCGGGCGGCCGGGAACTTTCGGCGCGCGACCCCGTGCTACCGTGCGTGCTGGCCGTTCCGGAGAGTCGGAGTCACCCGATGCAGACCGCGCCCGCGCGCGCCGAGCTCGACGAGGTGACCCTGGCCCGCGCCCAGCGCGGTGACGCCGCCGCCACGCGCGCCCTGGTCGAGCGCTACCAGCGCCCGGTATTCGCGCTGCTCGGGCGCATGCTGCTCGGCCGCGCCGAGGTCGAGGACCTGGCCCAGGAGACCTTCATGCGCGTGTTCACCGCCCTGCCCCGCTTCGACCGCGCCGGCACCGCCAAGCTGTCGACCTGGATCCTGACCATCGCGTCACGGGTCGCGCTCGATCAGCTGGCGCGCCCTGCGCCAGCTGTCCGGGATCCGGCCGACCTCGCCGCCGTCCCCGCCCGCGCCGCCGACGCCGCCGACGCCGGCGCCGACCGCAACGCCCTGCGCCGCGCCCTCGAGGCCGCGGTGGCCGCGCTGCCGCCCGCCTTTCGCGCCGCCTTCCTGCTGCGCGAGTACCACGGCCTCGAGTACGAAGAGATCGCCCGCGCCCTCGACATCGAGCTCGGCACCGTGCGCTCGCGCCTGGCGCGCGCCCGCACCGAGCTGCGCGCCACCCTCGCCGAGGTGCACCATGGCTGAGCCACGCGATCCCCACGACGACGACGCGCCGCTGTCGCCTGACCTGCTGGGCAGCTGGGCCGACCCCGCGGTCCCCGCCGGCTTCGCCGACCGCGTGCTCGCGGCCCGCCAGCGCGACACCGCCGCGCAGCCCGGCGCCGCACCCGCCGCCCCGGCCGCCAGCGCGCCCACCACCGCGCGGCCCCGGCCCAGCCGCACCACGCGCTCACGCACCCGCCTGGTCGCGCTGACCGCGCTCGTCACCAGCGCCGCCGCCGTCCTCGCCGCGCTGGCCTTTCGCCCGCACCCGCGCGCCACCGCCCACGGCAGCCACGCGCCCACCACGCGCGAGTCCATCCGCGTCGGTCACCGCGGCCTCGCCGTCGCCGAACCCGGCAGCGCGCTCAGCTTCACCGTGTCCCCCGGCGGCGTGGCCTCGATCGATCAGCCGCGCGGCACCGTCTTCTATCGCGTCGAGCCCGGTGGCCCCTTCGTGGTCCACACCCCGGCCGGCGACGTCACCGTCACAGGCACCTGTTTCCAGGTGGAGGTCCTCGAGATGAAGCCCGCACGTGCAGCACTCCTCGGCGCCGGCGTCGGCGCCGCCCTGGCCACCACCGTGGCCGTGACCGTCTATGAAGGCCACGTCGGCGTCGCCAACCCGCGCGGCCACACCGCGCTGGCCGCCGGCGAGCGCGCCACCATGACCCCCGACGCGCCGCCGTCCGCGCCCGGCCCGGCCCGCGCCGCCGGCCCCGGCGACCTCGCCAGCGCCGCGCTCGAGCCGCCGCCCGCGCCGCGCCCCGCGCCCACCCCCGGCGCCAGCCGCGAGGAGCTCCTGGCCCGCGACGCCGAGCAGCGCAGCGAGCTCGGCCGCATGCAGCAGCGCATCCGCGAGCTCGAGATCGCCCGCGACATGGCCCAGGGCGCCAACCGCAAGGGCGGCCCCAGCTCGTCACCCTTCTTCGCCCCGAGCAAGGACGAGCTCATCGCCATGGCCGGTGAGTGCCGCCTCAAGTGGGACTCGCCCCCGCTCGAGCTCGAGCCCGACCAGCTCGGCCCCAAGCAGGCCGCGCGCTGGGGCCTCGGCGACGACGAGCGCAGCGCCGTCAACCAGGTCATGACCGAGTGGAGCAGCACCGAGGTCGCCGCCCTGCGCGCCCTCTACGTCGAGGTCACCGGCGACAGCGCGGGCGCCGACAGCCTGACCCCGCGCGCGCTCGCCGAGGACATCGTCGCCAAGTCCGCCCCCGCCGAGGTCCAGGACGTCTTCCGCCGCCTGTCCGCCGAGCGCGCCGGCCTGGCCCCCGCCCCCACCGCCGCCGCCCTGGCCAAGGCTTCCCCGCTCGAGCGCCTGATGCGCCGCACCACCGGCGCCGGCGACGCCTTCGAGGCCGCCCTGGCCCGCGTCATCGGCCCCGAGCGCGCCCACGCCGCCCGCGCCGCCAACGACGGCTGGGGCAACCGCAACGAATCCAGCCAGGGCTGTCCGAGTGCCTTGCCCGAATCAGACTGATTCGGGCTGAGCACTCGCCTCACCACGGGGCTGCGCCCCGGGGCCCTGTGCGGGGCCAAAACGGGGGCCCCCCCCGCCCCCCCCCCCCCCCCCCGGGGGGGGGCCCCCCGGCGGCGGGCCGCCCCCGTGGCCGGCTTCCATACCCTTGTGGGGGCTACTCGTCCGCGAGGATCTCGCTGCGCAACGACACGATCTGCAGCGCGCACGACACCTTGTGCAGGAACGACTTCAGCTCCACCAGGTGCGCCTGCACCCAGCCGAGGTCACGCCCCTGCGCGATGGCGCAGTACACCGCTCGGCGCCCCTCGTGGATCGGGATCAGCGTCAGAAACCCCGGGATCACCCCGGCCGCCTTGCATGCCAGCACCACCGCGCTGTCCTGGGTCTGCTCCTCGTGGATGAGGCGCGGCGACATGCTGGCCTCGTGCAGCAGCGACCATGGCGCCACCGGCACATGAATCGTCTCGATGTCCTTCTGCGTCGCGCTGACGCCGGCCGCGCACACCCCGACCGCGCCGCCACCCTGGAAGCCCAGCATGACCACGCGCTCGAACAGCCTGGTCAGGTGCGCCAGCACCGCGCGCATGACGTCGGCATCGACCATGGCCTCGGCCAGCGCGCCGACCGGATCGCGGTCGCGCGACTCGGCCGACATCCGCGTCGCGCCCGACGACGACGGCATGCGCGCCGGCGGCAGCGGCGGCCGCGGCGGCGGCGCCACCGGCAGGCGCTCGGCGCGGCGCACGATGGGCAGCACCTCGGCCGCATGCGGGCTGTCCGCCAGCGAGGTGCCCTGGGTCGGGATGGGCACGTTGACCGGCGTCGGCGACGCCGCCTGCAGCACCGCGCGCTGCAGCGACGCCGGCGTCAGCGGCGGCAGCGGCCGCAGCGGCTCGCGCGTGGCCGCGCGCATCGCGGGCGACGACTTCTGCGCCGCCGGCATCGCGGGCGACGACTTCTGCGCCGACGGCATCGCGCCTGGCGTCGCGTGCGCCGGCCGCCCCGCCGCCGCCGGCCATGGCACCGAGGGCGACGACCCTTGCGCCGGGATGGCCGCGCCGCCACCCACGCCACCGGCGTCGGCGCGCTCGCCGCCCGGCACCGCCAGCAGTCGCACCGGCCGCGGCACCCCGTAGTAGCGCTCCAGCGCGTAGTTCAGCGTGACCTCGGTGATGATCAGCGTGCGGATGCGGGTGTTGAGCGCGAAGCCCAGCTCGTCGATCTGATCGACCAGCGACGGATCCGCGACCGCCACGTAGAGCTCGTGCTTGTACACGCGCAGCGGCACCACGCGGTAGCGCTCGGCCAGCGCGCGCGGCACCCGGTCGATGATCTCCATCGGGATGGCCGCGACCTCCTCGGGGCGCACATAGGGCACCTCGAGCTGCTCGCTCAGGCACAGGGCCAGCTGATCCTCACTGATGAAGCCCATCTCGACCAGGTTCGACCCCAGCCGGCCGCCGTAGTAGCGCTTGGCGTCCAGGGCCTCCTCGAGCTGGGCCCAGGTGATCAACTTCTTCTCGACCAGGAGCTCGCCGATCTTCATGTCATTTCTCGGCGAAAATCATACACCCCGTCCCGCCCCGCCGCGAATTTCCCCACTCTTCGCCAGCGCCGCGTACCAGCGCGCGCTGGCCTTCGGCGTGCGCCGCAGCGTCTCGTAGTCCACGTGGACCAGCCCGAAGCGCTTGCCATAGCCGAAGGCCCACTCGAAGTTGTCGAGCAGGCTCCACTGGAAATACCCGGTCAGGCGGCTGCCCGCGGCCAGCGCCGCCGCGGCCTCGCCGAGGTAGGCCTCCAGGTAGGCGATGCGCGCGGCGTCCGGGACCTCGCCGGCGACGACGCGGTCCGGGCTGGCGCAGCCGTTCTCGGTGATGACCACCTCGGGGTTGCCATACTCGTCGCGCAGCCGCCCCAGCACCTCGCCCAGCCCGGCCGGATAGACCTCCCAGCCCATGTCGGTGTACTGCGCGCCCGGCACCCGCCGCGCCTCGTCGGGCAGCAGCGCGACCAGCGGCACCGCCGGCTCGTGGCGCACGAAGACCCGCGTGTAGTGGTTGACGCCCACGAAGTCGAGCGGCGCCGCGATGACCTCGAGGTCGCCGGCCTTGATGGCCGCCGTCGCGCCCAGCGGCCCCAGGAGCTCCAGGGTGTCCTCGGGGTAGCGCCCGCGCAGCACCGCGTCCAGGTACCAGCGGTTCATCAGCCCATCGAAGCGCCGCGCCGCCGCGGCATCCTCGGGCGACGCCGTCGACGGATGGATGGGCGGCGTCTGCATCGCGGTGCCCACCCGCGCCAGAGGCCCCGCCTCCGCGCGCAGCGCCGCCACCGCGCGGCCGTGCGCCAGGTTGGCGTGGTGCGCGACGGCGCCGAAGCCCAGCGGGTTGATGACACCCGGCGCGTGGTGCCCGACCAGGTGCCCCAGCATGGCGAACACCTGCGGCTCGTTGAGCGGGATCCAGTGCCGCACCCGATCACCCAGGGCGCGCGCCACCACCGCGGCATACTCGGCGAACCAGTCGGCGATGTCGCGCCGCGCCCAGCCACCGCGCTCCTGCAGCGCCTGGGGCAGATCCCAGTGATACAGCGTCAGCCAGGGGGTGATGCCGGCCTCCAGCAGCGCGTCACACAGGCGCCGGTAGAAGTCGAGCCCGCGCTGGTTGACCGCCCCGGTGCCGTCGGGCATGACCCGCGTCCAGGCCACGCTGAAGCGGTAGGCGCCGACGCCCAGCTCGCGCAGCAGCGCGATGTCCTCGCCCCAGCGATGGTAGTGGTCACAGGCGCGGTCGCCGCTGTCACCGCCGACGACGTGGCCACCGCCGTGACAGAAGCGATCCCAGATCGACTCGCCCTTGCCGTCCTCGGCCCAGGCGCCCTCGATCTGATAGGCCGCGGTGGCGGCGCCCCAGGTGAAGTCAGCGGGAAAACGGATCACCGAGTCGAGATAACCCCAGATCGCCGAGGTTTCAACGTCAACCTTCGGCAGCCGGGGCAGCCGGGCAGCCGCGGCAGCGGCGCTACTTCGTCGGCGCCGGCGCGGCCCCCGCGGGCGGCGGCGCCGCCAGCTCGGTCTCGACCACCCAGGCGCCGGTGGTCTCGGCGATGCGCGCGGTGAAGCCGTTGCCGTCGAACAGCGTGACCTTCTTCTCGTAGGGCCCCGGGTTCTGCACCTCCTCGCGCGACGGCCCGAACTTCTTGACCATCAGCTCGAGCAGCGCCGCCTTGACCTCGGCGTTGTCGCCGTGGTGCAGCCAGAACTGCTGCGAGGTCGCCTTGCCATCCTTGACGCCGACCTCCATCTGGAAGCGCTCGCCGTACTCGGTGGCGCCCCACTTGAAGAAGGCCAGCGTGTCCAGGGTGCGATCATGCTGGGCGGCGTAGGCCTTCTCGAGCTCCGCGATGGGCTGCCCCAGCATCGACGCGGTCTCGAAGCCGAAGTGGTCCTTGCCCTCGCCGAGCAGCGTCGCCAGCGGCGTGTAGGCCTGGTACACCACGCTGAAGTCGCTACCCAGCTGCTCCAGCGTGACGCGCATGCCGAGCTCGGGGTTCAGCCACAGCGGGACCTCCTTGTCGCGCTCCTTCAGCACGACGGGCTTGCCCCAGGCCGCCTCCAGCACCGCCTGCGCCCCGGTCGGCACGCCGAGTCGCAGCTGCTCGAAGCGCTGCTTGTCGTCGCTCAGCGCGACGTAGTAGCTGACGCCCGCGAAGTCGGGCGACCGGTAGTAGTCGTCGTCCGCGACCTCCTTGACCTTGCTGCGCAGGTCGGCCGCCGGTCCGCCCAGCTTGGCGCCGGTGAACGGCGCCGGCAGCGTCGGCTTGCCCGCGCCCGGCTTGATCAGGCCATCCAGGGGCTTGCTGCCCTCGCCGCGCCGCGCGCGCCGGCCGCCCTCGCCGCCCTTCTTCTTGTCGCCACAGCCCGCCGCCGCCAGCATCACCGCAAGTCCGACCAGCCATCCTCGACGCGCTCGCATGCACCCTCCGGTGCGCGAATGTACGCCACCCGCCGCCCGATCTTGCCGCGCTGTCGAGCAGGAGCGCGCGCGGCGTCAGCCCGGTCCAGCGCGTGGTCCTCAGTGCGTACCGCCCGCCTCACGCTCGCGCTCGGCGTCGGTCTCGCGCTCCGCGCTGGCGAGCTGGGCGTCCGGGTCCGGCGTCGCGACCTCCAGCGCCAGCGCGACGCGGCGGTTCTGCGCCCGGCCCTCGCGGGTCTCGTTGCTGGCCAGCGGTCGATCCTCGCTGTAGGCCGCGATCACCAGGCGATCGGGCGCGACCCCGTGGCGTTGCAGGAAGCGCTTCACGTTGAGCGCGCGCTTGAACGCCAGCGGCAGGTTGTAGAAGTCGCTGGCCTGACCGTCGCAGTGGCCGTCGATGCGCACCCGCAGCGCGGGGCTCTGCAGCATGACCTCGGCCAGCTGGCGCAGCGCGTCGCGCGTCTCGGGACGCAGCTTGGACCGCGCCGGCGCGAAGTGGACCTGGGCGCTCAGCGTCGCCGCGGTGATCTCCGCCTCCGCCTGCGTCGGCTGCTCGGCACCCACGGACCCCGTCAGGCCCACCAGCACACCCGCGATGGCCAGCCAGCTCCGCCGCGGCACTCTCGTATCTGTGTTCGTTTTCATGGTGAGGGGGATTGCAACCGGCGCACCACCCCGGCGCCCTCGCAAGCCGCGGATCTCGCGCCCGCGCCCGCCCTTGCGCAGCCTCCCTATGGAGCCGCCGCCATGGTCCACGCGCCCGCTGGTGCCACCACCCACATTCGCGGGTACTCTCTCTCGACGCCCATGCAGCCCGAGGCCGCCCCCGAGACCCGCGCACGCTGTCCCGCGTGCCGCCTCGCGACCTCGGCCTGCTGGTGCGCACATGTGCCCGTGCTGGCGCCGCGCTCCCGCGTGATCGTGCTGCAGCACCCGCGCGAGGCGCGCAACCCGATGGGCACCGCGCGCATGGCGCACCTGGCGCTGCCGGGCTCGCGCCTGCTCATCGGCGTCGACTTCGCCGCCGACCCGCGCGTCGCCGAGCTGCTCGCCAGCGAGCCGACCTCGGTCGTGCTGTACCCCGCCCCCGGCGCACGCCCGGTCGCCGAGCTGGCCGACCGCCCTGGCGCGCTGGCCATCTGGGTCATCGATGGCACCTGGTCACAGGCGCACAAGATCTGGCGCAAGAACCCCTGGCTGCGCGCGCTGCCCGCCTATGGCATCGCCCCCGAGGCGCCATCGCGCTACCTCATCCGCCGCGAGCCCACCCCGACCTGCATCTCCAGCGTCGAGGCCGTCGCCGCCGCGCTCGACGCCGCCGAGGCCGCCCCCGGCCGGCACGCCGCCATGCTGCGCCCGCTCGACGTGCTGGTCGAACGCCAGCTCGGCCACGCCCGCTCGGCGCGCCGCGCCCCGCGCCGCCGTGATCGCCCCGAGCGCCCGCTGTACCTGCCGGCCCCGCTGCAGGGCCGCAGCGAGCACGCGCTGCTGATCCACGGCGAGGGCAACGTCTGGCCCATGAGCCTGGAGGCGCGCCCGCCCGCCGAGCTGGTGCACTGGGTCGCCATGCGCCCCAGCACCGGCGAGCGCTTCGCCGCCCTGGTGCGCCCCAGCGCCGGCGTCAGCCCGGGCACCGAGCAGCAGCTCGGCCTGCCCGCCGCTGCCTTCGCCGACGCCATCTCACCCGCCGAGCTGCGCGTCCGCTGGGCGACGTTCGTGCGCCCCGACGACGTCTGGTGCGCCTGGGGCCACTTCCCCAAGCGGCTGCTCGACGAGGCCGGCGTGCCCAGCGCGCCCATCGTCGAGCTGCGCGGCTGGGCCCACCGCTGGCTGCGCGCACGCCCGGGCCGCCTCGAGCTGGCCGCCGACCAGTTCGCCGTCACAGAGGCCGCCCCCGCACCCAGCAGCCCGGGCCGCGGTGGGCGCCGCCTGGCGCTGCTGGAGGCCATCTTCGCGCGCCTCTTGACGAGGCCGCGCTGATGCAGCTCTTCGCCTGCGACCAGCACGTGGTCACGCTGCCGCCGGGCCACCGCTTCCCGATGGGCAAGTATGGCCGGCTGCGCAGCGAGCTCGTCGCGCGCGGCCTGGTCGCCGCCGCCGATGTGCACGACGCCGACCCGGTCAGCCGCCGCGACCTCGAGCGCGTGCACGCCCCCGCCTATGTCGACGCCGTCCTCACCGGCGCGGTCGACCCGCGCATGCAGCGCGCCATCGGCCTGCCCTGGTCACCCGCGCTGGTCGCGCGCTCGCTGGCCAGCGTGGGCGGCACCCTGTCGGCCGCGCGGGCCGCGCTGCAGGACGGCCTCGCCGGCAACCTGGCCGGCGGCACCCACCACGCCTTCCGCGACCGCGGCGCCGGCTTCTGCGTGTGGAACGATCTCGCGGTCACCGCCGCCACCCTGCTCGACGAGCACGCCGTCCGCCGCGTCCTCATCATCGACGTCGACGTGCACCAGGGCGACGGCACCGCCGCCATCTTCGCCGACGACCCCCGCGTCTTCACCCTGTCGCTGCACGGCGCGCGCAACTTCCCCTTCCGCAAGCAGCGCAGCACGCTCGACGTCGAGCTGCCCGACGGCACCGGCGACGACGCCTACCTGGCCGCGCTGGCGCCCGCGCTGGAGCAGGGCCTGGCCTGCCACCCCGACCTGGTCCTGGTGCAGGCCGGGGTCGACCCGCTGCGCGGCGACAAGCTGGGCCGCCTGGCCCTCAGCCACGCCGGCCTGCGCGCGCGCGACCGCAGCATCCTCGCGCTGACGCACCGCCTCGGGCTGCCCACCGTGCTGACCCTGGGCGGCGGCTATGCCGAACCGCTCGACGACACCGTGCTGGCGCACCTCGGCACCTATGCAGAGGCCCGTGCCCTCCACGGCTAGCTGGCAGCGCTGGCTGGCCACCGGCGCGGGCGCCGCGCTGCTGGCCCTGGTGCTGTGGCCACTGACCTGGCCGCTGGCCCGCGACAGCTACCCGCTGTCGAACTACCCCATGTTCTCGATCGCGCGCCACGCGCGGCGCATGTCGGTCGAGCACGTCCTCGCGGTGTCCGCCAACGGCCAGCGCATGATCGTCCCGCTGCAGCTGGTGGCCTCGAACAACGTCATGCACGTGGCCATGACCGTGGGGCGCGCCGCGCAGGGCCCCGACAGCGCGCAGCAGCTGTGCGAGGAGATCGCCGCCCGCGTCGCCCACGCCGGCGGTCGCCTGGGCAGCGCCGCCGTCATCGAGGTGGTCTCCAGCACCTTCGACGGCCTGGCCTACTTCGAGGGCCAGCGCGAGCCGCTGCAGCGCGACGTGCGCGCGCGCTGCCCGGTGCCGCAGGAATGAACGCCGTGATGCAGCGCCTGTGGGCCCCGCTGCCGCGCGCGCGCCTGGCCGGCGTGCGCATCCTCGTCGGCCTGTTCGTGCTGGGCTACGTCAGCTACCGGCTGCCGCTGCTGCGCCACATGGCGCGCCAGGATCCCGACATCTTCGCGCCGGTGGGCCCGCTGGCCTGGCTGCTGGCCGCGCCGCTGCGCCCGGCGCTGGTCGACGCCCTCATCGCCGGCACGCTGGCGCTGGCCCTGCTGTTCGCGCTCGGCATCCTGTATCGCGTCGTCGCCCCGCTGCTGGCCGTCGCGGTGCTGGCGGTGACCTGCTACCGCAGCTCGTGGGGCATGCTGTTCCACTCCGAGAACCTGCTCTTCCTGCACCTGTGTGTGCTGGCGCTGGCGCCCGCCGCCGACGTCTGGTCGCTCGACGCCTGGCGCCGCCGCCGCGACCCACCCGCCGACCCCGACGGCGCCGCCCACGGCTTCGCCCTGCGCCTGCTCGCCGCGCTGACCATGGCGACCTACTTCATGGCCGGCGTCGCCAAGCTGCGCAACGCCGGCTGGGACTGGGTCACCGGCGATCTCCTGCGCGGCCACATCGCGTTCGACAACCTGCGCAAGGCCGAGCTGGGCGCGCCCTTCTCCAGCCTGGGTGGCCTGCTCTTGCGCCACGCCTGGCTGTTCACCCCGCTGGCCGCCTTCTCGGTGCTCATCGAGGTCGGCGCGCCGCTGACCCTGCTGCACAGAAACGCGGCCAGGGTGTGGGCCCTGGCCGCGCTCGGTTTTCACTGGGGCATCGTGGTGCTGATGCGCATCCCGTTTCACTACCCGCTGTCGGGCGTGGCGTTCGCGGGCCTGTTCCCCCTCGAACGCCTGCCCGACCTCGTGCGCCGCCTCAGGCCGCGCTCACGTGGGCCTGGTTCCCCGGCCCCGCCGGCACCGGGATGATGGTCGGCACCAGCACCGGCTCCAGCGTGGCCGCCAGCGTCTCCTCGATGCGCTTGACCAGGATGATCTCCAGGTCCGCCTTCACGTCGGCCGGGATCTCGCCGAGGTCGCGGCTGTTGCGCTCGGGCAGCACCACGCGCCGGATCCCCGCCCGGTGCGCCGCCAGCACCTTGGACTGGATGCCGCCCACCGGCAGCACCGCGCCGCGCAGCGTGATCTCGCCGGTCATGGCGACATCGCCGCGCACGCGCCGGCCGGTGTACAGCGACATGATGGCGCTGACCAGCGCGTTGCCCGCCGAGGGCCCGTCCTTGGGCACGCCACCCTGCGGCACGTGGATGTGCAGGTCGTGGCGCTCGAAGGCCTCGGCCGGGATGCCCCACGCCGCCGCGTGCGAACGCACGTAGGACAGCGCGGCCTGCGCCGACTCCTTCATCACCTCGCCGAGCTGCCCGGTCACCGTCAGCTTGCCGGTGCCGCGTGACCGCGAGGCCTCGATGAAGAGGATCTCGCCGCCGTTCGGCGTCCACGCCAGACCGGTCGCCACCCCGGGGTCACCGGTGCGCTCCGCGATGTCGGACTCGAAGCGCGCCGGCCCGAGGTAGCGCGCGAGGTCGTGGGCCTCGACGACCTCGACCCCCGGCGCGTCGCTGGACGAGGACGACACCACCTTGACCGCGATGGCGCGCGCGATGGCCGCCAGCTCGCGCTCCAGGTTGCGCACCCCGGCCTCGCGGGTGTAGCCCTCGATGACCGCGGTCAGCGCCTGCGCCGTGATCGACGCCTGGGCCTCGGTCAGGCCGTGCTCGCGCAGCTGCTTGGGCCACAGGTGGCGCTCGGCGATGACGCGCTTCTCCGCGGTCGGGTAGCCGGGCAGCTCGATGATCTCGAGCCGGTCGCGCAGCGGGCCGGGGATGCTGCCGAGATCGTTGGCGGTGGCCAGGAAGATGACCTCCGACAGATCGAATGGCACCTCGAGGTAGTGGTCGGTGAAGCTGTTGTTCTGCTCCGGGTCGAGCACCTCGAGCAGCGCCGCCGCGGGGTCACCGCGCAGGTCGTTGCCCAGCTTGTCGAGCTCGTCGAGCACCATCACGGGGTTCTTGGTGCCGACCTTCTTCAGGGCATCGATGATGCGCCCCGGCAGCGCGCCGACATAGGTGCGCCGGTGGCCGCGGATGGCCGCCTCGTCACGCACACCACCCAGCGACACCCGGGTGAGGTCGCGCCCCAGCGCCGCCGCGATCGACTTGCCGAGCGAGGTCTTGCCGACCCCGGGCGGGCCGGCCAGGCACAGGATGGGCCCCTTCTTGCTCGGGCTCAGCTTGCGCACCGCGAGGTACTCGAGGATGCGCTTCTTGACCTTGTCGAGGCCGTGGTGATCGGCCTCCAGCGAGGCGCGCGCCGCGGCCAGATCGACCTTGGCCTCGCTGCGCTTCGACCACGGCAGGTCGCACAAGAGCTCGAGGTAGGTGCGCCCGACCTGGTACTCGGCCGAGCCCGACTGCATGGCGCGCAGCCGCCCCAGCTGCTTGCGCGCCACCTTCTCGATGTCCTCGGGCATCTTGGCGGCGACGATCTTGTCCGACAGCTCGTCGTGCGCGCCGTCCTCGCCGCCGTCCTCGCCGAGCTCCTCCTGGATGGCCTTCATCTGCTTGCGCAGCACGTGCTCGCGCTGCTGCTTGGAGATCTCGCCGAAGACCTGGCTGTCGATCTGGTTCTTGAGCAGCAGCACCTGGATGCGGTGCGCAAGCAGCGCCAGCACCTTGTGGCCACGCGCGACCACGTCGAGCTCGGTCAGCACGGCGGCGCGCTCGGGCACCGGCGCCTCGGTCAGGATGGCCGCGAGATCCGCCAGCTTTCCCGGCTCGTGCGCGGCGGCCAGCGCCTGGGTGGCCTGCTCCTCGACGCCCGACGCCAGCGCCAGCACCTTGGCGACCTGGCTGCGCAGCGACTCCGCCATGGCCTCGGCCTCGGCGCCGCTGCCACCGGTCTCCAGCACCGGCTCCGACTCGGCGCGCAGCAGGCCGCCGCCCAGCTCGAGCGTGGTCAGCCGGCGCCGCTCGATGGCGTTGAGGACGATGTTGCGACGACCGGAGCCAGCCCGACCCGCCAGCGACAGCGTCGCCAGGGTCGCGATGGGATAGAGATCTTCCAGCTTGGTCACGTCGCCGGACGTGCGCGCGGTCGCCACCAGCACGTGCGGCTGGGCGGCGTCCTTGACGGCATCGACCAGCGCGATGCCCGCACCGCCGACCTGCATGGGCAGGGCAGCGCCCGGAAACAGGACCACCTCGTCGAGCTTGAGCAGCGGGAGCGACATCTTGACCTCTTTCTGTGACCCGAAGGTCGACAGGAGGCAACCTGAGCATCGCGAGGCGTTCGCGCAATATGTGCGGACGAACTCTCAGCTTTTCGGCGCCGACCCACAGACGCCCCGGGTGCGTGTCTTTCGATGCAACGAGGTCCGGTCGCGTTACCGCGCGGGGATGTCCGCCCCGATTCGGAGCCCCGTCACCCCACCCCACCCCGGCCTCGACCCGCGAAATCACGCGCCGCGCCCCGCGCACGCCACTTGCTACACCCAGGTTCGGGAGAAGCCCATGAGCCTGCCGAAGTCCGACAAGAAAGCCCCCGAGACCCTGGCCGAGCGCTTCTGGAGCATCGCCCGTGACCTCGAGGGTGACAGCCCGGCCGCCCCCGCCGGCGCCGAGCCCGACCCGACCGCGATCGTGCGCCACGTGCTGCGCGTGCTCGACGCCCTCGAGCAGGGCGCGGTCGGCGACGGCCTCACCGTCAACACGGTCAACTTCCTGACCCTGCTGCGCCGCCACGAGATGCTGGGCGATCTGCTGTACGCCTCCCCCGAGCAGGCCCGCGGCGAGGTCATCGACGAGCGCTCGCTGGTGTTCTCGGTCGGCGTGCTGCTGTTCGAGAAGCTGACCGGGCGTCACCCCTTCGGCGTGCAGGGCAATCCCAACCGCGTGGCCCGCATCAAGAAGGGCGAGCTGGGCTCGGGCGTCAGCTACTTCCCCAAGCTGCCCGCCGGGCTGCGCAACGTGCTGATGGGCGCCATGGGCCCCTTCCCCGAGGACCGCTGGCAGAGCCTGGCCGTCCTGCGCGCCAAGCTCGAGGACTTCATCACCACCGGCGGCGACCGGCGCCTGCCCTCGGAGCCGCCCCCGCTGCCGCAGCGCATGCGCCTGGTCACCAACGCCCCGACCCAGGTTCGTGCGCGACCGAAGGCCCCGCGCGCCAACTCCGAGGCCAGCGCCGCGCGCGCCAGCATCGCCGCCCGCGCCCGTACCCGCACCTGGGCCCGCGCCCGGGGCACCGCCTACTTGAGGGTGTAGACCAGGGTGACAGCGGCGCCGCGGCGGGTGATCTCGACGCGCAGCTTGTCGGCGCTCTTGAGCTTGGCGTAGATGGCGAGCGCGCTGTCGGCCGAGGTGATGGCGTCGCCGTTGACGCTGCTGATGGTGTCGCCGTTCTGGAAGCCGGCGGCGGCGAACGGCGAGCTGGGCCGGATGGCGTACAGCTTGATGCCGTTCGGGAAGCCGTTCTTGATCGAGGGCACGAAGCGCGCGCCGTGCGCCAGGGCGTCGGGGGCGGCCAGCAGCTTGTCGAACTCGGCGCGGTCGACGCTGAACTCCAGCAGCTCGGGGCTGGCGCTGGTGACGGTGAAGCCGGGCAGGGCGGTCGGCCCCACGCCGAGGCTGGGCGGCGGCGCCGGGCGCGGCAGCAGGCCGCCCATGCCGAAATCGGGCACCGAGCCGCGCACCAGGTAGCGCAGCCGCACGCTGTCACGCCCGCGCATGAGCTCGACCTCGAAGCTGCCGGTGCGCGCGACCTGGTAGGCGGTGAACAGGCTGTCGGCGCCGCGCAGCTCGACCCCACCAAGCTTGCTGACCACGTCGCCGGTCAGCAGGCCCGCGCGCGCCAGCACCGAGCCGGTGCGCAGCTGCGTGATGCGATAGCCGCCGGTGCTGGCGGCCACGCGCACGTCACCCGCCAGCCCCTCGAGCATGGCGGCGGCCAGCGCGTCGGGCCCCAGCTGGTACGAGGTGGCGTCGACGCTGGTGATGCTGACCTCGAGGCCGCTGCGCGGCTTGTCGGGCAGCTGGGTGGTGGGCTCGCTGCTGCGCTTGTCGCTGCTCTTGCTGCAGGCCGCGCCGGCCAGGGCCAGCAGCAAGCCGAGACCGAGGCTGCTGCCGCGAACGACGGGGAGGTGGTCGGGCATCACGGTGGGATGATACGCAATCGGCGGGGATTTCCGGGCCGCCACGCCATCAGGGTGCGCCAGCCGGGACAACCGGGGCGCCAGCCTGTCAGCGCGGGTGACAGGCGGCCAGGTCGGCGCTGCTGTTTGCGGCCAGCAGGCAGTCGAGGTCGGCGGCGCTGGCGCGGGCGACACAGCGGGCGATGTCGCTGCCGCGCTCCAGGGCGGCGCGCCGGTCGAGCTGGCCGAGCTCGAGCGCGGGGGCGCCGTCGGCGGCCAGGGTGGCGCGGGTCAGCGCGGCCAGGTGATCGACCAGGGCCGGGCAGCGCGCGGTCCAGGGACGCTCGGGGGCGGGCAAGGCGCTGCCGCCGTCCCAGGCGTCGCTCGGGCCGGGCGCGGGACCCAGCCACTCGGTCTCTTCCAGCGGGCGGATGGCGGGATCGCCGGCACGCCCGCGCAGCTCGGGGCCGGGGTCGTCCTTGCTGCAGCCCGCGCTGGCCAGCGCCAGCAGCAGCAGCGGCAGCCGCGCCGCCGCGGGCGGGCGCATCAGCGCACCCCGGCGTCGGCAGCTTCGTCCCACTGGAAGCAGGCCAGCAGCGCCTCCGAGGTCGGTTCGGCGGCCAGCACACAGGCGACCTCGCTGGCGGTCGAGCGCATGCACTCGTCGAGCAGGCGCTGGCGATCGGCGGGATCGCGCGGCCCGGCGTCGGGTTCGCGGCGCGGCACGCGTGGCGGAGGGGGCAGCAGGGCCAGCGCCTTGTCGACCGCACGCTCGCAGTCGGCGGCGGCGGGGGGCGCACCGCGGGGCCGGGCCACCGGGGCGACCCCGGCGTCCTCGGCCGGGAGCGGGGTCACCACGGTGGTGGGGACCCACTTCGAGGGGGCGGTGGATTTGCCGTGGGTTTCGGGGCCACAGCCGGTGAGCGCCAGCGCGAGGACGGCGAGGCCGAGCCATGAGGACGAGGACGAGGACGAGGAGGGCGAGCACGAGGAGGAGGAGGAGGACGAGGACGAGGACGAGCACGAGCACGAGCACGAGCACGAGCACGAGCACGAGGACGAGCACGAGCACGAGCACGAGCACGAGCACGAGCACGGGGCGGAGGACGAGCGTCTGGCTACGGGCATCGCGACAGATCCTCCGCGCGGCGGGCGCGCGCCACGCAGCTGGCCTGGGTCCGGGTGCCCAGCATGCACGCGCGCTGGAAATCGGCGCGATCCCGGGCCATCTCGGGCACCAGCTTGACCAGGTTGGCGATGGCCTCGTCACACTCGGCGGCGCGCGGGCGCGAGCCGACCGCCTCGGCTGCCTCGGCGAAGCCGCCCGCCGTGGGGCCGCCCGTGTTCTCGCACTTCTCGAGCTCGCGCAGCCCACGCGCCCTGGCGATGCACGCCGCCAGCTCGGCCGAACCATCGAGACACAGCAGGGTGAACTGCCTGAGCTGCATCGGATCGAGCGTCAGCCCCTTGAGGCGGGCATAGGTCTGCACTGCCTTGCGACACACCTCCTCGTCGCGCGGTTGCCCGCCGTCGCCGCCGAGGTCGACCTCACCACCATCCAGTCCGCCGTCCAGGTCGACGTCGCCCGGGCCCGCGCCGCTGGCCATCGGGGTCGCGCTCGGCGTCGGGGTCGCGCTGCCGGCGGGCGCCTTGTCACCCCCGCGCGAGCAGGCCGCCCCGGCGCCGGCCCCGAGCAACCCGCAGAGCCCGACCAGCAGCAGCCCTCGCGCCCGGCCGCTCGCGCGCATCATCCGCTGGCGCTGACGACCCGCTCGCGCGGGCTCCACAGCACGCGGCCATCGCGCACGTAGCACGAGCCCTCGACGCCCTTGGCCTGCAGCTTGGCCTCGGCGGCACGGGTGGCCAGCTCGGGGTAGCTGGTGAGGTTGTTGCCGCGAGCGGTCAGCGCCGCCAGCGACACCGACATGATGGGAAAGCGCCGCATCACGCCGTAGCGATCGCGGGTCTCGATGTAGCCGCGCTCGCGATCGGCCTTGTGGTAGTAGAGCGGCGCCAGCCGGTCGAAGCTCTCGATGATCGTCGTGGCCACGCGGTCGACGCGGTCGGCGCTGGTGATGAAGACGAAGTCGTCCCCCGCGATGTGGCCGATGAAGTCGCCGGCGCCGCCCTCGCGCCCGACCACCTCGCGCACGATGTCGCCGATCTGGCGGATCATGCCGTCGGCCTTGGCATACCCGTAGTAGTCGTTGAAGGCCTTCAGGTTGTCGAGATCGAGGTAGCAGAAGGCGGCGTCCTCGCCGCTGCCCAGGCGCCGCACGATCTCGCTCTCGATGGCCGACACCCCGGGCAGGCGCGTGGTCGGCGAGGCCCCGACCTCGCGCTCCTTGCGCTCCAGCGCCTTCTCGACCCGGGCCAATAGCTCCGCCGAGTCGAACGGCTTGACCAGGTAGTCGTCGGCGCCCAGCTTGAACGCGCGCACCTTGTCCGAGGTCTGCCCACGCGCCGACACGAAGATGATGGGCGTCAGCGCGGCGGCGCGATCGGCGCGGAAGCGCGTCGCGGTCTGGAAGCCATCGACGTCGGGCATCATGACGTCGAGCAGCAGCAGATCGGGGCGGAAGCGCTTGGCCTCGGCCAGCGCGCTCTCGCCGTCGGCGGCGTCACGCACCACGAAGCCCTCGGTCTCCAGCACCTCGCGGCAGATCATGCGGATGCCGGGATCGTCGTCGACCACCAGGATCTTCTGCCGGCGCTGGCCGCGCTCGCTGAGCAGGCGCGCCGCCGTGGTCTGGAACGCCGCCAGATCGAGCGGCTTGTCGAGGCAGGCGTCGGCGCCGGCGGCGGTGGCGCGCTCGCGGCGCGTGGTGCGCGACACCACCATCACCGGGGTGTGGCGCGTCTCGGGATCGTGCTTGAGGATCTCGAGCAGCGTCATGCCCGGGCTGGCGGCGCCGTCACCGGGCCCGCCCATGAGGTCGAGCACCACCAGGTCGGGCTTGTCCTCGCGCGCGATGGCCAGCGCCTCGTCGGGATCACGCGCCACCCGCACGCGATGGCCCGACCCCACCAGGGTGCCCTTGATGACGTAGGCGGCGTGGCGATCGTCGTCACACAGCAGGATCTTGCGCTTGCCGGTGGTGGCCAGCAGCGTCGCGGGCGCCGCCGGGCGCAGGCCCCCGGGCGGCGTCATGCCGACGCCTGCCTGGTAGTTCGGCGGCAGCCCAGGGTCGGCGCCCATGCCGACGCCGTCGCCGGCCTCCTGCGGCGGCGCCACCGGCAGGGTGGCCACGAAGGTGGTGCCGCCCTGCGCGCCGGGCTCCTCGACCCAGATCCGGCCGCCGTGGGCCTCGATGATCGAGCGCGAGATCGACAGCCCGAGGCCGGTGCCGCCGACGCGCCGCGTGCTGGAGGCCTGGACCTGCTCGAACTTCTCGAACACGCGCTCGCGATCGGCCTCGGGGATGGAGTCGCCGTTGTTCCACACCGAGATCCCGACCTGCCCGGCGGCGACCCCGGGCCCGAACACCTCGAGCTCGACGCGCCCGCCGGCGGGGGTGAACTTGAGGGCGTTCGACAGCAGGTTGTTCAGCACCTGGGTCAGCCGCTCGGGATCGCCGAGGATGCGGATGGGCCGGCGCGAGGCGCTGAAGTTCAGCGTGATGCGCTTCTCCTCGGCGGCGCCGCGGAACTTGTCGCAGGCGTGCTGGCCGAGCTCGTCCCACATCACGGGGCGGATGGCCATCGAGACCTTGCCGCGCTCCAGCTTGGTGGCGTCGAGCAGGTCGTCGACGATGGTCGACAGCTCGCTGCAGGCCTCGCGCGCCAGCGTCAGGTAGCGGCGCTGCTTGTCGGTCAGGTCGCCGCCATACGACTTGAGCACGATGTCGAGCGCGCCCGTGATCGACGTCAGCGGGGTGCGCAGCTCGTGCGAGACGATGGACACGAACTCGCCCTTGCGGTGATCGAGCGCCTTCTGCTCGGTGATGTCGCGCAGCACCACGACCAGGCCGACCGGGCGGCCGTCGGGGTCCATCACCGGTGACACGATGGCGTGCAGCACCTTGTCGCCGAGCCGGATCTCCTCGCGCAGCGGCTCGCCGGCGTCCCAGGCGTTGCCGCGCACCAGATCGAACGGGTAGTAGCCGACGCGCTCCTTGAGATCCTGCGCCGTGATCGCGGGCAGCTGCTCCTCGGGCGGCAGGCCCAGCATGCGCCGCGCCGCCGGGTTGACCAGCACGGTCTCGCCGCCGGCCGGGCCGCTCGACATGATGACGCCGTCGGCCATCGACTCGACCATCAGGCGCAGCTTCTGGCGCTCCTCGAGCAGGCGCGTGGCCAGCCGGCGCACCGCGGCCGAGGTCTGGTTGGCCAGGATGTAGAGCAGCTTCTCGTCGTCGGGCGAGAACGCGGCGTCGCGCAGCGCGACCAGGTAGATCACGCCGACCACGCGGCCGTCGATGACCAGCGGGATGTGCGTGGTCGAGCGGCCGCTGTGCGCGGGCGCCGCGGCCCCCGGGGGCAGGCGCTCGCCCGAGACGTCGACCACCAGCTCGCGCTCGCCCAGGTTGCCGCCGGTCAGCGCCGACCACAGCTCGACGCAGCGATCGCGCACCGCCAGCAGGGTGGCCTCGTCGCACGGCGTCTCGCAGTGCAGGTGCATCACGGTGCCCGGGGCGTCGCCCTTGACGACGATCAGCGAGGCCCCGACGTCGAAGCTGACGATGCGGTGCAGCGCGCGCGTGATCAGGCTGCCGATCTCGCGATACGAGCCGAAATCGGCGGCCTCGGCCGAGACCTCGTAGAGCACCGAGAGGGCGTCGAGGCGGCGTTGCATGCGCGACTGCAGGCTGTCGCGCTCGCGGCGCAGGGCGCGCTCCTCGAGGGCGTGGTGCACGGTGGCGGCCAGATCGCGGGCGTCCCAGGGCTTCTGCACGTAGCGGTACAGCGTGCCCTCGTTGATGGCCTCGATGAGATCCTCGGGATCGGTGTAGGCCGTCAGGAGGATCACGGGCAGGTCGGGGCGCAGCCGGCGGGCCTGCGCGGCCAGCTCCAGGCCGGCCATGCCGGGCATGCGCTGGTCGGTGATGAGGAGATCGATGTCCTCGGCGCCCAGCACGGCGAGGGCGGCGGCGCCGCTGCCGACCGGGAGCACGCGGTAGCTGGCCTGGAACGTCGCGTCGAGACGGGCCAGGTTGTCCTGGTCGTCGTCGACCACGAGCAGCGTGGGGCGGGCGGCGTTCACTTCGCCAGAGGATAGATGGGAACGTCGCGATCCTCAATGTTGGCAGCGTGATGGGTTCACAGAGTTGTCACCTCGCGGCGCCCGGGCGCGTGCTTTCCTGCGCGCAATGAACTCGCTGCGTGGGCTCGCCGTCGCTGTGCTGGTGTCGCTGGGGGGCGTGGGTTGTGCGCCCTGTCCGTTGCCGGTGGCCAAGGTCGCCGGGCCGCGTGGGCCGGCCGAGCTCGACAAGGGCTGCGGCAAGGGATCGGCCAAGGATTGCTGGGATCTGGCCACCATGGTGTGGACCGGGGAGGGCGCGCCCAAGGACGACGCGCGGGCGGTCGGGCTGATGCGGCGCGCCTGTGACGGCCAGCTGCCGGCGGCCTGTGCGGCGCTGGGCCGGGCCTACCTGCTCGGGCGCGGCACCGCGGTGGATCCGGCGGCGGCGGCGCCGGTGCTGGAGCGCGCCTGTGATGAGGGCGAGGCCGCGGCCTGCAACGATCTCGGCACCCTGGTGCGCAGCGGGTCGGGTGTTGGCAAGGACGATGCGCGGGCCGAGCAGCTGTATCGGCGCGCCTGTGACGGCGAGATCATCGAGGGCTGCGGCAACCTGGTCGGCGTGCTGCGGGCGCGGTCGGCGGCGGCGGCCGAGGTGGCACCGCTGGCGAAGCGTGCCTGCGAGGGCGGACATGTGCCGAGCTGCAGCGAGTGGGCGATCTTCCTGTGGACGGGGGAGGGCGTCGCGCGTGACGCCGCGGCGGCGGTGGTCCTGCTGGGGCCGGCGTGCGACGCCGGACGGGCGCTGGCGTGTCGCTACCTGGGTGACGCGCTGACGGCGGGCGAGGGCGTCGCCGCGGATCCGGCGCGCGCGGCCGAGGTGTATGGCAAGGCGTGTGATGGCGACGACGCCAGCGCGTGTCTGGCCCTGGCGCGCACGCTGGGCGGCGGCGACGCGACGCGCGCGACGGCGCTGTATGGCAAGGCCTGCGACGCTGGCCAGGCGCCGGCCTGCGCGCTGCTGGCGCGACGGCTGGATCGGGGCGAGGGTGGCGCGCGCGACGCGGCGCGCGCGGCGCTGCTGTACCGCCAGGCCTGCGAGGGTGGTGATGCCGCGGCGTGTGGTGGCCTCGGCGTGCTGACGCTGAAGGGGGACGGCGTGGCGGCGGATGCCGCGGCCGCGGTGGCGCTGCTCGGCAAGGCTTGCGATGGCAAGGACGGCGCGGCGTGCGGGGTGCTGGGGCGCCTGATCGAGCGCGGCGAGGCCGGACAGGCGGTCGACGTCTACAAGGCGTACGCGGCCTACGAGAAGGGCTGCGACGCCCAGGATCCACGCGCGTGTGCCTTCCTGGCCCGCATGTACGAGCGCGGCGGCGCGGTCGACAAGGACGTCCCCGGCGCGCTGGCGCGCTACCAGGCCGCCTGCGACGCCGGCGAGCAGGAGGGCTGCGCGGGCCTGGGCAACCTGCTGCGCACCGGTACCGGGGTGGCGAAGGACGAGGCGCGCGCGCTGACCCTGGCGACCGCCGCGTGCGACGCCGGCAGCGACTATGGCTGCTGGGTCCAGGGCAGCATCGTCAAGGCGGGCATCAAGCTGCCCCGGCCGGCGGTGAGCGTGAAGCCCGACAAGAAGGCGGCCAAGGCGCTGTTCGTCAAGGCCTGCACGCTGGGCTGGGCCGACGCCTGCAAGGAGAAGTAGGCGCGCGTCCCGGCCGACCGGCCGGCGCGGCGCGGCGCGGCTGCAAAGCGCGGGCAAAGTCGCTACAGTGCCGCGGTGCCCCGCGCCATCATCTTCGACATGGACGGCACCCTCGTCCACAGCGAGCAACAAGCCGCCGACGCCGTCGGCAGCACCCTCGAGAGCCTCGGCTACAGCCTGAACCAGGACCAGCGCGACTTCATCGTCGGCCACGCCTGGCAGGAGATCTGGGCCCGCCTGCAGGCCGACCTCGGCATCCAGATGGGCCTGATGGAGTTCATCGATCGCTACATGGGCGAGTACGAGCGGCTGTCACGCGCCCACGCCCCCGAGCTGCCCGGCGCCCGCGCCACCGTGCGCCGCCTGGCTGCGCGCTGGCCGCTGGCGCTGGTGTCGGGCTCGTCGCGCCGCGAGATCGCGATGCACCTCGGCATCCTCGGGCTGCTCGACTGCTTCGCCTGGTACATCGGCGCCGACGACTACGCCAAGGGCAAGCCCAACCCGGAGCCCTACCTGAAGGCGTGCGCCAAGCTGGCGTTGCCGCCCAGCGCGCTGGTCGTGATCGAGGACAGCCGGCCCGGGATCCAGGCGGCGCGGGCGGCGGGCATCCCGGTCATCGCTGTGCGGGCGGGGAACTTCGCCAAGCAGGACCAGTCCGAGGCCGACGTGGTGGTGGATACGCTGAACGACGTCACCGAGGAGCTGCTGGAGAAGCTGAGCCCGAGCTGACGACCGGCCTCGAAATAACGCTTCCGTTTGTCAATAACCGCTGAAACACGTTCAGGAAAACACTCTTCCAATGGCCGCGCGCCGGGGGTTACACTCGGCGGGCTCGTGGTCCCCTAGGTGGTGGTGTGGGGACCTCCATACCCCCCTTCTGCGCACGCTTCTGCGCCGGGACGATAGACGATGGCAGAGCCTCAGGAGTACCTCGGGATTCTCGAGCAGGAGCCGGAGAACGAGCAGGCCCTCACGGCGCTCGAGGAGCTGGTCACCAACGGGCACGGCCAGAAGCACGGGCCGGAGCTGGCTTTGGCCCTGGCCGAGGCACGACGCCGCCACCGCGAGCGCGGCGAGCTCGACATCACGCTCAAGCTGCTCGATCTCGAGCTGGCGCTGGCCAAGGATCCGACTGTCCGCGCCGACCTGCTGTTCGAGAAGGGGCGCGTCCTCGAGGACGACGTCCTCGATCAGGCCGGCGCCCTGACCTGCTTCCAGGGCGCGCTGCAGGCCAACCCCGAGCACGCCGATGCGCAGAGCGCGCTCTCCAACGTCGAGGTCTTCAAGGGCGTCTGGCAGAAGCTGGTCAAGAAGTACCTCGACGAGGCCGCCTCCTCGACCGAGCGCCAGCTCACCGCCGAGAGCTACCTCAACGCCGCCAAGCTGTACGGCCGCCACCAGCCCGACTCGCCCGAGATGGAGCGCTGGCTGCGCAAGGCCATCGAGGTCGAGCCGCGCAGCCGCGAGGCCGCCGCGCACCTCGAGCGGCTGCTTCGTCGAGAACAGCGCTGGGACGAGCTGGGCGCTCTCTACGAGCAGCGCACCGACGCCGCCGCCAGCAAGGAGGAGCGCATCGCCGCGCTGCTCAGCGCCGCCGATCTGGCGCGCACCCAGCGCGGCAAGCCCGAGCAGGCCCTGGAGCTGCTCACCAAGGTCCTGGCGCAGGATCCCAGCCACCCGCGCGCGCTGCGCATCCTCATCGAGCACCACACCGCGGAGCAGAACTGGACCGCGCTGGTGCACGTTTACGAGAACGCCATCAAGACCAAGGCGCGCGGCACCAGCGCGCAGGCCGAGAACGCCCTCGCGCTGCAGATCGGCATGCTGTACTGGAAGAAGCTCGAGAACCTGGGCGCCGCCGAGGAGCACTTCCGGCGCGTGCGCAAGACCGAGCCCGCGCATCCGCTGGCCATCGACTTCTATCGCGAGTACCACCGCGAGCGGAACGAGCTCTCCAAGCTGGTCACGCTGCTGACCCAGGCCCAGAAGGCCGAGACCGATCCGGGCCGCCGCCTGGTGCTGGGCGTCGAGATCGCCGAGCTCAGCGAGGGCGCCGGCGCCAGCGCCGAGAAGGCCATCGACGCCTGGAAGGGGATCCTGCGCCAGGATCCGCTCAGCCAGGGCGCGCGCGACGCGCTCAAGCGGCTGTACACGCGCACCGAGAAGTGGAACGCGCTGCTCGAGCTGCTCAAGGAGGAGGTCGAGGCCATCCCGCCCGAGCCCGTGCCCGCGCCGCCCGCGGGCGGCGGCCCGGTGCGCACGCCGGCGACGCTGAACGAGGCGCGCATCTCGCGCCTGATGGAGGTCGTCGCGATCTACCGCGACAAGCTCAACCTCGACGTCATGGTCATCAACACGTACAACGCCATCCTCGCGCTGCGCCCGGATCACCCCGCGGCGCTCGACGCGCTGGCGGCCAAGTACGAGCAGCTGGGGCGCTGGAACGACCTCATCGGCATGCTGTCGCGCAAGGCCGACGCCGCCGGCGCCGCCGGCGACAACAAGACGCGCGCCGCGCTGCTGCGCCGCATCGCCGCGGTGTGGATCGATCGCTTCGGCAACCACCAGCAGGCGCTGAAGCCCCTGGAGGAGCTGTACCTGCTGGAGCCGACCGACCGCGAGGTCGGCACCCGCCTCAAGGAGATCTACAACAAGCGGCGCGCCTTCCGCCCGCTGGTCGACCTGCTCGCCGCCGAGCTGCCCACGCTGGAGCCAGCCGCGCGCCGCGCCCAGGTGGTCGAGATCGCCAAGCTGGCCGCCGAGAAGCTGGGCGACTTCCGCACCGCGATCCAGTCGTGGAACACGCTGCTGGATGTCGAAGGCGCGCCCGAGGGCGGCGATCCCGAGGCGCTGGCGGCGCTGGCCATCCTCTATGACAAGGACCGGCGCTTCCCGGCGCTGGCCGAGATCCTCACGCGCCAGGCCCGCGCGCTGTCGGCGCGCCCCGCCGGCGAGCGCGACCCCAAGGCCGAGATCGCGCTGTACGAGCGGCTGGGTGCGCTGTGCGCCGAGCGCCTGGGTGCGCCGGTGCTGGCCGCCGAGGCCTATCACCACATCCTGTCGGTGCAGCCGGGCCACCCCAAGGCGACGCGCATCCTGCGCGACCTGCTGGTGCAGTCGGGCGATTACGCCGCGCTCGAGCGCCTGTATGGCGGCATGAACGCGTGGGACGACCTGTGCGACATCCTGTACGGCGCGGCCGACCGCATGCCGACGGTGGACGACAAGGTCGGGGTCCTGACCCGGGTCGCGCGCCTGTGCGAAGGGCCGATGAACCAGCCCGAGAAGGCGGTCAAGGCCTACGAGCGCATGCTGGCGCTGGTCAGCGCGGGCGCCGAGCGCGATCCGCGCGCCGCCGAGGTCGCCGCCAAGCTGCTGCCGCTGTACCAGGCCAGCGAGAAGTGGCCGCGCCTGCTCTCGGTGCACGAGATCCTGCTCGAGGCCGAGCGCGAGCCGGCCGCGCGCCTTCAGCGCATCGACGCCATCCGCGCCCTGTGCGAGGACAAGCTGGGCTCCAAGGCGGCCGCCTTCACCTGGGCCAGCAAGGGCTACGATCTGTTCGGCGAGCTCGGCGGCGCCAGCGACGCCGCGGCCGACGACAAGCGCCGCGCCGAGCTGGAGCGGCTGGCGCACGACGCCGACGCCTTCGAGGAGCTCGGCGATCTGTACAAGAAGCGCCTGGCCGCCGGCCTGGCGGGCGAGCCGCGCATCGCGCTCCTGCGCGCGCTGGCCAAGGTGCAGGCCCAGCGCCTGTACCAGCCCGACGACGCCCAGGCCTCGTACGAGGCCATCCTGCAGGCGCACCCCGACGATCCCGAGGCCACCGCGGCCCTGGTGCAGCTGTTCCAGCAGGGTGAGGAGTGGCCGTCGCTCTTGGCCATCCATCGCAAGCAGGTCGCCGCCGAGAAGGACGCCGACAAGCGCCGCGACCTCATGTTCCGCATCGCGTACATCGAGGAAGAGCGCATCAAGGACCTGCCCGCCGCCGCGGCCACGCACGCGCAGATCCTGGCCGAGGATCCGACCTCCGCGCGCGCCATGCGGGCGCTCGAGAAGATCAGCCAGGCCCGCGGCGACGACGCCGGCCTGGCCCGCGCCCTCGAGCTGCAGCTCGGCGCCGCCACCGAGCACGAGACCAAGGTCGCCCTCGAGCTGCGCCTGGGCGCGCTGTACGAGGCGCCCGGCAAGCACCACGATCGCGCCCGCGCGCTGGCCCACTTCCGCGCCGCGCACCAGGCCGCGCCGACCAAGCACGAGCCCATCGCCGGCCTGGAGCGCTTCGTGGCGCCGCCGCCCGCGGGCGCGCCCGAGCCGGGCGATCGCCCCGCCATCGCGCGTCTGCTCTTGCCGGTCTACGAGCAGGCCGCCGACTACGCCAAGCAGGCCGCCATGCTGGAGATCCTGCGCCAGGCCGAGACCGAGGCCGCCGCGCGGCTGGAGCTCGATCGCCGCCTGGCCAGCCTGTACGCCCGGCGCCTGGGCGATCCGCTGAACGCCTACGAGGCCGCCACCCGCGTGCTGCACGCGGCGCCCGAGGACGAGCAGAACCGCCGCGAGATGACCACGCTGGCGGCCGACCTCGGCGCCTACGACGATCTCGCGCTGGAGCTCGACAAGCTGGTCAAGCGCCTGGGCGAGCCCAAGGCGGACGACGCCGCCGCGCAGAAGCTGCTCTGCGACCTGTCGTGGCAGCTGGCCGAGCTGCAGGCCGAGCGCCTGAGCCAGCCCGAGGCGGCCGAGCCGCACTACCGCCGCGTGCTGGCGCTGTCGCCCGAGCACGCCAGCAGATCACCCACGACGCCGCGGTGCGCGTGGCCATCCTGTATCGCAGCGCCGACCTCAGCGAGGGCGTGCTCGACGACGACAAGGCGGCCACCCGCGCCTTCGAGCGCGTGCTCGAGCTCGCGCCCGAGGAGCTGCGCGCCTACAAGTCGCTGGAGCGGCTGTACGCCGCCGCGCAGCGCCACCAGGAGCTCGACGCCCTGATGGCGCGCGAGGTCGCCTTCGTGAGCAGCGACGCGGCGCTCGAGCTGACCCTGCGCCGGGGCCAGCTGCACGCCAACGAGCTGGCCGATCCGGCCGGCGCCGTCGACCTCTACGAGCAGGTGCTGGGCGCCGATCCGACCAACACGGGCGCGCGCACCGGCCTGGAGGCGCTGCTGCCCAAGGCCGCCCTGCGCCAGCGCGTGGCCCGCCTGCTCGAGCGCGTCTACCTGGCCGCCTCGGCGTGGACGCCGTTGCAGCAGATCCTGCGCGTCTTGACCGAGTTCGCGGCCGGCCCGCACGAGAAGCTGGAGCTTCTGGCCCGCATCGCCGAGCTGGAGGAGCGCGAGCTGGGCTCGCGCCAGCAGGCCTTCGCGACCTGGTGCGAGGCCCTGCGCACCGAGCCGGGCGAGCCGCGCGCGCGCGCCGCCGTCGAGCGCCTGTCGGCCGATCTGGATCTGTGGCAGAAGACCGCCGAGGTCTACGAGGCCGTGGTGGTCTCCGACCACGCCGACGTGCACCTGCGCGGCCAGCTGCTGAGCCGCCTGGGCGAGATCTACCAGGGCAAGCTGCGCAATCCCGAGCTGGCCGAGCGCGCCTACCGCAAGCTGCTCGAGGTCGATCCCGGCAACCTCGAGGTGGTGCGCCCCGCGGCGCAGGCGCTCGAGGGGCTGTTCGAGGCGCGCCGCGCCTGGCCCGAGCTGATCGACATCCAGCGTCGCGCGCTCGACTGGGCCGAGGACGCCGACTCGCGCATGCTGCGGCTGTACCGCATCGCCGAGATCCAGGAGAAGGAGCTCGGCGACGCCGAGGCGGCGCTGCGCACCTACCGCGAGATCCTCGACGTCGACGCTGGCGACGAGGTCGCGCTCGACGCCCTGGAGCGCCTGTACAGCGCGCGCAAGCAGTGGAGCGAGCTGGTCGAGATCCTGAACCGCCGCAGCGAGATCGCGACCAACCAGGGCGATCTCAAGGCCCGCCGCGGCCTGCTCTGGCGCATCGCCGAGATCGACGAGCGCGAGCGCAACGACGCCCCCGGCGCCATCCAGGCCTACATGGCCGTGCTCGACGCGGTGCCCGACGACGCGCCCGCGCTGGCCGCCCTGGCGCGCCTGTACCGCGCCGCCGATCGCGCGCCCGATCTGCTCGAGATCAACGAGCGCCGGCTGCCCCTGATGGCGCCCGGCAGCGCCGACGAGGTCGAGCTCCTGGCCGAGATCGCCGCCCTGCTGGGCGATCGGCTGGGCCGGCGCGAGGAGGCGCTGGAGCGCTGGCAGCGCGTGCTCGACGCCACCGAGAAGGGCGCCCACCCCGAGGCGCGCATGGTCGCCATGGGCGCGGTCGAGAAGCTGCTCGACGACGAGGAGCTGCGCCTGCGCGCCGCCGAGGTGCTGGAGCCGATCTACGCCGCCGAGGGCGCACACACCCGGTCGCTGGTGCTGCACGAGCTGTTCGCGCGCCACGCCCCCGACGTACGCGAGCGGCTGGCCCGCCTGTCCAAGATCGCCGAGACGCGCGAGTCGGTGATGAACGATCCCGACGCCGCCTTCGACGCCTGGGCTCGCGCCGCGCGCGCCGCTCTCGGCGAGCCCGAGCTGCCCGGCATCCTGGCCTCGGCCAGCCGCCTGGCCGACGCCCGCGGTCGCCACGCCGACCTGGTCGCGCTGCTCAAGGAGATCGGCCCCGACGTGCTCGATGCGGAGCTGATGCTGCGCATCGACATGCAGATCGCCGAGCTGGCGCTGTTCCAGCTCAAGGACTCCGAGACCGCCAAGACCTACTACCGCCGCGTGCTCGACGCGCAGCCCGATCACGGCGCCGCGCTGGCCGCCCTGGAGCGGATCTACGGCGAGGCCAGCGAGTGGGATCGCCTGTACGAGATCCTGGTGCGCCGCGCCGAGCTGGCCGGGCGTGACGACGACAACGACACCCGCGCGGCCTACCTGGCGCGCAGCGCCGAGGTCGCCGAGGACAAGCTGCACCGGGCCTCGGACGCCTGCGCCGCCTACGAGGAGATCCTCGAGCTCAGCCCCGCCGACGAGCCCGCCGCCAGGGCGCTGGAGCGGCTGTACGCGCAGTCGGAGCGCTGGGTCGACCTGGCGGAGCTCTACGAGAAGCGCCTCGGCTTCGCCGACGACATCGCGGTCGCGGTCGACTACCGCTTCAAGCTGGGCCAGATCTGGGACCAGCGCCTGAGCGATCCCGAGCGCGCCATCGAGAACTACCGCGCCGTGCTGGGCGGCGACTCCGATCACGCCGGCGCCATCGCCGCGCTGGAGCGCTACCTCGACGACACCGCGGTGCGCGCCGAGGCCGCCGAGGTCCTGGAGCCGATCTACATCGCGACCCAGGCCTGGACCAAGCTGATCCGGATCTACCAGATCCGCCTCGACGGCGCCGAGGGCGACCACCAGGCCCGCTTCATCCTGACCCTCAAGGTCGCGCGCCTGTACGAGGAGCAGCTCGAGGACCTCGAGCAGGCCTTCAAGTGGTACGGCAAGGTCTTCCGCGAGGATCCGGCCGAGCGCGCCATCCGCGATCAGCTGGTGCGCCTGGCCGGCATCCTGGATCAGTGGATCGAGCTGGCCAAGATCTACCAGGGCCTGCTCGACGACGTGATGGAGGACAGCCCGGCGATGCTGGACGTCGCCCGCCTGGCCGCCGACCTCTACGACAAGCGCCTCGGCGACGTCGAGCGCGCGCGCGCCTGCTACCGGCGCGTGCTGCTGGCCGAGCCGACCGACGCGCAGAGCTTCGCGCGCCTGGAGCAGATGCTGGTCACCCACGCGCGCTGGATGGCGCTGGTCGAGGCCTACCAGGACGCCATCGAGGCCACCCTGGATCCCGAGCTGCGCAAGTCGCTGATGCTGCGCGCCGCCGCGGTCTACGAGGACAAGCTGCGCGACGTCGAGCGCGCGGTGTCGTCGCTGCGCGGCGTGCTGGAGGCCGATCCCGACGACGCCTCCGCGGGCAAGGAGCTGGAGCGGCTGTTCGCGGCGCAGAGCCGCTGGCACGACCTGGTCGACCTCCTGGTGTCGCGCCTGGAGCGCCAGAGCGAGACCTCGGCGCAGAACGCCGTGCGCATGCAGCTCGGCGCGATCTACGAGGAGCGCCTCGGCGACCTGCACGCCGCCATCGATCAGTACGAGCAGGCCCTGGCCGCCGACGATCGCCACCCCGGGGGCCTGGGCGCGCTGGAGCGCCTGGTGGTCAACGACGACCACCGCCTGCGCATCGCGCACATCCTGGAGCCGCTGTACCGGCGCCATGACGAGTGGCGCAAGCTGGTCGTCATCCTGGAAGCCCAGCTGCCCTTCACCGACGACCGCGAGAAGCGCGTCGAGCTCTTGCGCGAGATCGGCCGCCTGCACGAGGAGCGCGGTCAGGACCTGGGCCTCAGCTTCAAGGCGCTGGCGCGGGCCTGGCGCGAGGACGTCACCAGCGAGGCCATCCAGGCCGAGCTGGAGCGCGTCGCCGGCGCCGCCAAGCTGTGGCCGCAGCTCATCGCGCAGCTCAGCGAGGCCACCGACGGGCTGTTCGATCCCGAGGTGGTGGGCCGGCTGTGGAGCCGCGTCGCCGTGCTGGAGGAGCAGGTCGGGGTGCGCCCCGGCGCCGGCGAGCGCGCAATCGAGGCCTGGCGCAAGGTGCTGGCCGCGCGCGACGACGACGCCCCCGCGCTGGAGGCGCTGGAGCGCCTGCTGGCCGCGGCGCAGCGCCCCGCCGAGCTGGTGCGCATCCTGGAGCGCCGCGCCGAGCTGGCTCCGGGGACTGACGATGACAGCCGCAAGCGCCTCTACGCGCGCGCCGCCGAGCTGTACGAGAGCGCCCTCGGGCAGGAGCCGCAGGCGATCACCTCGTGGCGCAACGTGCTGGCCATCGACGACGGCGACGCCGCCGCGCTCGACGCCCTGGAGCGGCTGTACGAGCGCTCCGAGGCCTTCCGCGATCTGGCGCAGACCCTGGCCCGCAAGCTGGAGCTGGGCCTGGGCGACCGGCGCGCGCTGGCCTTCAAGGCCGCCGCGGTGCACGAGCAGCGCCTCAACGACTCGTTCGAGGCCATCACGCTGTACAAGGGCGTGCTGGAGACCGCGCCCGCCGACGGGGGCGCGCTCGCCGAGCTGGATCGGCTCTACGTCAAGGATCGCAACTGGGGCGATCTGGTCGAGATCATCGATCGTCGCGCCGCCCTGGCCAGCGGCGTCGAGCGCGCCGAGCTGCGCCAGTGCGCCGCCGAGGTCACCGAGCGCGAGCTCGGCGAGGCGGTGGCCGCCATCGGGCGCTACCGCGACGTGCTCGGCGACGTGGCCGACCACGCCGGGGCACGCGCCGCGCTGGATCGCCTGCTGCGCACGCCGGAGTTCCGCGCCGACGCTGCCCAGGTGCTGGAGCCGCTATATCGCAACGAGGGCGCCTGGGATCGACTGGTCGAGCTGCGCGAACTCGGCCTCGAGGCCGAGATGGATCCGCACGCGCGCCGCGAGATCCTGGGTGACATCGCCCAGCTGCACGAGCGCGGTCGGCGCGACGTCGGCGCCGCCTGGCAGGTCTGGGCGCGCGCCCTGGCCGAGAACGCCGAGGACGTCTCGGTGCAGGCCGAGCTGGAGCGCCTGGCCGCCAGCGCTGGCGGCGGCTGGCAGCGCCTGGCCGAGCTGTACGAGGCGCGCCTCGAGGCCACCATGGATCCCGAGCTGTCGCGCACGCTGGCGCTCAAGCTGGCCGGGATCTACGAGGAGACCCTCAGCGATCCCGAGCGCGCGGCGTCGCGCTATCGCAAGGCGCTGGAGTCGCCCGGCGACGAGGCCGGCCCGCTGGCCGCGCTGGATCGGCTGTACGAGCGCGGCGGCAAGTGGCCCGAGCTGGCCGAGGTCCTGGTCAAGCAGAGCGAGCTGGGGCAGGCGCCCGAGCAGCACGCCACCTTCCTGTTCCGCCTCGGCGAGGTGCGCGAGCGCCTGGGTGACGTGGCCGGGGCGGTGCACGCCTATCGCGACGTGCTGGCGTCGCAGCCCAAGCACGCCGGCGCGCGCGCCGCGCTGGAGCGCCGCCTGGGCGCGGCGCCCTCGCGCGAGACCACGCTCGAGGTGCTCGAGATCCTGGAGCCGCTGTACCAGGAGGAGCAGGGCTTCGCGCGGCTGGCCGAGCTGACCGAGGTCCGCCTCGGCGTCACCGAGGAGGCCGGCGAGCGCGCACGGCTGCTCGAGCAGCTGGCCGAGATCTACGAGAAGCGGCTGGCCGATCGCCAGCGCGCGCTCGACGCCGTGGCGCGCGCGCTGGCCGAGGAGCCGCGCTCGGGCGAGCTGGCCAACGAGCTGGAGCGCCTGGCCGGCGTGCTGGGTCGCTGGGAGGAGGTCGCGGCGCGCCTGGAGGACATCCTGGCCGCCGGCACGCCCGACGAGGAGGTCGCGCGCGACCTCGGGCTGCGCGCGGGGCGGATCTACCTGCTGCGCCTGGGTGATCTGGCGCGCGCCGAGGTGCGCATGCTGGCGGTGCTCGAGAGCGAGCCCGAGCACGCCGAGGCGCTGTCGGCGCTGGAGCGGATCTACCGCGCCGGCAGCGACGCCGCCAAGCTGGCCACCATCGTGGCCCGGCGCGCCGAGCTGGAGCTCGACGCCGGCGGCAAGATCAAGCTGTGGGCCGAGGTCGCGGCCATCCGCGAGGAGGCGCTCGACGACAAGAAGGGCGCCGTGGCCGCGTGGAAGGCGGTGCTCGACGTCAGCGACGGCGAGCCCGAGGCGCTGCGCCAGCTGGCCCGCCTGTACGAGCAGGGCGGCCAGTGGGACGAGCTGGCGGCCACCCTGGAGACCCAGCTGCGCCACCTCGAGGGCGACGGCCCGGCCGAGCAGGGCCAGCGCCGCGCGCTCAAGCTCAAGCTCGGGCGCCTGTATGCCGGCCCGCTGAGCGCGCTGGATCAGGCCGTCGAGGCCTATCGTGATCTGGTCGATCTGACGCCGGAGCAGGATCGCGAGCCGGTGCTGACCGCGCTGGAGGAGGTCCACACCCGGCGCGAGGACTGGCTGGCGGTGCAGGAGGTCCTGGTCCAGAAGCTGGAGCTGGCGGCCGGCCCGGATCGCAAGATCGCCATCATCGCGCGGCTGGCCAAGCTGGCCGAGGAGGAGCGCGACAGCATCGACGAGGCGGTGCAGTACTGGCACCAGGCCCTGGAGATCGACAAGGGCAGCCAGACCGCGCTGACCGAGCTGGCGCGGCTGTACGAGGTCGGCGAGCGCTGGCACGACCTCATCGACGTCGAGACGCGCTGGGCCGATCTGGCCGCGGCGCAGGGTGACGCCGAGGAGGAGGTCGGCCACCTGGTGCGCGCGGCCGACATCTGGGAGCGCCGCCTGGGCAGCGCCGACGCCGCCACCGAGATCCTGGAGCGCATCCTGGCGCGCAACCCGCGCTTCGTGCCCGCGCTGACCACGCTGGCGCGGATCTACGAGAACGCGGGCGACTGGGATCGCTGCCTGCAGACGCTGTCACGCGCGGTCGAGCTGGCGCCCGGCGGCAAGGCGGCGGCCGATCTGTACTTCCGCCTGGGCCAGGTCGAGGCGGCGCGCTCGGGCGACGCCCGCGCGGCGCAGGGCTATTATCGCAAGGCGCTGGAGTACGACGCCGGCCACAAGGACTCGCTGACCGAGATCGAGCGCGCGGCACGCGAGCGCGGCGATCACGCCGAGGTCGCCGAGATCCTGGCCCGGCGCGAGATGGAGACCCGCGAGCCCAAGCAGAAGCTGGCGCTGTGCAAGGAGCTGGCGGAGCTGTACCTGGGCAAGCTGGGGCAGCCCCAGGCCGCGGTGCCCTACCTCGAACGCGCCGCCGAGGCGGCGCCCGAGGACGCCCAGGTGCTGGAGCCCCTGGCCGACGCCTACTTCGCGGCGGGGCGGATCGATCAGGCCACGCCGCTGTACGAGCGGTTGCTCGGCGCGCTCAAGGGCAAGCGCGGCAAGGACGTGGCGCGCCTGCAGTTCCGCCTGGGCAGCATCAAGCAGAAGCGCGGCGACGCCGCCGGCGCGCTGGCGGCGTTCGAGGAGGCCTATCGCCTCGACGCCACCCACGTCGGCAGCATGGCCGGCCTGGGCGAGATCTACTTCGGCCAGGGCGAGTGGGAGAAGGCGCGCCGCGTGTATCGCTCACTGCTGCTGCAGAACCTGGAGGCCGGCTCCGGCGTCAGCAAGGCCGACGTCTATCTCAAGCTCGGCCTCATCCACGCCAAGCTGGGCGAGGGCCCCAAGGCGCGCAACATGTACGAGCGCGGCCTCGAGCTCGAGCCCACCCACGCCGGGATCAAGCAGGCGCTGGCCGAGCTGGGCTGAGCAGGCCCCGGGTCAAGCCTTCGAGCGCCGCGACCGGGAGGCCGGCGCGGCGCCCGGCGTCGACATACTGCTGCAGGAACATGCGGGTCTGGTCGCCGACCTTGATGAAGTGCTCGCGCACGTAGGTCTCCAGCGGCAGCGGCACCAGGCGGCGCGCCAGCGCCAGCACCAGGCGCAGCACGCGCGGGCGCGCCAGCTGGCGCACGCCGAAGGGTGCCCGCCCGGCGCCGCCCTGGCTGACCACGGCCATGGCCTCGCGCGCGGCGCCCGCGGCACGCGCGGCGCGGTCGGCATCGCGCAGGCTGGCGAAGCTCCAGCCGCCCAGCTCGAGCGCGGCCAGGTAGGGCATCAGGACGGCGCTGGGGAAGGCCACCGAGCCGGGCACGTCGCGGTGGCGCTTGGCGGGCAGCTTGCCGCGCTTCAGCGCCGCCAGCACGCCATCGACCGCGCTGCGCGGACCCGACAGCGGGCTCGGCCCCAGGGTGGGGAACCAGTACGCGGTGCCCGGCTGCGCGAAGCGGGTCTCGCCGGGCAGCGGCGCGGCATAGCTGATGAGCGAGATCATGCCTGACACCAGGCGCTCCTCCGGCCGCGGGCCCGCCATCGCCGCCAGCACGCGCGCGCGATCCTCGCTGCCGGGCTGCAGCGACACCACGATCGCGCCGGGCACCGCATGCAGGAGCTCGCGCAGCCAGTCGCCCAGCAGCGCGTTCGACGACACCGTCAGATAGATCTGCTCGAACCTCCGCGCCGCCACCTCGGCTGCGCTGCTCACCACCTCGAACTCCGTGAAGCGCACCAGCTCGCCGCGCTGCTTCTTGCGCCGGTTGAGCGGATACATGTCGAACCCGCGCGCCACCCCCTCGCGATACTTCTCGCGCACGAAGAAGGTCACCGCGGCGCCGCCCAGCCCCAGGTGGCGCCCAAAAACCTGGCCCACCGCGCCAGCCCCCACCACCAGCACCCTCTCACTCATTCATCCGCCGCGGTCACGGTCACGGTCACGGTCACGGTCACGGCCCACGGCCCACGGTCCACGCCCCCACGCCCGCCCTAAGGAACGTCGAACGTCCGATCCGGATCGAAGTCGTCGACCGGATTGCCCCCGCCGCTGCTCGCCGCCACCGGCACGATCACCGCCGTCGCCACCACGCCGCCCGCGATCGCCCAGACCCACCACTTCTTGTACCAGCGCTTGGCCGGCCGCTTCTTCTCCTTGCCCGGCGGCACCTTGCCCGGGATGCCCTCGAGCTTGGCGTCGACCTTGGCCTCCTCGCCGGCGACCGCCTCGACGACATGGATGAAGTCCTTGTAGGCCACCGCGCTGACGCGGATCGAGCGCCGGCCCGGGTCGATGTCGATGTCGACCGGGACCTCGCCGACCAGCTTGCCATCGACGAAGACCTCGGCGCCCTCGATGGCCGAGGTCACCTTGAGGATGGCCTTCTCGGCGAACAGGTCGGCCGAGAAGCGGCTCTCCAGCCCGGCGCCGATGGCGACGACATCGAGCAGCGCCAGGAAGCCGCGCTTGGACACCTTGATGGTGTGGTTGCCCGGGCTGAGCTGCGTCGGCGGCAGCGGCGTCTTGCCGATCTCCTTGCCATCGACCTCGACGGTGGCGCCCTCGACGAAGGAGTCGACGATCAGCGTCCCGGTGCTGGACACCGGCAGGGCAGGGGCGGGCGCCGGCATCGGCGGCGGATTCTTCGGCTTGCGCGCCGCTGCGCTACCCGCAAGGGCGAAGGCGACGGCCCCCATGGTGACGACGACACGGAAAGTCCCCTGCATGCGGCGATCTTACCACTTGCAGCGGCTCTGTGCGCGCTGCGCCGCCGCCGCCAGCTGCGGGTCGGGATCGGCCGCCAGGGCCTGGATATCCTTGCGCGCCTTGACCGGGCACATGCGCCCCAGCGCGCCCACCATGGCCGCGGCCTGCAGCGTCGCACCCTCCGAGTAGGGCGCCGCTGCCACGGCGCTGTCGAGCAGCTCCAGCATGGCCGGCACCAGCCCGGGATCGCCCAGCTGCCCGAGCAGCCCGGCGGCCTCGACGCGCACGCCGATCTCGTCGTCGGCGTCACCCGCGATGCGCACCAGCAGCTGGCCGACCTCGGGCCGCCTCGACTTCGCGCGCACCAGGCAGCCCACCAGCGCGCGCAGCGCGGTGACGCGCACCTGATCGCCCTCGTCACGCGCACCCGCCGCCAGCAGCGCGCCCAGGTCGCGACCATCGAGCACGCACCCGGTGGCCAGCGCGCCGGCCGCGCTTTCGCGCACGAACGGCCAGGGATCGCGCGCCAGCAGCGCGCGCAGCGCGTCCCGCACCGCGGCCTCGCGCACGCCCGCCAGCACTGTCGCCGCCAGCGCACGCACGCGCGGATCGGCATCGCCGCGCGCCGCCAGCGCCGCCGCCGCGACGGCGTTGTCGGGCCGCCGCGCCGCCTCCTCGAGCGCGCTCTGGCGCAGCACCGCCTCGGGATCCTCGGCCACCGTGGCCAGAAGCTCCGCGCGCGCGGCCTCGTCGCCGGCGCGCTGCCACGCCGTGCCCAGCGCGCGCGTCAGCCGCACCGCCAGCTCGTAGTGTGGCGCCGGCGCCGCCGCCGTGGCCGCGCCCGCCGCCTGGGCGTCCGCCCTGCGCGCCGCGCGCACCTCGGCCGCCCGCGTGCGCACCCGCGCCAGCAGCGCCTCGGCCCCGGCCTCGCGGGTCCCGACATGGCCGCGCGCCGCCCGCGCCAGATCGGCCTCGCGCAGCTCGCCCGCACCCGCACCGGCCGCACCGGCACCCGCACCCGCACCGGCACCGGCACCGGCACCGGCACCGGCACCGGCACCGGCCGCGCTCGCCGCCACCCACGCCGCCTCGATCGCCGCCGCCGCCCCCGGCGCGCGACTCTTGATCAGCGCCTCGCCGACCGCGCCGCGCAGCACCACATCGGGGCTGTCCACCGCCAGCAGCGCAGCCAGCGCCGCGTCGCTCGCGAGGCCTCCCAGCAGCTGCGCCGCCAGCACCCGCACCCCCAGCGGCGCCTGGGCCGCGCCCAGCCGCGCCGCCAGCGCCGGCACCGCGGCCTCGCGCAGCCCGACCAGCGCCGCGCGCACGCGCGCCTGCTCGTCCTCGCCGACGCCCGCCGCCAGCACCGTCATCAGCCGCTCGCCCGCGTCGGCCGCGCCCAGCTCGGCCAGCGCCAGCCCGAGGCGCAGCCGCTCGGGCGCCGACGCGCCATCGAACACCGCGCTCAGCCGCTGCGCCCCGGCCGCGCCCACCGCGCGCAGCCGCACCACCGCGTCATGCCCCTCGAGCCCTCCCGCCCGCACCTTGGCCACCAGCTGCTCGAGGCCGCCACCCGCCGCCAGATCCAGCTCGCTCCACACCTCGAGCCCCGCCACCGCCAGCTCGCCGCCGCCAGCCGGGGCGCCCTTGCCGGGCCACACGGCGCCCAGCTCCACGGTCACGCAGCGCGACGCCACCGGCTGCGCCAGCGCCAGCCAGACCTCGCCGTCACCGCGCGGCGCGCTTCCCTTCGCGATGGCGGCGTGGACCTCGGCGCTCACGCGGAGCCGAATGCCTCGTCCGTCGCTGGTGACCTCGGCAAGAAGAGGGGTGCCGAGCGTCGTGGCGAGCGGCGCGCGCTCTGCGCCACGCGTCCGAGCCAGGTCGACGCCCAGCGCCGCGGCAAGGTGCCCATCAAGCGCTACCTCATCGAGCGCTTCTTCGTCGGCGTGCTGCCGGTCGACGCGCTGGCCAAGCTGGTGTTCGAGTCCAAGCGGCCGTCGCGCTCGCTCGACTTCTCGAACCTGATCGCGCTCGACTTCCCGGCGCTGGGCGGTGACGGCTGGGCCATCGACGACGTGCGCATCACCACGCCGGTGGTGCCGCGCGCCGGGATGGTGCTGACCGTGATCCGCTATCGCGGCCGGCTGACCTTCAACTTCAACTACAAGTCGACCGCGATCAGCCGCGCCGACGTCGAGGCCTTCGCGGGCCACTTCGCCGCCGTCCTCGAGGCCTGACCGCGGGGGCGGTCAGGCCGTGCGCACGAACATCATGTAGCCGCACGCGGGGCAGGTCGCCAGTGAGCCGTACGCGTTGCTGACCACGCTGGGGAAGAGCTCGCGCTCGACCTGGTCCATGGCGCAGCGCGGGCAGGCCACCTTCAGGCCGGCGCGCTCGCCGTGGTAGGGCTCGAAGCCGAGGTTGTGGGTGTGCGCGTTGGGCAGGCCGGCCGGCGTGGGCGGGCGCATGGCCGCGATGGTGCGCTGCGCGTCGGCCAGCTGGCTGTGCAGCGCGGCCACCTGCCGCTCGGCGCTGCTGTGCTCGCCGCGCACGCCCTGCAGCTCGGCCAGCTCGGCCTCCAGCGCGGCGACGCGGGCCAGCGCGGCCTCCAGGGCATCACGGTGCGGCATGGGACGCGATGATAGCCCGCCTCAGCGCTGGCGGAAGCGCAGCGCGATCTCGGCCCCGCCTGGGCCTGCGCCGACCACGAAGTCAGGGCGCTGGATGACCGCAACGACGCAGCTGGCCACCTCGTCGTCCAGCCCGGTGGCGCTGGCCGCGCTGGCGGCGCCAGCGGCATCGACGTCGAACCTCAGCAGCAGCGTGCCGGCCAGGGTCGGCGCGGCCAGCAGCCGCTTCTCGTAGCAGTACCGGATGTGCGCCAGGTGGCGGCGCAGCGCGCGCCTGACCACGTCGCGGTCCAGCCTGCCGGTCACCATGGCCGGCTCCAGGTCGACCGCCGGCTCGCGGTAGGTGGACGGCGCGCTGGTGCCGGTGCCGAGGTCGACGTCCGCCATGTGGCCGAGCCCGACGCCCGGGATGCCAGCGTCGGCCACGACGTCGAGCACCTGCACCAGCTCGGCGAGGCTGATCGAGCCGACGTCGTCGATGGCCAGGTTGCGGCCGCGCGTCGCCGCAGGCAGCTCGGCGAGGAGCGCCGGCAGCTGCCCCAGCGGCTGCAGCGCGCCGGCGGCATCGAGGCGGAAGCCGCCGCGGCCGAGCCAGAGGCGTGGCTCGCCGAACGCCGGGGGCTCCAGCGCCATCACATGTGCGCCCGTGCGTCCGGTCGGCCCCAGCACCGCGAGGCGGATCGCGAGCGGCCTCCGGTAGGCGACCAGGCCGCGCACGGCGTCGACCAGCCGCTGCGCCGGCAGCCCGGCGTCGGCCAGCACCAGCACCGCCGGTGCGACGGCGCCGCTCGGCAGCGCGCGCAGGTGCCGATCCAGGTCGACATGGAGCAGGTTGTCGGCGCCGCCGTCCTCGCCGAGCGAGGTGGGCTGGCCATGCGCCCCGCCCGGTGCCGGCGCGACGCCTGTGGCCTCGGCGAGCCAGGCCCCGGTGCGGCCGATGCCGAGGTGCAGGGTGGCGCGGCTGGCGACCGCGTGCAGCGACGGCGGCAGCCGGGTCGCGGGCCTTGCCGCGGGGGACGGACGCCCCGACAGGCCGGGCCGGGCGGCCCCGCGGTCGCGCCCGGTGGGGCCACATCCGCCCAGCACGCCCAGCACCAGGAGCCATCGCATCGGCATGTCTCTGATACGCATGCGACGGTCAGCCCTTCGACACGGCGCGACCACTACTTGATGGCGTAGCTCAGCGTGGCCTCCACCTTGGTCACGCCGCTGCTGGACGGGAAGATGCCGGGCAGGGCGGTGACCTTGGCCACGCAGCTGGCGACGGTGGCGTCGAAGCCGGTGGCCGCGACCGCGCTGGCCTTGCCCTGGGCGTCGACCGCGAACGACAGCTTCAGGGTCCCGGCGAGGTCGTCCTGGATGAGGAGCTGCTTCTCGTAGCAATACAGCAGGCGCGGCGTGTTGCGGCGCAGCTGGCGCCGGACGAGGTCGCGCTCCAGCACGCCGGTCGCGGTGACGGCGCCGAGGCTGACCGTGGGCTGGTCGCGCCGGCGCCGGCCGCCGCTGCCGGTGCCGAAGCCGCTCTGCGGTCCGATCTCGATCGTGCCCAGGCCGAGGCTGGGGCCGTTGCCGAAGCCGTCGAGCTGGCCGAGGGCGACGTCGGGGAAGCCGGCGTCGGCGATGGCGTCCAGGGCGACGACCAGCTCGGCGACGCTGGCCTTGCCGACGCCGTCGATGGCCAGGCTGCGGCGCACGGTCGCCGCCGGCAGCGCGGCCAGGGCCGCCGGCAGCTGCGCCAGCGGCTGCAGCGCGCTGCCTGGCTCGAGGCGGAAGCCGTCATGGTCGAGCTCGAGGCGCGCGATGGTGATGGCGGGCGGCCTGACCGACAGCACATGCTCGCCGAGCTGCCCGGTCGGTCCGACCACCGCGATGCGCACCGGCAAGCGCGCCCGGTAACCTGCCGCCGCCTGCGCGGCGTCGACCAGGCGCTCGGCGGGCAGCTCGCCGTCGGCCAGCAGCAGCGGCGCCGCGGAGCTGTCGATGCGGACCGTGCCGCTGATGCCCATGCCCGGCTCCAGCCCGAGCAGGCGTCGATCCAGGAAGGCACCGAGGCTGCTGCTGCCGGCCATGGGGTCGAGCGAGATCTCGCGCCCCGGCGCCGCGGCCTCGGGTGTGGAGTTCAACTTGACGCCTTCGGGCCCCAGCGTGAGGCGCGCGCTCTCCGCGATCCAGGCCCCGGTCGGGCCGATGGTGAGCAGCAGCCAGGCGTCGCTGGGGGTGGCGTGCGCCGAGGTCGGCAGCCGGTACTTGCCGGGTAGCGCCGTCGGCGGCGGCAGCAGCACCGACAGGCCAGGCAGCGCGGCGTCGAGTGCGGCGACCGCGGTGTGGCCCGGGCCCAGCTTGCCGCGCGTGGCGCTCAGCCAGTCGGCCAGCGCGCGCAGCCCGGCCTCGCTGTCACAGCCGGCCGCGCAGCCGGTGGGGCAGCTGGGCGCCAGGATGTCGCCGACTGTGGCCGCCGGCATGTCCTCCCCGAGGTCGGCCAGCGCCTCGGCGCAGGTCGCCAGCTGGGCCTCGAGCGACGGCGGTCTCGGCGCGCCTCCGCCGGAGCCGGCCTCGCGCCGCTTGTGGCTGCACCCGAGCAGCACGCACACCACGACCAACCACCGCATCCCCATGCCCCATGGTACCTGCCTCGGCGGGTCAGGGCACCAGCGTGATCGGATACGTGGCGGCGACCGTGAAGGCGCTGCCGTTGACGGTGCCGGTGGCGCTGACGCGCAGGGTGTAGCTGCCGGCGGGGAAGGCGGGGCCCTTGGGGTTGCCGGTGTCGGACGGGCCGGTCCAGTTGACGCCGTCCCAGGTGAACTGTGCGCTGGTGGTCCCCGCGGCCAGCGTCACCGGCGTGGTCGGCGGCGGCACGCACAGCCCGGTGTCACACAGGCAGTAGCGCTGCCCACCACCGGTCAGCTCGGCGAACGGGATGAGGCCGCTGGCGCCGGCGCGCCCGCAGCCCCCGCCATCCTGCGGCCTCGCGACCACGCCGGTGATCGCATGCTCGACCACGATGTCATAGGGCACGCTGATGCCGGCGCGCGCCTGCGCCAGGGTGAATACACACGGCCCGCGCACCGCCAGGCGGACGCCATCGAGGACGGGATCCGTCAGCGAGGTACCGCTGCACGGGCCGGCATCGACGCTGGCGCCATCGCGGGCAGCGTCACCGGCGACCGCGCTGTCGACCACGGCGGCGTCACGCGCCGAGGTGGACGACCCGCCGCAGCCGGCCAGCGCCAGCACCAGCGACAGTCCCGCCGCGCGCGCGATGCTCATGGCTCCATGGTAGTGCACCGAGGCCCTGTATGATCGCCCCATGCAGATCGGCACACGCGAGCTGGTCATCGGGGTGGCCATCGCCGGCGTGGTCGCGGGTGGCTTCGCGGTGCGGCGCTGCATGCGCCCCAGGCTGTCGGATCGCGACCAGGTCGCCGCCGACACCCGCGCCCTGGCCAGCGAGATCGTGCGCGGTCGCGCCAGCAAGGTCGGCGCGCGCCTCGGCCCCGAGCTGACCTGGCGCGGCATGGCGCGCGACGAGCTGATCGACAACCTGCGTGCCGGCACCTTCTTCTGGCGCGACGGCAGCGCCCAGCTGTCGCGCCTCGAGGTCACCGTGACCGGCCCCGACGCCACCAGCACCGGCGACTACCTGCTGCGCTTCCGCCGCTCCGGCGACGCCCCCCTGGAGACCCACGGCGGCCTGTTCGAGCTCGGCTGGCACAAGCAGGCCGGCCGCTGGCGCGTCACCCGCGCCGACCGCATCGAGCTGCCGGGGCAGAACTAGCGCCGGCGTGCGCGCCGCAGCCGCAGCCGGCGGCCCAGCGCCAGCGCGGCCAGCAGCAGCAGGGGCTCGGCGCCGGTGAGGCCACAGCTGGAGTCGCCGCCGCGGGCGTGGATGCGCAGGGTGACCTCGCCGGTGCGGGTGCTGGTGCAGGCGGCGTGGCTGGGGTCGGCGAAGCTGCACTTCACGCTGCTGCCGTCGGCGGCCGGTGTGCCGCTGCCGAACAACCCGGCAGGGATGTACAGCTCGGTGGCGCCCAGCGCGGGGTCGTTCATCCAGGTCAGCTCGACGGCGCTGGCGCTGACCGTGAAGCGCACCGGGGTGCCGGCGATCTTGGCCGGGTAGGGGCGCGGCCTGAAGTTCTGCCGCAGCCCGCCCTTGTCGTCGACGATGGAGAAATCCTCGATGTTCCAGCCGTCGAACTTCTGTGGCGTCCAGCCCGGGGTGTAGACCCACTGCGTCGCCGAGGCCAGGCGCGCGTCCAGCTCGGCGTACAGCGCGTCCATGTACTCGGTGCCGCGGGTGGTGTCGGGCGCGGCGCCCATCTCGCCGACCAGCAGCGGCACGCCCCACTCGGCGGCCTTGTCGTCCATCGTCTTCATGGCCTCGCTGACGCCGCTGCCGTCCCACTGGTGCAGCGAGGCCACGAAGGTGTTGTAGTAGTGCGGCGAGAAGGCGTAGTTGGTCAGCGTGGGGCGGGGCAGGGCGCTGGGCGTGCCCACGCTGGTGATGGCGTTGGGCGACAGGAAGATGATGGTGTCGGGCGCGGCCTCGCGGATGGCGCGCGCGGCGTCGTGCTCGAGCGGGCCGACCTGGGTGACCTCGTCACCCCAGGGTTCGTTGATGGGGTCGTAGCCGATGACGCCCGGCTCGCTGGCCAGGCGGGTGGCGACGCTCTTGACCATGGCGAGGTAGCGCGTGCGCGCGCCCGCGGTGTCGGCGTAGAAGGCGTCGAAGGCGTCGTGGGTCGGCTGATCCGACAGCAGGCGCGCGCCCCAGTTGACGCAGCTCGGGCCGTTGTCGGGCGTCGCCTGCGGGATGCCGGGCGCGATGGCCCAGGCCGGGAAGCCCTCGCCGCAGCCGCCCAGCAGCGCGCGACCGAAGCCGTCCTGGTGGAAGTCGACGATCACATACAGGCCGGCCTCGTGGGCCCAGCGCACCGCCTGCACGTAGTAGTCGAGATAGCCGGCGTCATAGGCGCCCGGCGTCGGCTCGTAGGCCTCCCAGGTGAACAGCAGGCGCACCGCGTTGAGGCCCCAGCCGCTGAGCGGCGTCAACATGTCCGCCCTGGTGATGGGCTTGAACGGCGGCACCTTGGAGTCGCCCGCGACGTTGACCCCGCGCAGCAGCACGGTGCGCCCGGCGGCGTCCTTGAAGGCGCGGCCCTCGACCCGCAACACCGGCGCCGCCAGCGCGACCCGCGATCCCAGCACGACCATCGCAACCAGCAGGCGCCAGCTCATGCCGGGAGCTTACCCCGCCGCGCTACATCTTGTAGCGCCAGCGCTCGCTGCCGTCCTGCCAGGCGATGGCGACCACCACGCTCTGGCGGTCGTGAAACAGGCGCAGCGCGACGATGGCCACGTCCCCCATCAGGTGGCCCATCAGGACCTCGCCTGCGGGCAGCTGCAGCGTCCAGTGCACCTGCCCGTCGGTCAGGCTCATCCGGCTGAGCAGGACGCTGGCGCTGTTGCGATCCATGGAGTCCTGGTGCACCACGATGACGCCGGCGTCGCCGGGCAGCACGATCCCTCGATCATCATGGCCGTACTCGGTGAGCACCTCGGGATCGATGAAGGTCGCGTCGCCGACGCGGAGCTTCGCGAAGCCCTCGCCATCCCTGAACAGCCCCTCGCGCGGGCCGCCCTCGACCGCCTGGAAGCTGTACGGGTCGACCAGCGAGGGTGTCGCGCCGTCGGCGCTGCGACCCAGGCTGGCCAGCCGCGGCAGCTCGCGCAGGAACGCGCGCAGCTCGAGGTCGCGATACGACTCATTGCCCAGGCTGGCGCAGTTGTCACCCTCTTGGAACTGCGGCGTGCGGCCGAACTTCGCCGCGTACGCGGCCTCCAGCACCGAGCGCCGCACCTGGCCGCCGCCCTCGTACGACTGCAGGCACACGGTGTCCTTGCTGCCGCGGAACGGGCGCGCCACCAGCTCCTTGCTGTCGATGATCAGCTTCTCCGCGCTCTTGGTGGTCACCAGCAGCGCTCCGCTGCCGAGGTCGACCTCGGGTGAATACGACAGCCCGCCTGCCAGCGCCGGGCTCTTCGCGATCAGCGCGCGTGTGCTGGCCGCGACCCCCAGGGTGTCGACGTCGCACAGCTCGAGCAGCTGGCGCTTGCCGACATAGCTGCCATCGAGATCGCACCAGAAGCGGCCCGGCCCCGCAGGCAAGAGCTCGGGGCGATCGTCGCGGCTGGAGTCGAACCACACCTTGCGCGCCAGCCGCTTGCCGGTGGCGAGGTCGACCAGGTCGATGCGCCACTTGCTGCCGCCATCGTCGCTGTTCTTGAGCTGGATGGCCTCGCTGACCACCAGCAGGCGCGGCTGGCCGTCGTGCGACTGCACCAGGTGCGCGTTGTACAGCTCACCGGGGCTGCGCAGCGCGCGCTGGCGCTGGCAGGCGCGACCGCCGAAGAACAGGCCCGCGATGAGGCCGCCGGTGGCCAGCACGCCGCCGAGGGCGAACAGCTGCTTGGCTCGCGGCTTGCGCGGCGTGGCGTCGCTGGAGCTGCTCTTGGCGGCGCGCTCGCGCTCGCGCTGGCGATCGCGCTCGCGCTGGCGCTTGCCACCACCGCCACCGCCACCGCCGTCCTTGGCGCGCAGCCGCTCCAGCTCGGCCTTGGCCTCGGCCAGCGCGGTCTCCAGCTTCTCGGCGCGCTTGCGATCCTCGCCACCGGAGCGGCGCAGCTCGTCGAGTTCGCGCTCGGCCGCCTGTGCCCGCGCCAGCGCCGCATCCAGGTCATTTCTGAACAAGCAGGGCCTCGCTCACACGATACCCGGATTCATGGGCAGCGTCCCGCCTGCGCCTCGCATCCACCGCCACGACCGCGATGATACCAGCCGCGCTACTGCGGCGGCGGCTCGGCCGGCAGTTGCACCATCGGCGCCAGCACCGAGAACGTCTGCGTCGCCGGCGTGGCGGCCACCGCGTGGCGGGTGCACTCGAAGCGCGCCACCCCCATCATGCCGCGCATGCGCTGCATCGCGCTGGGGTCGTTGACGTCGAGCGGGATCCCGATGGCGCACGCGCTGTACGCGCCCGCCGCCACGCTCTCGAAGTGCGCGGGCTTGCCGCCCAGCGCCATGCGGGTGTGGATCGACCCCGGGCCGCGCTCGGCCACCTGCGCGAACAGCTGATCCATGGTGCCGCTGCCGATGTTGCCCGAGACCAGCCACACCAGCGCCGCCTTCGACACCGCGCCGTCGGCCTCGGTCGCGGTCACGTCCAGCGTCACCCCCTCGGCGCCGAGGTCGACCTCCAGCGTCGCGGTCTCGCCCGCGCGCACGTCGACCAGCCGTGAGTACATGTCGCCCGGCCGCGCGCCGCCGCCGCCGATCATCACGGTCAGCGTGTAGGCCCCCGGGCTGACCTTGTCGAAGCGGTAGCTGCCGTCGGCGCCCGTGGTCAGAAACAGCGTCGAGCTGGGCGCCTGGCGCGGGTTCAGCAGCAGCACGACCTTCTCCAGCGGCTTGCCCGCGCGCGTGATCTTGCCCGCCAGCGCCCCGGTCGCCTGCAGCAGCAGCGTGACCTGCGCGCTGCCGTCCCCCGGCGGCACCGGGAACGCCAGCGAGCGGCCATCCCCGGCGTGCTCGGCGATCACCACCAGCGGGCGCGGCCCCAGGCCGGTCAGCACGAAGCGCCCCGCCGCATCGGTGCTGGTGCTCTGCGAGCCCGGACTCTCGGCCTCGACATACAGCTCGGTGCCGGTCCCGGTCAGCCCGCTGCCACCGGCCACCAGCGCGCCCTCGACCGGGGTGCCATCGGCGCGCAGCACGCGGCCGCTGATCGATCGACCCTGCTCGACCGTGATGGTGCCGAGGTCGGTGTCGTCGCCGACCTTCACGTCGACCGCGGCCAGGTGCTTGGGCAGGAAGGTCGGCCCGGTCACCGAGATGGCCTGCTTGCCGCCCGGCACGCGCAGCCGGAACGCGCCGTCGGGGCTGGCGAACGGCGCCGGATTCGCGGTGCCGAAGCCGACCGCATACAGCCCGGGCGTCGAGCCGTCCTTGTAGGTCACCCGCCCGCGCACCACGCCATCCTCGGGCACCACCACGCGCACGTCGCGATCCCCGGGCTTCACCGCCAGGCCGGCCCCGACCTCGAGGGCATCCTCGACCGCTCCCGGTCGCGCCGCCCGCAGCCGGTATGCCCCCGGCGGCAGCCCGCCCAGCGAGAAGCGCCCGGCGCCATCGGCGATGTCGCGCGGGAAGCCGCGCAGGCCCCACTCGCGGCGCGCGCGCGGATCACCCTGCAGCTCGGGCACCACCTGCACCAGCGCCTCGGGGATGGGGTCGCCCGACGGCGCCACCACCACCCCCGCGATGACCCCGCCGACGTCCAGGGTCAGCACCAGGTCCTCGAGCGCCGGCGTCGCCGCCAGATCGGCCACCACGACCGCGGAGCTCTCGCTCGCGCTGCGCGCCAGCACATCGACGGCGCGCCGCGGCAGCCCGCGCAGATCGAAGCGCCCGTCGTCGTCGGCCAGCGCGACCCGGGTCGGGCTCCACAGCAGCCCCTCGCGCAGCGCCACCCGCACCGTGGCCGCCGCCACGCCCGCGCCGCTGCCATCGACCACCCGCCCGGCCAGCCGCGCGCCACCCTCGAGCCGGATCTCGACGTCGCTGCGCGGCGTCAGCCCATCCAGCGTGATCGGCGCCGAGGTCCCCGGTCCGGCCTCGGCATGCTGGGCCACGAAGCGGAAGGTGCCCGCCGGCAGCGCGCTGAACGCGAAGCGGCCCTCGGCGTCGCTGAGCGCGGCGTCGCTGCGTGGCTCCAGCACCGGGAACGGCTCGCTGACGTCCTCGGGCAGCACGCGCGCCTCGGCAACCGGCTTGCCGGCGGCGTCGACCACGCGGCCCGACACCGCGACCCCGGCGCGCAGCTCGACCAGCTGGCGCTCCTGCGCCCCGCCGCCCGCGGCGCCCGAGGTCTGGATCATGCGCCGCGCCGGCGCGAACCCGGGCGCCGTCACCACCAGGATGGGCCAGCCCGCCCCGACCCCGCGCACCGTGGCGACGCCGGTGGCGTCGGTCTGCGCGCCGAGCACCAGCAGGCTGCGCAGCTCGACGCTGGCGCCCGCCACCGGCCGCCGCGTGGTCGCCTCGACCACCGTGACCTGCAGGCTGCCGGCCCCGCGCAGGCGCAGGATCACCGGCTCCGACCGGGCATGCACCCGCGTGGTCACGGGCCCGGCGTGGGCGTCGCCGCTGGCCGCCTCCAGCGTGTAGTCGCGCGCGACCAGCGCCTCGAACACGAACGAGCCGTCGGCCGCGCTGTCCACCACGCGGCGCGGATTGCTGTCCAGCGCCACCCGCGCACCGGCCACCGGCTGCTCGTCGGCGTCGATGACCTGGCCCTCCAGGCGCAGCGCGCCGGGGCGGTCGTCGTCGTGGCTCTCCAGCGCCCGCGGCCCGGTCATCGGCGCCGCCTCGGGCTCGACCGCGCCGGCGAAGCGCGCCCGCGCGCCGGCCTTGCCGCCCGCGCTGCCCGCCCCCTTGGCCTTGCCCCGCCCGCGCCCCCTCCACGCCCACAGCCCCGCCAGCCCGCCGACGACCAGCACCAGCAGCGCGACCCAGATCAGCCTTTTTTCCCTCATCGGACTATATCGACACCCGATATAGGGGAAGGTTCCAGGGAAATCGTCGCCGGGGGCTCAGGGCAGCGTGACGATGCCGACGAAGGCCGGCGCCGCCACGTTGGTGACCGGGGTCAGCGCGGTCAGGGCCCCCGTGCTCTGATCGATCCTGAAGGCGTGGATGTTGCCCGAGCCCTGGTTGGCCACCAGCATGAGGTTGCCCGACGGATCGATGGCGAAGCTGCGCGGTGTGTTGCCCCCGGTCGGCGTGTGGCCGATCAGCGTCATCATCCCGGTGCCGGCGTTGATGGCGAAGCCCACGATGGTGTTGTTGCCGCGGTTCGATCCGTAGACGAACTTGCCCGAGGGATGCACCAGCACCTCGGCGCCCGAGGTGCCCGCGGTCGGGGCGCCCGCCGGCAGCGCGGGTAGCGTCTGCAGCGGTGTCAGCCGGCCCAGGGTGGCGTCGTAGCTCAGCGCCGTCATGGTCTCGTCCTTCTCGTTGATGAGGTAGGCGAAGCCGCCGCCGGGGCGGAAATCGAGGTGCCGCGGCCCCGCCCCCGCGACCGTCGCCACCGAGGCCACCGCGTTGGCGGTCAGCTGCCCGGTGCTGGAGTTGAACGCGAACTGCGCCACGCGATCGACGCCGAGGCAGGGCACGAACGCGAACTGGTTGCCGGGATCGACCGTGATGAGGTGTGCGTTGGCCCCCGGCGACTCGGTGTCGACCGCGGCCGCCAGCCCGCCGCTGGCCTGCACCGGCAGCACCGCCACGGTGCCCGAGCCATAGTTGGCCGCCAGCACCCACTTGCCGCTCTTGTCGACCGAGACGTGGGCCGGCCCGTTGCCGCCCGAGCCGACGCCGCCCAGCGCCGTCAGCGCGCCCAGGTTGGCCCCGCTGCGTGTGATCGAGAAGGCGTTGACCCGCCCCGGCGAGCCCTCCTCGACCGCATACAGCGCGGTCTTGGCGGGATTGACGGCCAGGAACGACGGGCTGGTCGCGGCCTGTGTGCCGCGCGACGTCAGCGCGCCGGTGGCCAGATCCAGGGTGAAGATCGAGATGGTGTTGCCCCCGACATAGACCACCGCCGTCCCCGAGGTGCCGGCGTCCGGCGCAAGCCCGCTGTCGCCGCCGCCGCCACCATCGCCACCACCACCGCCGCCGTCGCCGCCCCCGCCGGCCGCGTCGACCACGATCGCGCCATCGCCAGTCACGCCGCCGTCGCCGCCCGGCGGCGCGGTCACGCCGCCGTCACAGCCCGCCGCACCCAGCAGCACGGCCACCACGAATCCCAGCCGCGCGCTCGCCATCTCTCCATCCTACCGGATCGCCCGCGCCGCGCGCCGCCGCGCCCGCGCACTTCGGTTCACGCCGCCCGCGCCCGCACACCGCCCGGCGCCTGGTTCACCGCAGCGTCAGCGACTCGCACAGCGCCAGCGCGGGCCGCTTGTCGGCCTCCTCCAGCCAGCCGCGACTGTGCTCGCTCATGCAGCTCAGGCTCATGCCACCGTCGAGACACAGCGACAGCCCGATCGCGGTGGTGCGCGCGACGCCGTCGATCTCCTGGCCCGCCGTCAGCGTCCCTCCGCGCGGCTCGTCACAGGGCACCGGCTGCCAGCGCCCGTCCACCAACTCCTCCGAGCGCGGCGCCACCGTCAGCCGCACCGACAGCCCCTTGCCCGAGCCCTTCTCCCAGCGCTGCCGGTCGTTGTCGTCGCGCGCCAGCCGGTAGCCCGACGGCAGCGCGATGCTGTAGCGCACCCCGCCGATGCTGTGCGTGGTGCGCCCCGCCGACGAGCGCTTGCTCGACGCCGCCTCGAACCGCGCTCCGGTGCGCCCCAGCACGGTGCCCCAGCCGCTCGGCGTCTTCCACAGCACCAGTCGACCACCGGTGATGCGGGCCCGGTAGCGCTCCTCCGAGGTGAAGCCGCCGGCGCTGAACACCAGCGTCAGCACGTCGCCGTGCAGGCTCCAGCTGCCGGTGCTCTCACCGCCGCCCTGGCCGCGCGCGCCGACCGCCACCCGCCCACCGGGGTCGAAGCGCTTGTAAATGCCGTCCGACTCCTTGCCCAGGCAGGTCGACGTCGACTCCTTGTCGGTGCGGCACCAGACCTCCCACTCGCCCACGAGGGCGGCCTCGGTCAGCGGACGCGCCTCGGGCTCGCGACCGCAGCCTGCGAGCAGGGCCAGCAGCGAGCCGAGGGCCAGCAACATCATCGGGGTGGTCTGGGGCTGCAGCCGGCCGTTCATGCCGGTGAACCTAGCGGGGGGCGAGGCGCGCGGGGCGCCAGGTGACTATCGGCAGGCGCCGTCGTGCGACTTGGCGACCGAGGCGCAGCTGCGCATGCAGTCGTTGGCGTAGGTGCGGCCGTCGCAGCCGCACACCGGGGCGTCGATGTTGGCGCAGCGGCACGCGAAGGCGCCGCGGCAGGTGCCCGCGATGTCGGCCGGGCAGAAGCCGCCATTGCTGGAGTAGTCCTGGTCGCCCATGTAGCAGACCAGGCCGGTCTGGCACTGCAGCGCCGCGATCCCGCCGCAGGTCGCGCCGTCGCCGCCCGCCGCGGGCGCGCAGGCGCCGGCGTGGGCCAGCCCGACGTTCGAGTTCAGGCGCTGGCAGTCGTTCGAGTAGGTGCGGCCGTCGCAGCCGCACACCGGGTTGTACTGCAGCGTGCACACGCCGCCGCGCGGCTGCGCGCACACGCCCGCGGGGTCGCTGATCCCGCACTGCGTCGCCGTCATGTCACACACCAGGCCGGTGTTGCAGGTCAGCGACGCGATCCCGCCGCAGGTCGAGCCCTCGCTGCCCCGGCACGCGCCGCGGTAGACCGTGTCCACGCCCGCCGCCGCCGCCGTGCACTGGTTGCCGTAGGTGACGCCGTCACAGCCGCAGTACGGATCGTACTGCTGGGTGCAGGCCTGCGGGCGCAGCTGGCAGGTGCCGCCCTGGTCGGCCGCGCCACACATGGTGCCCTCGGCGAAGTCGCAGTAGGTGCCGGTGGGGCAGGGCTGTGCGCCGCGGGTGCCGCACAGCGCGCCGGTGACGACCGGCACGGTGGCGCGCAGGGTGTAGTTCAGCGGATCCGCGGTGCCACGGCTGACGAAGCTGTAGCTCGAGACCACGACCAGGAAGTCGCCGCTGTTCAGCGCGCTGGTGGGCAGGCACGAGTTGGTGGTGCCGCTTGCGCAGTCGTCGTTGGAGCGCAGCAGGCTCCAGCGCGAGCCCGAGCGCTGGTACAGGAAGAGGTAGGTGTCGCCATCGCTGGCGCTGGCCTCGAGGCCGACCTTGGTCGACGTCGCCAGGCTGAAGCCCCAGGCGTGGACCTGCTGGGTCCGCGTCAGCGCGCCGCTCGCCGTGCCGGGCACCGCCAGGGTGCCCTTCTGGGTCGGGCTGCGGAACGAGTCAGCGGCGCCGCCGTTGACGTCGATGAAGGCGGTGTCGTCGCCGATCGGCTCCTTGTCGGGCATCTCCGACGCACAGCCCACCAGCATCATGGCCGCCATGGCCGACCCAACTCCGCTCCAGCGCAGCGCACGCATCATCACTTCGAATCCCCCATGCTCGGCGCCCGGGATGGGCGCGCGAAGGCCTTCAGCACCTCCTGTGCCAGCCCCGCCCCCGCAGCTATCCCCTCGATTCCTGGTGGCCACAGCTGTCGCATCCGCGAACAGTGGCGCGTGCACGAGCCAGCGACCCGCTAACGCTTGGGGGTCGGCTCGCCCAGCGGCAGCATGGGCTGCTGCAGCTCGATGTGCGTCTCGCCGGCCATCACGCGCTTGTACTCGGCGCGGCTGACCGAGACATAGCGGTCGTTGCCGCCGATCTCGACCTGCGGCCCCTCGGTGACGGCGCGGCCATGCTGATCGACGCGCACCACCATGGTGGCCTTCTTGCCGGTGTGGCAGATGGTCTTGATCTCCTGCAGGGTGTCCGACCACGCCAGCAGGTACTGGCTGCCCTCGAACAGCTCGCCGCGGAAGTCGGTGCGCAGGCCATAGGCCAGCACCGGCACGTCCAGCCGGTCGACCACGTCGCCGAGCTGGCTGACCTGGGCCTTGGTCAGGAACTGGGCCTCGTCGACGAAGACACAGTCGAGCTTGCCGCGGGTCTCGATGTCGCGGCTGACCACGGCGAACAGATCCTCGTGGCGCTGGAAGCGCAGCGCCTTGGCCTGCAGGCCGATGCGCGAGGCCACCAGGCCGTCACCGCCACGGGTGTCGACCGCGGGCAGCATGATCAGCGTGCGCATGCCGCGCTCGTGATAGTTGTACGCGCTCTGCAGCAGCGTGGTGGTCTTGCCGGCGTTCATCGCCGAGTAGTAGAAGAACAGCTTCGCCATGCCAGTTCCTTGCGCGGGGGCGGCCGCAGTCTACCGGAATGCGCGTGGACGTCTCGAAGAAGATCCGCCCGCGCCAGCGCCGCCGCGCTAGCATCGCGGGATGTCTCGATGGCTCATCCCGGTCGTGGCCGCGCTCGTCCTCTGCCTGGCTGGCTGCCCCGCCTCGCGCAAGGCGGGCCCCACCACCACGCTGCCGCCGACCGCGCTGTATCCGTCACGGCCGCCCACGCTGCCGCTCACCTGCGCGCGCAAGGGCCGCCTGGTCTTCGTCGGCATGGATCGCCTGATCGGCGTCAGCGTCGACGAGGTCGCGCGCCACTTCCACGACACCTACGGCCTCGGCGTCGAGGTCCTGCCGGCGTTCCCGTCCAACCTGCTCGACCCGGCCTGGGATCCGGCCACGCGCCAGCTGCGCGTCGAGCAGGCCATCAGCAACCTGGCCGCGCACCTCGGCCCGCTGGGTGACGCCTGGGTGATGGCGCTGGTGCACCTCGACATCCGCGTCGAGAAGGCCACCGAGCTCGGCTTCGCCTTCTCGGGGCGCCAGGGCCCCATCATCCTGCTGTCGCTGGCGCGCATGGCCGACGCCCAGCGCGACGGCCAGATGGACGTCACCCTGCTGCGCGCGCGCCTGTTCAAGCAGCTGGCGCGCCAGATCGGCACCACCTACTGCGGGCTGTCCCGCAAGGGGCCGCCCAGCAGCGTGATGCGCGAGAAGATCTCGACCGCCGCCGACCTCGACAGCATCGACGAGGCCGACTGGCGCGCGGAGCCCTGACTCGGTCGCGCGCCGTCACCTTGCGTCGAGCGCGTTGCCCTCCTTGAGGAGGACGTCGAGCCCTGCGTAGGTGTGCCCTCGATACCCGCGGCAAAGGACCCGTCCACCGAGCCGTCAGGAGGGGCGACTTTGCATTCGGTCGCCCGATGGACTATGGCTTCCCTCGATGGAAGGGGTGCTGCTCTGGGTGGTGATGGTCGCGCTGCTCGCGTACACCGCGCGCACGTGGTGGAAGCAGAGCTTGCTCCGCGCGTGGCTCCGGGACGAGCGCCAGCGCAAGCGAGAGGTGGAGGCCGCCGAGCAGGTGCGTGCAGCGGCGCGGACGCTGCTTGGCTCGAATGATACCGGTGAGGTCATTCGCGGCATCTTCCAGGGAGTACCGACCGTGCTGGAGTTTCAGGTCGGTCTCGACGGGGTCCAGATCGCGAAGGTGCAGCTGGAGATGCCGCCGCTGCCGGTGCACTGGGTCATCGGGACCGACCTCAGGACGGTGGCGGTGCCTGCCGAGGTGCTGGAGCCGGTGATCCATCCGGCCATGCTCGACCTGCTCGAACACGGGCTGGTCGAGCTGAGCGTCAAGAGTGCCGCCCTGGTGCTGCGCATCCGGGCGCGCAACGACCCAGCCCGTGTCGACGTCGTCATGCTCGCGGCCTTTCGGCTGCGGCAGGTCGTGATCGAGGCGTTTGCCGCTGCCGACACGCGACTCGCGCCCAGCGTCACCGATCCGCCCTATCGCGAGCAGCCGACCGACCGCGCGCGGGTGGACACCTACCGGCGCTGGCAGGTCGAGGTGGACGCGCTCGGGCCGTGAGAGCCCTGGGCGGCGCGGTCGAGCAGGGCAAGTCGGCCGGGATGCTCTGGTCGTCGAAGCCGACGTACAGCATCAGCCGCTGGTCACCGCGCACGGCGAGGTCGGCACCGCTGAGCAGAGCAGGCCGACCGGCTGGCCCGGCGCCGCGGGGTTGCCGATCCTGAACGCCCAGTGGTGAGGCGAGGCGCTGCAGGAGCAGGCCCCGCTGGGTCGCTGCCAGCGTCAACGTGTGTTCGAGGGTGGCTCAGTCGCGCGTCGCCACCTCGAGCGCCATCACGCCGGGGCGGAAGCCCAGGGCGGTGCGGTCGGGCAAGTAGAAGTCGGGCGGGATGCTCTGGTCGTCGAAGCCGACGTACAGCATCATGCGCTGGTCACCGCGCGCGGCGACGTCGGCGCCGGTGAGCAGGCCGAGCGGCTGCCCCGGCGCGCCGGGGTTCCAGGTCAGATCGCGGGCCCCGCTGTAGTCGAGCTGCCAGGCCACGCCGTCGGCGCTGCTGGCGCGGAAGACGCCGACCATGTTGTTGAACTCGATGGGCTGGTTGTCGTTCTCGCCGGCGAGGTCGCTGGTCAGCCACAGCTCGTAGCGACAGCGCCGCGCGTCCCACACCACGCTGGGTTGCTGCCCGCCGGTGGCCGGCGTGCCGGGCTCGCGCAGCAGACTGGGGATCGGGTTCTGCCCCGCGGCGGTCCAGGTCACGCCGTCGAGCGACGTCGCGTGGCCGATGCCGAACGCGGTCACGGTGTCGCATGGCGCGCTGGCGGCGCGGCACGCGAAGCTGGAGAACCACAGGTGGTAGCGGCCATCGCGGTAGACCAGCTCGGGATCGGCGACCACGGCGCCGGCCGCGGCGGGGTAGATCTGCGCGCCGGTCAGGACCAGCCCGGCCTTGCCGTGCGGTGACTCGCTGGCGCTGACGCGCGTGAAGGTCACGCCGTCGGCCGAGAAGGCGGCGCCGATGGCGTAGGCCGGGAAGCTCTTGCCGGGCAGCGCGGCGCTGGCGCCCGAGTACATCATCAGGTAGCGGCGTGCGGGTGGCGCATCAGGATTGAGGACCACGGTCGGGGTCTCGGTGTTGGCGTGGTCCCAGGCCGCGGCGTCGCTGCTGGCCACCAGCGCCGGGGTCTCGGCCAGGGTCCAGGAGGCCCCATCGCTGGAGTCCATGCGCCGGATGCTCTGCACCAGCGGGCCCGCGAAGGTCGCGCCGCGCGCCGCCATGAAGTAGGCGCGAAAGGCGCCTGCGCCGGCGTCCCAGTGCACGTCGGGGTCGGCGATGGTGACGTCGAGCAGACCGTCGCTGAAACGGCGTCCGGCACGCAGCCGCGGGTTGTCGGCGCGCGACAGGAAGCGTCCTACCGGCGCTGCCGGGTTGCAGGTGGGAGCGTCGGGGGCCCCGGCATCGACCGCCAGCACGGCGGCATCGACCGCGGTGGCGGCATCCGGCCCGGCGTCGTCGACCACGGCACCGTCGCCGTCGTCTCCACAACCAACCAGGGCCAGCGTCATCGTACAGGCCAGCGCGAGGGTCCGCATCCTGCCTGCCATCGCAAGCACTGGGCCAGCGCTCGCCTCCATCTCCACGCGTGGTTGGCCGCGCACCGTCAACCGCGCTTCACGGCGCCGAGGAGCCGCGTTCACATCGGCGGCTCAGGGCACACGCACCTGCGCGTTGCACACCGACAGGTGGCCCACCGGCGCCGCCAGGTCGTCACACAGCAGCATGCCGACGGCGTTGTCGGCCGGGACGCCGTAGGCGTGCAGTGACACCTGGCCGGTCGCGCTGCGGAAGGCGCGCGTCAGATCGGGCGGCGAGCCATTGGCGAAGTGCATCGTGATGGTGCCGTTGCGCCCCGGTGCCAGCGGGCGACTCACCGGATCAGGGAAGGTGACCGTCCCCGCGCCGTCGGTGAACGTCACCGTGGGGCCGCCGTTCAGGATGCAGTCCGAATAGAAGACGATGTCCTGGTTGGCCACGTCGCTGGGCCCCGAGCGCTGGATGCTGCCGCACGCCGTCGACCCCGAGCCCGCGTTCTTGAGCAGGTAGGTATAGCGCCGGTAGGTCGCGTCGTTGAGCTGCTGGAAGGTGGCGTCATACACGCTGGCGTCGGCGCAGGTGCCGCCCGCGGCGATGACCTTGAGGGCATAGTTGCCGACGTCGAGCACGCGCCAGGCGCCGATCTGGAAGCGCCCGATCCCCGCGGTGCCGGCGTACATCTGCACCGGCGTCCCGCCCGGCATGCGTGTCACGCAGGCATCCAGGAAGTCCGGGATGGTGGGCAGCCCGGTCCCGGTCGCCTGCATGTGGCCGAAGCGGAACAGCTTGGGCCCCGGCAGGTTGGGAAACCCGGTCGCCGCGTCGGCGCTGGCGCCATCCGTGGCGCTGGTCGACCCGTCGGTCGTCACCGCGGCGTCGACCGTCGGCCCACCATCACCGAGCAGCGCGGCATCGACGCCGACATCGTCATCGCCACCCGACGACCCACACCCCGCCACCACCAGCACGAGACCCAGCCACGCGCGTCGCATGTGACGCCAGCTTACCTCAGGCCGCGACGCCCGCGCTCGTTGTCCGCCCCGGCCCGTCGCTGCTACCATGGCGCTTCACCCGGGGAGGCGACGACGTGTTCAAGCTCAAGGCTGCACACCAGAGGGCGCTCAGCGCGACGCTGCGGGTGACGTTGATGGGGACGCTGGCGGCAGGCTGCGGCTCGAGCGGCAGCGGCGGCGCCCCGCACAGCTCCAAGCCCAGCCCGACACCCTCGGTGTCCGTGGCCGCGGCCGACCCCAGCACCGAGGCCGAGTGCCGCACGGCGCTGACCGCGGCCTATCCCAACGGCGACGACAACTGGTACCAGCCGCAGAACCCGACCCCGCGCAAGGAGACCGAGGTCAGCACCGCCGCGCTGGTGTCGTGCTGCGAGCGCCACGCCGGCACGCTGGGCGACCAGGACTACCGTACGCTGGGCTGCTGCTCGGCCAAGTTCGACGGCGCGCACTGCACGCCGTGGGGCCCGCCCATGCCGCCGGCGATGCCGGCATGAGCAGCGCACCCGAGCTGCTCGACCTGCGCAGCGAGGCGCGCGCGGCCATGCCGCCGCTGGCCAGCGCGCTCGGCGACGTCGGCACGCTGCGTGGGCCGGCGATCGAGACCTGGCGCGGGCGCATGGTCAACGAGCACGGCTCGGCGCGCGTCTTCGAGGCGCTGGCGGTGCAGCTGGCCGGGGCCGGCTTCGACGCCGACACCGTGGCCACCTGCCGCGGCTTCGCCGCCGAGGAGCGCAAGCATGGCGCCCTGTGCGGCGCCGTGGTCGAGGCCCTGGGCGGCGAGGCCCGCGCCCCGGCGCTGCCGCGCGAGGTGCTGCCCGAGCACGCCGACGCTGGCGACCCCGTCGAGGCCGCGCTGCGCAACCTGGTCTCGGTGTCGTGCCTCAGCGAGACCATCGCGGTCGCGCTCATCGGCGCCGAGCGCGAGGAGATGCCCGAGGGCCCGCTGCGCGAGCTCTTGACCGGGATCTGGTCCGAGGAGATCGGCCACGCCCGCTTCGGCTGGACCACCGTCGCGCCGCGCATCGCCGGCCTCGACGCCGCCGCGCGCACCCGCCTGGAGCGCTACCTCGCGGTCGCCTTCGCGCACCTCGAGCGCCACGAGCTGGCCCACCTGCCCGCCGACGCCTGCAGCCCCAGCGGCGGCCCCGCCCTCGGCCTGTGCAGCGGCCCCGAGGCCCGCGCGCTGTTCTACGCCACCCTCGACGAGGTCATCATCCCCGGCCTGGAGAACCTCGGCCTGGCCGCGCGCGCCGCCTGGGACGCCCGCCCGCGCTGACGGCCCGGGCCCGCTACCGCCCCGACGTCCACGCGAAGTCGCCCTTGAGATAGCGGCGCAGCCCCTCGACCGCGGCGGCGTTCAGCGCCACGAAGGTCCAGCTGGTGCGCGCCAGCTTGCCGGCGCGCTTGCCGCGCAGGGCGCCGCTCAGCGCCAGGCCGTAGCCGGCCAGCTGCCCGGCCAGCGTCGCCGCGTACAGCGGCCAGCCCGGCGCGAAGGTCGCCACCAGGTAGACGTTGGACACCAGCAGCGTGCCCAGCGCGAACGGGCAGGCCAGGCGCATCAGCTTGTGCGACGCCAGCTGCGGCAGCAGGCGGTTCTTGCGCGGATCGAGCAGCGCCGGCAGCTGGCGCAGCAGCTGGTAGTTCCCCGCCAGCGTGCGCGCCTTGCGCGCGAACTCGCCTTGCACCGAGGCCTCCTGGTCGTACACCTTGGCCGCCGGCTCGAACAGCACGCGGAAGCCCTGCATCGCGATCTGCATCGGCGTGAAGACGTCGTCGAGCAGCGTCTCCGGCGGCAGCTGCCGGTACAGCGCGCGCCGGATCGCGTACAGCGCGCCGGTGGCGCCGACCACCGAGTCGACCTGGCTCTCGGCGGCGCGGATCAGCTTCTCGTAGCGCCAGTACAGCCCGGGGCCGGCCTCGCCCTCCATGAACAGCTCGCCCGACACCGCGCCCACGTCGGGGTCGGCCAGCGGCGCCACCAGCGCCCGCAGCGCGCCCGCGTCGATGCGCTGGCGCGCGTCGCAGAACACGATGACCTCGGCCTCGGGCCGCACCGCCGCCACGCCCAGGTTGAGCGCGTTGGGCTTGCCGGAGGCGCGCTCGACCCGGATCAGCTCGACGCCGCGGTCGGCGTACCCGCGCACGATCCCGTCGGTGCCGTCCGTCGAGCCGTCGCTGATGACCACGATCTGCCGCCGCGCCGCCGGGTAGTCCAGCGCCAGCAGGTTGTCGAGCTTGGCCCCGATGCGGGCGGCCTCGTTGTGCGCCGCCATCACGATGGCCAGCCGCGGCTCGAAGCCCGGGTCGGCCGCCACCGGGCGGCGCCGCAGCTTGCCCAGCGCGGTGATCGCGGCTGGATAGCCCGCATACGTGTAACCCACCACAGCGAGCGACGACCAGTACGCCGCAGTCGAGACCAGCCACATGACCGCAGTGTGTCGATCCCTCGCGCCCCCGTCAAACCGGCGACCCGCTACCATGGCGCCATGCTGAGCGTGCTGACCTGGAATGTCTGGTTCGGCGGCCATCGCTTCGACGAGCGCTGCCCAGCCCTGGTCGAGCGCTGCTACCGCGCCGACGCCGACCTCATCGCGCTGCAGGAGGTCACCCCCGAGCTGTTCGAGCACCTGCGGGCGGCGCCCTGGCTGCGCGACTACCACCTGTCGGATCCCGACGGCTCGACGCTGGGCGACTACGGCGTCCTCATCTTGTCCCGGCATCCCCTGCACAGCGTCGAGCTGCACCCGCTGCCGACCCAGATGGGCCGCAGCCTGCTGGTCGCCGATGTCGCCGGCCCCGACGCGCCGGTCAGCTTTGCCACCGCGCACCTCGAGAGCCAGGACAACGCGGCCCTGCGGGCGCAGCAGCTGGGCATCGTGTGCCGGCACCTCGCGCGGCGCCAGCCCCGCTGCCTCCTGGTCGGCGACATGAACTTCGCCGACGCCGCCGAGCCCGAGACCTCCAGCCTCGACCCCGCCTTCCGCGACGTCTGGTCGGTGCTCCACCCTGGCGAGCCCGGCTACACCGTCGACACCGACGTCAACCTGATGCGCTGGCAGGTCAAGGAGAAGGTCACCCGCAAGCGCATCGACCGCGTCTTTGCCCGTGGTGGGCTGCTCCCGACGTCGATCCGCCTGTTCGGCGATCGCTGCGTCGGGGGCGACCCCGAGCTGTTCGCGTCGGACCACTTCGGCCTCCACGCCACGTTCGACTACCAGTAGCCGACTCCATCTTCGACCGCGCCGCGCCGCTCGACGGCGTGAAGAATCTGCGCGTTTCGACGCCGCTTCACACACGGTTGCGCGCGCCGCCGCTGCACACCGCGACGAAACGCAGGTTTGCGACGCATCGCGCCACACCCGCGCTGGCGCAGCCGATGCAATCACCAGCGGCATGGACCCATCACATGCAGTGGCAGGAGCGCCCCGTCGTCAGCGCGTCCTGGTGACCTGGGGCAGCAAGCTCGGTGGCACCGAGGGCATCGCCAGGATCATCGCCGAGGTCCTCGAGCACGAGGGCTTCGACGTGGTCGCGCAGCCCGCCTCCGAGGTGCGCGAGCTCGGCCGCCATGACGCCGCCATCATCGGCGGCGCCCTGTACGCCAACCGCTGGCACCACGACGCGCGCCGCCTGGTGATGCGCAACGTCGCCGCGCTGCGCCGCATCCCGGTGTGGCTGTTCTCCAGCGGCCCGCTCGACGACTCGGCCGATCGGCGCACGCTGCCCACGCCGAACCAGGTCGCCGCCCTGATCGAGCGCATCGGCGCGCGCGGCCACACCACCTTCGGCGGTCGCCTGCCCGCCGACGCCCGCGGCTTCCCGGCCGCCGCAATGGCCAGGGAGCACAGCGGCGACTGGCGCAACCCGGAGCGCATCCGCACCTGGGCCACCGACGTGGCGCACGTCATCCCCGACGCTCGCCCCGGCGTCGCCCACGAGCCCCCGGGCCGCTCGCTGCCCCGCCTGCTGGCCCACGGCGTCGCCGCCTGGGCGCTGTGCGCGGCCACCATGGCGGGCCTTCTGCGCCTGACCTCCACCGGCGTCGCCATCGCCGCGCATGCCGTGCTGGCGCCGCTGATCTTCACCATCCTCGCGGTGCGCTACTTCCAGGACCGCAACGCGCGCGACCCGCTGCCCACCGCGCTGACCTGGACCGCCCTCGTGCTGCTGCTCGACGCCGCCATCGTCGCCGGCCTGGTCCAGCGCGACCTCGCGATGTTCACCAGCGTCACCGGCACCTGGCTGCCGCTGGCCCTGGGCTTCCTCGCCACCTGGCTGACCGGCTTCGTGTTCTCGACCAAGCCGTGGCCCAAGCCGACCCCGCGCAGCGACACCACGACCCACGCCCGCCCGACCCGCCTGGCGCACTGACCGATCCGGCCCGACTCGAGGCTTGGGTCGCGCCGCGCTTCAGCAGTAGTGTCCCCCACATGACGTCGACTCCGGCCACGACCGCGGCACCGCCGAACCCTGCGCCGACGACCACGGGCAGTCGTGCGCTCGCCTTCGCGGTCTCGCTGGTGCTGGTCGGAGGCGGCCATGTGCTGCACGGCCGCTGGCGCCGCGGCGCGGTGCTGGTCGCCATCCTGTGCGCGGGGATCCTGTCGGTGCCCTGGACCCACAACATCGGGCTGTTCGGCAGCCTGGTCCTGTATCTGGCCATCGCCGGCGAGCTGTTCTTCATCCGCCCCGGGCGGCGCCCCGAGGTGCTGGCCCTGGCCGCTGCGGCGGGCGGCCTGGTGGTCCTGTTGCTCGGGCTGCGCTTCGTGCTCATCACCTACTACATGCAGGCCTTCCGGATCCCCTCCGGTGGAATGGCGCCGACGCTGGTGCCTGGCGACAACATCCTGGTGGCCAAGTTCAGGCGCGACCCGGCGCGCGGCGACGTCATCGTCTTTCGCTATCCCGAGAATCCTCGCCAGGACTTCGTCAAGCGCGTCGTCGGTGTCGCCGGTGACCGCATCGAGATCCGGGGCGGCACCCTGCTGGTCAATGGTGCCGAGGTCGCGGAGTCGGCCAGCCATGACTGTGTCTTCCCCGACTACCGAGCCGAGGAGGCCACCTGGACCGAGCAGCACGCCCGCTGCGCGGCGCAGACCCTGGGCGGCCGGCGCCACGCCGTCGCGCACGTGCCCGCGCGCGACCCCACCACGGCCTCCACCTTCCCCCTGCCGGGCCAGCCGCCCTACGTGGTCCCCGCCAACTCGTACTTCGTGCTGGGGGACAACCGCGAGGCCAGCCACGACTCGCGCTACTGGGGCGCCGTGCCGCGCGCCAACATCAGGGGCACCGCCATCTACATCTGGTTCTCGAGCGGCAATGGCAAGACCCGCTGGGGCCGGGTCGGCCAGACCATTCGCTGAGCGGCCCTCTCACTCGCTCTGCTGCGGGAACAGCACGGTCGCCAGCGGCTGGGTGATCGCGGCCAGATCGGCCACGCGGAGGCCGGCGTCGGCGATGGCGTACACGAAGGTGTGGCCGTCGGCGTCGCTGGCCATCACGCTGCGGCGCACGAACGGGGAGTACCACCAGCGCCAGTCGTGCGCGCCCCCGGCCAGGTAGACGTCGTGCATCGACAGCGCGCCGCGCGGCGTGATCCCCGTGGCGGCATCGACGTGGAAGACGCGCAGCTCCGAGACGAAGCTGTCCCAGTAGTTGACACCCCCGCTGCGCGCATAGTCGCTGAACGGGATCGCCAGCAGCTGCTTGTCCGCGAACCAGTTGAAGGCCTTGTGCTCGTAGGCCGCCTCCGACCAGCCGTAGGCGGTGCCAACCAGCTGGGTGGCGCGCTCGACCGGGTGAGCGAAGTCCGAGACGTCGAACAGCGACAGCTTCATCCTGCGCTGCTGCCAGTCGACGTTGCCGTTCTGGTCGGGCTCGGGCTGGTAGACGCCGATGGTCAGCAGGTGGTCGTCGTCGATGGGGTGCAGGTAGGTCGAGAAGCCTGGCACCTTCAGCTCGCCGACCGCACGCGGCTGGCGCGGATCGCTGAGATCGAAGGTGAAGAACGGGTCGACCTGCCGGAAGGTCACCAGGTAGCCCTTGTCGCCCAGGAAGCGCGAGCTGAAGATGCGCTCGCCCGCCGCCAGCGGAGGTGTCTGGCCGACCAGCGTCAGCGCGCCGCCCGACTCGGCCAGCACCGAGATGCGATTGGCGGTCTCCAGGCGGCCCCAGGGCAGGTTCGGATCCGCGACCCGGGTCGCGGTGGTGGTCGCCATGCGCAGATAGCCGTCGTGCTCGTCGAGCGAGAACTGGTCGACGATGTGGCCCGCCACGCTGCCCGACGCCACGTGCACCGCGCCGCTCGGGCTGCTGATGTCGAACTTGTGCACATAGGTCCAGTCGCTCTGGCCGAGCGCTGGCCACCACCACCAGTGCTGACTGGCGATGTACAGCGACTGCGTGGTCGCGTAGAGCTCGCCCGGCTCGGCGATGAGCGAGGTCCGCGCCGGCGGCTTGCCCAGGTCGGCGAGGTCGAGCGTGGCGATGGTCACCACGCCTGGCCGCACCGGGCTCGAGGCGCGCGCGAAGTCGGTGCACGCATACGAGACATCCACCAGGCGGCCGTCGCGCAGCCGCCGCCGCCCCTTGGCCAGCCAGTCCTCCAGGCGCTGGGCGCGGATCAGCCGCTCGTTGTCGCGGCGCAAGAGCTCCAGGGCCGCCGCCAGCAGCGCCTTGTTCTGGTACTTGTCGGGATCGGCGGGATCGTACTCGGGGTAGTAGCGCAGGCCGGCTGGATAGCGGAACCAGTCCGACAGCACGACGCGCACCGAGGTGCCGATGCGCCGCGACCCGTCATAGGAGCCCGGCAGATAGACCTCGTCGAGCACCGCCGGCGCCGCCAGGTTGCTGACATCGACCACGGTCAGCTTGGTGGTGCCCGACCAGTACCAGTAGCACTCGGCGAACCCGCACTCGCGTGCGCCGCCGGGGCCCGGCTCGGTGCTGGCCTCGACCTGCGAGATCACCACCACCCGATCCTGTTCGTCGAGATACATCTCGCGCGGCCAGCCCTCGATCTCCAGGCTCCCCGCCAGCGCCAGCGACTGCGGCGGCCAGCTCCGGGTCGCGAGCAGCCGGTGGCCGGACAGCACGAAGATCCGGGTGCCGTCGTTCTTCACGAAGTCGGCCTCGTCGACGCCGGCCACCTGCGTGTTGGTCGTGGTGTACGCCGCGGGCGCAGCGCTCGAGCCCGGCATCGCCGCGGCGTTGGGCGCGGCGTCCTCGGCCCCACGCACCCAGCCCCACTCGCCGTCCCGGATGCGGCGCAGGTAGCTCTCCATGTCCTGCGTCACACTGTCCTCGATGTAGCCCTCGAGCGCGTCGCAGCTCTCGAACCCGAGCAGCTGGACCCGGCTCTCCACCCCAGGCGGCGTGGCGCCCCGCTCCCCACAGGCAGCGAGCACCAGCGGCACCACCCACAACCCGACATGTGTAGCCCTCATGCAGCAAGGTGCATGCGAGTGGCGCGCCAGAACCACAGCGCCCGGGGCGTCGATCTGCGCTGGTTTCTCCGCAATCCGTGCGAGGCGCCGCGCGGGCCCCGCGCCCGCTGCGCGATCCGCCGCTACTCGCGCGTGACCCGGTAGGTGCAGTACAGGTTGATCGGGCAGCCCAGACACTCGTTCTGGTTCTGCGGGTACATGGCGGCGCAGGCGTTATCGACCACGAAGAGCGTGTTGGGGTCGGTCTGGTCGCGGCTCCAGCGCAGGTGTTCCGTGGTCGCTGGTTGCACCGTGTTCTCCTCGGGCGGGCTGCACTCGCGCACGGTCTGCACCACGCTGGTGGCGTACAGCGTCATCATGCGGTCCTCGACCACGAAGCTGCCCTTGCGCACCAGTCGCGTGAACGAGAAACAGGCATACTGCCGCCACGAGATCGTCGAGTGCCACTCTCCCGAGCCATCGGCATTGAAGATCAGCCGCTCGGTCGACCCGTTGCGCGCCCCCGCCCATGAGCCCACCAGGTCGGCCGGCACGCTGCCCTGCGGCGCGGTCCCGGCCAGCGGCTCGCCGGTGCTGACCGGGGCGCTGGAGCCCACGCAGGCCGCCAGGGACACCGCGCACATGTCCTGCACGCAGGTGGCCTCGGTGCAGCCCTGGTCGTTGATGCAGGTCGCGAAGCTGAGGATGTCGGCCTGACCCTGCGGCGTGCCGCGCTCGCCACACGCATCGGGACAGGCGTCATCGCCATCGGGACAGTCGACGATGCACTGCAGGATCTCGAGACACGACAGCGACGGCGCCTCCGCCACCATGGCTGGATCCGCGCCTGACTCCGAACAGCCCGCCAGCCCCGCCAGCGCTGCCAGCGCTGCCAGCGCCGCCAGGCTCCTCGTCCACATCCCGCTCCGCTCACACATGGCTCCAGGCTAGCGACCTCGGCCCACGCCGTGCACCTGCAAGGATCCTTGCCCCGCCCGGTCGCCCCGTCGCGCACAGCTCAGCCGGTGCGGATCCAGTGCCCGAACGAGCCCGGGCGCAGGCGACCGCCACGACCCGCCAGCGCGTTACCGATGCCGGTCACCATCGCGGTCCAGCCGGCCTCCTGGATGGGGCGGCCCACGATCCCGGCGGCCTCGCTGCCGGGGCGCGACACGCCGCGGGTGTACCACTTCACCGCGCCGCCGTCCTCGCGCTGGAACCCGAACTCGCGCGAGCCGTTCTCGGGATGGCCGCCGGTCTGCAGTGTGGTCACGGTCTGGAAGATGAAGTGGTTCGGCGCCTGCTCGATCAGCATGACCGAGCCATTGTCGGGGCCCATGATGTCGATGTCGTAGACGTCGCCGATGCGCGGCGCGCCGCGGGCCTGGTCGGCGCTGGTGCGCCGGAAGGTGTTGATGGTGTTGAAGCGATCGTTGGCCACCGCGCGGTTCAGATCGGTGCCCATCTCGCCCAGGTAGGCCTCCGGCGTGGTCGTCGCCGGCATGGTGTCCATGACGATCCAGTAGTAGTCGTACACGATGGGGCCGACGCCCTGGGTGACCGACTGCTGGGAGGCCCCGTGCGGCGCCAGCGCGCCCTGCACCGCCGGGCTCCTGCCGGCCGACTCACCGCCCAGGTGCGCGTGCTCGGGCGACACCATCAGGCTCGTGATGCGCTCGTACTCGGCGACCTGGTTGGCGTCGCGCAGCGCCCGGGTCAGGAACATCAGGACCTGGTGGCTGGTGCTGTTGGTGCGCAGCGCGGTGATGCGGGGTTCGGGCAGCTGGCGCGCCATGGCCGCCACCAGCGGCCCCTTGGCCGAGATCTGGTTGACGACGTGATAGAGCAGCTGCGCGTGGTCCCAGTCGCTGATGTCCGCCAGCAGCGTGATGGCCAGCATGTCGGGGTTGTTGCCGTAGCGGCTGATCAGGTTGTCGGCCTGCCGGCGCAGGTCGCCCATGGTCTCCTGGGCCTCCAGATCCATGTCCTCGCGGCGCTGGACCTGGCGCTGCACGCCGGCGCCGGCGCCAGCAGCGCCCGCGGGCGCCATGGTGGATAGCAGCGCCTCGGCCGACTCGCCGCGCACCACGGTGTCGGCGACCGCGTCGGCGTGGCGCTCGTAGGCGTCCCCGGCGGCCCCCACACCACCCTTGAGCTGGACGCCGCCGCGCTGCTGCACCACGTGCGCGGCCTCGTGCGCCGCGGTGTGCAGATCGGGCTCGGCGCCGAAGGCGATGGCGTCGCCGCTGGCGAAGGCCTGCGCGCCCATGGCCTGCGCGCCCTCGGTGGCCGCGCCCCCGACGTGCGCCGCGATCCCCGACACGTCGTGGCTGCCGAACGACTCCTGGATTTGCGCCTTGAAGGGCAGCTCCTGGGTCGGCCCGCTCAGCCCGTGCGCCGCGGCCTGGTGGACCTCGGGCCCCGAGGGCGCCTCGGCGCCGGCCTTGCGCTGCACCAGCCCGTCGGTCAGCGTGCGCGCGCCAGGCTTGCCAGCGGTGTCGCCGCCGCTGCCCTCGGCCTGGTCGGATCCGCCTCGCTTGCCGCCACCCAGATAGCCCATCACTCCAGGCTAGCACGACGGGGCCGCCGCTAGACCTCGCGCGCGAGCCCCGCCAGCGTGGCCCTGAACCAGCGGTGCGCCGCGTCCTTGTGCTCGCGCTCGTGCCAGTAGGCCACGATGCCGAAGCCGTCGAGCTCGAAGGGCACCGGGCGCGCCACCACCGGCAGCGACCCCGAGTAGCTCTTCACCATGCGCTCGGGCGCCACCCAGGCCAGGTCGGTCGCGGCCACCACGTGCGGCGCGACCAGGAACTGCGGCAGCGTCAGCACCACGCGGCGGCTGCGCCCCAGCTCGGCCAGGCGGCTGTCGACGTAGCTGCCCGGCGTGCCGCGCGGCGCCACCAGCAGGTGGGGCACCGCGCAGAAGGCGTCGAGGTCGAGGCGGCGGCGTGTGGCCGGGTGGCCCTTGCGCACCAGGGTGAGGAAGCGCTCGCGAAACAGCGGCTGGGCGTGCAGGGCGTCGAAGGCGCGGTCGGCGGTGCCCAGGAACAGATCCAGCTCGCCGTCGCCGAGCTGCCGCGCCACGTCGGCCACCGCCACCGGGCGCAGCACCACGTTGACCTCGGGCCCGGCCTCGGCCAGCCGCGCCAGCAGCGGGGGCAGCAGCACGAACGCGGCCAGGTCCGCGCACGCCAGCGTGAAGGTGCGCGTGCTGGTGCGCGGGTCGAACGGCGCCGGCCCGGCCAGGGTGCGGCGCACCGCCTCCAGCGCGGCGGCCAGCGGCGCGCGCAGCTCCTCGGCGCGCGGCGTGGTGCGCAGCCCCTGCGGCGTGCGCACGAACAGGGCGTCCCCGAGCAGCGCGCGCAGCCGCCCCAGGGCGTGGCTGGTGGCCGGCTGGCTGAGGCCGACCCGCCGCGCCGCGCGGGTCACGCTGGCCTCGGCCAGCAGCGCCTCCAGCACCACCAGCAGGTTCAGATCGATGCCGGCCAGATTCATCGTGTGAATGACAATGATGCCACACATCGATGTGCTGAATGAAGGCCCCGGGTGCACCATGGCCTCACACACCAGCCAGGAGTCACATCATGCGTTTTGGAGTGCTCGGGACCGGAACCGTCGGAGACGCCATCGCCAGCAAGCTGGTCGCCCTGGGCCACGAGGTCAAGATGGGCGCCCGCGACGCGCGCAACGAGAAGGCCGCCGCCTGGGTGGCGCGCAGCGGCGCCAGGGCCTCGCAGGGCAGCTTCGCGGACGCCGCCAGCTTCGGCGAGCTGCTCTTCAACTGCACCTCGGGCGGCGGCTCGCTCGAGGCCCTGAAGGCGGCCGGCGAGGCCAACCTCGCGGGCAAGGTCCTCATCGACATCTCGAACCCGCTCGACTTCTCCAAGGGCATGCCGCCGACGCTGTTCGTGTCCAACACCGACTCGCTGGGCGAGCAGCTGCAGCGCGCCTTCCCGAAGACCCACGTGGTCAAGACCCTGAACACCCTGAACGCCCAGCTGATGGTGGCCCCCGGCAGCCTGGGCGGCGGCGACCACGACCTGTTCATGAGCGGCAACGACGCCGGCGCCAAGGGCAAGGTCAAGGAGCTCCTGCAGTCGTTCGGCTGGAAGACCATCCACGACCTCGGCGACATCACCACCGCGCGCGGCACCGAGTCGATCCTGCCGCTGTGGATCCGCCTGTGGGGCGCCCTGGGCAGCCCCAGCTTCAACTTCAAGATCGTGCGCTGAGGCTGCCAGCAGCGCCGCGCCCCCGGCCCGGCTATGCTGGGCCCATGCGGTCAATCACCGAGCTGGTCGGCGATCCCGAGGAAGGGCCCTTCGTGCGTCCCTTCTTCTCGGGGCGGCCGGCGACCGACGCCCAGCGCGCGGCCTATCGGGACTTCCTGGTCGGGCGCGGTGACCCGCGGGGCGAGCTGCTGGTGCTGGCCGAGCAGCTGTCGGCCCCGGTCGCGCCTGCCGACGCCCCGGTCAGGCGCGCCCGCCTGCTGGCGCTGGTCGCCGAGGTCGAGGAACTGTGGTGGAGGTGCGTCAGCAGCCACGCCTGGACGCTCAACTGTGTACAGGCGCCGCCGGGCACCGTCCGCTTCGCCTACGAGTGTCCGCGCCTGTGGCAAGAGCTCGTGCCCACCGGCGATGCGCGGGTGCGCGACTGCGCCGAGTGCAAGCAGCAGGTCCACCTGTGCAGCACGCTCGGCGAGGCCGCCGCCCACGCGCGCGCCGGCCACTGCATCTCGGTGCCCAGCCAGCTCGCCGGGGTCGTCCACAGCAAGTACGAGGAGCGCACCCGCATGGTCACCGGCCGGCCGCACATCCCGTCGTACTGGGCGGAAGACATCTTCAAGTGACGCCATGGCCCTGACCCCGCGCGACCTCAGCACGCTGACCCGCCGCACGCTGGCGGACTATGACGACGCGGCGGAGTCGTTCCGCGCCGGCACCTGGGACCATGACGTGTCGCAGAACCGCGCCGCGCTGCTCGGGGCCATCGAGGCGGTTGCGCCGCTCCGGCTGCTCGACTTCGGCTGCGGGCCGGGGCGCGATCTGGCCTATTTCAGCTCGCTCGGGCACCAGGCCATCGGCCTCGACGGGGCGGCGCGCTTCGTCGACATGGCGCGCGCGACCACCGGCTGCGAGGTCCTGCACCAGGACTTCCTGGCCCTGGCGCTGCCGCCGGCGCTTCGACGGCGTATTTGCCAACGCCTCGCTGTTCCATGTGCCCACCCAGGAGCTGCCACGCGTGCTCGCCGAGCTGCACGCGACGCTGCTGCCGCGGGGCGTGCTGTTCTGCTCCAACCCGCACGGCGACGGCAGCGAGGGCTTCGTGGGCGCGCGCTACGGCGCCTTCCACTCGCTGGAGAGCTGGCGCGCCGTGGTGACCGCCGCCGGCTTCGACGAGCTCGAGCACTACTACCGCCCGCCCGGCCGGCCGTGCGCGCAGCAGCCCTGGCTGGCCACGGTGTGGCGCCGCCGGCCCTGAGGCGTCGCCGCAGCAGCGCCCGCTGTCAGCCTTGGTCTGCGATACTGCGCGGGTGCCTCGCCCTGCGCAGCTCCGCACCTGGCTCGCCCTGACCCTGCAGCTGCTGGTGCTGCTGGCGCTGGTCGCCTGCACCCGCACGCCGCGCCAGGCGGCCCGGCCCGCCGCGCCGAGCGCCAGCCCGAGCCCCGCGCCCCCGACCGTCCCCCCCGGCACCGAGCAGCTGCTGTACGACTTCGGCGCCCCCGACGCCTGGCGCACCCACGAGCCCGCGCGCGACGAGGCCGACGCCCTGCTGGCGCGCTTCCCCCACCCGCACGCGCAGCCAGGCACGGTGTGCGATCCCAACCTGCCCGGCACCCCGGCGAAGTCGCGCCTGGGCGGCCGCCTGCTGCCCGGCCTCTCCGTCGTGCGCGGCGCCTTCACCCGCCCCGGCGCGCAGCAGTCGGCCTTCTTCATCGACTACTGCCTCACCGGCGTCGGCCAGCCGCGCACCCGGCGCCTGCTCGTGCTCGAGGGCGAGCGCGTCGAGGTCGACGCCGTGATGCCCGCGACCCCGATCGCCGACGGCGTGCTGGCCGCCGTCGATGTCGACCTCGACGGCCGCGCCGAGCTGCTGCTGACGGCCTCGATCTTTCGCCCCGAGACCTCGCAGCTGCAGACCGCGACGCTGCTGCAGGTCGCGCCCGGCGCGCCGCGCGTGCTGGGCAGCTGGGACGTCATCGATCACTGCTCGGTGCGCAAGCAGCCCGATCAGGAGACCGTGCACCGCCTCGGCTTCATCGCCGGCGCCAGCGCCGGCGCCCCCACCTTCACCGATCACGCCACCACGCGCGCCTGCTACTACCCCCCGGCCGCCCCGCCATGAGCCGGTACGCCGACTTCACCGCCACGCTGCTCGCGCACCAGGGCGTCGCCACCATCGAGCGCCACGCCGAGGTCACCGAGGCCGGCGTGGTCTACCCGCTGTGGCGCATCACCACGCCGGGGCGCCACCGCCTCCTCATCACCGCCGGCTTCCACGGCAACGAGATCGCCGGCCCGCTGACCCTGGCGCAGCACCTGCCCGAGCTCTGCGCCCACGCCCGCGCGCGCGACGTCGGCCTCACCATCTATCCCTGCATCAACCCGTCGGGCTTCGCCGCGCACACGCGCTACAACGCCAGCGACGAGTCGCCCAACAACGACTTCCTGCGCTACGAGCTGCGCAACGGCGTCTGGGTCGACGTGCTCGAGCCCGGCCAGCCCTTCCTGCGCCACGCCCTGTTCCGCGGCGGCCCCAAGGAGACCATCGCCCTGCGCACGGACCTCGAGCGCCAGCCGCGCCCCGACGCCGCCCTCGATCTGCACCAGGATCCCTACCTCACGGTGCCCCTGACCTACGCCTACTCGTTCGGCGACCGCGCCCCGCTGCGCCCCCTGCTCAGCGCCAGCGCCGCCCACGTCCCGGTGGCGCTGAGCTCGATCGTCGACGACGGCGTGCGCACCGACGAGCTGGGCCTCATCGCGCTGCACGACGGCAGCATCACCGACTGGCTGCACCGCGCCGGCGTGCCCTACACCGCCGCCCTCGAGACCACCACCGCGACCCCGCTACCCGCCAGCCACCAGGTCAACCTGATCTGGCTGCGCGGCTTCATCGACCTGGCCGGCGCGCGCTGAGGCTAGAAGTTGCTGGCGTAGGGGGCGAACAGCTGCTTGGCGGCGGCGATGAAGTCGTCCTTGCTGGCCCACGCGGTGAGGTCCTCGGGCTTGGTCGCCGAGGGGCCGTTGTGGGCGTACATCATCATCATGATGTTGTTGGTGCCGTCGTTGTAGTAGACGGTCAGCCCGTTGGAGCTGGCGTTGTCGATCAGGCTGAGCGAGTAAGTGTAGATCCCCTTCTTGCCGCCCAGATCGATCTCGCCGACGTCCCACACCGCGGCCGGGTTGTCGATGTGCACCCGCGGCAGCATCGACTTGAGGTTCTCGTTCTTCTGCCAGTCCGCCAGGACCATCTTCTGGCAGAACGCGCACGGCCCGATGGTGATCATGGCGCCGATCTTGGCGCCGCTGGGCAGCGGCTTCTCCATCTCCACCGTGACCACCGCGCTGTCCCCCTGCGCCTGGTGCATGCCGACCACGTAGCCGGGCACCGGCAGGTTCGCGATGGCCTCCGCCTTGGCCTTGTCGATGGCCTTGCCGCCACCGCCGCCGCCGCCACCGCCACCGCCGCCCTTCTTCTTGCCGCACCCGACCACACCCAGCATCGCCACCAGCGCCACTGCCACCGCTCCGCGTCTCGTCATCATGACCTCCGTGGCTTCACCATAGTGCAACCCGCGTGCGCGTCCCAACTCCCCGAGTTCTGGCCCGTCACGGTCGCGCCGGTGGCGCGGCGGGCTACCCACCGGTTGCCCCCCAGGCAACCTCCACCGCTCGCGAGCGCGACACCTGACACAATGCAGCCATGACCGCCCCATTCCGCGCGCTGCGCTCGCTCGACGAGGTGCAGCACCTGCGTCAGCTCGAGGGCCTCGACGCCGGGCCGCTGTTCGCGGCGCTGGCCGCCGAGGTGGCCGAGTCGGCGCCGGCGACCCTCGGCGACCTCGGGCAGCAGCTCGACGCGCTGCGCGACGTGCTGCCGACCATCGACGCCTTCGCACAGAAGGCCATGGGGATCCGCCTGACCCACGTGCTGGCCAGCGCGCCGCTGCCGCCGCAGCTGCGCACCCTGCTCAAGTCGACCGTGCTGTCGTACCAGCATGACCTGCCGCTGCTGCGCTCGCGGGTCGCCGCCGCGCTCGGCCGCGTCGATGCCGCCACCGGCGCCGCCGTCACCGCCGACGTGCTGGACGCCGCCGACCGCGTGCTGGCGCTGCGCACCGACCTGCGCGCCCGCCTCTTCGTGGTCACCCAGGACGTCGCCGCCGCCCGCCTGCCCGCCGCGACCCAGGCCGCGCGCAGCCGCGCCCTGGCCCAGCCCGACCGCCAGCGCTGGGCCCAGGCCGCCATCGATCTCGAGCAGCTCAGCCACACCCCCGCGCTGCTCGCCCACGGCACCTTCACCGAGCGCCTCGGCCTCATCGCCCCGCCCCCCGACGACCCCGAGCCGGAGCCGACCCGTGGCTCGCTGCTGGACCTCGATTGACGCCTCGCCGCCGGCTGGCCGAGCGCGCCGGGAGCTGCTTCCGGTAGCGCGTTCGCGTATCCTGCGAGGATGAGGGGATGGATGGTGCTGGTGTGGGGTTGTGCCCTGGCGAGCGCAGCCTCGGTCGCGCGCGCGCAGGTGCCCGCCGTGCAGGGCTACAGCTGCGAGGCGCAAGGCTATCGCGACGCGCAGGGCAACATGCACTGGTCGCCCGGCTGCGGCGGCAGTTCTGGCGACGGCAGTGGAGGGGCCGGGTCGGGCCGTCCGGTGATGACCCAGCGCAAGGAGATCGGCCTGCGCTTCGGGCCGAGCTGGCGCGCACCTGGGGAAGACGGCGCGCTCGACATCGACCAGAACACCGTCGGGCTCGACGGCCTGTTTGCGATCGGGGGCCGCCCGAGCTTCGGGGCCTACGTCGGGGCGGGGATGGACTTCTCGACCGTGAAGGTGGGCGACGCCAGCAAGTATGTGTTCGGGTTTCCCTTCACGGTGGGCCTGGCGCTGACACCGCGGCTCGGGCGCTCGCTGCGCGGCGTGCTGGCGGCCGGCGGAGGCATGATGTTCGTGTCGTGCTCCGACGGCCTGGCCTGCGGCGGCGGCTTTCTCGGCGAGCTGCGGGTCGGCCTCGAGCCGCACCCTGGGCGCAACCGCGCCGTCGGCATCGGCCTGGCTGCGGTGCTGACCGCGATCGGCGGCATGGACGACAAGATGCAGCCGCCGCTCCTGATGTTCCGGATGTCGATCGTCTTCGGCAATCCCAAGCTGCCCTGGTGAACCCGCCGCCGCCGTGGTTGACCCCGGCACCCGCGCGGAAGTATTCATCATCGATTGCGTAAACGGAGCGGCATGAAACCGACACGTGTCCTCGCCTTCACCACCACGGCCACGCTGCTCGGGCTCGTGCTCGCGGGCTGCGGCGGGTCGACCTCGCGCGGCGGCGATGGCGGCAACCAGCCCGACGGCGGCGACAGCGACGCCATGGTCGCGACCTGCGAGCCGAATCCGTGCGGTCAGGCCGGCCGCATGACCTGCGCCATCGTGGCTGGCCAGGCCCAGTGCATGTGCGATCCCGGCACGCACGACGAGGCTGGCGACTGTGTGGCCGACGTCACCTGCGGCCCGACCACCTGCAACGGCCACGGCACCTGCACCATGACCGGCACCGCCCTGAGCTGCAGCTGCGAACCCGGCTTCGCGGGCGCCAACTGCGCCGGCTGTGACACCGCCGCCGGCTACCACGCCGACGGCGCCGGCGGCTGCACCATGGACGCCTGCCTGCCCAGCCCGTGCTCGGCCGCCAACACCCACTGCACCGCGACCGGCGGCATCGCCACCTGCGTGTGCAACAGCGGCTTTCACGATCAGATGGGCAGCTGCGTGGCCGACCAGGTCTGCACCGCGACCACCTGCAGCGGCCACGGCGCCTGCAGCGTCAGCGGCGGCCTGACCAGCTGCGCGTGCAGCGCCGGCTACACCGGGACCTCGTGCAACGGCTGTGACACCGGCGCCGGCTACCACGCCGACGGCGCCGGCGGCTGCACCACCAGCACCTGCCTGCCCAACCCGTGCACGGCCAGCAACAAGACCATGTGCACCCAGACGCCGGCGACCACCAGCGGCTACACGTGCTCGTGCGACACCGGCTATCACGACGACGGCGTCGGCAACTGCACCACCGACGTGTGCCGGCCCAACCCGTACGCGACCCTGAACCAGGCCTGTCGCCCCGCCACCACGCCGGCCGGCTACGAGTGCTACGTGCCCGCGTGCAACGACATGAACCCGTGCACGACCGACACCCTGGTCGGCGGCAACTGCCAGCATGCCAATCTGCCCGACACCTCGACCTGCTCGACCACGCTGTGTCTGACCGGCCAGCGCTGCACCGGGGGCACCTGCGGCGGCGGCACCGCCGTGACCTGCAATGACGGCAACCCGTGCACCCGCAACGAGTGTGACGCCAGCGCCGGCTGCCGCTACCCGACCGACGATACGCTGATCCCCGACGACAGCATCAGCTGCACCGTCGACTCGTGCAGCGGCGGCGTGCGCCGCAACCTGGCCACCGACGCGCGCTGCGACGACAACCTGTACTGCACCGGCACCGAGCGCTGCGCCCCGACCGCCCCCGGCGCCGCCGCGCTGACCGGCTGCGTGACCGAGAACGTCCCCGCGCCCCCCGCCGAACCCTGGAGCCCGTGCCGCTCCTACGGCGCCTGCACCGAGAGCGTGCCGCACTTCGCGCTGACCCAGCAGCCGCTGGGCGCGAGCTGCAACGACCGCATCGCGTGCACCTCCGACGATCGCTGCACCGCCAGCGGCGCCTGCGTCGGCACCGCGGCCGCGACCTGCGCCGGCGGCGGCAGCTGCATGACGACCTCGCCCTGGCAGTCGGGCATCGACTTCTCGCTCGCCGTGCTCGAGGGTGACGTCACCATGAACGGCGGCGCCATCCCGGCCACCTCGCAGAGCTCGACCTCGCTCGATCTCTACCTGGTCGACCGCACCACGCGCGCCTACCAGTACATCGGCGGCCCGCGCTGGTCGTCGTCGCCGTTCCCGTATCCGCTGCAGGCCGGCAGCGCGCACTACACGGCCACCGTGCTCCCCGGCGTCTACGACATCCTGTATCGCCGCGGCTTCAACACCACGACCTCGTCGGGCACCACCTATGTCTATGCCACCAGCGCCAATGACACCGTCGCCTATGGCGAGCAGCTGCTGGCCCAGAACGTCGTCATCGGCCCCGGCCACAACCTGCGCGACATCGATGTCTCGCTGACCACGCTGTCGGGCACCATCCGCATGAACGCCGGCCCGGTGCCCGCGACCTCGCGCAGCTCCACCTCGCTGGACTTCTACCTGGTCGACACCACCACCGGCGCCCACCAGTACATCGGCGGCCCGCGCTGGTCGTCGTCACCGTTCCCGTACCCGCTACAGGCCGGCACCGACAGCTATGTCGCCAAGATCCTGCCCGGCAGCTACGACCTGCTGTATCGGCGCGGCTTCAACACCACCACCTCGTCGGGCACCACCTATGTCTATGCCACCGACGACGCCGACACCGTCGCCTACGGCGAGCACCTGCTGCGCGAGAACATCACCATCGCGCCGGGCGCGCAGGCGCTGCCCATCGACTTCTCGATGGCCAGCCTGTCGGGCGCCATCACCATGAACGGCGGCGCCGTGCCCGCGACCTCGCAGAGCTCGACCTCGCTCGACTTCTATCTGCGCGACCAGTCCACCGGCGCCTACCAGTACATCGGCGGTCCGCGCTGGTCATCGTCGCCGTTCCCGTACCCGCTGCAGGCCGGCACCGCCGCCTACGACGCCAAGGTGGTGCCCGGCACCTATGACCTGCTGTACCGGCGCGGCTTCAACACCACGACCTCGTCGGGCACCACCTATGTCTATGCCACCGACGACCGCGACACCGTCGCCTATGGCGAGCACCTGCTGCGCACCGGCATCGTCATCACGCCCGGCGCGCAGGCGCTCCCCATCGACTTCTCGATGGCCCAGATCGGCGGCCCCATCACGCAGAACCTCTTCCCGGTGCCGCGCACCTCGCGCAGCTCGACCTCGCTCGACTTCTACGTCATCGACCGCAGCACCGGCGCCCTGCAGTACATCGGCGGCCCGCGCTGGTCGTCATCCCCGTTCCCCTATCCGCTGCAGTCGACGACCGACCAGTACGACGCCAAGCTGGTGCCCGGCACCTACGACTTGCTGTACCGCCGCGGCTTCAACACCACGACCTCGTCGGGCACCACCTACGTCTACGCCACCGACGACGCCGACTCCGTCGCCTACGCCGAGCAGCGCATCGGCATGTGCCTGACGATTCCGTAGCGAGCCGTGGACGACGCCAGGCCCTTCCTCGCCAGAACCAGCAAGCCGCCCACGGCCCGCGCGCTGGCGGCGGCGCTGGGCGGCGTCGCCCCGCTGTTCGTCGAGCTCGAGCGCCGCACCGCGGCGCTTGCCCGCGCCTGGAACCACTCGAAGACGAGCGGCTGGATGCTCAAGCTGCACGACGGCAAGAAGGCGCTGTGCTACCTCGTGCCGCTCGCGGGGGCGTTCCGCGCCAGCCTGACGGTGCGGCCCGAGGAGCGCGCGGCGCTGGCCAGGGACCCCGCGCTCGCCGCCGTGCAGTCAGCGCTCCAGGGCGCCAAGAAGTACCCCGAGGGCTACCTGCTGCGGTTCGATATCGTGGATCGGCCGAGCTTTGCGCCGTTCCTGGCCCTGATCGACCGCATCGTTGCCGCCAGAGCTGCGTAGCGTCCACCGTCGCAACGTAAACATGGGATCCCATGGAGTTCCGCGGGGCGGGCTCCGGGTCCGGTGTGCGTAAGCATGGGAACCCATGCAATGGCCCCAAAGGATGGGAACCCATGGAATGCCGCTGATGCTGCGCGCTGCTTCCCCTGTGCCGCAAACCTTGCGCGCTGGGAGGCGGTAGGTCGGCCCTCGGCTGCGCACGGTCATTGCAGGACAGGCGATGCGAGGACCCATGAAACCGCGCACACGCCTGCTGCACCTGCTCGCCACCGTCATCATCCTTCCGCTCCTCGGCGGCGCCCTCACGACGGGATGTCGCGCCGGCAAGTCGAGACCGGCCGCCAGGCCAGGTGCGGTGGCGACCCCCGGGGAAGGCGCCTCGCTCGAGGCCATCGCGCAGGCGCACAACCTCGATCCCGCCGAGGCGCGCGCCGCGCTCGAGGTCTACACGCCACCGGGCCGCTACGACGAGTTCACCATGTTCTCCAGCGGGGGACACTCTGGCTCGGTCTACGTCGTCGGCATCCCGTCCCTGCGTCTGCTCAAGGAGATTCCCGTCTTCTCGCCCAACGCCTGGCAGGGCTGGGGGCAGGGCGCTGACGAAGGTGACAAGATCCTGCGCGAGGGCTCGTTCTCGCCCAACCTGCCGACCCAGACCTGGGGCGACCTCCACCATCCCCAGCTGTCGCTCACCAAGGGCGACTATGACGGCCAGTTCCTGTTCGCGTCCGACAAGCCGACCGGTCGCGTCGCGGTCATCGACCTGCGCGACTTCCACACCAAGCAGATCGTCAAGACCCCCAACACCGTCAGCGATCACGCGCTGTTCGTGATGGAGAACACCGAGTACGTGGTCACCGCGACCTTCCAGCCGTCGCCCGGCGGCCCCGGCGTCTACGCGCCGCTCGAGACCTACAAGGATCGCTATCGCGGCGCCGTCACCTTCCACAAGTTCGATCGCGCCGACGGGCGCATCGTGCTGGAGCAATCGTTCCAGATCGAGCTGCCGCCGTACTTCCAGGACCTGGCCATCGGCGGCAAGGGCCCCAGCAAGGACTACCTCTTCACCAACTCGATCAACACCGAGCTGTCGACCGGCGGCAACCTCGAGGGCCGCCCGCCGTTCGAGATCGGCGCCTCGCGCAACGAGATGGACTACCTGCACGTCATCAACTGGCGGCGCGCCGAGGCGCTGGTGCTGTCGGGCAGCCCCAAGGTGGTCGAGAAGGGGGGCATCAAGGTCATCCCGCTCGAGGTCGCGCGCGACGAGGGGTTGCTCCACTTCGTGCCCGAGTCGAAGAGCCCGCACGGCTGCGACGTGGTGCCGGGTGGCGAGTACATCCTCACCGCCGGCAAGCTCGACCCTCACGTCACGGCCTACTCGTTCGCGAAGATCAAGAAGGCCATCGACGAGAAGAACTACGAGAAGCTCGACCCCTACGGCATCCCGATCCTGAACTACGACGCCGTCAAGGAGGCCTACATCGAGGTCGGCCTCGGCCCCTTGCACACCGTGTTCGACGACAAGGGCAACGGCTATACCAGCCTGTTCCTCGACAGCGCCGTGGCCAAGTTCACCCTGGGCCCGCCCTACCACTCGGCCGCCGAGGGCTGGAAGCTGGTCGACAAGATCGACATCAACTACAACATCGGCCACCTGCAGACGCCGGGCTCGAACACCGTGAAGCCGCGCGGACGCTACCTGGTGGCGCTCAACAAGTGGGTGGTCGATCGCCACCCCGCCATGGGGCCGCTGCACCCGCAGAACACCCAGCTCATCGACCTGTCGGGCGACAAGATGCGGGTGGTCAACGAGGCGCCCAGCATCGGCGAGCCGCACAACGCGACCATCATCGAGACCGACCGCATCGCCGCCTGGGTCACCTACCCGGCGCTGACCGATCCGGCCACCATGCAGACGCCTGCCGCCAACGCCACCAGGCAGGGCGATGAGCGCATCGAGAAGACCGCCGACGGGGTCCACGTCCACATGGTCGTCATCCGGTCGCAGTACAAGCCCGACACCATCCGGGTCAAGCAGGGCGACCGCGTCATCATCGACATCACCAACGCCGAGAGCGCCCGCGACGCCACCCATGGCTTCGGGCTGCACGGCTACAACGTCACCGCCTCGATCGATCCCGGCGCGACCCAGCGCATCGAGTTCATCGCCAGCCAGCCCGGCGCCTATCCCTTCTATTGCACCGAGTTCTGCTCGGCGCTGCACATGGAGATGGCGGGTTGGTTCATGGTGGAGCCGCGCTGATGCGCCGGCCGCACCTGCACGCCACGCCGAGCCAGACCATCCTGGCGCTCTACGCCGCGCTGCTCCTGGTCGCCGCGCTGGCCTTCCCGTGGTGGCGCATGGAGTGCCGCTCCCCGCAGTATGGGCAGCGCAAGCTGGTGATCTCGGTGTCGCCCACCAGCGTGCGTGGCGACGTCAAGGAGATCGACGGACTCGGCCACTACGTCGGCATGCTGCCCATGGACACGCTGGGGCAGCTGGAGCGCGCCGCGGCGCCCTTCCTGGTGGCGGCGGCCGCGCTGGCCGCGCTGGCGGCGCCGTTTCAGCGTCGCCGCTGGCTGCGTGGCATCCTCGCCGGCGTGGTCATCGTGGTGCCGCTCGGCTTCGTGGCCGACCTCTGGTACTGGCAGCGCTATGCGGTGAACAACCTCGACCCGCATGCCGCGCTCAGCATGATCGGGGACCGGGTGCAGTCGCGCCTGGTCGGGCACTACAGCGTCGCGCAGTTCCACGTCGATGCCAGCTTCCAGACCGGGTTCTTCCTGGTCGTGGTGGCCGCGCTCAACCTGGTCGGCTTCCTGCTGGCCGACTTCTTCGAGCGCCGGCGACGCGCCGCAGCCGGCCTGGCCGCCGTGCTCGCGCTCGCCGTGCTGGTGTGCTGGCCGGCCCGCGCGCAGGCGGCGCGGATCGAGGTCGACGCCGCGCACCCGACCATCGCGGCGGCGCTGGCCGCGGCCGCCCCGGGCGACGAGGTCGTGGTGCCCGCTGGCGTCTACCACGAGCACCTCGTGATCGAGCGCCCGCTGACGCTGCGCGCGCGCACCGGCGCCGAGGTCGTGATCGACGGCGGTGGCAGCGGCACCGTGCTCCAGGTCCTGGCCGGGCCCACGGTCGTGCGCGGGCTGACCGTGCGCGGCAGCGGCATCAGCCTGCTGGGCGAGGACGCCGGCATCCGCGTCGATGGTGCGCCGGGCTCCCTGATCCAGCACAACCGCGTCGACGACACGCTGTTCGGCATCGTGCTGCTGTCGAGCCCCGGCAGCCGCGTGCTGGGCAACCGAGTGCGCGGCAAGGACATCGAGATCCCCCGGCGTGGCGACGGTGTCCGCCTGTATGACTCGGGCGCGTCGACGGTCGAGGACAACGTCATCGTGCACAGCCGCGACTTCGCGATCTGGCAGTCGCACGGCGTGGTGTCGCGCCGCAACCACGTCAGCGACTCGCGCTACGGCCTGCACTACATGTACTGCGACGACAACCTGTTCGAGGACAATGTCTTCGCGGACAACCAGGTCGGCGGCGCCATCATGTACAGCCGCCGCCTGACCCTGCGCGGCAACCGCTTCACAGGGTCGCGCGGCCCCAGCGCCTACGGGCTGCTCATCAAGGTCGGCGACGACGTGGTGGCCGAGGACAACTGGTTCGTGGACAACACCCGGGGGATCTTCCTGGAGGACTCACCGAGTTCGCTGTACGCCGCGGTGGCCATCCATCGCAACGTGATCGCCGGCAACGACGTCGGGGTCAGCTACCAGGCCTCGGTGTCGCGCGTGGTCTTCAGCGACAACGTGTTCGCCCAGAACCGCGTGCAGGCCGAGTTGCTGGGCCGCGCCTCGGGCGCCGTCAACGTCTGGAGCCTGAACGGCCGCGGCAACTACTGGAGCGATCACGTCGGCTACGACCACGATGACGACGGCATCAGCGACAGCCCGTACGTCCTGGAGCAGTTCTTCGAGCACCTGGTCGTGCGCTACCCGGCCGTGGGGCTGCTGCGCCTGAGCCCGGCGGCCGAGGCGCTGGAGATGGCCTCGCGCGCGTTCCCGGTGGTCAAGCCGACGCCGACCGTCTTCGACCCCCACCCCCTGATGGAACCGCCCCGGATTCCGGGCGCCCCCCCCGCGCGCGGCGCCAGCGCACCGCTCATGCTGGCCGGCGCATGCACGCTGATGGCGGCGCTGGTGGTGCTGCGCCTGACTCGACGCTGGTCGCTGGAGGGAAGCTCATGATCCGCTGTCGACAGCTGGTGGTCACGCTGGCGGGCCGCCGCGTGGTCGATCACGTGGATTGCCACGTCGAGCGCGGCGAGACGGTCGCCCTGGTGGGCCCCAACGGCGCCGGCAAGACCACGCTGCTGCGCTGCGTGCTCGGCCTGGTGCGCTACCAGGGCGACATCACGATCGGCGGCGTCGACACCCGGCGCGATCCGGTCGCGGCCCGGCGCCGCCTCGGCTACCTGCCGCAGACCCTGCTCACGGCGGACGACTCCGCGCGCGGCGCGCTGGCCTTCGTGGCTGCGCTGCGTGGCATCCCCCGTGCGTCGGTCGACGCCGGCCTGGCCCGCGTCGGCCTCAGCGAGCACGCTCGCCGCCCGGTCAAGAGCTTCTCGACCGGCATGCGCCAGCGCCTGTCGCTGGCCGCCGCGCTGCTGGGCGAACCCGACCTGCTGGTGCTCGACGAGCCCACGGCCAGCCTGGATCAGCATGGTCAGGACGAGGTCGTGGCGCTGCTGCGCGGCCTGCACGCCGAGGGCAAGACCATCCTCTTGTCCTCGCACCGAGCCGAGGAGGTGCGCGCGCTCGCGACCCGGGTGGTCGCCATGGCCGAGGGTCGCGTGGTGGTCGCCGAGCCGCCGCGGACCGCGTGGGTCCCCGAGCTGCGCGTCCTCCCTGGTGGCCCATGAGGTTGCGTATCGTCAGCCTGTTTGCGCTCCGCGAGGTGCGCTCGTCGGTCAAGGGGCGCTGGTTCCTGGTCGGCACCGTGACCTTCGCGCTGCTGGCGCTGGCGGTGTCGCGGCTCGGCATGGCAGGCGCCGAGCGCTGGGGCGTGTCGACCTTCGACCGCAGCACGGTGGCGCTGCTCAACCTGGTGTTCCTGTTCGTGCCGCTGCTGACGCTGCCGCTGGGGGCCGCGAGCTTCGCGGGTGAGGCCGAGGACGGCAGCCTGGCGTATCTGATGGCGCAGCCGGTGACCCGCGGCGAGATCTACCTCGGCAAGGTGGTCGGCTTGCTGGGCGCCATGACGCTGTCGCTGGGGCTCGGGTTCGGCGGCGCGGCCATGCTGATCGGCGCCCACGGCGGCTCGGCCTCGCGCTTCGGGGTCCTGGTCGCGGGGGCCTGGCTGCTGGGCGTCGTGATGACGCTGGTCGGGGTCTTGCTGGCGACCCTGGCCAAGAACCGGGTGCGCGCGCTGGCGGCCGCCATGGGCGCCTGGATCTTGCTGGTCTTCCTGTGCGACTTCGGCGTGCTGGCCCTGGCGGCCTCGCAGTCGCTGGGCCCCGAGGCGATGTTCGGCATCGCCGTCGCCAACCCGCTCGAGGCAGTCAAGACGCTGGTCGCCCTGTTCGTCAGCAAGCGCCTCGAGGTGCTGGGGCCGGTGGGGGTGCACGCGGTGCAGACCCTGGGGCGCGGCGGCCTCGCCATGCTGCTGGTCGGCGTGGTCGCGCTGTGGAGCGCGCTCAGCGCCGGCGCGGGCTACTGGCTGTTTCGCCGCGGGAACTTCGCATGAGCGCGCGTCTCGCCAGCGCGGTGCTGCTGTGTGTCGCCCTGGGCCTGGGCCTCGGCTGCACCCGGAAGCCCGGGTGGCCCCCGGCGCCGGCCAAGCTGCACCTCGGCGAGGACGCCTGCGCCAGCTGTCGCATGATCATCAGCGACGCACGCTTCGGCGCACAGCTGCACCAGCGCGGCGCGGCGCCGCAGCAGTTCGACGACCTCGGCTGCCTGCTCGACGTGGTGCCCAGGCAGGCCGGCCCGATCGACCCGGTCGGCGTCTTCGTGCGCAGCTACCCCGATGGCGCCTGGCTGCGCGGCGACCACGCCCAGGTGGTGCACATCCCCGGCCTCGACGCCCCGATGGGCTCCGGGCTGGCTGCGTTCGCCACCCCGGAGGAGGCCGCCGCCGAGGTGGCGCGCCATCCGGGCGCGACCTCGCAGTCGCTGGTTGACCTGCTGAGCAAACCCAGAGCGAGGGCGGACCGTCGAGGTCTGCCGTGAAGGAGATGTGGATGTCGAGGCCAGGCTTGATCGCGGCGGTGCTCGTGCTGGCGGTGCCGGGTTGCCACCGCGGCGACTCCGACAAGGGCAAGCCGGCGGCGGCGACGGTGCAGCTGGCGCCGCCGCAGCTGTCACCGACCGCCCGACGCGAACGTGCGCTGGCGGGGCGGCGACTGTTCGTGTCCTGGTGCTCGGGCTGTCACGGCGAGCGCGGCCGGGGTGACGGCCCCGCGGCCCAGGTGGTCACCCCAAAGCCACGTGACTTCGTGCTCGAGCGCCTCAAGGTGCGCAGCACCAAGACGCAGCCCGCGTCCTCGCAGGACGTCTTCGACACCATCACGCGCGGCCTGCCCGGCACCTCGATGCCGGCGTTCGGGTTCCTCACCGAGGCCGAGCGCGGCCTCCTGGTCGAGCACGTGCGCGCCCTCGCGGGCGACGACCAGAAGCCCCCGAGCAAGCCGATGCAGCTCGGCCAGCCGGTGCCGACCAGCGTCGAGTCGGTCGCGCGCGGCCAGCAGCTGTACAGCAGGATGGGCTGCAACAAGTGTCACGGCGACAGCGGACGCGGCGACGGTGAGTCGGCGGCCACCCTGCTCGACGACCGCAAGCGGCCGACCAAGCCACGCGATCTCACGCTGGGCAAGTTCGCCGGTGGCAACGACGCCGCGGCCATCCACATGCGCCTGCGCACTGGCATGCAGGGCACGCCGATGCCGTCGTTCGACGCCAACATGACCGTTGCGCAGGGCTGGGACCTCGCCAACTTCGTGGTCTCGCTGCGCGGCCCCGAGCCGCCGCTGCCCAGCGACCCGGTGGCTCGTGGCCGTGCCGTGGTCGAGCGTCGCCAGTGCACCGCCTGCCACGTGCTCGAGGGCAAGGGTGGCGCCGTCGGGCCCAGCCTCGACCTCGCCGCCAGGAAGCTGCGCTACGACTTCGTGCGCACCTGGCTCGAGGACCCGCCCGGGTTCGGCAAGCTCTACCCCTGGATCGCCTACCGCATGCCCAACCTCCACCTGACCGGCGAGGAGATCGACGGCGTGCTGGCCCTGTTCGCCAGCCTGGCCGACCGCCAGTACCCCGAACCTCCGCCCGCCCCCGCCGTCATCGACGACAAGCTGCTCGCCGATGGCCAGCTGCTGTACTTCCTCAAGTGCACCGAGTGCCACAACCTCGGCAACGTCATCCCCACGCCCGAGGCCAAGCGCCAGGGTCCCGACCTCATCAACGTGAGTCGCCGCCTGCGCTGGGAGTGGCTCCCGGCCTGGGTCGGCAACCCGCAGGCCGTCTACCCCGGCACCACCATGGTCGACACCAACCTGACCCCCGACGAGATCAAGGCCGTCGCCGCCTTCCTGTGGAAGACCAGCACCGACGCCCAGACCAAGAAGTAGCGCGTCAGGGCTCAGGCCGGCCCTGTCCCAGGTTCGCGGCGTCCGCCTCACCACCTGTCCCAGAAGCTTCCTGGTCCACACCCCCCCACGCACGATTTCGCCAGCTTGTGCCAGCCGGACCGCGGCACGGTGGCTGCAGTGTCGCGGGTCATGGCGCTTGCCCGTGTCCGCACCCTGTCCCTCCTCCTCGCCACCCTTGCCGGCTGCGCCTCCGACCCGGCGCTCGACGATGGCGCCGCCGATGTGGCGTCGACCGAGCAGGCCGCCGTGGCCAAGCCTCCGCAGCCCTGGCGCGGGGCGATCACGACCGTCGTCCTGGTCTCCGAGTTCGCGGTGGACACCTACGACCCCTGGATGATGGCCAGCATCCAGACCCAGATGGCTACGCTCGACACCTTCATCCGCGGCAACTCGTACGGGCGCGCCTGGCTCGAGTACCGTATTCTCGGCCCCTACCTGCTGTCGCCCGCGGACTGCCAGAACGGCCCCGACGACAGCTACAACATGCAGAAGATCCTGACCGAGACCGCGCTCGCCGCCGACTCTGCCGTCGACTACACCGGCGTCGAGAGCCTGTTCGTCATCACCAAGGGGTCCGAGCTGTGCAATAGCCACGATCAAGGCCAACGCCCCGGCGGGCCCGCGCAGGCGGCGGTGCCCACCGCGGAGCCGCTGCGCGCCGGCGTGGTCTGGAGCCTCTTCAACCCGACCACCTTCAACGACACCCTGGTGCACGAGTTCGGCCACACGATGAGCGGAGGCCATATCGAGGTCAGCCGCTGCACACGCAGCGACGGCACCCGGGCCACCCTGGTCCACAGCGCCGCCGAGGGCTCGTGCGCGCTGGAGTCCTACTATCTGCACCGCGTCTCGTCCGAGCCGATGAACAACCGACACGCGCACTTCAACCCCGCAAACAAGGCCCTGTTCGGCTGGCTCGACCCGGGCGAGTCGGTGTCGACGCGCGATGGCCAGGCCCTGCTCACGCCGGTTGCCGTCGCGGGTGGCGTCAAGCTGCTGCAGATCCCGCTGCAGAACTCGACCTGGTACAGCTATGTCCTGGAGTACCGCCAGCCCGTCGGCGACGACGCCGGCACCGAGTCCTGGCAGACCCCGCTGAACGGCGTCTTCATGCACGCCACCACCAACCCCAGCAACGGGATGTGGGGGATTCGCGCCATCGATCTGCCGCCGTTCGAGACCTCTCCCATCGTGCTCAGCGCGCTGCCTCTCGCGGTGCAGCAGCCCGACGGCAGCTACACACCATCGTTCATCGACGCTGCGCAGGGGATTGCCATCTACGTCTACTCGATGACGCCGACCGGCGCCTCCGTCGCGGTGAAGCCGTTCGTCAACTGGGCACGCAGCTCCAGCGGCGGTGTCGTCTACGCCTCGTCCACATCGACACAGTCGATCTTCGCCAAGACCTACGTGAACGACGGTGATCGAAAGGGCCACTCCTGGGGCGGCTGGTGGCAGTCGTCCACCGCGGCGAACGCATTCACCTGCTACAACAACCCCCAGGCCTGGGTCTATGTCGCCTTCAGCGCGACCCGCAGCATCAGCGAGATCGACGTCTTCGGCCTGCAGGACAACTACTGGGACGAGCTCACCCCGACCCTCGGCATGCTGACCACCCGCTATGGCCTGGTCCACTTTCATGCCCAGTACTGGAACGGCGTGGCGTGGACCGACGTCCCCGGCGGCTATGTCATCAACAACAACCAGGCCTGGCGCAAGCTCACCTTCGCCCCGATCAGCACCCGCTATGTGCGCGTCCTGATGGAGTGCTTCAACGACTACTGGGCTCGCCTGGTGGAGGTCGAGGCCTGGGGCGCACCCTGATCTGGCAGGTCTTCACCGGCCACGGTGTGTAACCCTGCGAAGCCGGCCATGGCACTCCACTTGCTCAGGACCGAGCGCATGAAGCGATGGCTCCCCCTCCTCGCGCTCGCCCTGGCCAGCGCTGGCGCCGGCTGCGGTATGGTCGGCGACGAATACGATTACGAGATCACTTCCGTCACCGACAGCAAGGGTGACACCGTCGAGCTCCTGCACGCGGTCGGTGGGCCTTACGGTGGCGAGGACTTCTCGAACCTGCTCGTGCGCAAGGTGCATCGCAGCGAGGTGGTCTGGTTCAAGCGCTTCCGGGGCGGCGTCCCCGGTGAGGGCTACCCGCTGGGCAGCGGCGAGGTCTGGGGCGGCGGCCTGGTCATCGGCCCCGCCGACCAGATCACCCTCAGTGGGCAGGTGCGCGGCGGGGTGCGTCTCGGCAACGTCGACGTCGGGCGCCGCGACGGCAGCGGTGACACCGGCTTCCTGGTCACCCTCGACACCCATGGCGAGGTCCTGTCGGTGCGCCCGGTCGAGCGTGACGCCAACAACCTGCCCACCAGCGCGACCCTGCGCGGCCCCTGGCAGGACGCCGCCCACAACCTGTATGCCCTGCACAGCGGCTTCTTCCGCCTCGAGCGCGACGCCACCGGCATGGTGACGGACTCGTTCCCGCAGACCAAGGTCGTCAGCTACACGCCCGCCGGCGAGCTGCGCTTCACCACCTTGATCGATGGCGCCGCGGACTTCGAGTTCCGTGACGTCCAGGTCAGCCCGACCGGCGAGCTGCGCATCACCATCGCCGCCAACGATCCCATCCAGGTCGAAGGTCGCCCGGTCGGCGCCGCCACCTCCGAGGCCGTCACCATCGTCCTCGGCCCCGACGGCCGCCTGCTGTCCAGCACGCCGTAGCGCCAGCGGTCGTCAGCGTCCGCGCCAGACCAGGATGGCGACGGTGGCGAACACGCCGCAGACGGCGGCCATGATCAGCAGGGTCGACCAGCGGATCGAGCGGTCGAGCACCGCGGCCGCCGGATTGCCCGGGTCGACATAGGCAGTCACCTTGGCGCCCGCTGGATAGCGCGCGACCACCGCGGCGGCCTCGGCGTCGCTGCTGCTCTCGTTGACGAACAGCGAGTGTGTCGTGCTCTCGTGGCGCTGACCGGCGCTCTGGTAGGCGAAGCGGATCTCGGGCCGGAACATGCGCCCGAACTGCGACTTCGGCCCGTCACCCGAGCGCGGCGCCAGCCGGGACGACACCACCGACGACACGATCTCCGCCGGCGTCTCGCGCCAGGCGCGCTGGCGCAGGGCCCGACGCAGGGTGTGCAGCGCAATCAGCAGCGTGACCACGGCGGCGAAGGCCGCGACCACCGCGATGATCGTCGGGATGTGCTCCATCACGGCCTGGCAGCGGAGTTGACGATCACGGGCAGCTTGCCCTTCCAGTCGGCCCAGGTCTGCGGGTTGGTCGCGAGCTCGCACATGAAGTGGGCGACGTTGGCCATGTTGGTCTTGCCGGGCCTGAACAGGTCGTTCACCAGCCCCTCGTGCAGAGTGTACTTCGAGACCTCGCCGCTGAGCAGCGAGTCGGGCCGCACCGAGACCCATTCGACGAAGGGATTGCCAGCGCCGATCTTGTCGAGCAGGAAGTTCGAGGCGCGCTGGTTGTCCCGGGTCGGTGGCACCAGGCCGCGCAAGATCCAGAGCACGGCCCGCGCGGCAGACCCGCGGTGCGTGTCGAGGCCGTGCGGGCGATTCACCGAGACGCTGCTCATGAGGATGAACTTGACCGGCGCGGCAGGCCGGGTCGCCTCGATGGCGCGACACAGCCGCCTCGTCGCTCTGGTCACGAGGTCGTACGGAGGGCCGAAGATCCCCTTCAGGCTCAGCACATGCCCGAGGCACGAGATGACCGCATCGCAGCCGCGCACGTGCCGCTCGAGCTCGGCTTCCGTCAGTGCCAGCAGGCTGGCCTCGATGAGCGTCAGCGCAGGGTGCCCCGCGATGTCGGGCGGCAGCTTGCTCGGCGAGCGCACGATGGCCCGCACGCTGACGCCGCGACCGAGGAGCTGCTGCAACACGCGGTGGCCCGTGCGTCCGGTGCCCCCGACGACGAGTGCGGTTTCCATGGCCTACCTATGGGTCTTCCGCGCCAGGGGCGCAAGCCACACGCGGCCGTAATCTCTGCGCTATTCGCTGCCGGCCGGTGCAGGAATTGCGCGCGTTCGCATGCGCTCTGTCGAGGTTGCGGTGGACCACGCCTTGCAGCCTCCGAGGGCGATGCGTGTCGCCGACTGGATCGCCGAGCAGCTGCTGACCTTGGGAGTCAGCCATGTCTTCGGCGTGGGTGGCGCCAACATCGAGGACGTGTGCGCGGCCGTGCAGCGCCGGCGCCCGCGCCTGCGCATGGTCCTCGGCAAGCACGAGCACGCTGCCGGCACTGCGGCCGACGCCTGCGCGCGCCTGGGCGGCGGGCTCGGCGTGGTGGTGGCCACCTCGGGCGGCGGGACGCTCAACCTGGTCCACGCGCTGGCCGAGGCGCGCGCGTCGCGGGTCCCGGTGCTGGCCCTCCTGGGTGAACCGCCCAGCGAGCTGCAGGGCCGGGGCGCCTTCCAGGACAGCAGCGGCCGGGGTGACGCCATCGACGGCGCGGCGGTGCTGGCGCCAGTCTCGGTGTCGTGCGCCCGCGCGCAGCACGCCGAGGACGTGCCGCGCCTGCTCGACGCTGCCATCACCAGCGCCCTCGTCGAGCGCGGCCCGGCGGTGCTGCTCCTGGCCAAGGACCTGCAGTGCGCCGAGCTCGGGGGCTGGCCCAGCGTGGCGCCGCCGCCGCCCCGGCCACGCCCGGCGTCGGAGGAGCTGCTCGGCCGCGCACGCCACCTGCTCCGTGCGCGCCCGGTGGTCGTGCTGGCCGGCGCCGAGGTCGCCCGCCAGGACGCGCGCGCCGAGCTGCGCGCCCTGGTCGAGCAGCTGGATGCCCGCGTCGCGGTCACCCCCGACGCGCGCGACGTCTTCGACACCGACGACGCACGCTGGCTCGGCGTCGCTGGTGCTCTCGGGCATGGCGTGGTCGCCGAGGCGCTGCGCCAGGCGGCGCTGTGCGTCGTGGTCGGCACCCGCCTGCCGCTGATCGCGCGCCAGGGGCTGGAGGCGTCGCTGCGCGAGAAGCCGACGCTGTCACTGGGGCCCGAGGCGCCACACCTGCTGTCCGCGGCGGGGCACCTGCACGTGGCGGGTGACGTGCGCGCCTGCCTGGCCGCCCTCGCGGCCCCGGCCCCGGGCGCGCTGGCGTCGCGGTCACCCCGCGCCGGCACGCCGCCACCGGCCACATCGGCCAGGCGCAACGACGCCGAGCCGCTGACCGCGACCACCGCGATGGCGCTGCTCGGCCGCGCGCTCCCCGAGCGCTCCGTGGTCATCGTCGACGCCGGCAACACCGGCGCGCTGGCCACCCACCTGGTGCCGGCGCCGCGCGACGGCCGCTGGCTGATCGCGCTGGGCATGGCCGGCATGGGCTACGCGTTCGGCGCCGCCATCGGGGCGGCCTGCGCGACCGGCCGGCGCTGCACCGTGATCGCGGGCGACGGCGCCTTCTACATGAACGGCCTCGACGTGCACACCGCAGTCGAGCACCAGCTGCCCATCACCTATGTCGTGTTCGACAACCGCGCCCACGGCATGTGCCTGGTGCGCGAGCGCCTGCTGCTGGCGGACCACGCCGGCTACAACGCCTTCTCGACCCCGGTGCACCTGGGCGCCGGCCTGGCCGCCATGTGGCCGCGCCTGGACGCCAGAGACGTCGCGACGCCCGCCGAGCTCACCCGCGCCCTCGCCGAGGCCTACGCCCGCCCCGGTCCCAGCTTCATCGCGGTGTCGCTGCCCGAGGTCGAGATCCCACCCCATGCCGCCTTCGCGCAGGCGCTGGCGCAGGGCCTGCGCACGGTCGCCAGGGAGCACTCATGAACCTCGACCCCACGGGACTCGACGGCATCGCCGGCCTGGTGCGCTGCGAGCAGTACGATCGCGAGGCGCTGGGCGAGCGCATCACCGAGCTGACCCATACCGTCTATCCACATGACGCCGTGTATGGTCGCTATGTCACGGTGCACGCGCACATCGACTGTCCACCCACTGACGTGTTCGAGTACATGGCAGATCCCTTCAGCCTGCTGGAGTGGACCTACAGCGTGCGCGAGCTGCACGACAGCGGCCGCCCCGGCTTGCTGGTGGGCGTGGACGCGCGCGACACCCCGATCTACTGCCGTACCGTGGCCTGCCGCGAGGCGCTGACGGTCGACTACCACTGTGCCTGGGATCAGGGCGACGAGCTCTGGATGGTGTACCTGAACCGGATCGTCCCGGCCCAGACCGTGCTCGGCGTGCCCGGCACGGTCGTCATCTGGAGCAACTGCCACCATCGCAACTATGACGTCAATCCGTATCCCGCCCTCGCGGGCGCGCGGCGCGAGTGGGTCGGCGACTGGTGGCCGCTGTTCTACGCCGGCCACGCGATCGAGCTCGACAACCTCAAGGCCATCCTCGAACACCGCCACCGCCACGGCCTCCCGGTGGCGCCCCGGCTGCAGCCCGCTCCGGCAGGTCCGGCGCCAGCACAAGGAGCCACGCCATGAGCCCCCTCGGTCTGGTCGGCGTCGCCAGCGAGCTCCCCGCCGCCGTCATCGACAACCGCTTCTTCGCCGCCGGCGCCGCGCAGCGCAAGGGCATGTTCACCGCGCCCACCACGCGCCGCCACGTCGCCCGCGACGAGCTCGCCGTCGACATGATCGTCCGCGCCGCCGACAAGCTGATCCGCGCGCGCGGCCTCGACCCTGCGCGCGACATCGAGCTGGTGCTGACCAACGTGACCGTCCCCGATCAGGCCTTCACCGGCTGCGGCGCCGAGGTCGCGCACCGCATCGGCAGCAAGCCGAGCTGGGTCATCGACCTGCACAGCTCCGGCTGCGTGTCCTTCATCTACATGATGGAGCTGGCGCGCACCATGATGGTGGGCAGCGGGGCGCGCGGAGCCCTGCTGTGCAACGTGCAGAACGCCGCCGGCCGCGTGTTCTCGCACCCCGAGGTGCGCCAGAAGTCGCAGGCGCCCGTCCCCGGCGACGGCTGCGGCGTCGGCTACCTGGCCGCCGGCGCCGCCTCGACCATCCTGTCGACCGTGCACCGCATCCACGGCGAGTACGCCCCCGACATGGTCGCCACCACGCCCGACGGCCGCCGCTACTGGGAGCCCGGCATGACGCCATTCTCGGTCGGCTTCACCGACGAGCGCGTCGCCGCCATCATCCACCGCGGCAACCGCATGGTGCCCGAGATCGTCCGCGAGGCCTGCGCCGCCGCCCACGTCACCCCGGCCGAGATCGATCTCCTGATCACCAACCAGCCCAACGCCATCTTCCTGCGCAACTGGCGCGAGGCCCTGGAGCTGCCGCCCGAGAGGCACCACGACACCTTCGATCGCTACGGCAACCTGTTCGGCGCCGCGCTGCCCATCAACATCGAGGACGCCCTCGCCGCCGGCAAGCTGCGCCCCGGGATGCTGCTGGCCCTCGGCGGCTTCGCGCATGCCGGCGACTACGCCGCCGCCGCCATCCTGCGCTGGGGATAGCGACGGGGTCACCGGCGCTCCCCCATCGGTGAGATAGTGTCACCGGGGGGGACGACCATGGTGCATCGGGGTCTCAGGGTAGGGCTCGTCGTCGCGATGTTGCTGCACGCCGCGGTGGCACAGGCCGAGGTCCGCCTGGGCCTCGGCCTCGGCATGAACTCCAGCTGGTACTCGGTCTCGCCGGAGCCGGCCTCGCTGGACGGCAGGACCGGCGCCATCGCCGGCGGCTTCCTGGAGATCGGGCTGTCGAGGATGTTCGCCGTGCAGCCCGGCCTGCGCTACACGCAGAAGGGCTTCGCCTCGGGTGACTACAACCAGACCGAGCACTATGTCGAGGTGCCGCTCCTGGTGAAGGCGCAGTTTCGCGCCACCCCGAAGGTCTTCCCCTACGTCATCGCTGGCCCCAACCTCGGCTACGAGTTCGCGGTCCACTTCTCGAACACCCTCGGGGCCGTCCTGTTCAACGACCTCGATGTCGCCCTCGACATGGGTGGCGGCGTCACCTTCAAGGTCTCCCCCAAGGTCAACGTCTTCCTGCAGGGCTGCTTCTCCCTGGGCCTCATCAACGTGGTCAACACCGACGACGAGCCAGGCACCTCGGCGAAGTCGCGCGGCATCCAGGTCATGGGCGGTGTGTCCATCCGGCTCTAGGAGGGTGGTGCGCGTAGCGTTTCGGGACCTCTCCTCGTGTCGAGGTTCAGCGCGAGGCGAGGCCTCGCGCTGCCTTCGACCTGAGGGCTACTCGGGCGCCTTCCACTCCAGCTGGTTCGACTCGTCGACCAGCGAGTTGTAGTCCTCGAGCAGGTCCTTCTTGCGCACGTCCTCGTCCTCGAACTTCCTGTGCTCCGCCTTGGCGGCGGCGATGCGCTGCACCTCCTTGAAGGCGCCGAGCAGGTTGTTGCTGCGCAGGACGAAGCCGGCCAGGTTGCTGGCGCGCGCGACCTCCTCGGGGTGCTTGGCGTGGCGGTCGAGGAACTCGGCGTGGAGGCCCTTCCAGACCTCGATGGCGTCACGCAGCACGGCCGGGTCGGTGGCCGGGTCGAAGGCCAGATCCAGGCGGGCCTGGGCCTCGGCCAGCAGGCGCCGCGTGTAGTAGCGCACCGTCTTGCCCTCGCGCTTCTCGAGCCGCGCCAGGCTGCGCGCCGCCAGCTCGTCGTTGTGCTGCGAGATGGCGCCACGCAGCCCCTTGCGCGCCACGAAGACGGCGTCGAAGCCGGCGATGATCTGGTCGTTGAGCTCGCGCCCGTGCGCGTACTTGTCGTCCTTGAAGTCACCCTGCGAGTAGTAGCGGTCGGCCTCGACCAGCAGGACCTCCAGCTTCTCGTGCGCGTCGCGATAGGCGAACGCCACCTTCTCGAGCTCGGGCAGCTTGGGCTCGGTCGCCGCGGCCTCGTCGATGGCCTTGAAGCAGCCCGTCAGGTCGGCCCCGCTGCCGTTGGTGCGCACGATGGGGTCGTGCTTGCCGTCCAGCTTGTGCTTCGGGGTCAGCCAGCGCGTGTAGTGATCGTAGGTGCCATCGACGAAGGAGTCGGCCCGGTTGACGCACCCGATGTAGAAGTGCAGCTTGTCGCCCAGCGCGGCGTCGGCCTCGGCCTCCTTGTCGTCGCCCGAGACCGGCTCCACCGCCTCGGCCTCGGCCTCGGCCCCGGCCTGCGCCGCGGGCGAGACCGCCTGGCCTGGCGACGCCGCCGGCGCGGCCGCCTGGCCCGCCTTCTTCTTGCAGCCCGGTGCCGCCAGCGCGCACACAGCGAGCCCGACGGTGACGACGTAGCGAGAACCAATCGACATTGTGGCGCACTCCTCAGGTGAACGCGCGAGTCGCCTCGCGCGGTTCTGTGATGGAGAGGCCAGCCGTCGAGATCGGGTCAAACCCGGGCGCAGATTTCTCGCGGCCGTCGCGATCCGGCCGATTTCCCGCTTCAGTCGCCGCCGAACCCCGGCGCCAGCACGTCGGCCATGCGGGCCGGCGCCACGATCTTCTGCGCCGTCATGAAGGCGTCGGCGGTCCGCACCGCGGCCGCGCCCTGGTCGCCACCCAGCAGCGCGCCGCGGCGCCGGCGTGCCACCGCGGCGTAGAGCGCCATGTCGGCGGCGTCGAAGCCCTGCGCGGCGGCGTCGCACAGCGCCAGCGCCTGCGCGCGGTCACCGCGATCGGCCGCCAGCGCGGCGCGGATCAAGGTCGCGAACGCGGCCGCATAGGGCACGCCCTCCTTGGCCAGGGCCGTCGCGTCCTTGTCGGCCAGCCGGACCAGCGCCTTGCGCTCGCTGGCGCCGGCGGGCAGCCCGCGCATCGACGCCAGCGCCGCGCGCGCTCGCAGGTGGTGCGCGGTGACGCGCGCGAACTGCACCCGGGTCAGCAGCGAGCTCGACAGCGCGGGCCAGCGCTCGGTGATGCGGCGCATCGCCCCGGCGCCGTCGCCGACGTACAGATCGATCTGGATCTGCGCATACAGGTTGAGCAGGTGAGGCACGTGAAAGCCGGCGCGCGACCAGCGCTCCAGCGCCAGATCGGCCTCGCGACGCGCACGGTCGACGCCGCCCGGCGCCAGCCAGCAGGTGTTCTGGATGCCGCTGGTCAGCATCGACAGCGCGAACAGATCGCCGCGCTCCTCGGCCTCGCGCAGGCGCAGCGGCACCCGGCGGCAGACCTCGGCGATCTCGCCCATGTAGGCCAGGCACTCGATGGCGAACAGCTGCACCATGTCGAGCTCCCAGAACACGTTCACGCAGCGATCGCGCAGCAGGGCCTCGCCCTCGTCGAGCAGCGCGAAGCCCCGCTTCCAGCTGCCGCGCATGTACTCCGCCATGCCGGCCATGCCGGTGCTGAGGCCGACCGCGTGCGGGTGGCCGACCTTGGCCGCCAGCGCCTGGGCCTCGCCGATCAGGTAGTCGACCCGGCGTCGGGCCTTGGCGCCTGCGGTCGCGGTGTAGCCGACCTCCATCGCCAGCGCGCGCGCGACCCGGTAGGGCTCGCCGGCCTCCAGCGCCAGCAGCAGGTGGCGGGCCTGGAAGTGCGCGGCGCGGATCGGGTCGGGCGTCAGGCCCACCGCGGCCGACCAGCAGATGTCGATGCGGCGCAGGGTCTCCTCGGAGATCTGGCTGGCGTCGCGCTGGCGGAAGCGCAAGCCGCGCAGGCGCGCCTGGGTGCGCCGGAACAGCAGCGCGGCCAGCGCGCCCGCGGTGCGCGTCGGCAGCCGCATGCCGACCGCGTCCAGCACGGTGGACAGCACCGCGATGCCCTCGTCGAGGTGGCCGGCGCGGAACATCTGCTCGGCCGCACGCCGCCGCAGCTCGAGCGCGTGCGCCGCGCTGGCGCCGGCCATGGCCTCCTGGTACGCGGCGGCGGCCTCCTTGCCGCGACCGGCGTCGGCCAGCGCGTCGCCCAGCTTCTCCCACAGCTCGCGGCGCTCGGGCCCGTCGGGCTGCAGCTCGAGGGCGAGCTGGTACAGGCGTGCCCCGCGCGCGAAGGCCAGCGCCTCGACCGCGCGGGCGCCCGCCAGCGCCGCATAGTGCGACGCCAGCGCGTCGTCGCCGGCACCGCGCCAGTGCACGGCGAGCGCCTCGGCGTCATCACCGCCCGCGCTCTCCAGCGCCACCGCGAGGCTGCGGTGCAGGCGGGTGCGCTGCTCGGGCGCGAGGTTCTCGAGCACGGCGCGGCGGACGCGGTCATGGTAGGGCTCGAGCGCGTCCCGGGTCGCGACCGTGGTGGAGCGCACCAGGTGCGCCACGCGCAGCAGCGACGCCTTGCGCGCCAGCTCGCCCTGATCGCAGCCGGCCGCGGCCGCGGCGACCTCGCGGCCCAGCGGGGCGGTGGCCACCGCCAGCAGCTCGAGCAGGCCACGCGCCGCCGGGTCGAGCCGGCTCACGCGTAGCCACAGGGCCTCCTCCAGGCGCAGCGGGCCCGGTCGCGCCGGCTCGCTGGCGGCGTGGCGCACCAGCTCGTCGATGTACAGCGGGTGGCCGCCGGCCTCGCTGGCGATGGCCTCGGCGTACACCGCCTAGGCGCCCATGCGCAGCGCCAGGCGCGAGGCCAGCTCGCGCGCCTCCGCGGGCGCCAGGCTGCGCAGCGCGAGCTGCCGGATGTCGGCCCCCAGCCCCTTCATGCTGTCGAGCGCCGCCTACAGGTCCGGTCTCTCCTCGGGTGGCCGCAGGGTCGCGAGCAGCAACAGCGGCGGCGCCTCCGAGGCCACCAGCACCTCGGCCAGCAGGGACAGGCTGTCGGCGTCAGCCCAGTGCAGGTCCTCGATCACGAGCACGGTCGGGTGGCGCACCGCGACCCGGGTCAGCAGCTCGCGCAGCCCGGCGAAGACGCGGGTGCGCAGCTCCTGCGGGTCGAGCGTCTCGCGTGAGCGGCGCGGCGCAGCGGCGATGGCCGCGACCCGGCGCAGGACCGGGAACACCATGGGCAGCAGCGCGGCGTTCAGCGGCAGGTAGCCGCCGGCGACGCTCTCCGGCAGCCGTCCGAGGTAGCGGCTGAGGGCATCGACGATGCCGTCGAAGGCCTTGAAGGGCAGCGCCTCGCGCTCGTAGCAGCGCCCGGCCAGCACCACCTCGCCCTGGCCGCGGCTGGCCAGCAGCTCGCCGAAGCGTCGCACCAGCGCCGTCTTGCCGACCCCGGACTCGCCCTGCACCAGGACCGTGATCGGGCTCTGCCCCGCGCGCGCCTCGTCGAAGGCCTGGAGCAGCACCTCGAGCTCGCGCTCGCGGGCCACGAAGGTCTGCGCGATGGAGACCGAGCGCGCCGTGTGCGGCAGCGCGAGCTCGTCACCATGCAGGCGCTGCACGACGTCGTGGCCACTCGGCCGCGCGGCGGGATCGAAGCGCAGCAGCTCGACGCACAGCTCATCGAGGTCCCGGGGGATGCCGGCCACGCGCTGGCTGGGCGCCGGCGCGCTCTGGCGCTGCTTGTTCATCAGCACCTCGAGGGCGCTGCCGGTGAAGGGCAGGGTGCCCACCAGGGCCTCGTAGAGCAGCACGCCCACCGCATACCAATCGGCGGCCGGCCCGACCGGCAGCGCCGCACCCTGCTCGGGCGCCATGTAGTCGGCGGTGCCCACCACCTCGACGTCCGAGACCCGGGCGTCGGTCCGTGACTCGGTGACCAGCCCGAAGTCGAGCAGCACCACGCGCCCGTCGGCGCGGACCCGGATGTTCTGCGGCTTGATGTCGCGGTGCACCTTGCCGGCCTCGTGCAGCGCGTTGACCGCGTGCGCGAGCTGGACCATGGCGGCGCGCAGCCGCGGCTCGTCGTAGCCCGGCGCGGCGGGCGCCGGTGTCGGCCCTGGCTGTGGGCTGTCCTGGCGCGCGTCGGCTTCCAGCCTGGCGCGCAGATCGAGGGTGTCGGCACTGGGCGACACGCTGCTACCGCCGCGCAGGCGCATGTCCCCCGGCCGCACCCACGACCAGAAGTCGGTCCCGTCGACCAGCTCCATGGTGAAGAACCACTGTCCGCGGTCCTCGATCAGCTCACCGAGGCTGACCAGGTTGGGGTGCTCGATGTCCTGCAGGATGCGGAACTCGTTCTTGAAGCGCAGCACGGCGTCACCCGTCAGGGTGCGCAGCGTCTTGAGCGCGACCCGGGTGCGCCGCTCGCGATCGTACGCCTCGTACACGATCCCCATGCCGCCGGCCCCCAGGCGCGACATGACCTGGAAGCGCTGCGTGCCGGCGAACTCGAAGCGCGCCGAGGCGTCCACGGGGCCGATCTTACACCGCCCCTGCGGAGCGGCTGGCCTCGGCTGTGCGATCCCTGAGCGTCCCCATTCACCACCCCCTCTCCTGGATGGCGTAACAAGCGCTGGAACATTGTTCTCTCGCGCAACACCTGGAAATTGCGGGCTCGGTGGCGAGCTGGCGCCACGGTTGCGCGGTGCAGTACCCTGTCGGTCCATGCGGCTGGCGATGGCGACGACGCTGGTGTTCGTGCTCGGCTGTGGCGGCAAGAAGGCACCCGCCGGCGGTGCCTTCGCGGACGTCGAAGCCAAGGTCGCCGAGGTCAACGCCAAGGTGCCCGCCAGCCTGGCGGCCCCGCTGACCTTCAAGGCGGCGCGGCTCGACAAGGAGCGTCTGGGTGCGCTGCTCCCCGACGGCTGGGTCGAGTCCCCGAACCTGCCCGGGCAGTTCCAGCCCGCCGGCCACAGCGTGCGCGACGGCTACTTGACCCGCTACGCGGTCGGCTCGAACTGCGACGGCGCCTGCGAGGCCAAGGACTGGGCCACGGTCGTGCGCAGCAACGAGTTCGACATCCCGCGCGGCGACGTCATCAAGGACGAACCCCTCGGCACCGACGGCCGCATCCTCATCAAGGATCAGGACGGCACCCTGGTCGTGCGCCTGGCGCGCTGGAAGCAGGGCGCCTCGCGCTACTTCTTCTGCAAGGTGACGCTGGAGGCCGACGCGCGCCCGGCCGCCGACGCCTTCGAGGCCGCCTGCCGCGCCCTGACCCCGCTGCGCTGGTAGCAGGCGCTGGTGGCGCACCCCATCCCGCCTGCGCGCCTCGCTCTGGGCGCCGTCGTGCTCGCCGTCGCGCTGACCGCGTGCCGCAAGACCCCGCGCCAGCCGCCGCGCCCCACGCCGCCGGCCCTCGCGCCGGCCAGCGACGCGACCATCGTCGACAGCGGCGCGCCCGCGCCCGCGCTTGCACCGGCGCCCGACGCCGCGCCCGCCGATGCCGAGCCGGCGCACAGCCTGCAGGAGGTCCTCGATCGCATCGAGCCCTGCACCCCCGACCCGCGCCGGGCGCGCGGCCGCTTCGTCCACGTCGTGCTGTCACCGGCGCACGACCAGGTCACGGTCGGCGCCGTCTTCGTGAACAGCGGTGATCGCGCCTTCGACGCCTGCGCCGAGCGCGCCGCCCTCGGCGCCGTGCTGCCGGGCGAGTTTCACCCCAACGAGACGCTGGAGATCCGGGTCGCCATCGAGCGCTGAGGCAGACCGCGACTGGCTGGCTCAGGCGAACGCCGGCGCGAGACCGGTCAGCGTGTAGTAGGCGTGGTCGTCGTCCTTGGTGAAGTACACCTCGTCGTCGAGCGCGACCAGGCCGCCGGGGCCCTTGACCTTGATCGACCCGAGCTCGGCCAGCTTGCCGCCGCGGCTGTCGAAGACGTGCAGCGCCTTTTCTCCGCACATCACCAGCGCGTCGCCGCCGAACAGCGAGACCAGCGCGCCGCCGCGCTTCACCGCCAGCTTGGCGACCGGCTTGCGGTCACCGACCTTGGCGAACTGCAGCAGCTGGTCGCCGGCGCTGACCACGAAGCCGTCGCGGGTGTAGGCCGCGCCCCAGATGGACGCGCCGGTGAACACCGGCTGCAGCTTGCCGCCGGCGGTCCACTCCGACACCACCTCGCCGAGGTAGGGGTGCACCAGCACCGCCATGCCGTCGGGACGCAGCGCCGCGTGCGGCGTCTCCATGTCGCCGATGGGCACCTCGAGCTGCTTGCGCTCGCGCAGCCACAGCAGGCGGTCACCACCCTTGCCGCCGCCGTGCAGCAGGAACGACCCGGCGCGCAGCGCCAGCGAGTACAGGTACTGCGGCATCGCCTTGGCGACCCACGGCGGCAGCTCGGCCGGCTGCGGCCGGTAGCTGGTGTTGAAGTCGCCCGCCTCGGCGATGGCCAGCGCGAGCTTGCCGGGCTTGCCGGGCTTCGCGGGCGCCGCCGGCCGCTCCACCGCGGGCTTCGGCCGCGCCGCCAGCCGCGCCGCCTCGAACGCCTTGTCGGCCGCCCCCTTCGCCAGCCGCGGGTTGCGCTTGCGACCGAACAGCTGGTCCGACAGGCACTCGAGCCCCGGGTACTCGGGACCGTCCGTCGGTGGCTCGTCCTCGTCCAGCGCCGACGCGCGGGCGGTCACGAAGATGGCCTCCGCCAGCGGCCAGGCCCGGTGCATCGCGCGCAGCGTGGCCTCGACCGAGGTGAAGGTGTCGCGCGCGTCGCCCTCGCGCTCGCCCACCAGGAAGTACGCCCACGGCCCCGACCACAGCCAGGGCTCCGGTGACGCCTGCGCCGGCCCCCTGGCCATGCGCTCCTCGAAGAGCTCCGCGAGCTGCTTCTTGGCCGCTGCAGTCGGCGCCTTCTCGAACCTCACCTCGAACGCGTGGCCCAGGTTGGCGCCCTCGTACCAGTCCGTCGGTGAGAACCCGTAGGTGCGAAATCCCCCCATGCAAGCCCCCTTGTGAGGGCCCGAGCGTACTCGCTTCCGCAACTCTTGCGCGAGCGCAGGATGTCGGCGCGGGCGCGCGTCGTCCTTGCTAGTATCGGAGCGCGGCGCCGCCGGCGCCCGGGGGGATTGCGATGTCGAAGCGTTGCAGTGTGGTCGCGGCATGCGCCGTGATCGGGATGGGTGTGCGTGTCGCGCGTGCGGACTGGAGCGTGCTGCCCGCACCGACGGTGCAGGACTATGTCGGCGGCACCGGTGGCGGTGTCGGCGGCTGCGATGATCTGGAGTTCCACGACGACAGCCTCGGCATGTTCGTGGCCGTCAACGGCGATCCGGCGGACATCACCAAGCTCATCACCGTGATGCTGAAGACGACGACCGGTGGCACCAGCTGGACCGGCGCGAAGATCGCGGCATTCGGCAGCCACCAGAGCCAGGATCGCGCGCGGCTGTCCTTCTTCAGCGCCAGCAACGGCTGGGTGGTGAGCAACAAGAAGGTGGCCTTCACCAGTGACGGCGGCACCAGCTGGATGCTGGCCACGCTGCCCGCCGGGGCCATGGCGGTCGACGTGGCGGCGCTGGGACCGACCACCGCGGTGGTCACCTCGACGACCGGCATCCTGCGCACCACCGATGGCACCACCTTCACGTCGGTGTCGACCAGCGCCGCCGCCGAGGTGCTGTTCTTCGACAGCACGGTCGGCATCGCCGTGGGCGGGCAGCGCACCACCAGCGGGGGCACGAGCTGGACGCCCAGCAGCGCCAGCGTGCCGATGCTCGGCGTCAGCGACTTCGCGCGGGCCAGCGCCACCACCGCCTACGCGATCGGCAGCAACAACAAGTGGTCCAAGACCACCGACGCCGGGCAGAGCTGGTCGACGCCGGTGGCGCTCACCGACTGCTCGGTCATGGGCGTGGCGTTCGTGGACGACAGCCACGGCGTGATCGGCTGCAAGGGCACTGTGCAGGGCAGCCCCACCGAGACCCGCTACAACCTGTACACCAGCAACGGCGGCACCTCCTGGGTGCACGAGCCGTGGCCGGCCAACTGGCCCGCGCGCGGCATCGGCTCCGGCATCAACGGCGTGCGCTGCATGGCGTTCCCGTCCGCGACCGTCGCGTATGCCGGCTGGGACTACTACGAGAAGCAGCTCATCAAGCGCAACGGGCCCAGCACCCCGGTGGTCGACGGCGGCACCGGGTCACCCGACGCCGCCATCGGGGGCGACGGCGGCACGCCTGCGGTCGATGCCAGCACCGGTGGCGGCGGTGGTGGGGGAGGCGGCTGCGACGTGGGCGGCGGTGGCCCGGCGACGGCGACGGCGACGGCCGCGCTGCTGCTGCTCGCGATCCTGCTCGCCCTGCGCCTGCTCAGCCGTCCTCGAGCTCGATGAGCAGTTCGCCGACGATGCGCACGGTGGCGCCCAGCCGCAGCGCCGGCCGGGGCTGACCTGGCGGTGTGGAGAGGTCGACCCGGAGGTCGATCGGGCCCTCGACGATCAGCGCATCATCCCCGGCATTCAGGACCATGCCGACGAGCTCGTAGATGGTGCCGCCCTGCCGCAGCAGGGACGGCGGCGCGGCGGTGGCCAGCTGGTCGACGACCCCGGTGCGCTCCAGCGAGACGTCGGCTCTCCGCACGGCACCCGGCGCGCTGGCCAGCGCCTCCCACTCCGCTGCCGAGGCCAGGACCGCGCGCCCGACCAGCTCCACGCCGGCGAGTCGAATGGTGATGGCGCCCTCGTGCTCGTTGCACTCGCGCCAGGGCTCGGCCTGCTCGATCACGACCGATGCCATCGCCATGGTTGCCCCAGCCTACCGGAGCGGGGACGCTCCTCGGAGCGCTTCGGCGTGATAGAGGTCGGTCATGCGCAAGTGGCTGCTGGTGCTCGTCGTCGTCGCGGCCGTCGTGGCCGTCGCCTGCCAGCGCAAGCAGCGTCGCCCCGAGGGCCGCTTTCGCGCCGTCGGCACCATCGTCCTCGACGGTCTGGCCGCCGACGACACGGCAGGGTGGGGCACCGAGGCCGAGGTCCTGGTCAGCCGCGCCGTCATCCTCGACGTGGTGGAGGAGCTGCGCAGAAACGGCACCGAGCTCGACCCCGAGCTGCTGCGCCGCGCCGCCAGCGCCAGGCGCCGCCCCGACACCCGCATCCTCGAGCTCACCGTCCGTCTCGACGACGCCCGGCTGGCTGCCGACACCTGCAACATGTTGCTCGAGACCTACCTCGACCGCCGCTTCTTCCGCGCCCGCGCCGGCGCAGACATGCGCCAGAAGCAGCTGGTCGCCCAGCTCGACGAGCTCGAGGCCGCGCGCCGCGCCGACGCCGGCCGCGACCCGGTGACCGACGAACTCTACCGCACCACGGTCAGCCGCCTGGCCGAGGTCGAGCTTTCGACCCGCACCATGGAGCGCGACGGCCACCTCCTCGACGCCTGCGTCGTCCCGGGCCCCGCGCGCAGCAGATGACGCCGGCCGCGACGGGCGCGCCCGCCGCCCAGCCCGTGAGGAACGGCGCTGCCAGGACAGCGTCGTCAGACCTCTCGGGGCAGGAGCTGGCAAACGGCTGGCACTCTCGCGCCGGTTCGCGAGCTTGCGTCCGTCCGCGTGCGGCATGTGGTTTGCTTTTCAGGCTGCCATGCGCAACGCACTGACCCGTCTCCCCCTGCTGTCCCTCGTCCTCATGCTGGCCGTCTCCGGCTGCGGCAGCGAGGGCCCGACCTACTCGAACCAGACCGTGAGCGTCCGCTACGTCTCATGGGCCGAGTTCGGCAAGATCAGGATGACGCTGCTGGTCGCCGACAGCGGTGAGGCCTCCGTGCTGGTCGAGTTCGAGGATACGAACCGCCCCCCCATCCCCGACGAGCGCCGGATGGGAACGCTGCAGCCCGCCGACCTGGTGGCCCTCAAGCAGGCCGCCGTCGAGGCCGACCTCGCCACCCTCGAGGGCCCCTTCGACTGCGCCCACTACACCGGCTGCTGGGCCGACAAGGCCACCGGCACCCTCGAGATCACCATCGACGGCGTCACCAGCAGCGTCGTCATCGACCGCAACATCCCCGACGAGAAGCTGCCCGCCCGCCTGCACGCCATGCTGACCCAGCTCGACCTCGTCCAGAAGGCCCTGCCGCGCTGACGATCGACCTGCCGTGACCTGCCACCTGGGCGTGGCGATCCATGGCGTACGGTGCGAGACCGCGATGGGGTACCGTCCCCGCGGAGGAGCGCCATGGGTTGGTCGGTCTACTATCAGGTGGTGCGCGAGCGGCGGCTGGACGCGGGCGAGCTGGCCCTGGTCGCGGGGCTGGTGCGCGATGCCAACGCGCAGCCGTGGGACTCGGAGTCGTTCGGCCTGGCGGTGCCGGCCGCCGAACAGCCCAGCGGCGTCATCGCGCGTGGCTGCACCAAGCTGTCGATGGATGACGGCTCCGACGATGGCGAACGGATCTGCGACGCGCTGAGCAAGCTGCAGGCCCTGTTGCCCAGCGCCAGCGTGCGCGCCGCCGACGACTTCGAGGAGCTGGGCTGGAACGCCGCCCAGCAGCGCTTCGATTTCGGCGCCCGCGAGCGCCGCGCGCTGGAGAAGCAGGCCCACGACGGCGACTGGGCCTCGGTGCTCACGCTGGTGCCTCCTGACGCGCCGGTGCGGCCCGCGACGCTGGACGCGGCGCTGGCGGCGGTGGCCGCGGGCACCGGGCTCGACGCCGCCAGCCGGCACGACGACGCGCTCATCGGCGAAGCGCTGCAGGCGATGTCGGCCCCCGAGGCGGTCACCGATCCGCTGCGCGCCGTGCTCGCGGCCTGCGACCCCGACGCCGTCGCGCGCGCCGCGCTGGCGCGCTATCCCGAGATCCAGCATGGCTACCACACCCGGTCGGCCATCCACGACGCCCTGCGCGCCGTGACCGACGTGGCCGCGCTGGCGCCCGCGTTCGTGACCGCGTGGGGCCAGCCCAAGGGCACCTACTACTACGGCGACCTGTCGCTGCCCGACGGCTTCGCGGCGGCGCTCGCGGCCGAGTCGCTGGTGCAGGACCGGCTGCTCGCCGATCTCGCCGATCTCGATGAGGGGCGTGCCGACAGCGATATCGCGCAGCGCCGCAGCGCCCGCGCCGCCGAGCTGCTGGCCGCGTCGCGCACGCCGCGCGCCCGGCGCTGGATGCTCGAGATGCTGGGCCGCCGCCGCGGTGCCGAGGCCTCGCATGCGGTGCGCTACCACCTCCTGTTGCCGGTGCTCGAGGGGCTCGGCCGCTACCCCGACCCGGCGGTGGCGCCGACCCTGCTGCTGGCGCTGGACGGCAGCGACGGCTGCACGCGCGCCGACAAGCAGGCCATCATCGGCGCCGCCCAGGTCGCGCCCGACCTCGCGCTGCCGGTGCTGCGCAGCCTGCTGCAGCGCGGCCTCGGGCTGTCGGGTGCGCTGGCCGCGGCCCGCGGGCTGGGCGCGCGCGCGCTGGCCCTCGCCGACGTCATCGAGCCCTACCTGGCCTACCCGCTGCGCTGGGTTCGCCTGGAGGCGCGCGACGCCCTGGCCGCGCTGCGCGGCACCACGCCCGCGCCCGAGGCCCCGGGCCCCGAGCCGGAGAGCTGCGTCCTGCACCCCGACCGCGAGGTCCGCCACGAGGCGTTGCGCCTGCTGCACGATCGCAAGGACACCTCGCTGTTCCGCTCCCTGGTGCTCGCCGAGGTCATCGACGCCGAGCTGCGCCGCGTGACCGACTACCCCGGCCTGCCCTTCAGCTGGTGGGAGTGGAAGGGCCTGCTGCCCGAGGACATCATCCAGACCCGCCCGGCGCAGCGCGCCGCCTGGGCCCGCAGCGAGGCCGCGGCCGCGCTGGGACCGCAGCGCATCCTCGACGCCCTGGCCGCCGTGCAGGATCGCCCGGTGGCCGACGTCGTGGCCGACTACCCACCGCAGCACTTCCACCTCGACCAGCCCACCCACACCGCGCTCCTCGCCGCCGAGGCCAGCGCCCTGGCAGCGCTGACGTAGCCCGACCCGTCGCTGTATCCGTCAAGAGCGATATCCAGAGGATACAAACGACCGGGCGAAGGCTGTGGATTGGGCCCATCCGTAATGTCCGCCCGGCCCGGCCGTTGTCTCCTTACATGCGGCGCTGGATGTTCCGGATCGCGGCCCTGGTCGGGCTCCTCTGCGTGGCCCAAGCGCACGCCGCTCCACAGGATCAGCGCATCCCCGAGGAGCTGTCGACCGGCCACGTGACACTCGGCGAGCTGACCCTGCAGCTCGAGCTCGGGCGCTTCACCGTCGGCAGCATCAACGCCCTGCTGGCCGAGGCACACCGGCGCTTCCCCGACCCGGGCGCGCGCCTCTACTTCATCGCCGAGCACTTCGTCGACACTCCGTTCCTGTTCGAGTCCCGGCTGCCCCTGCCGGAGCCGGGCACCCTGCGCGTGCGCCTCGAGAGCTTCGGCTGCACCGGCTTCGCGCTCACCATGCTGGCGCTGACCCACGCACACGACTTCGAGGAGCTGGCCCACAACCTCCGCCTCATCCGCTACTGGGGCACCGGCACCATCAACAGCGATCCCGAGCACGGCAACATCCTCGACTTCGCCTACGACATCTTCATCGACAGCGCCGCCGGCGCGCACGGCATGGCGCTCGACGTCACCGCCCAGGTGGCCGAACCGTGGGCGCTCGACTGGTTCAGCTCGCGCGTGACGCGGCGCCAGCGCACCGCCGAGTACGACCCCGAGCGGCGCTGGATCAACCCGCGCCTGCACGCCAACCAGGCCGTCTCGGCGCAGTTCATCACCCGCGACGGCCTGCAGAAGATGGATCGCTCGACGATTCACTCCGGCGACATCCTCCTCTTCTCGCGCGTCGACCCCAGCAAACCCCTGGGTGAGGAGCCGCTGATCGGCCACTGCGCGATCGCGCTCAACCTCAGCGGCGAGGTCTTCCTGCTGCACGCCACCCGCGACTACTACTGGCGCCCCGACGCCAAGGCCGACTCCCCGCCGCTGGGCACCGGCATCTCCGTCGCCGACGACCCGCGCCGCGAGCAGATCGGGGTCGGCTGGGCGACCGCCCCGGTGGACGATGCCTCGGGCAAGAAGATCAAGGTCGGCACCATCCCTCACTACGGCTACTACCCCGGCCGCCTGCGCCCGCTGAAGGACTACATCAAGGCCACGCGTATCCGCGGCATCATGATCCTGCGCCCGGTCGACAGCGCCGGCCCCAGCACCGCGGTGCCCGCCGCCAGCGCCCCGAACTGAAGCGACTACCGCGGCAGCGCCGCCGGGCGCTGGTACAGGTCGCCCCACAGGTCACCGACCTCGGCCAGCCGCGCCGTCAGGTTGCGCAGCGTGAACGTCTGCGGCGCCACCGCGCCGCGCGCGAGCTCGTCCCAGCTGCACGGCGCCGACACCGGCGCCCCCGCGCGGGGACGCACCGCATACGGGGCCGCGAACGTCGCGCTGTACCCGTTGCGCCCGGTGTCGACATAGATCCGCCCACCGCGGTCGGCCTTGCTGAACTCCTGCGTGAGCTCGCGCGGTCGCCGCCGCACCAGCTCGGCGCCGACGCGATGCGCGAACGCCGACACCGCCTCCACATCCGCGCCGCCATCGAGCGGCACCACGATGTGAAACCCCTTCGACCCGGTGGTCTTGACCCAGCTCTCCAGCCCGAGCTCCCCGAGCAGCTCGCGCACCGCCAGCGCCGCCGCGCGCACCACGTCGACCTCGTCACGCATGGGGTCGAGATCGAACACGCACAGATCAGGGTGGTAGAGGTCGGGCGCGCGCCGGTTCCACACGTGCGGCGTGATGCAGTTCTGGTTCGCCATCCACTCCAGCGCCCGCGCGTCGTTGATCAGCGGATGGTGCACGGTGCCGCCCTGCTTGGGCACCTCGACCCGCTCCAGCCACGCCGGGAAGCCCTTCGACACGTCCTTCTGGATGAAGCCCTTCTTGTCGATCCCCGACGGAAACCGCTCCATGGTGACGGGCCGCATGCGCAGATGCGGCAGCAGCTGCGGCGCCACCAGCTGGTAGTACTCGGCCAGCTCGCGCTTGGTGATGCCGTCGGCCGGGAACAGCACCTTGTCGGGGCTGCTGATCACACGACACCGATCAGCCGCGGGTGGCGCAGCTTGCCATGGTCGGTCCACTCCATGAACCCGACCTGCACCCGCACCTCGGGCCGCACCCAGTGCACCCGCACCCGCGGCAACCCGACCGCCCGCGTGAACGGCGCCGCCGCCACCTCGAGGCCATCCAGCCGCCGCCGCAGCCCCAGCAGCAGCTCGCGATCCAGCCCGGTCCCCACCTTGCCCGCGAACAGCAGCTCGGCCCCCTCGAAGTGCCCCACCAGCAGCGCCCCCAGCCCCACGCGCGTCCCTTGCGGTTCGGTGAAGCCGCCCACCACGAACTGCTTCTCGACCTCGCCCTTCATCTTCAGCCAGTGCGGCGAGCGCCGCCCCTCATAGGGCGACCCGCGCCGCTTCGCGATCACGCCTTCCCATCCCTCCTCGCGCGCCCGCTGCCACGGCTCGGGCCCGTCCAGGTTCGCCACCGGCCACAGCGGCGCCGCGAGCGGCAGCCTGGCCAGCTCCGCCTGTCGCTCCTCCAGCGGCAGCCCCCGCAGGTCCCGCCCATCCAGCCACAGCACATCGAACACCGAATACGCCGACCGATCCCACTCCATCTCGCCATCGAGGATGGCCTCCCGCACCGGCAGCCGCGCCACCGCCGCCGCGATCTCCGGCAGCTCCTGCAGCCGCCGCGTGCGCGAGTACAGCTTCACGTCCTCGCCCTGCTTGTACGCCAGCAGCCGGATGCCATCGAACTTGCGCTGAAACACCCACTCCGGCCCCGCGAACCGCTCATACGTGAGCGTCGCCGCCATCGGCACCAGCCATTCGGGGAAGCTCGCGGCGGTCACGGCAGCTGGCAATACTCGCCGTCGGCAACGAACGGCGAGCTGCAGCGGCCGCCGCGGCACTTGTCGCTGACACACTGGCCGTCGGAGCTGCAGGTCTGCCCGGTGGTCTGCAGGGCGACGCACATGCCGGTCATGCAGCGCGCGCCGAGCAGGCAGTCGCCGGTGCACTGCTGGCCAGGGCCGGGCAGGGCGACGCACGTCTGGGCCTGACAGCTGGCGCGGTACCGATCACAGCTCACGCCGGTCGGGCACGCGGCGCCCGGTGGCTGCGCCACGGCGACCACGCACTTCATGTTGACGCAGCTGGCGGCCGCCACCGCGCCGCCGCTCACCGCGGGTTCGGCGCACGACACATAGGTCTGGCAGGTGCCGCCCGGGGGAATCACGCCATCCCAGGTGTCATTGCAGACATCGAGCAGGTCGCGCTGCTGGATGGGATCGATGGCCGCGCAGTCGGCCGTCGCCAGCAGCTGCAGACAGCGTGCGGCGACGCTGCCGTTCCACGCCGCGCCATCGGCGCTTGCCTGCGTGGCGATGCCCGCCACCCGGTTCCCGGTGCCGGCCTGACAGCCGACCTTGTCAGTCCCGCCCGAGGCCAGACAGCAGCGCGACAGCAGGCCGCACCAGGCCTCCGCGAACTGTCCCGGAAAGCTCGCCGGCGTGGGCGTCACGCCGCTGCCGCCATCGCCGCCACCACCGCCGCCATCGCCGCCGCCACACCCCATGAGACCCAGCGCCAGCACCACCACCACCCGCCGAATCCGCATGCCCCATCATCACACGCCGGCACGCACCTCGGCCAGCGACGGGATCCACGCGCGCAGGCGACTCTGCCACTCGCTCGACCTCCACTTGTCGGGGAAGCAGCGCGAGAGCAGCTCCAGCATGATCGACACCGCCGTCGACGCTCCCGGCGACGCCCCCAGCAGCGCGGCCAGGCTGCCGTCCGCGCTGGTGACCACCTCGGTGCCGAACTTCAGCTCGCCGCCGCCGTGGCCGTCGCTCTTGATGATCTGCACGCGCAGCCCGGCGATCTGCAGCTCCCAGTCGTCGCCGCGCGCCGACGGACAGTAGCGTCGCAGGAGCTCGACGCGCTCTTCGTCGCTCAGCAGCGCCTGGCCCACCAGGTACTTCGTCAGGTCCCGGTTGCCGATGCCGGCCGAAAGCATCGGCCGGATGTTGTGAATCCCGATCGACCCCAGCAGGTCCAGCCACGAGCCTTCCTTGAGGAACTTCGTCGTGAACCCGGCATACGGCCCGAACAGCAGCTCGCGCTTGCCATCGATCCAGCGCGTGTCCAGGTGCGGCACCGACATCGGCGGAGCGCCCACCGCCGCCTTGCCATACACCTTGGCGTGGTGGCGCTCGATGACGTCGCGACTGGTGCAGCGCAGCCACTGCCCGCTGACCGGGAAGGCGCCATACCCGCGCGCCTCCGGGATGCCGCTCTGCTCGAGCAGCTTGAGCGAGTACCCGCCGGCCCCGATGAAGACGAACTTCGCGTGCACGGTGCGCTCGTCGCCGGTGTCGAGCTGCTTGATGTCGAGCAGCCAGCCGTCATCGGCGCGCCGGATGTCACGCACCTCGCGGCCCAGCCGGATCCCGAAGCCACCCTCGTCGTCGATCCAGTTGATCAGCGACCGCGTCAGCGCCCCGAAATTCACGTCGGTGCCGCGCGCGACCCGCGTCGCCGCGACCGCCTCGCCGTCCGCCCGCCCGTCCATGACCAGCGGGATCCACTCGGCGATCTGCCCGCGATCCTCCGTGTATTCCAGGTCGCGGAACAGCGGCGACCGCACCAGCGTCTCGGCGCGCGCGCGCAGGTACGGCACGTCGTCGCCAGTGACGAACGAGATGTGCGGCATCTCGCGCAGGAACGTGCTCTCCGCGGGCAGGTCACCGGCCTCGATCAGCGACCGCCACAGCTCGCGGCTGTGCTGGAACTGCGCGGCGATGTGGAGCGCCTTGCTGCAGTCGATGCTGCCGTCGGCGCGCTCCGGCGTGTAGTTGAGCTCGCAGAACCCCGAGTGCCCGGTGCCGGCATTGTTCCAGGCGTCCGAGCTCTCCGCCGCCGCGCGGTCCAGCCGCTCGTACGCGATCATGCGCAGCCCTCGATCGAGCTTGCGCAGCAGCGTCGCCAGCGTCGCGCTCATGACGCCCGCGCCGATCAGCGCGACATCGATATGTGCGTCCGCGGTCGCCATCCGTGCCCGCGAACATCGCACGCCACCCGCCGCTTGGGTAGCGAGCGGTCAGCGCCCCAGCACGAACGGGAACGTGAAGGTCGTCGGGCCGCCCGTGGTGGCGCGGAACCGCGCACCGCGCACCATGCGCTCGATGCACGCGCTGACCGCGCCGTCCACCGGTGGCAGCACCTTCACCTCGGAGGGCCGGCCACCCGCCGCGACCGTGACACGCACGCGCACGCTGGTGGCCGCGGCGCTGCCGTCAGGGTCGCAGCCCCTGACCCGGGCGCGCAGCGGCGACACCACGGCGATGATGTCCTCGCGCGACAGCGTGTCAGGGGGCGACGGCACCGGCGGCCGTGGCCTGCGGAACCCGCTGTCGACACAGCCGCCGCCGCAGGCGGTCGGATCGATGAGGCAGGTGATCTCGTCACAGCCGCCGCGCCGCGCGGACAACGGCCTCCGCGTCGGCTGCGTGCCCTTGCCCTGCTGCTGCGCCACCTTGGCGGCGGCCTCCCGCCCGCGCGCCAGGGCCCGCGCCAGGACCGCCGCCTCGTCGGACTCGTCGGACTCGTCAGGCCCGTCAGCCTCGCCCGCCTCGCCCGCCGCCCCGCCCTGGACCACCGCGCCACCCGGGCCGGCGGCCGGCGCACCGCTCACCGATGCAGCCGGCGCCTGCTCCTGCCGCGGCACCACATCACAGCCGCCCCCCAGGGCGGCCAGCACCGCGAACACGACGCCTCTGACCGCAGCAGTCCTCACCAGCCGCTTCGACCCGCGGGCGGCGCCCCCGCTTGGCTCGCTCAGCTGGCCGGGGTGAAGGTGCCGCCCATCGCGTTCTTGCAGTGCGACTCGGCGCCCGCCGCATCATTGGGCGACTCACCCGTCGAGTAATAGCGCCTGATCGACCCACCCTCGGGCAGCGCACAGCTGCCGACCAGCCCCGCGGTGGGGCAGGGCGACTCGCTCAGCGTGCCGTCCATGCCCGGCCGGCACAGCTCCTTGGCCTGCGCGGGATCCACATAGTCGGTGCACACGCTCATGCCATGGTCACAGCTCGAGACGATCGCGGCCGGTGCCGCCGGCTTCTTCTCCGGCTCGGCCGACGCCGACGGCGCCGCAGTGGTCGGACCAGGGGACTCCCCCGTCTTCTTGTCGGACTTCTTCTTGCAACCAACGAACATCATCAGCGCGACCACAGGCACCATCTTGAGAAACGTCATCCGCGAGCTCTCCTTGCCACCCAGGCCCGTCCCGGCTGGCGTCCGTGCTACGCGCCGCCCCGCGATCCCTTGTAGCATCGAGCCATGCCCTGCGACACCTGCGCCGAGCTCGGCGCCCGCGCCTATGGCTACACCAAGGGCGGACGCCCCGAGGACGACATCGCCCTGCCCCCCGCCGCCGCCAAGCTGCGCGACTTCGGCCGCGACCGCGACCACCGCGAGTGCCCGACCTGCGGCGATCTCTTCGACTACAAGAGCACCCACGACTACTTCGTCAACGGCGACGAGGACGACGAGACCCTGACCCGCCTCAGCCCCGACCAGGCCGCCGAGGTCCGCGCCAGGACTGCCACCTAGGCGCGCCCCGCAGCGGCTCCGGTATACTGCCAGCGATGAGCCTGAAGCCTCGCGCGCTCGCCATCGTCCTGCTGCTCGCCGGTTGCGGCAGCGAAGAGCTCCCCAGCGAGCTGCCGATGGCCACCGGCCGGGGCCGCTTCGTCATCCCCGGCCGCACCGAGAGCGCCATCCAGGTCGTCGTCCCCGCCAATCGCCCCGCGCGCCCGCCGCTCCTGCTCGTCTTCCACGGCACCGGCGGCGAGCCCATCGACGCCATCAACGACTTCGATCTCGTCGCCAAGGCCGAGAGCCTCGGCTTCGTCGCCATCGCCCCGCGCGCCGGCTACCGCTCCGGCCGCCACCCCGCCGACGTCGACCACCCGGTCGACTGGGGCGGCTCCAGCTGGAACATGTGGACCGCCAGCCCCGACCAGAACGAGGACCTCATCTACCTGCGCGCCCTCATCGACCAGGCCGCCGTGCGCTGGAACGCCGACACCACTCGCGTGTACACGGTCGGCTTCTCGAATGGCGCCTTCTTCTCCTACTTCGTCGCCGCCTCGATGCCCGATCGCATCGCCGGCTTCGCCGAGAACAGCGGCGGCTGGATGAGCGACGCCTGCCCCACGCGCACCGACTCCGAGGGCGCCACCCTGTATCAGCTCGCGACCGCCGCCGCCCCCGGTCAGGACCTGACCTGCGCCGCCATCTTCGCCGACCCCATGTTCCCCGCCAGCTGCAAGCCGACCGCGAACAACAAGCTGCGCCCCCCCGCCGCCACCCCGCGCGTCCCCTTCGGCTTCATCGGCCACTACAGCGTCGACGACGCCGTCTCCGTCGTGTGGTCCTGCGTCCTCGCCGACGCCCTCGGCACGCGCGCCCAGACCCGCATCCGCGCCAGCGAGACCGACGGCACCACCGGCCACTCCGTCATGCCCAACTTCATCGACGACGCCTGGACCTTCTTCGCCGGCCGCACCACCGCGCAGTGACCGCGTCGGCCTAGCTCTTCGGCCCGCGGAAGCGCACCGTCACGTCCGGCTCGTACTTGACCTTGTCGGCCTCGGGATCGGCGCCGCGGCTGGAGTTCTCGGACTTGGGCAGGATGCGCAGGTTCTTGCTGCGACCGCCCTTCTGCTCGCCGTTGTAGAAGTCGCGGCGCTCCTCCTGCGTCTGCTTGTGGCCGTGCGCGTTCCAGTGCTCGCCGACGGTGTGCTTCTCGTGATCGATGGTCGGCTGCTCGGACTTGTCGTCGTAGATCCAGTAGTAGGTCTGGGTGCTCGGCGACTTGGCCTTGTCGTAGTACCAGTACAGGTTCTTGGCCTTCACGCGCGGGGCCGCCTTGCGGAAGGCGTCCTCGATCTCGTTGACCCCCTTCTTGGCCATCCCGTTCAGCTCCGCCCAGTACTCGCGGATCTGGTCGCGCGTCAGCTCCTGCGGCTTGAGCTCGCCATGGCGCCACTCGTAGGTGCCGTCGCGGTAGCTCGAGCCGTACATCTTCTGGCGGATGGCCACCGAGCCACGGACCTCCTTGATGACCAGCAGGCGCCCCGGCTCGAGCACCGCCCACTTGGTGTCCCAGGGCCGCTCGGGCCGATGCTTGATGCCGAGCAGGCGCTTGCCGATGGCGTCGACGTCGGGGCCCAGCGCCTCGTAGCGCGCCTGCTGCGCGTCATAGTCGTCGGGGAAGGTCGCCACCACCTTGGCCAGCTTGGCCTCGGCCGCCTTGACCTTGTTCTCCACCCAGTCGACGTCGGTCGCGTACTCGCTGAGCTTTCCGCGATAGCCCTTCAGCGTGGCGATGCCCGCCGTGCGCTCGAGCTCGTCCTCGACCCAGGTGCGCTCCTTGGCGACCGGTCGGAGCTGGTCATCGAGGCGCTTCGAGATGGCGCGTCGCGCCGCCTCGGCCTTCTTGACGTCGCCCTTCTTGGCCGGCTTGTCGTCCTTCTTGGCGCCGCCGCCGCCCGCCGTCGCCATCGCCGCGGTGCCGCTGCCGTCATCGATCGGCCGCGCCAGCTTGCCGGTCTCCAGCGCCGTGGTGAAGCGGTCGGCCTCCTCGCCGAGCTTGCGGAAGGCGCGCTGCCCGGTGCCGCGGGTCGCGGGCTCCGGGTTGCTCATCGCGTTCTGGACCTCGCTGCGGATGCGCTTGTCCAGGTTGCCCAGCCCCTTGGCCGCCTCGGTCAGCGTCTTGGCGTGCTCGCCCACGCGGTCCGCATAGCTGCCGGTCGAACGCTTCTTCTCGTCCTTGGCGAAGTCCTGCTCGCGCGTGAGCACGCGGTGCGCGACCTCGACCTTGGCGCGGGCGTCGTCCTTGTCGGCACCGAGGGTGTCGTTCTTGATGTCCTTGCGCAGGTCCTCGTCGAGCGTGTGGTCGTCGCCCGCCACCTTGGGCGCGTTGCCGCCGTCGAACAGGCCCTGGAACCAGCTCTTGTCGAGCTTGCCGAGGTCCAGCGGTCGCGACGTGTTGCCGCCGATGCCCTCGATGCTCCATCCCACGTGCAGGTCGTGGCCGCCCTGGTGGTGGAAGATGACCCACGGGTAGCGCTTGGTCTCGTGCTTCCAGCGCGGCGGCTTGGGCACGAACCAGCCGATGACCGGCCACGAGTCGACCTCCTCGAACAGCGCCTCGATGGGCTTCGGCAGCCCCAGCTCCAGCTTGAACTTGATGCCCGCGCTGGCCTCGATGTCCCACGCGAAGCCGAGGTCGCCCGTGACCTTGTCGAGCGTGGGGATGCGCGGCTTGTCGCCGTTCATCATGAACTCGCCCTCCCACGTGGACGAGCCGTGCGCCTTGGCGTTGCCCTTGAAGCTGACGTCGGCCTCGAAGCCGGCCTTGATGGTCTCCATGAGGAGGTTGACGCTGCCCGAGATCTTCAGCCCGGTGTTGACGAAGGCCTCCGCGCCCACGTGGGTGAGCACCTTGCCGCGGTGATTCATGCCGCCGATCTCGCCGCAGATGGCGTCTGGTCGATCGTCGTCGAGCTCCTCGTGCTTGTAGAGATAGGCCATGGCGCGGCCGCTCATCCCCGCGTTGGCCTGCAGCGCGAAGTCGAGATCGAAGTCGAGGGGAATCCCCGCGATCTCGAGCGACCCGTCGGCCAGCCGGATCTTCTTCTCCGGCACCAGGCCATAGGCCTTGTTGAAGCCATCGTCGTAGAGCTTCTTGGTCTCCGCGCTCTCCCACTCGGGCGCCGGGCACACCCCGGTGGCGCGATTGATGTCCTTGTTGACGCCCTTGACCCAGTCCCGGTACTCGCTCCAGCTGGTCGGAAAGCGCGCCACGCGCAGCCCGACAGGCGCGACCAGGCGAGGCGCGGCCGCGTGATCGGGCGTGATGATGCGGCGCTCTCCGGCGTCCGCCCTGGCCCCGGCCTCGGCCTCGCCCCCGCCAGCGACCGCTCGCTCGGCAAGACGATCGGCCGCGAGCTCGTCCGCGTCCTGTGGCTCGGAGATGACGAGGTCACCCGAGACCGTCGCGTCACCCTGCTGCACGGTATGCGCGACCTCGTGCGCGATGAGGTGTCGCCCGCGCGCGCTCGCCGGGTCGAAGCGGCCCTCCGCAAAATAGACGTCCTGCCCCACCGTGAACGCCTCTGCCGCCACCGCGCTGGCCGCCCCCGCCGCCGCCGCGTCCGTGTGCACGCGCACCCGCGACAGGTCCGCGCCCAGCGAGCGCTCGAGCCCCCCGCGCATCACCTCCGGCAGCGGCGCCCCCGCACTGCGCCCGGTCAGCTTCTCCAGCTGCACGCGCGTGATCTTGCCCGGCGTCCCATTCGCGCGCCGCCGCACCAGCGGCTGCGTCAGCAAGGTATAGCGCCCAGGCTCGCGCTCCGGCACCGCCGCCTGCGCCGGCTCCTCCGCCACGCCTTCCACTTCCTGCCGCCGCTGGTACAACACGGCCCATCCAATTGCAGCGTCGATGCCACCCCCGACGCCCGTTGTTTCAACGACCTACGAATGTCCGCCCCTGGACCCGCCAGTCCGCGGTCCAGGCCGGTCCACCCCGGCCACGATGAAATGAGCAGCCGCCTCCGTCGAGATGGCGTAGGAACACGGCATGGACGATCCCGAGCTGACGGCGCTGCAGGAGCTGCAACGCCGGGCGGAGCGCCGAACCGGGCGGATCGCGCTCGTGTTCTACCCAGTCCTCATCGTTGGAGGCGTCGTCCTCGGCACGAGCGGCGTCAATGGATGGGTCGCGATGGCCGCGATAGCCGTCTGGGTTGGTCTCTTCATCTGGTTGTCGACGGTGGGGCACAAGCGCAGCGCCAAGAGCTGGATCCAGGAGCTGTCGGCCCACCACAACCTCGACCCGGTGGAGCTGGAGAAGAAGGCCATCAGCCTCGCGCCGAAACCAGCGCGCTTCACCCGAAGCGGGCCACCCGGCGGCTGGACCCGCTGACGCTGACGACGCGGAGGACCGCCCATCTAGCCAACGATGCCAGGGAGGGCCGAAGTGATCCACGGCAGGTCGGCCCCGAGCTCCACCCTGGTGACGCGGCCACGCTCGATCACGAACGTGTGCCTCCATTCGCGCCACGAACTGCCATGTTGCTGATGCAGCCTGAGCGTGTGCTTGCCAGGGACCAACAGCATGCCCCGGTCCGGGCGAAATCGGTCCCCATCGACATCGAGCGAGTCACCCCCGGATCCGGGCCCACTGTTCGGAGGAACGATGAGCTCGAGTGTCCCCAGCTCCCCCGAGGTCACCCCCAGGTAGATCTCCGGCATCGACTGTGGCCCCACCGAACAGCGTCCCCACAGCGCCTCACCAGGGCAGCTGGCTGACGCCGCATCGGGCCGAGAGGACGGAAACACCGTCGGCCCCGCCTCCGGCAAGACCTCTGCCACGCTGCGCTGGCCAACCCTCGCATGAACCTCACGCCGGTACACTGAATGGCCCCGCATGATGTCCACGATGTGCCGTCCCGGCGCGATGGGCTGCGCACCTGACCCCTGCCACGGCGGAATCAGTCCATAGCCGAAACCATCGATGTAGACCGTGCCCGTCGCAAGCACCTCGATCGTCCCGGTCATCTCGGGATGAAGCTTCGCGGCATCGTGTTCCTGCTGGATCAGCGGTACGGGCCTGCAGCTTCCCCATATCGCACGCGCCGAACAGTCGGTCGGCATCCCCACTGGCATCATGTCCGCCGTCGCCATCGGGCTCGCGGGACGCAGCGCCGGCGCAGCCGCGGGTCGCGTGCGCTCATTGCGCTCGCAGCCGCTCACGACAAGGACTACCAATCCCACCCAGGTCGCGCGTGTCATGATCCCATCGTACGCACGACCTGTCCGCCCACGCCTGGCAAGGGTTGCCGGGCCGCGCTGGCTCAGAACGCCAGCCCTCGCGTGCGCGTGAACGGCTCGCGCGCCAGGCGGCCGTCGGCCATCAGGCGGTACATCGTGCGCCCGCCCTCCAGCGAGGTCAGCTCGATGGCGTCGGGCTGATCCGGGAAGCTGCGGAAGCTGGCGCTGCTCCGGCTGTCGCTACCCTCCTGGCCGTTCACGGTGCGCAGGATCTCGGCGTTGCCCGAGTTGCCGAAGCGCGGCTTCTCGATGGTCACCTTGACGTGGTAGGGCGAGCGCGTCGTCTTGCCGCCGACCACCAGGTCGACCTGCCCGTCGAGGTGCCACGTCCCGAACACCCCGGTCGCGATCCCGGGGTCGTCGGCGGCGCGCGACATGACCTCGAGGAAGAGGCGATCACCGTCGAGCAAGTAGGGGCCGCCCTGCGCCGCGGTGCCGATCTTCTGCCAGAACAGCCCCGCCTCGACCTCGAAACCGCCGCCGGCGTCGACGCTGACCTGCCCCAGCACATCGACCTTGCCCCCCTTGAAGCTGCCGTCCGACTCGAACTCGAGCGCGTAGTCGGTGCTCCGCCACTGCCCGACCAGCGCCTTGGCCTCAGGCGACAGCGGCGTCGACTCCGATTCACAACCAGCGCTGCCGACGACGGCGACGATTGACAGCAACGCGCACACGAACTTGCTCGAGGTCTTCATGCCCGCGCGTACTTCACATTCCGTGCCGCCCCGTGCGCACTTCCTTTCAGTTGGTTGCGGCCCCGAGCGCGACTTTCGGAACATCCCAGGGACCGCGCCCTGTCCCACGCGGCAAGACCTGGCAAGCCTGCTGGGTTTACAATGAGACGGGCTGCTGGTGAGGGTGATGGTGATGCGCATCTGGTGTGTGGTGGCGCTGTGCGTGGTGGCGGGGTGCAAGACCGGCGGGGACGACGACGTGGTGCGCGACGCCGCCGTCGCCGACGCCGCGCCGACCGGCATGGGCATGATCGGCCCCGGCGGTGGCAGCGTGACCAGCACCGACGGCGTGCTGACGCTGACCGTGCCGGCGGGCGCCGTCTCCGCCACCACCGCCTTCACCGTCGACGTCCTCGGCGCCGGCGAGGTGCCCGCGGCGGTCTCCGCGTTCCAGCCCTTCAGCCCGGTCTACCGCGTCGAGCCCAGCGGCACCGTGTTCGCGCAGCCGGTCACCCTGTCCTGGCACCTGCCCGCGGGCCAGAGCCGCCGCGCCGCTGACGGTGCGCAGTCGTTCCTGTTCGGTCACTCGCACAGCGCGGGCACCATCGAGAACTACCCGACCACGACCACCGTCGATCCCGACGGCGCCGGCACCATCCGCGTCGACTACGCCGTCACCCACCTGAGCGAGCAGTTCCTCATGGTGCAGGCGCGCCAGGGCAACACCCCGGTCGGCCCGCCCATCGCCGGCGGCAAGTGCATCGCCGAGTACCAGGGCGGGCTGCGCGCGGTCGGCACCACCTGGCGCGCCGACGCCGAGCCTCGCTTCGAGTCCGACGACGTCTATCCCCTGGTCTGGCTGCGGAACTCACCGACCGCGGACGCGCCGGTGTCTCCCGCCAATTCGGGCACTGACGTCTTCCGTGGCCTGTCGCGCGGGCAGGTCGTCAACTTCTTCGTGCCGCAGTGGAAGTGCGACGCCGCCGGTCTCGGCAAGGCCAAGCTCGAGTTCAAGCTGGAGTCGTACGTCTCGCCCGTGGTCCCCCCCGCCAACGACGCCGGCCCGGACCAGTACAAGCTCGAGGGCAAGGTGGTCTTCGAGAAGGGCGTGACCTGTCTGACCCGCGAAGAGAAGGCCGAGTACATCGCGCAGAGCCAGCTCCTCGGCACCCCGCGCATCGAGGAGCTGACCGCCGGCCAGCAGCGCACCATCGACCTGGCCCAGCACGGCGGCCAGTTCGGCTTCCACATCGTCCTCGAGGCCGGCGCCACGCTGCAGACCTGCGTCAGCGCCAACCGCCCCACCGACCTCAACTACTTCCCGCGCTTCCCGCCCGGCTTCAACTTCACCGACGTGCCCCCCGCCGGCTGCACCAACACCATGGGCGTCGACCCGCTGAACCCCAACGAGTACCTCCTCGTCGTGAACAGCACCGCGACCCCGCTCCCGATGTTCACGGTGCGCGCGCTGACCCCGCCCTGAACTCCGCAGCTCGCGAAGCTGCTAGTAGACACCCAGCCAATCGAGGGCGTCATCCAGCAAGTTGCTCTGATACTTGTCTTCAGTCCAGTAGTAGCGCTGGTAGATCGTCCCGAACCACTCGGAGTTGGCGCGGCTCACATCCGGGGTCGCACTCTGGCCGTTGATCGGGTTTCGCGTGCCCGACGCTCGGCCGGTCGCGTTCTCCACCACGAACAGCACCTTGCCATCGGGCGTGTCCGCCATCCGCACGTTGTACGAGCCGATCATATGAGTCGTCAGAGACCTCTCACCGGTCTCGCGCAGAAACTGGAGCACGCCGAACCTGACGTAGTGCGAGGACGCGCCAGTGCTCGCGTGCTTCCTGCGCGCCGTCATGAGGCCCTCATCCATGCGCACGACCTGGGTCATCTCGGACCCTGGGCCAAACTTCACATGTTCCGGCACGGCGACATCGTTGGTCACGAACGCCGCTGTCAGCCCCAGCGGGCCGAGCGACGGATCCCCCTCCGTGTACCCGGCCAGCTCACCCATCAGCACGGCATACTCGCCCTGGTTCTGGGCCCCCTGCGCCTGGCCCTGGCCGGCGGGCTGCGGGTCCCGCTGCACCACGCTGCGCTGAACGCCGCCAGAACCGCCGCCCGGGCTCATCTGATCGAGCAGCCCCTCGGCCGAGCGCCCCTGCACCACCAGGTCAGCGACCTGATCCGCATGCTGCTCGTAGCTATCGCCAGCCTGGCCCACGCCGCCCGCGAGCTGCACGCCCCCACGCTGCTGCACCACATGCGCCGCCTCGTGAGCGGCGGTGTGCAGGTCCGCATTGCCCGCGCCAAACGCGACCTCCGACCCGAACGCATACGCACGCGCCCCCAGCGCATCGCACGCCGCATCGGCCCGCTCACCCTGGTGCGCCACCACCGTGCTCACGTCATGACGGCCGAACGACTCCTGGATGGCGCCCAGATGCGGCAGGCGGCCGCCCCCCGCCCCCAGCCCGCCCGCCGCCGCCTCCTGCGCCCCGCCATCACCACGCAGCCCCTCCGGCAGCTCGATCCCCCCGCCGCCAACCGCCCCCTTCGCGCCTCCGCCGCCCGCCTTGCGCTGCACCATCCCACTGGTGAGGCTGCTGCGCCCCGGCGCCGACCCCGCCGCCGCGCTCTCCGCGCTGCGAGACTCGCCCTGGGCGCGGCCTATGCTGTGATTGATGCTCATCGCCTCAGCCCCTCCACCAGCACCATGCCCCCGCTGACGCGACGCGGCACACCTAGAGGTGACCATGATCCGCCGCCAAGGGGAAGGACCTTCCTTGCCCAGCGCCACGCCCTGATCGCCCGCGAAACGCCCGAACTGACCGCCAACTCGTTGTCACCTCATGGGCCGACACTGTCCGTCACGGGTCCCGGCGGGCTGAAGCTTGCTAGAATGGGCGTGGTGCGGGGTGTCACGAAGGTCTGGTGGCTGTGGGCGCTGTCGCTCGCGGGCTGCGTGGGCGTCCCCGGCAATCCCGACGCCGGGGCCGGTGACGCTACCATCGATGCCATCATCGCCGATGTGGCGGCGCCCGATACTGCGACCCCTGCGGACGCGGGGACCGACGCCGAGATGGTCGACGCCAGTGTCGTCGACGCCGCGCCCCCCGACGCCGCGCCGCCCGACGCCGCGCCGCCCGACGCCGCGCCGCCCGACGCCGCACCGCCCGACGCCGCGCCGCCCGACGCCGCGCCGCCCGACGCCACGCCCCAGCCGGCCACCGACGGCGGCATCACCGGCTTCAGCATGAGCCCGGCGCCGACCTTCGACCTCGGGCCCATGATGCGCAACAGCTACGACAACATCGCGGCCGTCACGCTGCGCAACGACGGCCCCGCGACCTTGAGCGGACTCACCCGCAGCTTCACCCCCATCCCGCCGCAGTTCAGCACCGCCTGCCCGAGCATCGCCGCCGGCGCCAGCTGCGACATCCGCTTCGACCCCTGGGTGCTCCCCACGACCGGCGTCGACATCACCCTCACGGTGCGCGCCGGCAGCGACATCATCGGCACCACGCACATCATCGGCGCGCCCTGGGACCTCGTGCTCCGCCCGCAGGGGCCAGCCGGCGCCGGCACCATCACCACGGGCCCGCCGCTCCTGACCTGCGCGACCGGTCAGACCTGCGCCGGTGACTTCCCTGGTCGCACCGGGACCGTCTTGACCCCGACCACCACTGGTGACCACTGGCTGTCGAGCTGGGGGAGCGCGGACTTTGCCTGCGACAACCTGGGCCGCGACACCTGCGCGATCACCTTCCCCACCGGCTCGGGTACCATCGCGCAGCGGCCCGTGCCCAGGCCGATCTTCGCCGCGTTCGGCGACGGCTTCACGCCCGAGGGCGTCGCGGTCGACGCCGCAGGTAACCACTATGTGGTCTCGACCGCAGCTGGTTGGATGGGCTACCCGCTCCAGGTCCTGAAGAAGCTCGATCCGGCGGGCGTCGTGCAATGGGTGCGCGTGGTGCGCTCGCTCGGCGGCACCGGGTCGCCGGGGCGCTACTTCCGCGGCCACCGCGTGGTGCTGCTGGGCAGCGAGCTGGTCACGCTGGGCGAGACCTCGGGCAACGACGAGGGCGGCAACCCCATCGCGATCCACTACGACGCCGACGGCACCGCGCTGAGCTCGCAAAGCGTGCAGTACACGTCGAGCTATGACACCGGCCACGACCTCGCCGTGGGGCCAGGCGGCGTGCTGGTGTACGGCCTGCGCGCGTCGCGCGGCTTCACCGTGGTGCGCGGCAGCACCACCATCGACTCCGACGTGCAGTCCTCGCCGGGCGCCGCCCGCGCGGTGTGCGTCGACGGCGCCGGCAACATCACCGCCGCGGGCGGCCTCGACGTCAGCGACCTGGTGGTGCGCCGCTACGACGCCGCCGGGGTCCGGCAGTGGAGCCGCAGCGGCGTTACTGGCACCCAGTATGTGGTCAAGGACGCGGCCTGCGACGGCCTCGGCAACGCCTTCATCATCGGCACCATCGGCAGCGCCACCCCCTTCCTCCTCAAGGTCGACAGCGCCGGCACCCTGACCTGGCTGACCACGCCCGCGAGCTTCGGCCTCGCCGCCATCCAGGTCGACGCCCAGAACGACTACTGGCTCGCGGGTGGCGTCGCGGTCGCCGGGCAGGGCCTCGACTGGCAGCTCCAGAAGCTCGACGTCACTGGCGCCGTCCTCGCGACCTACACCTACGACGGCCCCACCCACGGTGACGACTTCGCCACCGCCCTGGTCCTCGACCCCACCGGCGCCGCCCACGTCGCCGGCACCGTCGCCGGTCACGCCACCGTCCGCGTCTTCCCCTAGATGCGCCGTCTGACCCGCTTCGTCCCCACCGATCTGGGTGTCCGCCGGCTTCGCGTCCGCCGCTTCCCAGCCCACGATCGCCGCCGTCCGGGCTTCTGGGGCAGGCGGACATGATCGAGATCGCCCTCCACCCTCCCATGCTCCCGACCAGGCCCTGCCGCTTCTGCCTCAGCCTCCAGGGCGGCAGCGTCTTCGCCGACTTCGACACCGACCCCGATGGCCGCATCTTCGCAGTGCGCGTGTCCTTCGACGGCTACGGCTGCTGTCCCGCACCCGCCAACGTCGGCAGAATGAGCCCGCAAGACTCGGAGGCGCTGCTTGCGATGGTCGACCAGCACGCGCTCCACGCCTCCGCCGCAAACATCCTGCGCTCCTACTTCCACCTCAATCGCGACGCCTTCTGGACAGACGCACTCGAGCGCCACGGCCTGCTCTGACGCCTCCGAGGCCCGACCCTGCCAACTGGTCGAACACCGGCGAGGGAGCGGAGCCCAAGGAGACGCCCGAGGTCGAGCAGAAGCCGTGCAGCACGACGGCGCTGCGCACTACACTCGGCGCGATGGGTTCGTTGCCGTTCGTCCTCAGGATCGTCCTCCCGCGCTCCGGCGCGGTTCCGCCGAACTCCGCAATCGTCCTCGAAGGACACATCCTGGGTCAGCTCCATGTCACCGCGCGTGCGGCTGGAATCGGCGTCGCCGTCGCGCTCGAGGCCGCGCCCGAGTTCGGCGCACGAGCCCAGGGCACGTTCCGGACGTGGCTCGTGCGGCCGACGACCGGCGACTGGCCGGCCGGCAGCACCGTCGTGTTGACGGCGACGCGTGAGCCGCAGGAGCCCGCGGTGCTCGAGGTGCCGATCGCCTCGCAGCGCGACGTCACGCCGCCCGTGTTCTCGTCGATGTCTCCGCCGGAGAGGAAGGTCTTCCGCGGGCCGAGGCAACCGGACCGCGAGGCGGTGGTCCTCGCCCATCGTGGGTTCACCGACGACGCGAGCCCGCTCATCCTGGTCACGCTCGAGGCGGGCGGGTCGGTGTTGACGGGCAACGTGCTCGAGGGCATGTCCGGCGGTCTACCGATGCCGCCCGGTCCGGCGCACGCGCTCGATGCGATCACGCTCGCGGACCTCGCCGGGAATGCGGTGCGGATCGAGAATCCGTGCGCGGCGGTGCCACCGTCCGAGCCGCCACCGCCCCAGCCGCCACCGCCCCAGCCGCCACCCCCGCGTGACGCCTTCACCTGCGTTGCGGGGACGCTCGCCACGGATGGCGACTGGTTCGTCGCGACCACCGACGCCGGCACCGACAACGGGTTCTCGCGCGGGCACTACCGCGCGAGCGAGACGCTCACGGGCGATCTCGAGATCTCGGTGACCGCGGCGCGCCTTACCGACGATCACGCGATGCCGATCGAGATCGCGTTTCGCGGCGGCTTCTTCGGGGTGACCGGGACGTCGCTGTTCTACATCTACGAGAGCGACAGTCACTGGACTGGCTGGAAGAGCACTCCCGCCAGCGTCGGGGCAGGGCCGCTGACGCTGCGCGTGGTCCAGCGCGGCGCCGAGGTCCACTGCTTCGTGAACGGTGCGCTGGCCGGGAGCCTCACGCTCGAGAAGCCGACACCGGAAGGACCGGTCGGCATGTTCTTCAAGGGACCTCCCGGCAAGGAGGCCCGGATGCGGTTTCGCGACTTCGCCGTGAAACCGCCGGGGGCTACCTCCTCCACGGTTCAGGACCGGGTCGATCGGCCCAGACCTGACCCCGCGCAGACCTGACCCAGGTTCGTGCGCGCCTGACCGCGTGGGTCGGCCAACTCAGATGTGATTGGCCATGGCGCGCTCGACCAGGCGGACGAACTCCTGCTGGCGCGGGTCGCCGCTCTGGTCGGCCACCGGGCGCGCGAGCTCCAGCACCTTGGCGAACGTCCAGCCGTCCGCGGCCGGGCTCCTGCGCAGGAGCTCGGCGAAGGCGGTCACCGCGGTGGCGAAGCGGAAGCTGGCGCTGGCGTCGGCGAAGGACGCCCGCAGCTCGGCGCGGTCAATGCGAAACGCGGCCTCGCTGGCCTGGTCGCCCTCCGGGGGCTTGGCCCGCACGCGCACCATCGCCAGCGGGCCGGGGTCGGCCTTGCCGGTGAGCTCGAGCTCGTACAGCGCCGTGACGCTGTGGCCGGCGCCGATCTCGCCGGCGTCGACGGCGTCCTGGCGGAAGTCCTGGTCGGCGATGGCGCGGTTCTCGTAGCCGATCAAGCGATAGGCGCTGACCACGGCGGGATCGAACTCGACCTGGAGCTTGACGTCCTTCGCGATGACCTCGATGGTGCCGCCGAGCTGCTCGCCGAAGATGCGCTCCGCCTCTTTGGGCGAGTCCACATAGTAGTTGTTGCCATTGCCCTTGTTGGCCAGCTGCTCCATCAGGGTGTCGCGATAATTGCCAGTGCCGAACCCGATGGTCGACAGCGTGACACCCCGCTTCACATAGCCCGCGATGGTCTCCAGGATGGCCTCGTGCGTGGTGTTGCCGACGTTGGCGTCACCGTCCGACAGCACGATCACGCGTGACACCGACGACGGCGCCAGCGTGCGCGCCGCCAGCTCGTAGGCCAGCGCGATCCCCGACCCCATGGCGGTCGAGCCACCGGCGCTGAGGTCGTCGATCGCGGCCAGGATCTCGGCGCGCCGGCCCATCCCGGTCGGCTCCAGCACGACCCGCGTAGAGCCGGCATAGGTGACCAGAGCGACGCTGTCATCGCCCTGCAGGTTGTCGACCAGGATGCGCAGCGACCGCTGCGCCAGCGCGAGCTTGTCGCTGGACGCCATCGAGCCCGACACGTCGACCAGGAAGACCAGGTTGGCCTGCTTGCGCGCGCGCCGCTCGACCACGCGCCCCTTGACCCCGACACGCAACAGCTGCCGCGCGGGATGGAACGGCGACGGCGCCGGCTCCAGGTGCACGGTGAAGGGCCGGCCATCGCTGGGCCCGACATAGCCATAGTCGAAGTAGTTCACGAACTCCTCGACCCGCACCGCGTCGGCCGGCACCGGCGCCCCCTCCAGCAGCTTGCGCCGCGCCAGCGTATACGACGCGGTGTCGACGTCGACCGCGAACGTCGACAGGCGGTCCTCCACCGTCGGCACCATGCGATTCGGCTCGTAGTGCGCATAGTCCTCGCTGGTGGCGGGGTCCTTCAGAGGAGCCTTCAGCATGGCACCGGTCGCGTCGCCCATCACGGAGCGGTCGGGGATGTTGTAGCGGCCCTTGTCGGCCCCGCTGTTGTTGATGCTGGCGCCAGCGATGGCGCCGGGGCTCGCGCTGGGCCCCGCCGGCGCAACGCTCTCCCGCCCCTTGCGCGCGCGACACCCCGCCCCCGGCGCAAGCGCGAGCACGACCATGACGCTGCACCCGAGCAGCGCAGTTCCTGACTTTGCCATCGGTGCTCTCCTGAGCGATTACGTGGTCGGCCCAAGGACACCAGCCCCACGCATTCGTTCCCAGCTTCGACCCCCGTCACGCCCCCGGCTTGGGCAGCGCCGCAGAGCGTCTCCGGCTCGGGAGTGGACCTCCGGGGACCAGGGATCGGCTTCCGCTGGGTCAGTTCAGCCACAACGAGCCGCGCATATCCCCGTTCCGCACCGACCATCTTCCCGTCGCGGGGCCAGGACTCGGCGTGCGAACAGCAACGACGCGTGTCCTCAGTGAGATGTACAGGACCCCTTGTGCGTCCATGGCGGAACTCGAGCCCGCACCCTGCCCAACACCGAGTTCGAGCGGCGGACCATCCACTGTCATGTCGGCGAGGGCGACGCGGAACAGACGCGCAGGCGCAGTTTCGCGCCCTCCCAAGGTTTTCCCTCAGTCATCGCTGGCCCCAACCTCGGCTATGAGGCCGCCTCGTACTACTCGGTGCTGGCGGCCGGCGTGCTGTTCGACAAGCTCGACGTCGCCCTCGACCTGGGGGGCGGCGTCACCTTCAAGATCTCCCCCAAGCTCGACGTCTTCCTGCAGAGCTGCTTCTCGCTGGGCCTCATCAACGTCGTCGATACCTCGATCGAGGAGGACACCACGGCCAAGTCACGCGGCATCCAGGTCAGGGGAGCCAGGGGAGCCTGACCCAGGTTCGTGCCGCGCCGCCTCCGGCCGACTGCGGCGTCCGGCGGGCCGGACGGTGGCGCCTGGAGCCGCCGAGTTCGCACCCCCAACGAACCTGGGTCGGGACCACGGGGACCACGCTGACGACCCACATGATCGGCTCCTACAACGTGAGGATGGCCGACACCCCCGACGGCTAGGTCCTCTTCGTGGTGGAGAACGCCACCGGCCGAGCCTCCGGCACTCGAAGCCCCATCAGCGGCCAGAGCGGCACCCCGGACGTGAGCCGCGCCAACTCCGAATGGTTCGGGACGATCTACCAGCGCTACTACTGGACCGAGGACAAGTATCAGAGCAACTTGCTCGACGACGCGCTCGATTGGCTAGGTGTCTTCTAGGCGCTGCCCCGCTCGACATGTGGAACTTGGCGCGATCCGAGCGGCGCCTGGCGCCACGCGGCCATCCAGATTGTCTACACATCCGGCATGCGCCACCTCACAGCCACCGCTTCCGCTGCTGTCCTGATCCTGCTGACCGCCTGCCAGGCTGCTGGCCCCGACGGACCCGGCACCGACCTCGGCGTCGACGGCCCCGGCACTGGCGGACCCGCGGCCGAGACCGAGCACGCCAGCTTCCTCGCCGACGGCAAGGCCGATGCCTTCGGCGTGCGCGAGGGCACGCCCGAGGCGCTCGGCGTCCTCTCCCTCGTGAACGCCACCGGCTATGCCGAGCTGACCCAGCAGGCCGGGCTCGACAGCTGGGCCGCCTACTACATCGTGGCCACACGCGCCGGCGCCGACCGGACCTGGAGCACCTCCGACGACGTCACCTACCGCACGCTGGCCCAGCTCGACGACGTCCCCTACGTCGGCGCGTGGAACTTCGCCCGGCTGCTCGCCTACGCGCGCGCCATCGGCTTCATCGACAGCACCGGCACCTGCTCGAGCAACCCCGCCGTCCCCTCGACCTGCCGCGGCACCTGCGACGCCAACAAGGTCTGTCAGGCCTCCTATCGCTGGCAGATCTTCCCCATCGGCAAGGTCGCGACCCGCTACCATCGCCCCCAGCCCAGCTACCCCGACCGCGGCCGGCGCTGCACGATGAGCACCTGCAGCGGCCCCTGGAACTGCGTCGAAGGCCAGATCGACAACCCGATGGGCGGCTTCGATCTGACCGGCCTGAACCCCGGCCCGCTCACCGTCTCGATCGTCGACAGCCGAAGTGGCGTGAACAGCAGCACCCCCCTCAGCTACGCCCGCACCGCCCAGCTCTCGTTCGCCAGCGTCTATGACGCCGCCACGGTCTGGACCCTCTCCGCGCGCGAGATCACCCCGACCTCCGCCAAGGTCACCTGGAAGCGCGAGCGCAAGTCGTATTCAATCCCCCTCGGCGGCGACTACGTCACCGAAGGTGTCTACTGCGGCGAGGAACCCTACACCGCGAGCCCGATTCCGTAGCGCGGCGCGCAATTGCAGCGTCTCGAGCGACCATCCGCAACCGAGGATCCAACGATGAGGCCAAACAGCTTTGCCGGTCTGATGAACCTGGCGTTCTCGGGTCGCTCGTGACCCGGCGAGCGCTGATCGTCGTCGCCGTCCTGTGGGCGGGTGCGGGCTGTCGCAAGCAGCCGCGCTCGCCGCCCCCACCCGCACCCGAGCACCAACCTGCCACCGCCCTGCTGATCCTGATCGAAGCCGCTCGAGTCTTCATGACGCCCGACGTGTGGGCCGCCGCCAGGACCTCGGCCAAGCTGCTGGCCACGGGGGTCCAGCCCAACAGGGCCGGGGTCTCCTTCTACGCCGCCAACTACATCGACAAGATCTCGTTGGGGCCAGTGGCGGGGGTCAACGACATCGACGCCATACACCCGGACGAGTTCAAGAACGAGCGCAACCGCGGCTTCATCGCCGCCGTGGAGGCTGCGCTCATGTCGCTCGAGCGCGCCGTGGAGAAGCGAAAGATCTTGGTTGTGATATCCGATGGCATCGAGGGAACCTCGGACCGTCGTCAGATCGCCCCGCTGGTCGAGCGCGCCCGCAGGAGCGGCATCATCATCCTCGCCCTGCACCTGCAACTGGCCGACGACCCCTCCGACGGCGCCGCCAACATGAGGGCGCTCGGCGAGCTGGGCAGCTTTGCGACCGCCAGCACCCCTGACGAACTGGTGCAGCGCGCCGAGCAGCTACGCGATACCCTGCCCTGAGCAGGAGGTCGTGCACATTGGCGGAGAAGAACCCGAAGACCGGGAAAGCGGATCACTGGGCGCGTCTGGAACTCTGGCTGAAGCGCAACTTGCCCGAGGTCCTCGCGGATCTGAAGCCGGGCGCGACCGAGAAGCAGATCGCAGGCTGGGAAAAGAAGATGAAGTGCGTCCTGCCGGACGAGCTGCGTGCACTGTACCGGCGCCATGACGGGCAGAAGGGCAAGGCCTCGGGGCCGTTCTATGGCCTCGAGCTGATGTCGCTCAGCGCGATGCATGGCGCCTGGAAGCTGTCGCGCGACCTCCTCCTCGAGGACCCCGACGGCATGCGCGAACTGGCCGACGCCCGCGCCGAGTCCCACCCCAAGGGCGCCATCAAGCGCGACTATCTCAACCCAGGCTGGATCCCCTTCGCGCACGACCACGGCGGCAACTTCCTCGGCGTCGACCTCGACCCCGGCCCCAAGGGCACCCGCGGCCAGGTCATCAACTTCGGCCGCGACGAGGACAAGAGCTACGTCCTGGCCCCCTCATTCGACGCCTTCGTCGCCTGGCTCGTCCCCCAGCTCGAACGCGGTAACTTCATCCTCGCAACCGAGGGCCCCGACGCCGACGACCGCAGCTTCAACACCAAGCTCCCCAAGACGAGACACTTCCTGTCCTCAGTCCCCAAACTCTTCGGCGGCAAGCGCTGACGGGAGCGGGCTGCTGGCCCCTACGGCTCGGGACTATTGGGAGCCTGACCCAGGTTCGTGGCGTGCCGCGGCGGGCGGTGACGGCAGCGCCTGGAGCGGCCCCTCTGTCGCTCCCACGACGCTGTCTCCAGATGGCGAGTGCCGCGTCTGTCCGGCAGGCCGGACGCGCTGGGCGGAAGGTGGCGTCATCATCAGCCGGCAGACGAACCCGGGTCCGGCCCCGCGGCATCCGGGTCGTCCGGCAGCTCCGCCCGCTCGACCTGCGCGAGCCACCGGTCGACCCTGGCGTCGTCGCTCTGCGCTTGCCACGCACGCAGGTACGCAGCGGCCTCGGACCAGCGTCCCTGCTGGCAGACGGCGCGCGCGAGTTCCACTGCTGGTCCGTACGCCGACAGGCGGGAGTCAGGCACGACATCGGCCGACTCGCGCAGATGTCGGACTGCAGCGTCCACATCGCCCCGCGCACACGCGACCAGCCCGCGCACGGTATGCCCCCAGTGCTTCCGATAGGCATGGTCAGAGTGGGCTTGCACGAGCTTCTGGGCACTCGCGACGCCTCGCGCGCTCTTCCGCGCGCGACTCCACAGCTCTCCGCCACGATCGGGCCAGTCGAGCTTGTCGCCGAATCGCTTGCGGGCCGCCTTCACGAGCTGAAGCAGCTCCCGACCAGCTCGGTCGGCACGCTCGAGATCGCCCGCAGCGGCCGCAGCACGCGCGATCCACACCAGCAGGTTCGGTGCGCGATCCCCCAGCTCACGCGCTCGCTCGAGGTGCGCGACTCGCGCAGCCGGGTCTTTCGCCAGCCTGCCCAGGTCGAGCCAGAGCTCGCTCCGCTCCGGCTTGGACGCGAGCGCATCACGCAGCAGCCTCTCCGCCTCACCCGGCTCGTTCCCAGCCAGGAAGTTGACCGCGCCCCTCAGCACCGCGCTGTCCCCCGGGTGTGCCTCGAGGGCGGCGAACCACAGCCCACGTAGCCGCTGGTGCAGCTCTGGCGAGGCCTGCGCGTCCACGAACATGTACGGGGTGCGACACAGATCGCTACGGGGACGATTGACCACGAACCACTCGATGTGCTCCGCACGTCGCGCCGCCCGACGAGCATCCCTGTCCATGGCATACGCCTCGAGCAGCCTCTCGCGAAGCTCCTCCGAGCCGGGGTCGCCTGCCAGCGCCGCCTCCAGTTCGTCGATGTCCTCCACCCCGCCTGACATGACACCACGGTATCTCGCGGCCTGCGGACCCGGGGAGACTTCTTCCTCCCTGCCATCACGCTGGCCAACACTGGCCGGGATCGTCGGTAGAATCGCATCATCATGATGCCCGCCGCGGCTTCTGCCTCCACCGCGCGCTGGGCGCCTGACTCCCCGGAGCCATGATGACCCCCGACCTCGAATCCCAGCTCGCCGACGCCGCCACCGCCCAGGTCCGCGAGGGCTTCGACGACCTCGACACCATCATCTCCAACCTGTGCGACGAGTTCACCGACGACGCCAACCCCGCCGCCACCATCGCCCCCCTCGCCGAGCGCGCCGTCCGCCGCGCCCACGACCTCCACCTGGCCGAACAGGCCACCTGGCCCATCCCCACCGACAACGACCGCCTCGACCGCGCCTTCGCCAGCCTCGAAGCCACCGGCATCGTGGCCCGCCTGCGGCGAAGCCTGACCCAGGTTCGTGCCGCGGCCGCCTCGGGCCGCCT
>JBGASF010000049.1:0-48826 GCA_044229835.1 Polyangia bacterium | reverse complement strand
ACCGGGCATGCCGCCCGGCATCCCACCGGGCATGCCGCCCGGCATCCCACCAGGCATGCCACCCGGCATCCCACCGGGCATGCCGCCCGGCATCCCACCGGGCATGCCGCCCGGCATCCCGCCCGGAGGCATCCCCGGCATCCCGCCCGGGGGCATCCCCGGCATGCCGCCCGGGGGCAGCGCGGCGACGGCGTTGGGGTCAGGCGGCGCGGCCAGCGGCTCAGGGTCGGGCAGCAGGTCGGCGCCGAACTGCGGCGGCGGCGCGCCGACGGCGGCGGCCAGCTCCTCCTTGGCCTTCTTGAAGCTGACCGAGAGGTCGTAGACCGCGGCGTCCGACTTCCGCGGCGCGTAGACCTGGATGTAGTACTTGCCCTTCTCGGCCTCCTTGACCTTGAGCTTCTTGGTCGTGGTGGCGGCGCCGCTGTTGGTCTTGGCGACCACGCGGAAGCCGGAGTCGAGCAGGTTGGCCTCGGCGGTCAGCCCCGCGCGCGCCGGCGTCACGTTCATGGTCACGGTGAGGATGCCGTCGCCGGGCACCGAGATGACGCGCCAGTCGACGCGATCGCCACCCGGGAACGTCACCGAGTCGGTGACCTCGGCCTCGCCTTCGCCGTCCTCGACCTCGAGATCGAGCGCCTGGGGATTCTCCCAGCTCTGATCGGGGCTCGACTTGGCGTCGGGGGCCAGCGCGGCGGGACCACCGCACGCCGCCAGCAGGACACCCACCGGGAGGGCGATCCAGCGACCAGTCAGCACAATCTTGTTCATGCGAGGCTCTCCATTCCCCTTCGGATTCAGTACTTTAGCAGTCCAGTTCGACGCACGTCAATCACGGTGCTTCAAGCCGAATTCGCGGATTCGCACGCACATCGTCGAGGCTCAGCCTGACCTCGAGCTGGGTGGTGCGATCGAGCACCATCTTGATGGTCGCCGCGCCGCCGCGAAGCGGCTTGTCGGTGCGGCCGAGCAGCAGGGTGCCCTTCCAGGTCTTGTCGATCTTGTTCAGCTTGCCGACCTGCACCGTGATCAGCGTGCCGTTGGGCGAGGCCACCGAGTCGACCACCTCCACGATGATCGGCGGCGGGCGCACCGCGGCGTCGGGCTTCATGCCGGCGTCGACTTGCTGCGGCGGCATCGCGACGCCGGCGTCGACCACGCCGGGCGGTCCGGTCGGGGAAGGCGACGGCACGACCGGCTCGGGCACCGCGGGCAGCGGCTCGGGGTCGGGCAGCAGATCCTTGTCGAACAGCGGCTTGTTGGTGGTGGCGTCCACCAGGTCGTCCTTGGTCAGGGCGCCCTTGCGGAAGCTGACCGAGAGGTCGTAGATGGCCGCATCTCCGCGGCGGGGCGCGTAGACCTGGATGTAGTAGCGTCCGGCCTCGCTGTCCTTGAGCTTGATCTCGAGGCTGGGCTGATCCGACGTGCGCGAGCTCAGCACGCGAAAACCGTCGTCCAGGACCTGCATCCCGATGGCCAGCCCGGGCCGCGCCGGCTGCATCGCCAGGCTGATCTTGAGCGTGCCGTCGGCGGGCAGCTCGAGGAAGCGCCAGTCGACGCGGTCGCCACCTGGGTAGCTGACCGAATCCGAGGCCTCAGCCTCGAGCTCCTCGGGCGTGTCGCCCTCGCCCTCGAGGGTCAGCTCGGTGGGCGTGTCCCAGCTCTGATCCGGGCCCGAGTTCTTGTCGGGCTTGATCTGGCTGGGCTGCGGGCAGCCGAGCACCAGCAGTGGCAGCAGGGCTGCCGCCACGATCAATCCCCGCATGATCCCCCGACGCGCATGGCTCGACATGACTGCGACACGGTACGACGACCGAAGCTTGGGTGTCAGAAGTTTCCTCCATAGGTCAGCGCCAGCCCACGGTCCAGCGGCGCCAGCCCGACCTGGCGGCGCTCCGCCGTCCCGCCGCCGGATGAGGTGTCCTTGACGAACAGCACGATGCCCACGCCGATCAACGCCGCACCCACCCCGGCGCTGACATACCCAGGCAGCGCGGTGTCGTACTCGTCCGAGCAGCCGACGGTGCTGCATGACTTGCGACCATCGAGGACGATGAACGCCACACCGGCGCCCGCGGCGGCCACGCCACTGCCGAGTGCCAACCATTTCCACAGCCGGTAGGGGCGGCGGCGGCCACGGTCGACAGCCGCCGGTGCGGGCGTCGGCACTGGCGCCTGGCCGGGCTCGCCCTCGCCCTCGGGCTTGGTCGTGCCCGGGTCGGTGTCCACGCCGATGGGCGGCTTGCCCCCCGCCAGGTAGCGCGCCAGCCCGACCAGCTTGTCGCGCCCCGGCGGCGCCGGCTCCAGCGCCAGCGCACCGCTGCGCGAGGCCTTGCCGGTGCCCGGGTCGAGCACGCGCCCCATGATGACGCGCCGCTTGTCGATGTTCGCGATGGTCAGCACCACGACCTGCGAGGCATCCAGCCCGACCCCCAGATCACTCGCCAGCGCCGCATCGCTGGCCGCACGCGCCGCCTCGCTGTCGAACACCAGCCCGACGAACGGGCGCGTGCTCAGCGCGGCGTCGAGCTGCCAGCGCACCTCGAGCTTGTGCTCGCTGCCGGGCACCACGTCGACCAGGTGCACGCGCCCCGGCGTGGTCCCGCGCTGCACATAGATCCGGTAGCGCCCCGCGAACAGGTCGCTGGCGCTGGCCTGCCCGACGGCGAGGAAGCGCTCGTTGATGAAGATGACCGCGGTGGGATCATCGACGCTGATGGTCAGCGTGGCGCGGCCGCGCTGGGTCAGCTCGGCGCGCACCTTCCTGGCTAGCTCGGCGGGCTCGGGGCCGTAGCTGGCGCGGCTGATCTCGCGGTCCGGGAACGAGCGCACGAACTCCGCCATGGTCTGGGTGGCGGCCTCGGCGTGACCCAGGCGCAGGTGCGCCAGTGCCAGCCCGAGGTGCGCCTTGATGGTGGGATCGCGCAGCTGCTGGTTGCGCGCGATGGTCGCCGGGCGCGAGCGCAGCACGTCGAGGGCGCGACCCAGCTCGTCGGTCGCGGTCTCGAACTCGCCCTTGAGGAAGGCGCGATAGCCGTGGCCGATCAGCTCCTCGGCGTCCGCGATCGCCGCTGGCGCCAGGCTCTCGCCGGGCAGCGAGACCTCGTCCTCGATGCGCACGCCGAGCTTGCCCGAGGCGAAGCCCCGGGCCTCCAGCTCGGCCAGCACCGGGGCCATGAAGCCGTCAGCGTCGCGCGGGCGCGCTCCGCCGTACGACTCGATGGCGACCGGCCCGCGCGCCCATGCGGCGCTGGCCCAGGTGCAAGTGATGGATGTGACGACCGCGACCGCGAGCACTGACTTGACTGACATGACGGCTCCCTTCGATGTCCTGAGCGGTCATCGCGGGGGCCGGACAGTTGTTGCGGGTTTTTTCGCGCGGACTACTGGCAGGTGCCAAACGTGGCCGAGATCATGGTGTTGGCGCCGCAGGTCATGCCGCCAGTGGAGGCGCCGGCGCACATCGGGACGCCGCTGGGCACGCGGCAGTGGAAGAAGCAGCGCCGCGCGCCACCGCCGGTGTTGAAGCACGAGCTGCCGCGCATGCAGGCGTTGGCGCCCTGGCCGGTGCAGCTGGCGCCGGGGGCGATGCTGCCCGCGGTGAGGCACTGCGGCAGCGGCATGCCGTTGGCGCCGGCGGTGATGAAGCAGCCCTGGCTGGCGCTACAGGTGCTCTGATCCAGCGGGTCGCACACGCGCACCGCGCCGCACAGGTTGAGATCGGCGACGCCGTTCACGGTGACCTGACAGGCCGTCATCATGGTGCCCGACATCGGGCAGGTGTTGGCCATGGTGGGGTCGCACACCTTGTGGCAGGTCGAGGCGGTGGCGCCGGGGCCGACCAGGCACAGGAAGCCGTTGGCGCAGTTGTCGCCGCTGACCGTGGTCTGACAGGGCGAGCCCTGGGTGCCCGAGCCACCGGTACCACAGCGCAGCGCGCTGCGGCCCGCGGTCGTGATCAAGGTGCACTTCATGCCCGGGGTGCAGCCGTCGTTGGTGACCACGTCGCACTCGGGGCCGCCGTCGGGGCGCGGTCCGGCGTCGATGACACGGGCGTCGATGCCACCGTCCACCGCGGCGTCGGGCGCCACGATGTCGTCATCGCCGCCGCACCCGGCCAGGGCCACGGCAGCGAGCACCACCAAGCTAGTCTTCATGGACATGAAAAGTCCTCCTCGCGTCACCCATTGTAACGCGAGGGCTGGTTGGCGACGAAATCAGACGGGGAGAGGTGCTGCGGGGCGAACGAAGGTGCGACGGTGTGCGCGAAGCTACGGCAGGCAGGCGCCCAGCATCGGGGGCGGGTTCATGACCTGGGTGCCGAAGTTGACCGCGGTGCAGGTGCCGGTGGTGCACGCCGGGGTGCCGCCGGTGCGGCAGACCTTGCGGCAGAACAGCTGGCCAGCGGCGGCGCCGACGCAGATCGAGCCGGGCATGCACTGGCCGCCGCCGGTGCCGCACGCGGCGCCGTCAGCGATCGAGCCCTGCGCGCCGCAGGTCGCGCCCGCCGAGCCGATGTAGCAGCCCATGTTGGTGCCGCACCCGGTCTGCGCGAAGATGTCGCACGAGGTGAAGTCACCGCACACGGTGGCGCCGGCGATGGGCTGCATCGAGGCGTTCTGGATCTGGATGTTGCACGCGGTGGCCTGCGCGCCGTTGGGGGGGCAGGTCGAGGTCTGGTTGCAGTAGCGGTGGCACTTGTTGTCGGCCAGGCAGACGAAGCCGATGGCACAGCCGTCGTCGGTGGTGCCGGTGCCGCACGCGGCGCCCTGCGTGCCCGCGCCGGCGGGCTCGCACGCGAACATGTCGGCCTGGTTCAGGCTGCACTTCATTGGCGCGGTGCAGTTGGCGTTGGTGACCGGATCGCACGCGGCGGTGGTCGAGGAGTCAGGGGTGTTGACGGTGCCGTCACTGCCGGTGCCGGTGTCGCGGCGACCGCCGTCCACGATGGTGAGTCCGCTGTCGACGTCGTCGTCGCCACCGCCACCACCGCACGCCGAGAGCGCGACGAGAGACATCGCGACGGACACCAGGCCAAGCTTGCGAAGCTGCTTCATGACTTCTTCCTCCAGTTTTTTCGCGCGCAACAGCAGTGCGTACCGCGCGTTTTAGCGATGGACGCTCCTGGTAGTCAAGTGTTCAACACGCATGGCTTGCGATTGGTGACATGGCGCACTAGTCTTCGCCGCGAAGATGTCGCCCGCGCGCACCTGGCTGGCCGTCGTGGTCACCCTGCTGGCCTCTGGCGGGGGCTGCAAGAAGACGCAGCCCATCGCCGAGCGCGACGCCGAGAAGATCTTCGCGACGCAGTGCTCGAAGTGTCACGGCCCCGACGGCAGCGGCGTGCCCGAACAGAAGAAGAAGCTCGGCGTCCGCGACCTCACCGACGCCGCCTGGCAGAAGACCGTGGCCGACGCCCAGCTGATCCAGTCGATCACCCGCGGCAAGAAGAACATGCCCTCATGGGGCCGCGCCCTGGATGAGGAGCAGATCGCCGCCCTGGTGAAGAAGGTGCGCTCGCTGGCGAAGAGTCCGCAGTAGCCGGCCCGGCGCAGGACGCGGGCCGTGCTGGCGCGGAAGGACTGACGACCGCTACGGGCTACGGGCCGTTGGCGGTGATGGTGACGGTGCCGCCGACCTCGATGCGGGTGGCGAGGGCCTGGGCGAGGGCGGTGGGCAGCCGGGGGTTCTCGTTGATGGTGAGAGCGCCGCCGACGGACTCCAGGGACTCGGTGCCGGCCAGGGTGGTCAGCGCGGGGTTCCACTGGATCTGGAGGAGGCCGGCGATGGACTGCAGCTTCTCGAGGCCAGTCAGGCTGGTCATGGCGTTCTCGGCCAGGATGCTGACGTGGCTCCCGACCGTGCGCAGGCCGGCGAAGGCGCGCATGTCGGTGAGGGCGTGGTTCGACGACAGGTAGAGCTCGCCGCCGATGGTGAGCAGCTTGCGCAGGTCGAGCTCGGCGAGGACCAGATTGGAGGCCAGGAAGACCTTGTCGGCGACGTAGACCAGCTCCGGCAGGCGGGCCGTGGTCAGCACCGGGTTGTCGCGCACCTCGAGGCGCAGGCCGACGCTGGTCAGCGTGGCGGCGTCGACGCGCAGCAGGTTCGGGCTGCTGGCGATGCGCAACTCCTGGCCGACCGAGCGCAGCACGGGCAGATCGATGCGGTCGGTGAAGTTGGCGGCCAGGCTGACGCGGCCACCGACGCGCTCCAGCGCGGGCAGCGTCAGCTTCTCGAGGCCGTCGTTCTGGTCGATGACCAGGTGGCCGCCGACCTGGCGCAGCAGCGCGAGGTCGCCGAGCCCGATGAGGGCGTCGTTGTTGGTCAGCTCGAGGTCCTGCCCGACCTCGGTCAGGTGGGCCAGGCCGGCCAGGCTCGACAGCAGCGGGTTGCCGGCGATGCGCACGCTGCCGCTCAGCTTGCCGACGGTCAGACCCTGCGTCGTGACCAGGTCACCGTTGTCGATGATCTGCAGGCGGCCGCCGACGTCGGCGAGCGACTCCAGGCCGCCGAGGTCCGCCAGCACCGGGTTGCCCTGCAGCAGCACGCCGCCGCCGACCTTGACCAGGCCAGCGCCCTCCAGCGAGGTCAGCGCGCGGTTGCCGGTGATGACCAGGTCACCCGAGACCTGGCGCAGCCGGCCCAGGCCGCTGAAGTCCTGCATCGGCCCGTCGACCACCAGCAGGTTGCCATCGACGCACGACAGGTCGGCCGCCGCGGTGATGGCGGCGGGCGTCGCCAGCGTCAAGAGGCCCTTGTGGGTGCGCCCGCCCGCGCACAGCGTGGCGTCGAGCGTCGCGGGCGCGCCGTTGCAGACCACGCTGGTGGCGTCGATCTCGCGGTCGTCCAGCTTGTGGTTGCGGTTGCGGTCGAGGCCGGTGTGGATGCTGACGCCGCCGGCCGCGCAGACGGCGCCCGCCGCCTCGGGGTCGACGCGCACGACCTGGTCGCCGCCGCTGCCCCGCCCATGATGCAGACACCCCGCCAGCGTGAACGCCAGCATCACCCCGAGCGACTTGTGCATGGTTCCTCCTGCGACTGCGAACGACGACGGCTGAGGGCAATTGTGCGCGATGGTCCCCGAAAAAGCGAACGCCGCGTCCGGCAAAAGACGCGGCGTTCGGGGATGCTGCGAGAGGGCTAGTTGCGGCGCGAGCCCAGGATGCGGAGCAGGAACAGGAAGATGTTGATGAAGTCGAGGTACAGGTGCAGGGCGCCGTGCAGCGCCTCCTTGGTGTCTTCCTCGGTGCCTGCGTTGCCCAGGACGTTGAGCTGCTTGATCTTCTGGGTGTCGTGCGCGGTCAGGCCGGCGAAGATGACGACGCCGATGTACGCGACCACCAGCTGCATGCCGGTCGAGTGCAGGATGAAGTAGTTGACCACCGTGGCGATGATGATGCCCCACAGCGCCATCATGCAGATCGAGCCGATGCCCGACAGGTCACGCTTGGTGATGTAGCCGAAGGCCGAGAAGCTGGCGAACATGCCGGCGCTGATGAAGAAGGTCGAGGCCACCGACGACTTGGTGTACAGGAACAGCGTCGGCGCGATGATGACGCCGATGACTGCGGAGTAGATCGCGAGCAAGATTGCGACCGTGGCTGCGCGCATCTTGCTGATGCGTGCACTGACCACCCAGACGAAGATCAGCGACCCGATGCTGAGCACCCACAGCAGCGGACGCGGAGTCCACCACAGCTTCCCGCCTCGCAGCGTGATCGTGTACAGGTGCTCCAGGATGATGTCGGGGCGCGACAGCAGCCACAGTGACACCAGCCCCGTGATGAGGAGGCCCGCGGACATGTATCCGTAGACCTTCCAGATGAACGCCTTGCTCTCTTCTTCAGCCGAGGCGTAGGTTTTGACGGCACCTTCAGTGCTCATTCCGATCCTCCCGTTGGCCGGATGCTAGCATGAGTTCTCTTACGATCCAGGGGTCATCCTCCTTCTCTCGGGCGGTGGTCAGGGCGCGGGCGGCGGGGTCGCCGGGGGCCTGGGACAGGCGACCCAGCGCCCAGGCGGCGTGGCCGCGCACCAGCGGGTGGCCGCCCAGGACGGCGGCGCTCAGGGCCTCGACCAGGGCCGGCCGGGCGGCGGGGTCGGTGACGTTGCCGGCGGCGACACAGGCGTTGCGCTGCAGCTGCTCGCGTGGGGCGCGGCGCAGCGCGGTGCGGCGCACCAGCTTGCGGTGCTGGGCGGTGCCGATGCCGATCAGGCGCGGCAGGTCGATGGCGGTCAGGCGTGCCCGCGGGGCCAGCTCGGGGTCGCGCGCGGCGGCGCCGGCACCCTCGTTGAAGGGGCAGACATCCTGGCAGATGTCGCAGCCGTAGACCCAGGTGCCGATGAGCGGGCGCAGGGCCAGCGGGATGATGCCGGTCCACTCGATGGTCAGGTACGAGATGCACAGGCGAGCGTCCAGGGTGCGCTCGCCGAGGGCGCCGGTGGGGCAGCGGTCGATGCACTCGGTGCAGCGGCCACAGCGCATGCTGGTGTCGGCGCCGGCGGCGACCGGCGCCAGCGGCAGATCCATGAGCAATTCGCCCAGCAGGAAGGCCGAACCGGCGCCGGGGGCGATCAGCGCGGTGTTCTTGCCGACGAAGCCGAGGCCGGCGCGCGCGGCCAGCTCGCGCTCCAGCACCGGGGCGGTGTCCACGCACACCCGCCAGGCCACCGGGCGGCCGGCCAGCGCGGGCAGCTCGCGACCCAGGCGGTGCAGGCGCGTCTTCATCACCAGGTGGTAGTCCTCGCCCTGGGCATAGGCGGCGACGCGGCCCGTGTGGGCGGGCGGCAACGGCAGGCGGCCGTAGGGCAGGGCGACCACCAGGGCGCTGGCGACCTCGGGCAGCAGCGCCGCGAGGTCGGCGCGCGCGGCGACGCTGGCCGGCTCGGTCATGTACTCCATGTCACCGGCGTGGCCAGCGGCGACCCAGGCGCGGTAGCGGTCATGGCTGGCCAGCGGCGCGGCGTCCACCAGGCCGGCGGCCGAGAAGCCCAGGGCGCGCGCGCGGGCCAGCAGCGCAGACGCGATCTCCCCGGGGTCTTTCAGCAGCGGCAGCCGCACAGCCGGGATGTACCACGTTGACAGCGCGGTTCCGCCACGGTACGCGACGGGGATGACCTTGGTCGACCTCGGTGCGACGCGTCCGCGCAGCCTGCGGCGTGCCGACGTCGACGACGCGACCTGGAACGACTGGCGCTGGCAGCTGCGCAACCGGGTCGATGATCCCGCGGCCTTCGAGCGGCTGCTCACGCTGACCGCCGACGAGCGCGCCGGGCTGGCGGCGGCGCCTGGGCTGTTCCGCGTCGGGGTCACGCCGTACTACCTCGACCTCATCGATCGCGACAATCCGTTCTGCCCCGTACGCATGCAGATCGTGCCCACCATCCACGAGACCCGGCAGGCGCGCGGCGAGCTGCTGGATCCGCTGGGCGAGGACGCGGCGTCGCCGGCGCCCGGGCTGACGCATCGCTATCCCGATCGCGTGCTGATGCTGGCGCTGAACCGCTGCGCGATCTACTGCCGGCACTGCAACCGGCGCCGCATGGTCGGCCACGAGGATCACTCGATCGCGAAGGACGACCTCGAGCAGGCGCTGGAGTATCTGCGCAGCAACAAGAAGGTGAAGGACGTCCTCATCTCGGGCGGCGATCCGCTGACCCTGGCCGATGACAAGCTGGAGTGGGTGCTGTCCGAGGTGCGCAAGATCCCGCACATCGACATCATCCGCATCGGCACCCGGGTGCCGGTGTGCTTGCCGATGCGGGTCGACCACGACCTCGCCCGCATGCTGGCCAGGTACCACCCGCTGTACATCAACACGCACTTCAACCACCCCAAGGAGATCACCCCCGAGGCGCGCCGCGCCTGCGGGATCCTGGCCGACGCCGGCATTCCGCTGGGCAACCAGGCGGTGCTGCTCAGGCGAGTGAACTCCAGCGTGCGCGTGCTGCGGCGCCTCTTGCGCGAGCTGCTCAAGATGCGCGTGCGGCCGTACTACCTGTTCCTGGGCGACCCGGCCTTCGGCACCGACCACCTGCGCACCCCGGTGGGCAAGGGCATCGAGCTCATCGAGGCCATCCGCGGCCACATGTCGGGCATGGCGGTGCCGCACCTGGTGATCGACGCCCCTGGCGGCGGCGGCAAGATCCCGATCGGGCCGCAGTACGTGATGGCGTGGGGCGCCGACCGGCTGGTGCTGCGCAACTTCGAGGGCAAGCTGGTCACCTATCACGAGCCCGAGCAGCGCGACTGCTCGGTGCCCTATGACGAGATCTTCTTCGCGGGCGAGCCCGGCGACGACGTCGACGACGAGGCGCGCGGCGTGGCCGCGCTGTTCGAGGACGCGTGACCAAGCCGGCGTGGCTGATCGGGGCTGCGGTCGACGCCGAGCCCCTGGTGGCGACGCGCGGCTGGCTGGTCGATCAGGAGGGGCCGCGGCTGCTGGCGGGGCTGGCGGCGCTGCGCACGCGGCTGGGTGGGCGTGCCGTGCTGGCGGTGGCGGGGGCGGCGCGTGCGAAGGTGCTGGCGGCGGCGGCGCCCGAGGGCGTCGAGGTGCGCGACATCGGCGATGGCTTCCCGCTGGATGACGCGGCCGAGCTGGCGTGGGAGGTCGCGGGGGTCGCGGTCAGGCCGGGGCAGTCGGTGGCCGATGCGGGGGTCGTGGTCGTGCGCGCCGCCGAGCTGGCGGCGGGCCCGGGGCGGCCGCTGACGGTGACCGGCGCGGTGGCGCGGCCGTATGTGGCACGAGTGAAGCCGGACGCGACCGTGGAGGCGCTGGTCGAGCATGCCGGCGGCGCGCTCGGCGAGGCCTGGGTGGCGCTGGCGGGTGGGCCGATGCGCGGGGCGCTGGTGGAGCGTGAGCTGCCGCTGCCGCCCGAGGCCGAGGCGCTGATCGTGCTGCCCGCGGACCACGCGGTGGTGCGCGCGCGCAAGCTGCCGCTGGGCGATCAGGTGCGCCGGGCGCTGGGTGCCTGCGAGGGCTGCGGGCTGTGCACGGCGGCATGTCCGCCTGCGCAGCGCGGCTGGCCAGTGTCGCCGCAGGCGGCGCTGCGGGCGCTGACCCTGCCGAGCACGAGCACGAGCACGAGCACGAGCACGAGCAGGAGCACGAGGACGGGGATCGATCACAGCGGGCACGAGGCGCGCGCGGTCGAGAGCGCGGCGCTGTGCACGCACTGCGGGCTGTGCGACCTGGTGTGCCCCGCGGGGCTGTCGCCGGCGGGGCTGCTCGACGGCTATCGCGCGGCGCTGGCGGGTGACGCCGCGGCCGCCGCGCGCGCGCTGGCGACGCCGATGTCCGCCCCGATCGACGCCGCGCGCCGGCTGTCGCGCGGGCTGCTGACGCTGCGGCTCGGGCTCAGCGGCTACGCCAGCGCTGCAGCGCTCGGCTGAGGAAGCCGGGCAGATCGGTCGTCGTCGTCAGGGTGGCGACCTCGGCCAGGGTGTACCAGCGCGCCGCGGTCACATCCCCCGCGGGCGCCAGCGTGCCGGCCACGTCGGTGACGAAGTAGTCGACCAGCACATAGTGGAAGCGCACCTTGCCGGCGTCGTCGCGCAGCACGCGCTCGAGCAGCTCGCACAGGCCGGCTGACCTGCCCGCCAGGCCGGTCTCCTCGCGCAGTTCGCGCAGCACCGCGGCCTCCAGCGTCTCGCCAAGCTCGACCTTGCCGCCCGGGATCGACCACGCGCCGACCGCCGGGGGCCGACCGCGCTGGATCAGCAGCACGCGCTCGTCGGCGTCGAACACGACCGCGCCGACCGCGACGACGGGCCGCTCGGGATACTCCGCGCTGCTCACTTGCGGCTGCGGCTCCGGGCGGCAGCCCGGATGTTGCTCTTCGGGGTCAGCGCGAGCTTGGCCTTGGCGGCGACCTTGCTCGAGCGCGCCTCGGCCTTGCCGGCCCTGCCCCGGCCCTTGCCCCTGCCGGCCTTGGCCTTGGTCGGCTTCGGCGCGGCCACCTTCTTGACCACCGCCGCGACCCCTGCGCTGGGACACAGCGGCGCCAGCGTGCAGTCCTCGCACCTCGGCTTGCGCGCGTCGCACACCCGTCGCCCATGCCAGATGATCTGGTGGGCGAACCGGATCCAGCGCTCGCGCGGGATGATCTTCATCAGATCATCCTCGATCTTCACCGCATCGCTCTCGCGCGTCAGCCCGAGGCGGTTCGACAGCCGCGTCACATGCGTGTCCACCACCACGCCGACCGCGATGCCGAACGCCGTGCCCAGCACCACGTTGGCGGTCTTGCGCGCCACGCCGGGCAGCACCAGCAGCTCGTCCATCGTCTGCGGCACCACGCCGCCGTACTTCTCGACCAGCAGGCGCGCGCAGCCCTGAATGTTCTTGGCCTTGTTGTGATAGAAGCCCGTCGAGCGAATGATGCTCTCGAGCTCGACGGTGTCGGACTCGGCCAGCGCGCGCGCGTCGGGGTAGCGCTTGAACAGGGCCGGCGTCACCATGTTGACGCGAGCGTCGGTGCACTGCGCCGACAGGATGGTCGCGATGAGCAGCTGCAGCGGCGTCTCGTGATCGAGCTCGCAGCGCACCTCGGGATACAGCCGCTCGAGGCCATCGAGAATGGCGTTCACGCGCTCGGGGTCACGCCGCTTGCTTGCCTGTGCCATCGGCCCGACTATATGGAGGAGCCACCCACTTCATGTCCAGCGCTGATCGCCACGCCTTCCGCCGCAAGCTGACCGAGCTCGAGGCGCCCCTGTTCGCGACCGGCGCCGCCGCCCCCAGCGCGCTCGAGGTCACCCAGGCGCTGGCCCCGCTGGCCGCCGCCGCCGGCCCCGAGGCCGCCCCCCGCGCCGAGCGCCTGGCCCGCCTGTACGCCTACGGCTCGGCCAGCGAGCGCGCCGACTACCAGGCCGAGTTCGGCGCCTGCGGCGTGCGCCGCTTCAGCGCCGCCGACGGTCGCGTCATCTACATGATGCCGATCGAGACCTTCCCCAACCACGTCAACAACGTCTACCTGGTGCGCCAGGGCGCCCACACCACGCTGGTCGACGCCGGCACGCTGACCCACAACGCGACCGAGGACTTCCGCCGCGCCGCCGCCGTGCTGGCGCGCAGCTTCGGCGAGCCCGAAGGCACCCTCGACAAGATCCCCGACTGCATCATCACCCACGGCCACATCGATCACTTCGGGGGCGTCGGGCGCTGGCGCGACCTCGGCGCGCGCATCCACGTGCACGAGTTCGACGCCCGCATCATCAGCAACATGGAAGAGCGCATGGTCGTCACCGCGGTCGCGGTGCGCAGCTTCCTCAGCCACGCCGGCGTGCCGCCCGAGCTGCGCGGCGAGCTCGAGCAGATGTACGTCTCGGGCAAGCGCATCTTCAAGTCGGTCCCGGTCGACCGCGTCATGGTCGACGGCTCGCGGGTGGGCGACCTCGTGATGCACCACGTTCCCGGCCATTGTCCCGGCCATGTATGTGTACAGGTTGACAATATCCTGCTCACGGCCGACCACGTGCTGGCGCGCATCACGCCGCACCAGGCGCCCGAGTCGATCACGCCCGACACCGGCCTCGACACCTACATCCAGTCGCTGGAGAAGGTCCGTCGCATCCCCGGCATCGACCTCGCGCTGGGCGCCCACGAGGAGCCCATCCCGCACCTCAACAAGCGCATCGTCGAGATCGAGGCCTTCCACCGCGAGCGCCTGGCCAAGGTGCACGCCGCCTGCGCTGATCAGCCGCGCTCGCTGGTCGAGATCTCGAAGCTGGTGTTCGGCCCGCGCGTCAGCTACGACCGGCTGCTCGCGCTGGAGGAGACCGGCGCCCACGTCGAGTACCTGTCGCGCCGCGGCCAGCTCGAGATCGCCAACCTCGACGACCTCCTGGCCCAGCGTGACCCCGTCATCATGTACCGCGCCAGCACGACCATCCCGCTGCCCGACAGCCTGGCCAACCGCGCCGCCTGAGCCGCGCGCGGCTTGACGGCCGGGATCGCAGCGCCCAAGCTCGATGCATGCTCCGAATCGGCGGGATCCTCGCGGCCTGTGCCGCGCTGGCATGGGCGGGTTGTGGCCAGTCGGGCAAGTCGGGCCAGTCGGGCAAGTCGGGCCAGTCGACCGACGCCGGTGCGGCGCCACAGGGCAAGATCACCGCCGTGGCCGGGGTGGTCACCGCGGCGCGCGGCCCCGCCAGCCCACGCCCGCTCGCGGTGGGTGACGACGTCTTCGCCGACGACGTCATTCGCACCGGCGTCGGCGCGTCGGTCTCGATCAAGTTCACCAGCGGCGGCACCTTCGAGCTCGGCGCCGAGCGCGAGCGCGCGCTGGCCGACATCATCGCCAAGCTCGCCAGCATGGGGCCCGGCGGCGCGACCACCGACGAGAGCGCCGACCTCACCGCCGCGGCGGGCCGTCACGCCGAGGACGAGGCCGCCAGCACCATGGCCACCGCCAGCGCCGATCCCGCCAAGCCAGGTGGCGGGGGCCCGGACGACGATGCACGCCGCAAGGCCATCGAGGACTACGTCAAGCGCCAGGGCACGCTCAAGATCATCGGCGGCGGCAACGGCAGCGCCAGCGATGGCGAGATCTCCGACCTCTTCAAGGGCGACGACAAGCTGCCCGACGTCATCGATGACGACGACAAGGACAAGGCGCCCAAGGGTGGCGTCAGCGGCGCCGTCAGCCCCGAGCTGATCAAGAAGGCCATTGCGTCCTCGAAGCGCCAGCTCGGCTTCTGCTACGAGAAGGAGCTCACCAAGGACCCCAAGCTGGCCACCAAGATCTCGGTCAGGTTCAGCATCGGCAAGGCCGGCAAGGTGACCGCCGCAGAGGTGACCTCGGCGACGCCCAGCGCGCCCGGGCTCGAGGCCTGCGTCATCGCCGCCGTCAAGAAGATGCGCTTCCCCGCGCCCGCGGACGGCGGCGAGGTCACCGTCAACTACCCGTTCGTCTTCTCGCCACCGCAGTAGCGGCCGTCAGTTGGGGCCCACCGGCTGCGCCTCGTAGCCCAGCAGCTCGAGCAGGTTCTGGATCAACCGCGCGGTCAGCCCCCAGATGCGCCGCTCGCCGACCTGGTAGGCCGACAGGCGCTGGCGCACCCCGAGAAACTCGCGCTCGCCGAGATCCTGGAACACGTCGTGGCGGATGAGGTCCGACAGCTTGACGTCGAACACCTCGGCGACCTCGCGCTCGTTGGGGAGCAGCCGGGTCTCGGGCGCCACCAGCCCGACCACCGCGGTGACGACGTAGCCGAACGGCGACGCGGTGTCGTCCAGCGCGCCCAGCACCTCGACCGCGCGCGCCGGGATGCCCAGCTCCTCCTCGGCCTCGCGCAGCGCACAGGCGATCTCGCTGGCGTCCTCGGGATCGCGCCGCCCGCCCGGGAAGGCGATCTGCCCCGAGTGGGTGCGCATCTCGTCGGGGCGCCGGGTCAGGATCAGGCGCGGCCCACCGTGCACCGCGGGGGCATCGATGATGGGCACCAGCACCGAGGCCGGCTTCAGCTCGCGGTCGACCTGCAGCGAGAACGGCTTCCTCTGGTGGCGCGCCAGCACCCGGCGCACCGCGGCCACGGTCAAAGGCTCGCTCATATCGGGAAGATCTTCCCCGGGTTCAGCAGATTGTGCGGATCCAGCGTCAACTTCAGCTTCTTCTGCACCTCGATCAGCTCGGGCGCCTGCTCCCACGGCATGTACTTCTGCTTCGCGATTCCGATGCCGTGCTCGCCCGAAAGGGTGCCGCGCAGCGCCAGCGTGTCCTTGAAGATGTCGCCCAGCGCGCCCTGGATGCGCGCGGCCACGGCGGCCTCTCGGTGGTCCTCGTCGGTCAGCACGTTGACGTGCAGGTTGCCGTCGCCGGCGTGGCCGAAGGTCGCCATCAGGAGGTCGTGGCGAGCGCCGATCTTGTCGACCCGCCGCAGCATCTCGGCGATGGCGCTGCGCGGCACGCAGATGTCCTCCGACACCTTGTAGCGATGCGCGTGGCGCAGGCTCGGTGAGGTGATGCGCCGGGTCTCCCACAGCCGGCGCCGCTGCGCCTCGTCGGCCGCGATGACGACCTCGGTGGCGCCCGACTCGTCACAGGCCTGCGCGCAGCGCTCGACCGCGGGCGCCAGCGCCGCCTCGTCACCGTCGAGCTCGCAGATCACGATGGCCCCCGCGCCCACCGGGATGGGGTAGGTCGCCTTGGGGCGCACATGATCGATCGACGCGCGGTCCATCAGCTCCAGCGCGCGCGGGCGGTAGCCCTTGCGGATGATCGCGGTGATGGCCTCGCCAGCCTTCACGGGATCCGCAAACACCGCCAGCAGCAGCGCGACCCCCTGCGGCTTCGGCAAGAGCTTCATCGTGATCTCGCTGGTGACGCCGAACGTGCCCTCCGATCCGCAGAACAGGCCGACCACGTCATAGCCGGTGACGCCCTTGGCCGTCCGCCGCCCGGGGCGCAGCCGGGTGCCGCCCATCAGCACGGTCTCCAGGCCGATGACGTACTCGCGGGTGACGCCATACTTGAAGGCGCGCGGCCCGCCGGCGTTCTCGGCCACGTTGCCGCCCAGCGAGCACATCGCCAGCGACGCCGGATCGGGCGGGTAGAACAGCCCGGCCGCCTCGGCGGCATCCTGCAGCACGCCCGTGATGACCCCGGGCTCGACCACCGCGACCAGGTCGGCGGGGTCGAGCTCCTTGATGCGCTGCATGCGCTCGGTCGACAGCACGATGCCCCCGTGCGTCGCCAGCGCGCCCCCGGTCATCCCGGTGCCCAGGCCGCGCGGCACCACCGGTACGCGGTGCTCGTCGGCCAGCTTCAGGACCAGCTGGATCTCCTCCACGCTGTCGCACAGCACCGCCGCCTCGGGCGGATATGGCCCGAGGCCGCTCTCGTCGCGCGCGTAGGCCTCCAGGCGCGCCTCGTCACGCAGCACCTTGGCCGCGCCCAGCTCGCTGGCGAGAATGTCGAAGATGGGCCGCATTTCACGATGAAAATACAAACGCCGCGTCCAGCTGAGCCAGACGCGGCGCGCGATTCAGCAGAGAACGCTCCGGACTAGACGCTGAAGCTCGAGCCGCAGCCGCAGGTGCTCTTCACGTTGGGGTTGCCGAACTTGAAGCCGGCGCCCTGCAGCCCCTCGACATAGTCGACCTCGGTGCCGGCCAGGTACATCAGGCTCATCTGATCGACGCACAGCTTGACGCCGTGTGAGTCGAAGGTCTTGTCACCCTCGACCACCTGGTCGAAGTACAGGTCGTAGGAGAAGCCCGAGCAGCCGCCACCGACGACGCGCAGGCGCAGACCGTAGTCGGTCTCGATCTTCTCGGCGTCGCGGATCTCGCGCACCTTCTCGGCCGCCTTGGTGGTCAGGGCGACGAGGGGGTGCTCCTCGTGTGCCGTGGGCTCGGCGGGCTTGGTCTCGACAGCAGTCTCGGTAGCGCAGGACGACATTTCAACCTCCACAGGCGATCATGCATCGCCCCGACATGGTTCGCCAGCTCACTTGACGGCGGCGGGCTGCTGCACCGGCACATCGCCGGGCACGCCCTTGCGCCCCTTCTTGGCCCACTTGCGGCTGAGCCAGCCGCGCTCCTTCTCCATCTTCTTCTGGATCAGCAGCAGGCCCTCGATCAGCGCCTCGGGGCGCGGCGGGCAGCCGGGGACATAGACGTCCACCGGGATGACGTTGTCGATGCCCTTCAAGACATTGTACGACTGCTGGAACAGGCCACCGCAGTTGGAGCAGTTGCCCATCGAGATGACGTACTTGGGCTCCGGCATCTGCTCGTAGAGCAGCTTGACGCGGCTGGCCATCTTGTACGTCACCGTGCCGGCCACGATGATGAGGTCGGCCTGGCGTGGGGTCGCGCGCGGCGCCGACCCGAAGCGCTCGAGGTCGCCACGCGGGCCACCGGTCTGCATCAGCTCGATCGCGCAGCAGGCGGTGCCGAACAGCAAGAACCAGGTCGAGTTCTTGCGGCCCCAATTGATGAGATCCTCGACCTTGGTCAGCAGGATCCCGCTGTTCTCCATCGACATTCTGGCTCTCCGATGCCTTCCCTGGGCCCTGGGTTTCGCTTACTTGGGCCAGGGAGTCAACAGTATGCCCACGCTGGTGCCACCTGTACAGGGCCGGGGCATCTGTGCTTGAGTCCAGCCACCCGAGGGAATGACAGAGATGAGCAGCTTCCAGAGCCTTTTGAAGGACGTCAAAGCGCAGATCACCGAGGTCCAGCCCGCCGAGGTCCAGGCCGCCCAGGCTGCTGGCAACGGCAACGGCAAGCGCCCGGTCATGATCGACGTCCGCGAGCAGGACGAGTACAGCCAGGGCTTCATCCCGGGCTCCAAGTGGATCCCGCGCGGCTTTCTCGAGCTGCGCATCGAGGACGCCGTGCCCGAGCGTGACACCCCGGTGGTGATCTACTGCGCCGGTGGCACCCGCAGCGCCCTGGCGGCCAAGTCATTGAAGGAACTCGGTTATTCCAACGTGTCGTCGATGGCTGGCGGGTTCGCCGCGTGGAAGCGCAACGGCCTCGGCTGGGAGACCCCGTTCGTGATGACGCCGGCCCAGGCGCAGCGCTACTCGCGCCACATCATGCTGCCCGAGGTCGGCGAGGCCGGGCAGATCAAGCTGCTGAGGTCCAAGGTGCTGTGCCTGGGCGCCGGTGGCCTGGGCGCCCCGTCGGCGATCTACCTGGCCGCGGCGGGCGTCGGCACCTTGGGGTTGGTAGACGACGACGTGGTCGACGAGTCCAACCTGCAGCGCCAGATCATCCACGCCCGCGACCGCGTCGGCATGGCCAAGGTCGACTCCGCGGCCAAGACCATCGACGGCCTCAACACCGACGTGAAGGTCATCCCGCACAAGACCCGGCTGACCGCCGAGAACGTGCTCGAGATCATCGCGCCCTACGACGTCATCATCGACGGGGCGGACAATTTCCCCACCCGCTACCTGCTGAATGACGCCAGCCTCAAGCTGGGCAAGCCGGTCATCCACGCCAGCATCTACCGCTTCGAGGGCCAGCTGACCTCGTTCGTGCCCGGGGCCGGGCCGTGCTACCGCTGCCTGTACCCGAACCCGCCTCCCGCCGACATGGCGCCGTCGTGCCACGAGGCCGGCGTGCTCGGCGTGCTGCCCGGCGTCATCGGCATCCTGCAGGCCAACGAGGCGGTCAAGCTGCTGCTCGGGCTGGGCACCTCGCTGGCCGGGCGCCTGCTGGTGTACGACGCCCTCAAGACCAAGCTGCGCGAGCTCAAGCTGCGCCGCGACCCGAAATGCCCCACCTGCGGCGATGGTGTCGATCCCAGGAAGATCGAGCTCATCGACTATGAGGCCTTCTGCCGCCTGGCCGGCTAGCAGTCGGCGAGCAGTTGGCGGCCCCGCGGCCTTCAGTGTGATAGGCTGACGGGGCCATGATCGGGATCGGCCAAATCATCGGGAACTACAAGATCGTCGCCAAGCTGGGCTCGGGCGGGATGGGTGTGGTCTACCTGGCCGAACACCCCCTCATCGGCAAGCGGGTGGCGCTCAAGGTCATCCATCGCGAGCTGTCCTCCAACCAGGAGGTGGTGGCGCGGTTCTTCAACGAAGCGCGCGCCGTCAACGCCATCGGCAACGCGCACATCGTGGAGATCGTCGACTTCGGCCAGACCCAGGAGGGCGAGTTCTTCCTGGTCATGGAGCACCTGCAGGGCGAGGGGCTGGAGACCCGCCTCAAGCGCGAGCGCATCGACGCGCAGACCGCGCTGCACATCGCCGATCAGATCGCGTTCGCGCTCGATGCCACCCACGCGGCCGGCTACATCCACCGCGACATCAAGCCCGACAACATCTTCCTGACCACGCGCGGCAACGACCGCAACTTCGTCAAGCTGCTCGATTTCGGCCTGGTCAAGCACATGACCTCGGGCGGCGGGCAGGCGCTGACGCAGCAGGGCGTCATCCTCGGCACGCCGACGTACATGTCTCCCGAGCAGTGCGAGTCACGTCAGGTCGACTACCGCGCCGACATCTACTCGCTGGGGATCTTGCTGTACGAGATGCTGTGCGGCCGCCCGCCCTTCCAGGGCCAGAGCGCCGGCGACATCATGGTGCAGCAGGTCGCGCAGGCGCCGATGCCGCCGACCCAGCTGGTGCAGGGGCTCCCGCAGTCGATCGAGCGCGTGGTGCTGCGCTGCCTGTGCAAGAAGCCGGCGGATCGCTTCCAGTCGATGGGCGAGCTGCGCGTCGCGCTGCGTGATCCCGAGACCTACGCGCGCACCGCGCCGCCGCTGCCGGCTGCCATGATGGCGGCGCAGGCGCCGGCGTACGGCGGTGGTGGTGGTGGTGGCTATGGCGGTGCGCAGGCGCCGCTGCCCGCGCAGCCGCAGCAGGCGCCGCAGTCGTATGGCCAGCCGCAGTCGTATGGCCAGCCGCCGCAGTCGTATGGCCAGCCCGCAGCGGGTGGCGGCTATGGCGGCGCGGCGCCGCCGCAGTCGTACGGGTCGCCCGCGGGTGGCGGCTTCGGTGGTGTCTCGCCGGGGGCCGGTGGTGGGTACGGTGGTGCGGGCGGCGCGCCTGCGGGGCCGGCGGTGGCCGGGCCGGCGCAGAAGACGATGTTCGTGGACGCACAGGGGCCGGCGCCGGGTGCGGCGGCAGGGCCAGGGCCCGGGGACGCGCACTTCATCCAGGGCAAGGGCGCGGCGGCTCCGGCTGCCAAGACGATGTTCCTCGATGGCCCGCCCGTGTTGCCAGGGATGCCGGGTGGCATGGGCTCGCCGATGAACGGTGGCGCCAACGGGGGCGCGCCTGGGCTGGCGATGCCGTCGCCGATGCCCGCGGTCAAGCCCGCCGGGCCGAGCAAGCCGGTGCCTGCGGTGACGCCGCCGCCGCTGCGTCCTGGGGCCATCCCTGCCGAAGGCAAGAAGGGCAAGGGCAAGGTCATCGGCATCGTCGTCGGTGCGGTGGTCCTGCTGGTCGTCGTCATCATCATCGCGAGCAGCGGTGGTGGCGACAAGGACGACAAGAAGGGGGCGGCCGGCAAGGTCGACGCCGGGCCCGCGGTGGTGACCGAGCGCGTGCGCCTCTTCATCAAGAGCGAGCCCGACGGCGCCGACATCCTGTTCGGCGGCGTCATGAAGGGCAAGACCAACGGCACCGTGATGCTGCCCAAGGGCGGCGAGTGCGAGGTCACCATCCGGCGCTCCGAGTACAAGGAGCAGAAGATCAAGCTGGACTGCTCGGCCAACGGCGAGCCGCCGATCATCAAGCTGGTGCTCAGCAATCCCGAGGGCACCGGTGAAGGTTCGGGCAGCACGACGGCGGTCGCGGGCGGCGACAAGGCTCCCGCGGGCGGCGACAAGGCTGCGGCCGACAAGGCTGCGGCTGACAAGGCGGCGGCCGACAAGGCGGCGGCCGACAAGGCTGCGGCCGACAAGGCGGCGGCGGACAAGGCGGCCGAGGAGCAGGCGGCGGCTGACAAGGCGGCGGCCGCGGCGGCTGCCAAGAAGAAGAAGTCGGGCGGCTCCACCTCGACCTCCGGCAAGAAGAAGAAGGGCGACGGCACCATGAAGCCGTCGTTCGACTGATGCTCTACGCGCTGCTCGCGCTCGGTGTCGGTGTCGTCACCGGCATCGTGGTCGGCATCGTCGCGGCCAAGCGCGGGGCGGTCGACGAGGTCGCCGTGGTCAAGGAGCAGGTCGAGGCGGTGCGCACGCGCGCGACGGCCGAGGCCGAGCAGGCGCGTCGGGCGGCCGAGATCGAGGCGCGCCAGGCCTCGCTGGTGGCGCGGACCAAGGCCGAGGCGACGCTGTCCGGTGGCCTCGACGAGCTGGCGCGGCGCGAGGAGCGCGTGGCACAGCGGCTGGAGCCGCTGCCGCGTGAGCAGGCCGCGCTGGAGGCGCGTCGCGAGGCGCTGGCCGCGCGCGAGCGCGAGCGTCGCGTGGTCGAGGAGCGCGCCCAGGCGGCGCGGGCCGAGGCGACCCGGCTGGCGACCGAGGCGCGCACCATGCTGGAGCGCATCGCCGGCACCAGCGCGCCCGAGCTGGCGCACGCCATGATCGACGGCTGGGTCGAGACCGCCAAGGCCGAGGGCGCGCAGCGGCTGCGCCTGATCGACGCCAACCAGCAAGATCCCGAGTACACCCGCGAGGCCAAGCGCGTCATGGGCATCGCCATCGGGCGCTACCACGGCCACTACCTGACCGAGCGGCTGCTGACCAACCTGCCGCTGCTCACGTCGACCGCCGAGAAGCTGGCCTCGAATGGCGGCGTCATCATGCAGGCCATCGAGGCCGGCGCGAACATCAAGCTGACCATCCACGACACCGGCGACGGTGTGCGGCTGGAGGGGCAGGACTCGGTCGGCCGCGAGATCGCGCGCCGGGTCATCCGCAAGATCGAGAAGAACGCCGCGCGCGATCTCGACAAGAACCCGCCGAAGTTCGTGCAGGGCATCAAGGAGCACCTGGACCGCGAGATCATGGATCTCGGCAAGAAGGCCTTCCAGGAGCTGGAGATCCCGCGCGCGCACCCCGAGATCGTCAAGCTGGTCGGCATGCTGAACTACCGCACCAGCTACACGCAGAACCAGTGGAAGCACGCCGTCGAGGCCTCGTTCATCGCCGGCATGGTGGCCTGCGAGCTGGGCCTCGACATCAAGCTGGCGCGCCGCGCGACCCTGATGCACGACATCGGCAAGGCGCTGACCCACGCCATCGACGGCTCGCACGCCGTCATCGGCGCCGACATCGCGCGCAAGCTGGGCGAGGCCGAGATCGTCGCCAACGCCATCGGCGCGCACCACGGCGAGGAGCCCTGCAACTCGGCCTATGCGCACATCGTGGCCGCGTGCGACGCCATGTCGGGCGGTCGCCCCGGCGCGCGCCGCGAGCAGACCGACAACTACGTCACCAAGCTGGCCGACCTCGAGCGCATCGGCGGCGGCTTCCGCGGCGTCGACCGCGCCTTCGCGGTGCAGGGCGGTCGCGAGGTCCGCGTCTACGTCCGCGAGGGCGAGGTGTCGGACCTGCGCGCCGTCGAGCTGTCAGGCGAGATCGCGCGCCAGATCTCGGATCAGATGACGTTCCCCGGTCAGATCAAGGTCACCGTCATCCGCCAGATCCAGGCCGTCGCCGTCGCCAGCTAGCGGGTCGCACGGGCGGTGGCGGTCGCGGAAGACATAAACGAGGTGCGGCTGCGGCGCTTCGCCGCTGGCAGCATCGGCTGCGGTGAGCACGAGCTGTCGCCCGAGGTCGAGCTCACCGGCTGCGTCATGGAGTGGGTCGCCTACCTGGCCGGCGAGCCGCACAGCACCGAGCCGCGCTGCGCCTGCCCGCGCCTGACCATGCTGGCGGCGGCGTTCAACGACGCCGAGTGGCCCAGCGACGCGGAGCGCGACGCTGGCCTGCGCGGGCTGGTGCTGCCGCTGATCGGGTCGCGCATCACGCCGCCCATCCCGCCCAGCTGGCTGGGCCTGAGGCGCTGGTTCGTGGCCGATCGCGCCGCACGCGAGGTGCTGCCGCAGGCGCTGCGCGTGCTGGCCGGGGTGACGCGCCTCGAGCCGCGGGCCGACAGCTGGCAGGCCGACGCCGAGGTGCTGGAGTCCCTGGCCGCCATGGTGGAGCGGTCGCCGGCGGTGACGTCGGAGGACAGCGCGCTGGCGACCGTGGCCCTGCTCGGCGAGGTCGAGCGGCAGGTCGCCACGCCGTCGCGGACCGGCCACGACTACGGGGTGCGCACCGTGCAGCGCCTGGCCAAGGCGGTCGCGCCGTCGGCCGAGTGGGACGCCTTTGCCTGGGTGGTGGACAACGTCGCCAGGGACCTGTCGGCGGCCTGCGCGGGCTATCCACCGTTCTGGAGCGGCGCGCGCGATCTGCTGCGCCTCGGCGTCGATGTCGTGCGGCGTGCGGTCGATGCTGGCAGGCCGAGCCGGTAGCCGGACAAGTCAGCCCAGGCGCCAGGTCAGCTCGATCATGGTGCGCGGGTCGACCACCCAGGAGCGCTCCAGGAAGCGGTGGTTCACGCTGACGCAGCCGGACAGCTCGAGCACGCGCTCGAAGAAGCCGATGGCCTGCATGCAGGCGGCCTCCTCGGCGGGCATCCCCATGCCGTAGTCGATGACGATGCGGGCCTCGTCGTCGTGCAGCATGGGGATGCTGATGGCCTCGAAGTCGAAGAACGTGCCGCGCAGGACGCGGAAGCGGGTCAGGCTCTCGACCGGGTCGCGCTCGGCGACCAGCATCGGGTTGGCGCTGCGCAGCGGCTCGACCGAGAGGCGGCCCCACATGCGCACGGCCTGCAGGTCGCCGCGCGCGATCTCGGCCAGGATGGCGTTGCCCAGGCGCTCGAAGGTGGCCATCGGGTACCACTCGTTGGGCGCGATGCGCATGCGCAGGTAGGGCAGGTCGTCGGGCTGCAGGTGGCGCGACCAGTCGACGCTCTTGGCGCCGCGGATCATGCGCACGTAGTCGGCGAACAGGATGCCCTTGACGTTGCCCACTACGGGATCACGAGGGCGTAGGCCTCACCCTCGGCGCCGGTGGTGCCGAAGCGGCGCGCCAGCTTGGCCCAGGCGGCGCGCATGGCGGCGGCGCGGGCGGCGGGCGGCGGCGCCGGGACGTGGTCGCGATCGATCAGCATGGGCAGCGCGCGCGCGGCCACGGTGGGGCGGCCGCCGGCGGCGGCGGCGCCGGTGCTGGCGGTGAAGGTCACGTCGAGGATCATCGACTCGCGCTTGACCGGGTCGGCCATGTCGAACACGAAGTTGCCCAGCGAGTAGGCGATGACGGCGCCCTTGTAGCGCTCCAGCCCCTGCACCACGTGGGGGTGGTGGCCGAGGATGAGATCGGCGCCGGCGTCGACCAGCGCGTGCGCGAGGGCGATCTGGCCGGCGTTCGCGGACTGGTTGTACTCGACGCCCCAGTGCAGCGAGACCACCACGACGTCGACGCGCGGCCGCAGCTCGCGCACGCGGGCGCCCAGCACCTCGGCGGCCTTGCCGGGTTCGACGTAGGACAGCTCGGCGGGATCGGCGGGGCGGTTCGAGACCAGGGTGGCGCCCAGGAAGCCGACCTTGACGCCGTTGCGCTCGAGGATGCGTGGGGTGGCGGGTTCGGCGCCGCTGCCCAGCGTGGTCAGGCCGGCCTCCTCGAGGTGGCGGCGCGTGATCGGGATCGACTCGGCGCCGAAGTCGTAGGCGTGGTTGTTGGCGGTCGACACGATGTCGAAGCCGGCGGCGGCCAGCGCGCGCGCACGCGGCGGATCGGCGCGGAAGCGCATCCACCCCAGGCCGCGGCGCACCGGGCCGCCACGGCCACCGCCGGGCAGCACGTCGGGGCCGTCGACGATGGGCGTCTCGATGTTGGCGAAGGCGAGGTCGGCGGCCGACAGCAGCGGCGCGGCGGCGCTGAACAGGTCGTCCTTGAAGCGCAGCAGCACGCCGTCGTGGTGGCGGCCGAAGACGATGTCGCCGACCGCGCGCAGGGTGACGGTGCCGGGGGCGGGCTTGGCTGCGGCGGCTGCGGGCGGGGGCGCGCTGCCGGCGGGGGCCGCGCTGCCTGCAGGCGCCGCCTGCGCGCTGCTCGCGAGCGCGCACAGCCCGAGGACGATGAAGCGGACTCGCATCGGACAGACGCTAGCTGCACCGCCCGAGGTTGGCAACTGTTGCTGCGCCCGTCGGCGCACGGCAGGATGCGGCGCATGAGAGCTGTCACCTATCGTGAGCATGGTGGTCTCGACGTCATCGATGTCGGCGAGCTGCCGACCCTGGAGCCGGGGCCGGGCCAGGTCCGGGTCAAGGTCGCGGCCTGCGCCATGAACCACCTCGACGTCTGGGTGCGCCGCGGCATCCCGGGCGTCAAGCTGGAGATGCCGCACATCCCGGGGGCGGACATCGCGGGCACCATCGACGCCGTCGGTGTCGGCGTCAGCGGCTGGGCCATCGGCGCCCCCGTGGTGGTGCACCCGGTGCTGTCGTGTGGGCGCTGTCGGGCCTGCGCGGCCGGGCGCGACAACGAGTGCCGCCACTTCGGTCTGGTCGGCGAGCACGCCCGCGGCGGCATGGCCGAGTACCTGATCATCGCGGCGGGCAACGTGGTGGCGGCGCCGCCGGGGCTGCCGGTGACCGAGCTGGCGGCCATCCCGACCACCTTCCTGACCGCGTGGCAGATGCTGGTGACCAAGGCCAATGTGCGCCCCGGCGAGACCGTGCTGGTGCTGGCCGCCGGGTCGGGCGTCGGGGTGGCCGGGGTCCAGATTGCCCGGCTGCTGGGCGCCGAGGTCATCGCCGCGGCCTCCACCGACGACAAGCTGGCCCGCGCCCGCGAGCTGGGCGCACATCACGGCATCAACTACGCGACCGCGGATCTGGTCGCCGAGACCCGGCGCATCACCGGCAAGCGGGGCGTCGATGTCGTCTTCGAGCATGTCGGGGCGGCGACCTGGGAGAAGTCGATCCTGGCGGCGGCGCGCGGCGGCCGCATCGTCACCTGTGGCTCGACCAGCGGCCACATGGCGCAGACCGACCTGCGCCACGTCTTCTTCCGCCAGCTGACCATCTATGGCTCGACCATGGGCACCAAGGCCGACCTGCTCGACCTCATGGACCACGTGGCCAAGGGGCGCCTCAAGCCAGTCATCGACAGCCAGATCCCGATGACCCGCGAGGCCATCGTGGCCGCCCATGAGCGCCTGGAGGCTCGCGGCCCATTTGGGAAGATCCTCGTCATTCCAGGAACCTGAACATCATTGGACCACAGGTCCAAGGCTCACGCATACGTGAGGGTGAAAGTCCTTGACTCCCCATGTGCGGGAGGACATATTCCTCTCATTGACAACCCTCACCCGCACGTAAGGGTTTGACAACGATCAAGACCATGCCGGCAACCACTCAACAGAGCACCCTCCGCGTCGGTGAGCTCGCCAAGCTCACCGGGAAGACCGTACGCGCGCTGCACCTGTACGAGGAGCTCAAGCTGCTGCGGCCGGTGTCGCGGTCGCAGGGTGGCTACCGGCTGTACGGCCCCGACGCCATCGCGCGCATCGAGTGGATCGCCAAGCTGCAGACCATGGGGCTGTCGCTGCCGGAGATCCAGCAGTTCCTCAAGACCTTCGAGTCGTCGATGGCCGCGCCCGAGGCGATGGCCAGCGCGCGCTCGGTGTTCGAGACCAAGCTCGCCGAGACGCGCGCCCAGATCGCGCAGCTGCGCACGCTGGAGCGCGACCTGGTCGCCAGCCTCGACTATCTGGCCAGCTGCTCGGGCTGCGAGCCCAGCCACGAAGTGCACGAGTGTGGCGTGTGCGATCACCACGGCCACACCCCCGAGGCGCAGCCCGGGCTGGTCGCGGGGCTGGCCACGGCACGCCCCTACGATCGCCCGGATACCAGCCTCGTGCGCCGACCCATGGCGACCGAAGCCAAGGCAAAGGACAACGTCTGATGGCCCTCAAGCTCCCCATCTTCATGGACAACCACTCGACCACGCCGGTGGATCCGCGTGTGCTCGAGGCCATGCTGCCGTACTTCACCACCGACTTCGGCAACGCCGCCAGCCGCACCCACGTCTTCGGCTGGCGCGCCGAGGAGGCCGTCGAGCAGGCGCGCGGCCACGTCGCCGCCCTGATCGGCGCCAGCGCCAAGGAGATCGTCTTCACCTCGGGCGCGACCGAGTCGGACAACCTCGCCATCAAGGGCGCGGCCTGGTTCCACAAGGGGCGCGGCAACCACCTCATCACGGTGGAGACCGAGCACAAGGCGGTGCTCGACTCGATGAAGCGCCTCGAGAAGGAGGGCTTCCAGGTCACCTACCTGCCGGTCGAGACCGACGGGCGCGTGAACCTCGGCAAGCTCGAGGCCGCCATCACCGACAAGACGCTGCTGGTCTCGATCATGCTGGCCAACAACGAGATCGGCGTGGTCCAGGACGTCGTCGCCATCGGCGAGCTGATCAAGCGCAAGAACAAGCTGACGCTGTTTCACACCGACGCGGTGCAGGGCATCGGCAAGATCCCGTTCGACGTCGAGGCGGCGCGCGTGGATCTGGCGTCGATCACGGCGCACAAGATGTACGGCCCCAAGGGCGTCGGCGCGCTGTACGTGCGGCGCAAGCCGCGGGTGCGCATCGACCCCATCATCGACGGCGGCGGTCACGAGCGCGGCATGCGCTCGGGCACGCTGAACGTCCCGGGCATCGTCGGCTTCGGCATGGCGGCCAAGATCGCCAAGGACGAGATGGCGGCCGAGGGCATGCGCCTGCTGGCCCTGCGCGAGCGGCTGCGCCGCGAGATCCAGGCCAAGCTGCCCGAGACCTTCGTCAACGGCTCGCTGGAGCACCGGCTGCCGGGCAACCTCAACATCTCGTTCGGCTATGTCGAGGGCGAGTCGCTGCTGATGGCGCTCAAGGAGCTGGCGGTTTCCTCGGGCTCGGCGTGCACCTCGGCCTCGCTGGAGCCGTCGTATGTGCTGCGCGCGCTGGGCATCGGCGAGGAGATGGCGCACTCGTCGCTGCGCTTCGGCCTGGGCCGCTTCAACACCGAGGAAGAGGTCGACTATGTGGTGTCGACCATCGTCGAGAAGGTCGAGCGCCTGCGCGCGCTGTCGCCGCTGTGGGAGATGTTCCAGGACGGCGTCGATCTGAAGTCCATCCAGTGGGAGGCGGGGGCGCACCACTGATTCGCGTAGCGAATCAGTGTCCGGCTCTGGTTCCCAGCATCTGAGTCACAGGGTTCGAGGAGAACATCATGGCGTACAGCGAAAAGGTCATCGAGCACTACGAGAACCCGCGCAACGTGGGCAGCATGGACAAGAACGATCCCAGCGTCGGGACCGGGCTGGTCGGCGCGCCCGCGTGCGGTGACGTCATGAAGCTGCAGCTCAAGATCGGGGACGACGGCGTCATCCAGGACGCCAAGTTCAAGACCTTCGGCTGCGGCAGCGCCATCGCGTCGTCGTCGCTGGTGACCGAGTGGGTCAAGGGCATGACGGTCGACCAGGCGATGGAGGTCAAGAACACCAAGATCGCCGAGGAGCTGAACCTGCCCCCGGTGAAGATCCACTGCTCGGTGCTGGCCGAGGACGCCATCAAGGCGGCCATCGCGGACTACAAGGCCAAGCGGGCCCGCTAGAGCGAAGGAAAGAGAACGCCCATGGAGACCCAGGCAGTCGATCGCGACAAGGTGATGACGGAGGCGGAGAAGGAAGCCGCGTCCAAGAAGACCATCGCCTTGACCGACAGCGCAGTGAACGAGATCCGCAAGCAGGCGGCCAAGCGTGGCACGCCCGATGCGGCGCTGCGCGTCGGCATCCGCGGCGGTGGCTGCACCGGCTTCGCCTACCTGTTCGAGTGGGCCGACGGCGCGCCGCGCCTGGGCGACACCGTGGTCGAGAAGGGCGGCGTGAAGGTCTTCGTCGACAAGAAGAGCCTGGTCTACCTGGGCGGCACCACGCTCGACTTCGTGACCCAGATGATGGGACACGGCTTCAAGTTCATCAATCCCAACGTCAAGGGCGCGTGCGGCTGCGGCGAGTCCGTCCAGTTCTAGCTGCTGATGTGAAGTCATGAGCGAATCGAGCTGCATCGACGCCACGGGGGAGATCGTTCCTGCGCGGGCAGGCGAGACCCACTTCGACGTCCTCGGCGTACCGCGCACGTTCGTGCTGGAGGCGCGTGAGCTCGAGCAGCGCTACAAGGCGCTGTCGCGCAAGCTGCATCCCGACCGCTTCGTGACCGCGGCGCCGGCCACGCGCATGCTGTCGCTGCGGCGTGCCACCGACCTCAACCAGGCCTACAAGACGCTGAAGGACCCGGTGCAGCGCGCCGAGTACCTGCTCGGGCTGGTCGGCGTGGATGTCGGGCGCGAGGACGGCGGCGGGCCCAAGGCGGCGCCGGCGTTCCTGATGGAGATCATGGAGCTGCGCGAGGGCCTGCTGGAGGCGCGCGAGGCCAAGGATGCGGTGCGCGTCGGGGCGCTGACCACCGACGTGCGCGCGCGGGCGGCGGCGGCGCTGGCCGAGGTCGCGGCCGGCTTTGCGGCGGGGGACACCGGGCGGGTCACTGCGGCAGTCATCGCGCTGCGCTACTTCCGCCGCTTTCTCGACGAGGTCGAGGCTGGCGGTGGGGACGACGACGAGGTGGCGGCATGAGCCTGCTGCAGATCAGCGAGCCGGGGCAGAGCCAGATCAAGGAGGCCTGCAAGGGGCGCGCGGTCGGCATCGACCTCGGCACCACGAACAGCCTGGTCGCCGCGGTGCGAGATGGCCGGCCGGTGGTGCTGGCGGACGACGCCGGGCGCGCCTTGCTGCCCTCGGTGGTGCACTACGGTTCCGATGGCGTGATGGTGGGCGCCGCCGCGATGGCGCGCGCGGCCGAGGCGCCGACCGACACCATCGCCTCGGTCAAGCGCTTCATGGGGCGCGGCATGCGCGACGCAGAGGTCACCCGCAAGGTGACGCCGTACCAGTTCGCGGGCGGCGAGGCGGACGGTGTGGTGCGCTTCGCGGCGGGTGGACGGGCGGTCACGCCGGTCGAGGTCTCGGCCGAGATCCTGCGCGTGCTGCGCGAGCGTGCCGAGCACCAGCTGGGTGGTGAGCTGGAGGGCGCGGTCATCACGGTGCCGGCGTACTTCGATGACGCCCAGCGCCAGGCCACCAAGGACGCCGGGCGGCTGGCGGGCCTCGAGGTGCTGCGCCTGCTCAACGAGCCGACCGCGGCGGCGCTTGCGTACGGCCTCGACAAGCAGTCGGAGGGCATGTTCGCGGTCTATGACCTCGGCGGCGGCACCTTCGACATCTCGATCTTGAAGCTGGAAGGTGGCGTGTTCGAGGTCAAGGCCACCGGCGGCGACAGCGCGCTGGGTGGCGACGACTTCGATCGCGCCATCGCCGACGTCGTGCTGCGCGAGCTCGGGCTGGCCGAGGGGGCCAAGGACGCCGCGGCGCGCGGCCTGCTGCGCCGCGTGCTGGCGGCGGCGCGCGCGGCCAAGGAGCGCCTGACCACCGAGCCGGCGACCGAGCTGGTGCTGCCGCTGCCCTCGGGTGAGGTGTTCCGCCACCTGCTCACGCGGGCCGCGATGGAGGCGCTGATCGCGCCGGTGCTGGAGCGCACAGGGCCGGCGTGCCGGCGCGCGCTCAAGGATGCCGGCATCGGGCCGGAGCAGAAGCTGGACGGGGTCATCCTGGTCGGCGGGTCGACGCGGACGCCGGCGGTGCGCGCCTTCGTCGAGAAGCTGTTCGGGCTGACGCCGCTGGCCGACATCGATCCCGATCAGGTGGTCGCGCTGGGGGCGGCGATCCAGGCCGAGATCCTGGCCGGCGGCACCGCCAATCGCGACGTGCTGCTGCTCGATGTCATCCCGCTGTCGCTGGGCCTGGAGATGATGGGCGGCGTGGTCGAGAAGATCATCCCGCGCAACTCGACGATCCCGACGGCGGCGCAGCAGACCTTCACGACCTTCGCCGACAAGCAGACCGGGTTCGACGTGCACGTGGTGCAGGGCGAGCGCGAGCTGGCCGACCAGTGTCGCTCGCTGGCGCGCTTCCAGCTCAAGGGGCTGCCGCCGATGCCGGCCGGGATGGCGCGCATGGAGGTGACCTTCCTGGTCGACGCCGATGGGATCTTGCGCGTGCTGGCCAAGGAGGACATCACCGGGCAGCAGGCGTCCATCGAGGTCAAGCCGTCGTATGGGCTGACCGACGAGCAGATCGAGCAGATGCTGCTCGACTCGTTCGAGCACGCCGAGGACGACGTCAAGACGCGCCTGCTGGTCAGCGAGCGCGTCGAGGCCGAGGGGATCCTGGCGGCGACGCGGGCCGCGCTGGCCCATGATCCCGACCTGCTGGAGGGTGACGAGCGCGGCGAGATCGAGCGTGCGCTGGCCGCGCTGGAGACCGCCAAGGCGGGGCAGGATCACCGCGCCATCCACGAGCGCGTCGAGGCGCTGGATCTGGCGTCGAAGGAGTTCGCGGCGCGCCGCATGAATCGCGCGATGGAGCGCGGCATGAGCGGGCGTCGTCTCGAGGAGGTGGAGCAGAAGCTGTAAGGCGCTGCTCCAGGAGACCATGCCGAAGATCCAGTTTCTGGGACCCGACCCGCACGAGGTCGATGTCGCGCCGGGCACCTCGGTGCTCGAGGCCGCGCGTGCGTGTGGCGCGCAGGTCGGCAGCGCCTGTGGCGGCAACCTGGCCTGCTCGACCTGCCATGTCTGGGTGCGCCAGGGGCTGGAGTCGCTGTCGGAGATCGACGAGCGCGAGGACGACATCATGGACAAGGCGTTCGATGTCCGCCCCGAGTCGCGGCTGGGCTGTCAGGCGCGTTGCTCGGACGCCGACCTGGTGGTCGAGATCACGCGCGAGAGCCGCAAGGCGTTCCTCGACGAGCATCCCGACCACGCCGCGCCGGCGGCGACGGCCTCGCGATAGCTACAGATCAGGCTTGCTGGAGCTGGTCTTCTTCTTCGGCTTGGTCGGCTTCTTGGTCGACTCCAGCTTGGCGTTGACGCTGCCCGAGCGGCCCTTGATGTAGGTCTTGGTCGAGTAGCTCTTGTAGCCGCTGAGCGAGAGCTCGATCTTCATCTGCGAGAAGCCCTTCACGGTGGCCGTGGTCGGCGTGGTGCCGGCGCTCTTGCCGTCGATGCGCACGCTGGCGCCGGGCGGGGTCGAGCTGATGCGCAGCTTGGCGACCGGGCGCTCCAGGGCGGCGGACACCACGGTGGGCTCGCCGGCGGTCGGGGTCACGGTCTGCTCGAACTTCTCGTAGCGCGGGTGCGAGATCACGACCTTGAGGGGCTTGCCGCAGGGGGCTGGCACCTCTTGCGGGGTGTCACCCAGGTTCTTGCCGCCGATGATGACGGCGGCCTCGCGGTCGGACTTGATGGAGACGACGCAGTCGCCACCGCCGGTGGTCAGCGGGACCGGGCTGGGGCTGCTGGCCGGGCTGGCGCTGGGGGATGGGCTGGCGCTGGCGACCGGGGTCGGGCTGGGGCTGGCGCTGGCGGACGGGCTCTTGCCGGGCCTGGTGGAGGCCACCGGTGACGCCGACACGCTGGGCGACGGCTCGTCGGTCGGCTCGGGTGACGCCGACGCCGAGGCTGACGCGGACGGCGACGGCGACGCCAGCGCGGCGACCGAGGGCGACGGGCTGGGGCCGGCCTTCTTCTTCTTGTCGCCGCCGAAGCCGAAGATGATGACGATCGCCAGCACGGCCACCACCGCGAGGCCGGCCAGGATCAGCGGCATCAGCTTGCGCTGCCCCAGCTCCATGCGCGGCGGCAGCCGGGTGGTCATGTCGTCGGGCACCGGCAGCGGCAGCTCGTAGGCCGACTTGCCGCGCTGCAGGGCCTGGTCGAGCGGCGGCGCCATGCCCATGCCGCCGACCTGCGATGGGAAGCGCCCCTGCGGCGCCAGCGCGGGCGGCAGATCGAACATCGCCAGCGGCGCGGCGCCAGGCGGCGGCGCGGGCGGCGTGTCGGGCAGCGGCGACCCACCGGCCAGCTGGTCGACCGAGAACGGCGCCGGGCCTGGTCCGGCCGGCATGTACTGCTCGGGCGGCGGGAACAGCGCGGGCATCGCGGGCGGTGCGGCGACGGCCGGCGACGCTGCCGCCGCGCGCTGTGCCAGCGGCCCTGGCGGTGGCCCGGGGGGCAGGCCGATGCTGGTGCCCGGGATGCTCAGCGGCTCGCTGGACGGCAGCGCGGCGGGCTCCAGCGGGGTGTCCCAGCGTGAACCGGGGCCGGTGCCGGGGGGAAACTGCTTGCCGGGGGCCGGCGGCGCGCCGAACGACGGCGTGCGCGGCGACGCGATGTTGTCGGTGCCGGCGCCAATGGGAGCCTGCGGCCCGGTGCCGTCGAGCCAGCGCGCGGCCTCGCCCGACAGCGCGCTGTCGACGTTGGTGGTGGCCGAATCGGAGGTCTGGGACGGATCGAAGCCGACGTTGGTGTCCTCGTAGAGCGTGCAGTCGACGAAGCCGTCGAGGGCGTCGTTGTCGACGCCCGAGAACGGGTTGGCGGGCAGGATGTAGGGCGACCCCGGGGTACGCTGTTCGCGCAGCTCGCCGGGCATCTTCTCGGCGTAGCGCCGGCCATCGGGCGCCGGCGGCACCAGGCCGGGACGGGTCGGGATCTGCGGGCTGCGCGACGGCAGGTGCATCGGCGCCGCGGCCTTGGGTGCGCCCAGCGCGGCCATGCCCATCAAGGTCTTCTTGGGGCTGGAGTCGGCTGGGGGCGGCGGCGGCGCGCCTGGTCCGCGCGCGGACGGCAGCGGCGGCAGCGGCTTGCCCGCGATGGGGACCGTGTTGGCCTTGCGATACTGGCCGGTGGCGGTGATGGGCGGGCGCGAGCTGACCATCTCGTCGATCAGGGTGCGGCTCTCGGGCGTCAGCTCGAGGAACTTGAGGCGCATGCCGGTGCGATCGGGCGGCAGGTTGGAGCTGGCCGACGTCTCCAGCACCTCGCCTTCGCCGTCCAGCATGACGCGGCCGTCGGTCAGCTCGACCGAGAAGGGCAGGCGGGTGCCCGGGGTGCGTGGGTGCTTGGAGACCACGAACATGCCGTCGGGGACCACGAACTTGGCAAAGCGCTCCGAGAAGGTCGCCCTGTCGGGGAACTTGGTCACGATGCGCAGCTTCGAGGGGGCGCCCCGCGGGGTCATCCGAGCCGTCCCACTGGTTGGTTCCACGGCCACGCGGCCTCCACCGCGGCGAGGTACCGCCGCGACCACACATTTTCGCAGATTTCCGCGCCGAGCGAAAGATCCGTGCGGTGGGGACAAATTCCGGCTTCCTGGGTACATTCGCGCCCATGCAAAACCGGCTGATCATCGATGGCGCCGCCGTCCCGGCCGCCTCCGGGCAGACCTTCCCGACCCTCAACCCGGCCACTGGCGAGACCCTGACCGAGGTCGCCCGCGCAGGCGCCGAGGACGTGGACCGCGCCGTCGCCGCGGCGCGCGCGGCCATGGACAAGGGGGCGTGGGCCAGCATGGACGGCGCCGCCCGCGGGCAGCTGCTGTGGAAGCTCGGCGAGCGCATGCTGGCCGAGACGCAGGCGCTGGCCGAGCTGGAGACGCGCGACTCGGGCAAGACCATCCGCGACACCAGCGGCGGCGACGTCCCGGGCGCGGCGCGCTGCTTCCAGTACTTCGCGGGCTGGGCCGACAAGATCCAGGGTGACGTCAACCCGGTGTCGGGGCCGTTCCTGAACTACACCAGGCGCGAGCCGGTGGGCGTGGTCGGCGCCATCATCCCGTGGAACTTCCCCATCCTGATGGCGGCCTGGAAGCTGGGCCCGGCGCTGGCCGCGGGCAACACCGTGGTCCTGAAGCCCGCCGAGCAGACGCCGCTGACGGCCATCCGCCTCGGCGAGCTGGCGCTGGAGGTCGGCTTCCCGCCCGGCGTGGTCAACGTGCTGCCCGGCTTCGGCGAGGAGGCCGGCGCCGCCCTGGTGCGCCACCCCGGCGTCAACAAGATCGCCTTCACCGGGTCGACCGAGGTCGGCAAGCTGATCCAGCGCGAGGCCGCGGCGACGCTGAAGCGGGTCACGCTGGAGCTCGGCGGCAAGAGCCCCAACATCGTGTTCGCCGACGCCGACCTCGAGCAGGCGGTGCGCGGCGCGCTGACCGGGATCTTCTACAACCAGGGCCAGGTCTGCACCGCGGGGTCGCGCCTGCTGCTGGAGCGCTCGGTGCATGACGCCTTCCTGGCCAAGCTGCTCGACGGCGCCAGCAAGATGCAGCCGGGCGATCCGCTCAGCCCCAAGAGCCGCATGGGGCCGCTGGTGTCGCAACAGCAGCTGGAGCGCGTGCTGGGCTATGTGGCCAAGGGCAAGGCCGAGGGCGCGCGCCTCGAGGTCGGCGGCGAGCGCGTCGGCGACAAGGGCTACTTCGTGCCGCCCACGGTGTTCACCGGGGTCAAGAACGACATGACCATCGCGCGCGAGGAGATCTTCGGGCCGGTGCTGTCGATCATCCCGTTCGACGACGTCGCCGAGGCCACGCGCATCGCCAACGACACCATCTATGGCCTGGCCGCGGCGGTGTGGACGCGTGACATCGGCAAGGCGCACGCGGTCGCGCACGCCATCCAGGCCGGCACGGTCTGGATCAACACCTACATGAACAGCCAGAATGCGTCGCCTTTCGGCGGCTACAAGCAGAGCGGCGTCGGGCGCGAGCTCGGCAGCTCATTCATCGAGCACTACACCGAGCTCAAGTCGGTGTGGGTGAGGATGGGGTGACCACGATGGCGCTTGTCACTTACGAGGCAAATGCCGGGGTCGCGACGCTGACGCTGACCAACCCGCCGGCCAACGCCTACTCCTACGAGATGATGCAGGAGCTGGACGCGGCGATCCTGCGCGCGCGCATGGACGAGGCGGTCCACGTGCTGGTGCTGCGCGGCGCGGGCGACAAGTTCTTCTGCGCCGGGGCCGACATCGCGATGCTCGGGCGCGTCACGCCGGCCTTCAAGTACAACTTCTGCCTGCACGCCAACGAGACGCTGTGTCGGCTGGAGCAGACGCCCAAGCTGGTCATCGCGGCCATCTCGGGCCACTGCGTCGGCGGCGGCTTCGAGGTCGCGCTGGCGGCCGACCTCCGCGTCGCGCGCGCCGGCACCGGCAAGCTGGGGCTGCCCGAGGTCGCGCTGGGCGTGCTGCCCGGCACCGGCGGCACGCAGCGGCTGGCGCGGGCGCTGGGACGCGCGCGGGCGACCGAGCTGATGGTCACCGGGCGCACCCTGGACGTCGAGGCGGCGCGTGCGCTGGGGCTGGTCAACGAGGTGTTCAGCGGCGACGACTTCTGGGGCCAGGTCGCGGCGTATGCACAGCAGTTCGTGCCGCCCGGCAAGGCGTCGAAGGCGGTCGGCCTGATCAAGCGCGCGGTGGTGTCGGGGCTGGAGGTCGAGCTGGGCGCCGGCCTGGCCCTGGAGCGCGAGCTGCAGCAGCAGCTGTTCGCGAGCAGCGACGCCGTCGAGGGCATCGCCGCCTACAACGAGAAGCGCAAGGCTCAGTTCACGGGGAAGTAGCGCAGGCGGCGGGCGTGGCGCGGACGGGGCGGGGCGCGGCGACTACTTGACGTATTCGGCCTGCGCCTCGGGGGCCTCGGCGATGTTGTCGATCTGGTCGACCGGGATCTTCATCGCCTTGCCGGCCACCGTGATGTCCAGGTACAGCGGATCCAGCCCGGTCACCCGGCACGACACATAGTGGTAGCTGCGCAGCCCGATCATCACCTTCTTGCCCACGAAGGCCTTGTACTCATCGCGCAACCCGCGCGGATTCCTGTCAGCAGAGAGGATCGTCACGGTGTGAAAACACCAGGTTGCGCGGGGGATGTCAAGCGGGGGCGGTCAGATGGGCTGGCACACCCCGCCCGTACAGGTCTCGGTTCCCACATTGCAGAGCTGGCACGTCGCGCCACCTGTGGGCCCGCACTGCGGAAAATTCGGCTGCACATAGCACATGTTGTTGAGGCAGCAGCCCGACGCGCATGTGGCCGCATTGCAGTTGACGGTGTTGTCCGTGACGTTGACGTGCACCGCCGTGTTGCCGCTGAAGGAGCCGGTGGCTGCGAGGTTGAAATCGAGCGACTCGTTGCTGGTATCTGCATCGGTCTGGGCGGTCACCGTGAACGACTGCTGCGTCGCGTACGTGGACGACGTGAAGACGAGGGACGCAGGGGTGATCGTCACCTTCCCGCTTGGCGTGATGGCGCTTGGCGTGACGGTGACGTCCGCGCCGGGCAGGGCCGCCATGCGGACCATGAAGACGCCGCTGTGCGCCGCCCCAGTGGCCTCCGTAAGGTTCAGCGTCATTGGCATGACCTGAACCGACTGGACGTCGTCGTCGTTGATTGTGACCCCAACGACGGTATCAGGCATGATGCCTGGCGCGCTCAACGTGACGGTGGCCGTGAGTCCGGCCGTGTCTGGATCGTCAAAGACGGTCAGCGCGAGCGGCTGGGGAGTGGCGAAGTTGGCCGGGGTGAAGAGCAAGGTGCTCATGGTCGGACCGGTGGTGCTGGCGGCGAGCTTGGTGGGGTGGCTCGAAAGCACCGTGACAGTGGTGTTTGAAGGGGGGGCGAAGTTGAGGCTGACCTGAACCGTCCCAGGCGGCATTCCCTCGGTCAGGGTGACGGCCGTCGGGTTCGCAAGGATCCCCTGACGATCGTTGTCCATGACCATGACGGTCACCGTTCGAGCCTGCAGAGGGGGCGAACTGAGGGTGATGGTCGCGCTGTCCGGATCGAGATCCGCATCCTGGACGCCGGTCACCATCACCATGTGTGGCATGGCGTAGTCCGTCGAGGTGAACGTCAGCATCGCGGGGCTGACGCTGGCCTTGTTCATCGGGCTCGACGCGACCATCACCACGATGGGCGTCGTCGGTTGCTGGGTCAGCGTCACGGTCAGTGCCGACCGGGTCTCCCCTTCGACAATCGAGACGGTACCTGGCGTGACCGAGATGTTCTGGATATCGTCGTCGGTCACCGTCACATTGACGACCTTGCCAAGGCCCCCTCCGCTGATCGAGATCGTGGCGGATTCGTCGGCTGTGTTGGCGTCTGCGAGTCCCGTCACGGTCAGGTCCTGGTACACGCTGTAGTTCGTCGCATCGAACGTGAGCCCCCCAGGAGACACCATCGCCCCGGTACCGCTGGCGCTGACTGACACTGTGATGGGGCTCGTGGGCTCGTGGCTGAGGCGGACCTGGACCGTGGCGGCCATGCCCTCGGTCACGACCAGCATCGCAGCCGGGGATGTCTCGATCGCCAGAGTGTCGTCATCGGTCACGTTGACATTGACCGTCGCCGCCTCGAGGTCCTGTCCGGTGGCCGAGACGGTGACCGCCTCGTTGGCCAGATCGCCGTCGTCGACCGCGGTCACTGATCCGGTCCGGGCCTGATCGAAATCAGCGGGAGTGAAGGTGATCTGCGAGGGGGACACGGTGGCAGACGTGGCGTCGCTCGAAGTCAGGTTGACCGTCACCTCGCTGGTTGGCGCCCTGCTCAACGTGATCGAGAACGACACCACTGGGCCACCCTCCATGGCGTTGAGGGTCCCAGGTGTGACGAGGAGCCGCACCATGTCGGTGCCGCCGTCGCTCGTCGCAACCTTGACGCAGCGGTTCTGGGGCGAGCAGACGAGCCCGTTGGGGCAGCGGTCCGGCGCTGGCCCGCACGCGAGCTCCGGATCGTAATTCGGGGTGAAGCTGCACGCCGAGAGGAAGGCGAACGATCCGAGACAGAGTAGGCGCCTCATCAGAAGGCTCCGTCGACGACCAGGCCAAGAGCAGTGGGGGCCAGCTGGGGGCGCAGACTGGTTCGTCGCTTCGACTCGCCCTCATTGCCCGCACGACGACCGAGGTACCAGAGCACGCCGCCGCCCACTACCAATGCAGCTCCAGCACCGATGAGGATGTTGGCGTTTCGTGCCGCTGCTTCGCCATCGCCGACCTTGCCCGCCAGTGCTCCTGACCAGGTCTTGGCGCTATTGACCTCGTCCTCGAGAGTGTTTGCTCGTAGCCCGAAGTACGTGCCGCCCGCGATGGCGAGGACGCCCACCCCGACGGTGACCCACCCAGCCACGCGTAGGCCCCGACCCTTGCGAGCGCGCGTCGGCGCGAGCGGCCCGGCGGCGACGGGAGCTGCCTTCTCCGCATCCCCGGCAAGCACGATCACTCCCTTCGCGCGCCGGCCTTCGGTCAGGTAGAGCACGAGGTCATGGGTCAATGCTGCAGACGCATTGAGCGGAATGGCGGCGCGACGTAGCAGCCTTCCCCTGGCAACGTCGATGGCGGTGCCCATGATGGACTGCTGGCCCTGCACCGCCAGCACACCGACTGTCATCGCCTGAGATGCTCCCAGTGCGACCGCGAGAGCTCGGGTGCTCTCGAGCTCACCAGCTCCGCGGGCGCGGTTGTCCTCGAACACGAGTGCCGCCAGGCCGTCGTCGGTCTTGAGAACCGTGTCCAGGCGAGAGCTGACTTCCAGCGCAACATCGACTCCACCGGCAAGGACCACGTGGTGAACACGGCCCGCTGCCTTCGCGCGTTGAGAGTAGATCCGATAGGCTCCGGGGTACGCGCCAGAGATTTCGGCTTCGCCAACGCCGACGAACCGCTCGTTCATGAAGATGACCGACGCCGGATCGTCACTCTTGATGTGCAGTTTGGCGCGCGGTGCGGCCTCCAGCTTCGCCTTCACATGTTTCATGAGTTCAATTGGCTCAGGCCCGAACTTGGAGCGAGAGATCTCGCGATCGGGCAGACTGCGCAGGAACTCCGCCATCGTGGCCTCGGCGCGCTCGATGTCACCGAGTCGCTGACTGGAGAGGGCCAGGCCGACGTAGGCCTTGATCAGGAGGTCACGCAGGGCCTGCTCGCGTGCGACGGTGGCGGGGCGCGCTCGCAGCGAAGCTAGCGCCTCTTCGAGCATGGTGCGCGCCGCCGGGAAGTCACCGTGCAGGAACTTCTCGTAGCCGGCTTCGATCGTCTGGGTCGCACGTGCCAGCTCCGCGGAATTGAGAGACTGACCAGATCGGGACAGCTTCGACTCAATGGCACTCGACAGCTCCTGCCCACTCGAGAATCCGACCGCGGCCAACTCGCGCAACACTCCGCGAAGCGCCGCGGAGGCCTGGGCCGACCGCTCCGCTGTGTGAGTCTCGAGGACAACGCCGGGCCCAGCCGCCGCCTGACTCGCGCCCGACCAGGCAATCAGAACGACTGCCAACCCCTGTCCAAACCAACGCCCACCTTGCACCATTCATGGATGGTCGTCGTCAGTCACCAAGGTGTCAAGCAGGAGGGACCGGCAGAAATTCGGCCGTCCTGGGGGGAGACTCTCAGGGTTCCACGCAGTAGAGGCCGCCAACCTGACCACCCGTCGCGCTGCAGGCTACGGTAGTGAAGTTCCACCAGTCGGAGTCTGCGTAGGGGCTGGCTCCCTGGCGAGCACCAGTCTGGGTGGTGTCCGCCCAGTTGTTGCAAGTACTGGCCACAGTGCCACTGGCGGTGAGGGTGGTCTGTCCGGTCCAGATGCGGCTGAATCCAATCTGTCGGTAGACCAGGTCAGCCGACTGCCAGATCCCCGAAAGCAGGTCACCACCTGCAATGATCTGGGTGCCAGTCCCTACGACCTGGCCATCGGGTCGAACGTAGGTCGCGCTGGCCGTGATGACGTTGGAGGCCGGCCGTGTTGTGTAGGCCACGAGGGCATTGCCTGAGGCGACACCTGCGGGGCGCTGAGAGTTGCATAGGCCATCTGGTGTTGTCGGACCGCCAATGGTGTATGCGGAATTGGTCATCCAGATCCGCTTCCCTGCGACGGCGGTGGGGTTGACAGCGGCGCTCTTCGACTTGCCCATGCACAGGAGTCTCTGGGTAGAGCAGCTCGTCCCGGCGCCGGAGGTCCAGCTGAAGGGACCAGCCGAGGCGATGCCCATCAGCATCGAACCGCTGAGAGATGTGAAGTTCGTGCAGTTCTGACTCGATAGCGTGCCGTCGGACTCGGTGCCTGTCGTGTACTGGGCACCCACGGGAGCAGCCCCTGTTTCATCAAATCGAACAGGGTAGAACACCTGGTTTGTCGTGAGCAGCTCACTTTGGGTGTCGGCAAACGGCAGCCCGTCCATCCGTACCCACCCACGAGCATTGGGCATGCGGGCGGGGGCTGCCGAGGTCGAACTGGAGATCCATGCAATGTACATGGTTCCGGCTGCGTCGTTGATGCCCGCCGCCGTCGCGGTCCGGTTGCACTCGGTATCGTAGGCCGTGATCGCGCCCCCGGCCGCGAGGTTCGAGGCATAGGTTCCGGAGGTCACGAAGATGAGGTTGTTGGTCATCGTCGAAAACGTCGCGTTCGCCGTGGTAGACGCGCTGACGGTGACGTTGCAGTCACGGTTCGGGCCAGTACAGCCAGCGCCGCTCCATGCGGAGAAGAACGCGTTGCTTCCGTTCGTCGTGCGCGCTCGGAGCTGCACCGTGGCGCCCAGCGCGAAGAGCGCCGAGCAGGTGCCCGGGCAGCTGATCCCGCCCACGCTCGAGGTCACTGTGCCGGTGCCGGTCGTCGCGACAGTCAGCCGGAACAGGCCGACGCCGCTGGCGCCGATGGTGGCGCTGCCGCCGTTGCCGCCGACGGCCGTCATCGTCAGGGTCGTGCTGCGTGTGCCGCCCGCAGATGCCCGCAGGGTGACCGTCACGATGCAGCTGGTCATCGGGGCCAGCGTCGCGCCGCAGGTCGTGGTGGTGGAGAACTCGGTGGGGTTGGTGTTGCTCAGCGTGAGCGTGCCGGTGGTCGCGACGTCGCCCACGTTGGTGATGGTCCAGTTCTGGGCGGTCGAGGCCACGTTGACCTCGACGTTGCCGAAGGTGATGGCCATCGGGCTTCCACTGAGCGCGGCACCATTCTGACCGGTGCCCGTCAAGGCGAGCTGGGCGGGTGCGCCACCGGTGGTCGCCGAGACGCCCAGCGTGCCGGTTCGGGCGACGTTGGAGGTCGGGGAGAAGCGCACTCGAACGTTGCAGGTCGCGCTGCCCGCCAGCGTCGTGGTCCCGCTCGCGCAGTCGCCGGCCATGCCAGTCTGCAGCGCGAAGTCGGTGCCTGCGAGCGTGACGGTGATGGCGCTGGTGGTCTGCTGACCGGTGTTGCTGACCAGGTAGGTCATGGTCGAGCTCGAGCCGACGGGGACGGTTCCGAAGGCGACCGAGTTCGGCGCGACCGCAGCCAGGGTGAGCGCCGCCGGGGTCTGGCCGGTGCCGTTGAGCGATGCAGCCGCGTTGCCGCCGGGGGTCGCATTGACGTTGAGGCTGGCGGTCTTGGCACCTGCGCTGCCCGGGTTGAAGGCGATGGCGACGGTGCAGCTGGCGCCGGCGGCGAGGGTGCCGGTGCAGTTGTTGGAGACGATGTCGAAATCGGCGGCGCCGGTCCCTGTCACGGTGGTGGCCATCGCGGTGGTGGTCCCGGCGGCGACACCGCCCATGTTGGTGATGGTGAAGTTTTGCGACGTGCTGGTGCCGTTGACGACCGTGCTCGGGAAGGTGAAGGTCGTCGGCGAGGCCATCAGCAGCGCGGGCGACAGGCCGATGCCATTGAGCGAAGCCGGTGCGGTACCACCCGGCGTTCCGCTGACCTCGAGGGTGCCGGTCTTGGAGCCCGCGGAGGTGGGTTCGAAGCGGACGCTGACCATGCAGGTCCCGGCAGCGGGCAGCGTCGCGGTGCAGGTGTTGGTCACGATGCGAAACTCGGCCCCCACCGGGAGGATGCGCGCGGTCAGCGTGCCGGTCGCCGAGCCACCAGTATTGGTGACGGTGAAGTTCTGCGGCGTCGCGGTCGTGGTGCCCTGCAGGACCGATCCGAAGTTCTGGCTGGTCGGGCTGATGGACAGCGCGCCCGGAGCGATGCCGGTCCCGGCCAGGGCGGCCGTGATGATTCCGCCAGGGGTCGCGTTGACGCTCAGCGATGCACCCTTGACGCCGGTGGTGGTCGGTGCGAAGCGCACCACGATGGTGCAGGTCGCGGCGGGTGCCAGCGCCGCGGTGCAGTTGTTGCTCATGATCGAGAACTGGCCCATGTCGGGACCCGTGATGGCGGCCCCCGGAACGCCGCTGGCCACGCCGCCGATGTTGCGCACGGTGAAGGTGGCAGTGGCGCTCGAGCCGGTGACGACGGAGTTGAAGTCGTTGCTGTTCGGATTGATGCCCAGCTCGGCGTCGGCCAGGGAAATGCCGGAGAGCGGCGCGGCGGCGGCTCCGCCTGGGCTGCCGCTCACGGTCAGGGTCGCGATCTTCGAGCCTGAGGTGTTGGGCGAGAAGGTGACGGTCACGGAGCACGACGCATTGGCGGCCAGGGTCTGCCCCATGCAGGTGTCGGTGCTGGTCGGGAAAGCGATGGGGTTGGCGCCCGTGACGGCGGTGGTCAGCATGCCCGTGGCGGACTGGCCGGTGTTCTGGACCATGAAGACCTGGCTCATCCCGGTCATGCCCTGCTGCACCGAGCCGAAGTCCTTCGAGGTCGGGGTGATGATGATCTCGCCGACCGAGAGGCCCATGCCCGACAGCTGCGCGATGGCGCTGCCACCCGGGCTGGCAGTGACGTTGAGCGAGGCCGACTTGGCGCCCGCGGTGCTGGGGCTGAAGCGCACTGTGATCTGGCAGGTCGCGTTGGGTGCCAGCGCCTGGGTCATGCAGCCGTCTGCGGTGATCACGAACTGGGCTGCGTCGGTGCCCATCAGGCCGGACGTGATGGCGCCCGAGGCTTGGCCGCCGGTGTTGGTGATGGTGAAGGTCTGGGTACCGCTGTTCCCGCCCATGGTGACCGAACCGAAGTCCTGCATTGGCGGCGTGACCTGCAAGGCACCGGGGGTGATGCCCTCGCCGCCGAGCATGGCGGTGACGCTGGCGGTGGTGCCATTGCTGATGACCACGCTGCCCATGACGACACCGGTCGCCGAGGGCATGAAGGAGACGCCGACCTGGCAGGTCGCGCTGGCCGCGAGGGCCATGCCATTGCAGCCGTTGTTGCTGATCGCGAAGCCGCTTGCGCCACCGTTCAGGACGACACCGAGAGGCGCGGTTGCGCTGGTGCCGGTGTTGGTGATGGTGAAGAGGACCTCGGCACCAGCGGTGTTGATGATGACCATGCCGAAGTCGTGCATCGTCTTGTCGATGGCCAGCCCTTCGCCGCCACCGTCACCACCGCCGTCGAAGTTCAGGACCACGGTGGTGGTCTCGTTGCTCTTGATGGTGCCTGTGCCAGTGGCGGTCGCGTAGACCACGCCGCCTGTGTCCTTGGCCTTGGCGCTGATAGCGATGGTCCCCTCGCCGTTGCGGATCTTGAAGACGCTGCGCTTGGGCAGGGTCATCGAGCCGCCCGAGGGATCGGCCAGCGTGGTCGTTGGCGCCGACTGGCCGTTGAACATCAGGTCGATGTCCACCGTCTTCGGCATCGAGCTGCCGCGCAGCTCGACGATCAGGAAGGTGCCAGCCGATCCGTCACTGCCGCAGCCAGCGGCGATGGTGGAGGCAGCAAGAGCACACAGCGCGAGCAGTCGCTTGGTCATAGGCTCATCCATCCTCGGGCACAGGGCCCGAAACCAACGAAAAAGGGGCTTCGACTCGACTACGACTCGAGCATTGGCTAGAAGACTTCGACGGTGTCGAAGTCACCCGAGGGAGCGCTGGCGCTGCCGCCCGAGCTGACCGCGATGATGGCGACGGTGCCGACGGCGACGGCGCCGATGCCGGCCCAGAACCACCACTTCTTGTAGATCGGCTTCTTGCCGCCGCCGGTGTCGGTGGGACCGCCCGCCGGGGCGCTGCCGTTCTCCTGGCCAGCGTCGCTGACGCCACCTGCCTCGGAGGGGTCGGGGATCTTGGTGTCGCCGTCGGTGTCGGTATCGGTCGTGTCCCCAGTATCGGCGTCGGTATCGGTGTCGGTATCGGTGCCGGTCGAGGTGCTGGTGTTGCCCTTGGGTCCGAGCGGATCGTTGGGCGGGGCGTTGGCGGTCGCCTTGGCCTTGGCCTGGGCGTCCTCCATCTCGGTGATGCGGCGCTCGACCTCGGCGCGGTTGGGGGCGTCGGGCAGGTTGCGCAGGAACGACTTGTAGAAGAAGAGGGCCTGCGTGAAGTCGTTCGACAGGCGGTACGACTGCGCGATGTTGTAGAGGAAGACGGCGTCGGGCTTGAGCTCGTAGGCCCGCTTGTAGTGCTCGATGGCCTTGGTGAAGTCGCCCAGGTTGTAGTACTTGGTGCCGTCCATGTAGGCCTTCTTGGCCTCGGCGTCGGACTTCTTGTCGGCGTGGGCGAGACCAGCCGGCAGGAGCGCAAGCGCCACGATCACCACCGCGACCACACGTTGGAGCTGCTTCACGACGTCCTCCTCTGGGCTGACAGCTAGACGCTTTAGAATCGTACCAGAGATCACTTCTCTTACGTATGCTGCAGCTGAGATGAATGTGCGGCGGCGGCTTGGGCGGACAGGGATCGAGGTCGGTGCGCTGGGATTTGGTGGGTATCGGACCCAGCTGACTACACCTGCCCACCTGGCGGCGCTGCGGTTGGCGCTGGCGCGGGGCATCGACGTGGTCGACACCGCGAGCAGCTATCGCGAGGGAGCGTCGGAGCGGCTGGTGGGGAAGGCGCTGCAGGACGCTGACGCCGGCCCGGGCGCGGTGACGGTGGTGACCAAGGTCGGTGGCGGCATGGAGCCGGGGCGCATCGACATCGAGCTGGCGGGGTCGCTGGGGCGGCTGGGGCGGCCGCGCGTGGAGGTCTACCTGCTCGACAGCCCCGAGGCGTTCGTGGCGGCGCTGCGCAGGCGCAGGGATCCGCGGCCGCTGCGCGTGATGCGCGAGATCCTGTACGAACGGCTGGGCCACGCCTTCGTCGAGCTGGAGCGGCTCCGTGCAGCGGGGCGCATCGGCTGGTACGGCGTCAGCAGTGATGGGCTGAGCGTGCCGGTCGAGCACCCGGGGGCGCTGTCCCTGGAGCGGCTGCTGGTGCTGGCGCAGCGTGCGGGCGGGGCGCACCATGGCTTCGCGGTCGTCGAGGTGCCGCTCAACCTGCTGGAGTCGGGGGCGGCGCTGGGCGCGGGCGGCAGCGGCGCGGCCAGCCTGCTCGAGCAGGCGCGCGCGCATGACCTCGGCGTGCTGACCAACCGGCCGCTCAACGCGCTGCACCGGGGCGAGCTGGCGCGGCTGGCGGATCCGGTGCCGCGCGCCGGCCACACCAGCCTCGACGACGGCCTCGCCTTCGTGGCCGCGCTGGAGCGCGAGTGGCGCTCCGAGCATGCGCCCGCGCTGGGGCCCGAGGCGGCGGGCTGGTTCGCCTGGAGCGACGAGCTCGGGCGCGCGTTCAGGGCCGGCGCCATCCATGGCCTGCCCCACCTGTGCGAGCTGGAGGAGCGCGGGGTGTGGCCGGCGGTGGCCGAGGCGCTGGCGGACGCGCCCGGCGCCGCGGCGTGGGGCGGGCGCTATCGCACCGCGCTACAGGCGCTGCTGGATGCGCTGCACGACGCCGTGGTGGCGCGCACGCGCGAGGCCTATGCGCCGCTGCGGGCCGCGCTGACCGGCGCGCTGCCGGGCTGGCCGGCCGCGGACAGCGAGCGCTTGCCGCCGCTGTCGCAGGTGGCGCTGCGCGCGGTGCTCGACACGCCCGGGGTCAGCTGTGTGCTGGTGGGGGCGCGGCGGCCGGCGTATGTGGAGGATGCGCTGGCGGCGTGGGCGCTGCCGCCGGTGCCCGATGCGCTGGAGCTCTACCGCGTCATGCGCGCGGTGTGATGGCCTGACGGGGAGCGCGGGTCAGGTCGCGCACTCGCCTTCGCCGATGGCGACCACGAAGGACTGCTCGGAGCCGAGGTCGATGTAGTCCTCGGGGCGGGCGCTGGTCTCGTCGATGTCGGTCAGGTCCTTCACGGCGGCCTTGACCAGGGCTTCGTCGACCCTGCGGAAGTACAGGTGCGGCGGCTCGCCGGCTGCGCGCTCGCGCTCGTACAGCTGCAGCAGCCGGATCAGCGCCTCGGGCGCGCGGCGGGCCGGGACCTTGACGACGTGTCTACCAAAAGTAGCGCCGTTGCCGTCGATTCCGCCGCCCAGGTGCATCTGGTACTCGGGCAGCACCTTGCCGCCCAGGCGCCGCACGGTGCCATGGAAGCCGATGCCGGCGATGTGGTGCTGGCCGCACGAGTTGGGGCAGCCCGAGACCTTGATGACCAGGCTGTCGGCGGCGGCGACCGCGCTGGCGGCGCCATTGGCGGCGGCCTCGCGGAGCTTGCGCGTCAGCGCCAGCGCCAGATCGCGCGACCCGGTGACCGCCAGGTTGCAGGTGTCGCTGCCCGGGCACGAGGTCACGTCGGCGATGCGGCCGGCGTCGGCCTCGCCCAGGCCGACCGCGCTCAGCGCGGCGTGGAGCTGCGCGACCCGGTGCTCGGGCACCCAGCGCAGCAGCATGTTCTGGTCGACGGTGGCGCGCACGGTGCCATCGGCGAACTCGCGCGCGATCCCGGCCAGCGCGCGCATCTGCGCCGCGGTGATGTCGCCGCGATCCAGGCGCACCGCCACCATGACGTGGCCGGGCTGGGTCTGGCGCTGCACGTTGGTGGCGCGGAAGCGGGCCAGCGCGGGCGGGTCGCCCCCTGCAGTGGCGGCCGAGATCTCTGCGGCCGTGGACGCCGGCGGCACCGGGGTCGGCAGCGGCGTCACGTCGATGGCGTTGTCGAGCCGGCCGTCGGCGACGATGCCGTCGAGCGCGGTCTGCCACAGCGCCTTGAAGCCATCCCAGCCCTGCTTGCGGATGACGTACTTGAGGCGCGCGCGCGCCTTGTTCTGCCGGTTGCCGTGGGCGTCGAACACGCGCACGACGGCCTCGCAATAGGCCAGCAGGTGTCGCGCCGGCACGAACTCGGCCAAGAGGTGCGCGTCCTCGGGCGAGGTCGACAGCCCACCGCCGACCGCCATGCGGAAGCCGTGCTCGATGCTGCCGTCGGCGGCCACACGCGTGCGCGCGGTCAGGCCGACGTCATGAATCGCGCCGAAGGCGCAGTCGGTGGCGCAGCAAGACAGCGCGATCTTGAACTTGCGCGGCAGCGTGGCCGCGAGCGGGTGACGGAGGAAGTAGCGGACGACCGCCTCGAGGTACGGCGAGACGTCGAAGGGCGCGTCGCCGCAGGTGGCGAGCCGCTCGCAGCCCGTCACGTTGCGCACCGAGTTGCCGCAGGCCTCGCGGGTGGTGAGCCCCGCCTCGTCGAGCCGCCGCATCGCCGCCGCCGACTCGCTCATCTTCACGAAGTGCAGCTGCACGTTCTGGCGCGTGGTCACGTGGCCGAAGCCGCGCGACTGCTGGTCGGCGACGTCGGCGAGCGCGTCGAGCTGCGCGCGACCGAGCAGACCGCCCGGCGCCTTCACGCGGATCATC
>JBGASF010000048.1:0-48992 GCA_044229835.1 Polyangia bacterium | reverse complement strand
CCGACCTCCAGCCTGCCCGGCGCCGGCGCCGCGCTGGACACCACGCGCGTGATCTATGACGCCCGCGTCGAGCGCTCGGGCGCGCTGGCGCTGAGCGGAGCGGCGTTCGGGCTGGCCGCGCGCGAGCACTATGTCGATGGTGACAACACGGTCGGGGTGGGCACCCAGGATCGGCGCTACACCTCGCTGGGCGGCGGCGTGTCGGGCCAGCTGGGCTGGACCACGCGGCGCCAGCGCCTGACCCTGGCGCAGGAGCTACGCACCGAGTGGTTCAGCGAGGAGGATCTGGCCGCCGGAGGCACCCGCGGCGGCGCCCAGCGCTGGGCTGCGGTGCTGGCCGCGCGCGAGGAGGTCACGCTGGGGCGCGCGGTGCTGGAGGCGTCGCTGCGCAGCGATCTCATGCTGACCGAGCCGCACGAGGGCTCGCTGCCGCGGCCGGCGTTCCTGCGCGACGAGCGCCCCACCGTGCGCGACGCCTGGCTCTCACCGCGTGCCGGCGCCAAGGTGCGCATCGCGGGGGAGCTGTACGCCAAGGCCAATTTCGGCCGCTATGTGCGCGCGCCCAGCTTCATCGAGCTGTTCGGCGATCGCGGCGCCACCGTGGGCAACCCCGACCTGCGCGCCGAGACCGGCCTGGCCGGCGACGTCGGCCTGGTGCTGGCGCCGCGGCCGCGCAAGGGCGCCACCGTGGATCGGCTGCTGTGCGAGGCCGCCCTGTTCGAGAGCCGCCCGCACGACACCATCGTGCTCTTGCCGGTCACCCGGGTGGCGCTGGCGCAGAACCTGGGCGACGCCCGCATCCGCGGCCTCGAGCTGTCGGCCGCGGCGCGGCTGTGGCGCCGGCTGACGCTGTCGTCGAACTACACCTATGTCGACGCCGAGAATCGCGGCCCGCCCGCCGGTGACGCCGGCAAGCGGCTGCCCGGCCGCCCCGCGCACGAGCTGTACGCGCGCGCCGAGCTGGTGCTGCGGCGCGGCGGGCGCTCGCTGGGGCTGCGCTACGACGTCGCCGCGCTGGCGGGCGACTACCTCGACGCCGCCAACTTCAACCCGGTGCCCGCGCGCGTGCTGCACGGCGCCCAGCTGGCGCTGCGCCCGGGGCGCGGCTTCGAGCTGACCTTCGACGCCAAGAACCTGAGCGACCAGCGCGTCGCCACCGTGCGCCCCGACCCGGCGCCCAGCCCGGACCTGACCTCGATCCCTGTCGCCGTCGCGGACGTCATGGGGCAACCCCTGCCCGGCCGCGCTCTGTTCGTCACCCTCGCCTGGAGTACGCCGTGAAGTCGTCTCGCCTGTTCGCCCTGTCCGCCCTCGTGCTCTCGTTCGTCTCGGTCGCCCTGGCTGGTTGCGGTGACGATGAAGACACCCACCGTGACGGCGCGGTCGCTGACGCCGCCGTCGTCGGTGACGGCGGCCCGGTCGCTGACGCCGGGGACAGCGCGCTGCCCGACGCCGGGCCGCCCAGCTGCGATCCCACCGCCACCGCGGCGCCGACCAAGGCGGTCGTGGTCGGCACCGACTTCGCGTCGCCCGGCACCCTGGCCAGCATCGATCTGAACTCGCGGGTGGCCACGCTGAACCGCGCCACCGTGGGCAAGGATCCCGTGGTGCGCGTGTTCGGCACCTGCGTGTTCGTGATCAACCGCGACAGCGACTCCAACATCCAGGTGCTGCGCGCCAGCGACCTCGCGCTGGTCAAGCAGTACAGCACCGGCGCGGGCTCGAACCCGCACGACCTGGCCGTGGTCTCGGCGACCAAGGCCTACGTGGCGCGCTACAACGAGGCCGCGCTGCTGGTGGTGCACCCGCTGACGGGCGCGCAGCTCGGCACCGTGGATCTGTCGTCGTTCGACAGCGGCAACCCGCCCGAGATGGAGTCGGTCGTGGTGGTCGGCAACCGCGCGCTGGTGTCGATGGAGCGCCTCGATGGCACCTTCACGCCGGCCGGGGTCGGCGTGGTCGCGGTCATCGACACCACGAACGATCAGCTGATCGACACCGACGGCAGCACCGGCGGCGTGCAGGGCATCGCGCTCGGCAAGCAGAACCCGTTCGGCCCCATGCGCGCCAGCGCGGGCGGCGCCTGGGTGGCCACCGTGGGTGACTTCTCGGGCAGCACCGGCTGCCTGCAGCTGGTCACCGCCAACCCGGCGGCGGCGCAGCCCTGCCTGGTCACCGACACGACCTTCGGCGGCACCATCAGCGGCGTCACCGTGGGCGCCAGCGACGGCTTCGCGGCGGTCGCGCTCAGCTTCACCCAAGGTGACATCGTCAAGTTCGTGGTCAGCAGCGGCGCGACCACCCCGTTCGGCACCACGACCTTCAACCTGGTCGACGTGCAGCAGGCGCCCAGCGGCGCGCTGTGGGCCGCCGATCGCGCCGCCACCGCGCGCGGCGTGCGCGTGTTCATGCCCACGGGCGCCCAGCTGACCACCGCGCCCATCGACATCGGCAAGGCGCCCACCACCGGCGGCATTGCCTTTGCCCCGTGAGCCGCGCGCGCTACTTCAGGGTCAGCGGCAGGCCCGCGCAGACCAGCACCACGCGGTCGCACACCGCGGCCACCTGCTGCGACAGCGTGCCCAGGTGGTCGCGGTAGCTGCGCGCCAGCACGCTGTCGGGCACGATGCCGAAGCCGACCTCGTTGGTGACCAGCACGACCGAGCTCGGGGCCGCGGTGATGGCGGCGGTCAGGCGGGCGAACTCGGCGGGGACGTCGCGCCCGGCGTGCATCAGGTTGGACAGCCACAGGGTCAGGCAGTCGACCACGATCACGGCGCCAGCGCTGGCCTCGGTGTGGCGGCGGGTCAGCACCGGCGCCAGCTCGAGCGGCTCCTCGATGGTGACCCACTCGGGGCCGCGCTCGCGCTGGTGGGCGTCGATGCGCACCGCCATCTCGGCGTCGAGGATCTCGGCGGTGGCCAGGAAGATCCGGGTCGGGTGCAGCGACTCGGCCAGCGCCAGGGCGTGGCGGCTCTTGCCGCTGCGGGCGCCGCCGGTGATGAGGGCCTTCATCGGCTACGGCATCGGCGGCGTGCACAGGCCGACGAAGGCGCCCAGGCCCGCGTTGCTGCAGGTCTGCCCGGCGCGACAGCCATTGGCGCCAGCAGCCGCCGTGCGGTCGCACGGCTTGGTGCAGTGAAAGCCAGCGCCGGCGCCGAGATCCATGCACGACAGCGGCTTGACGCAGGTGTTGACCGCGGTGCACACCGCGTTCTCGGTCAGGGTGCCGGCGGTGTTGTAGCAGTGGAACGCGGTCGTCGAGTCGATGTAGCAAGCGTTGCCGACCGTGACGCAGTTCTGGGCCAGGACGTCGCACACCGGGCGCGGGTCCGCGCAGGCGTTGGCCAGGGTCTGGCTCATCGAGCCGATGACGTTGATGCTGCAGGTGCCGCTGTTCGGGCACGCGGCGCCGCCCGAGACGCAGAACTGGTGGCAGCGGTCGTCGCTCAGGCAGGTCGCGCCGGCGACACAGTCGACGCCGACACCGCAGGGCTGGCCATGCTGCTGGGTGCCGTTGGCGCGGCACATGTTGCGATCGCCGACCAGGTCGCAGGCCATGCCGGTGCAGCCGGTCTGCGGCGCCACCAGGGTGCAGGCGACCGCGGCGTCCATGAAGGTGAAGGCGGCGTCCTGGAACACAAAGGCGTCGACCACGCGGGCGTCGGTGACCGCGGCGTCCATGAAGGTGAAGGCGTCGGGGGCGGCGGCGTCGGGGATGGCCGCGTCGGACATGATGGCCGCGTCGATGGTCGACATCGCGGCGTCGATGGCGCCGACCTCGGCGTCGTCGTCGATGCCGCCGTCGTCACCGCCGGGCAGCTTGCAGCGTCCGTCCACGGTGCAGATGGCGCCGGCCATGCCGATGCAGTCGCCGGGGACCTTGCAGTCGAAGCTGCAGAAGCGGTTGCCGCTGCTGTCGGGCTCGGCGCAGTACGTCCCGTTGGTGCAATCCGATTGCACGTTGCAGCCGGGCCGGCGCGGGCTCGCGCAGCCGGCACCCGCCGCCCCCAGCAGCGCCAGCCCAAGCAGCAGCCAAAACTTCGCAGTTTTCATGTGAAAATCTGGGTCCCTCGAGGCCCGGAGCGTAGTCTTCCGCTGGGAGCGACGCAAGCGTGACGCACAAGCACCCGGTCCTGGAGCTCGACGCGGTGGGGTTTCGCTACCCTGCGCGCGACGACGGCGACGTGCTCACGGGTGTAAGCCTCCGTTTTCACGCTGGAACCCTGGTCTGCCTGGTGGGGCCGAACGGGGCCGGCAAGTCCACCCTGCTGCGCATCGCCGCCGGCATCCTGGCCCCGCTGGCCGGCCGCGCGACACTGGACGGAAACCCGGTGCACGACCTGCCGCGCCGCGACCTGGCCCGCGCGCTGGCCTACGTGCCGCAGGAGTTCTCACCGGCGTTCCCGTTCCGCGTCGCCGAGCTGGTCCTGATGGGGCGCTACCCGCACCGCGGCTTCGGGCGCTTCGAGAGCGCCGACGATCTCGCGCTGGCGCAGCGCGCGATGGAGGACGCCGACGTGTGGCCGCTGCGCGAGCGGCGCTTCGACACCCTGTCGGGCGGCGAGCGGCGCCGCGTGCTGCTGGCGCAGGCGTTCTGCCAGGCCACCCCGCTGCTGCTGCTCGACGAGCCGACCGCGGCCCTGGATCCCGCCCACGCCATCGCGGTGCTGACCACGCTGCGCAAGGACTCCGCCGGCCGCGGCACCACCACCGTGGTGGTGACCCACGATCTCAACCTGGCGGCGCGCTTCGCCGACCGCGTGGTGGTGCTGGCCGGCGGCCGCGCGGTCGCCGACGGTCCTCCGCGCGAGGTGCTGCCCGGCGCGGCGGCGCGTGCCGCCTTCGGCGTCGGCATGCACGCCGGCGCGCTGCCCTCGGGCCTCCCCTTCGTGGTGCCCGAGTGATCCGGCTGTCGCGCACCCGCATGGTGGTCGGCCTGGCGGTGTGCGTCGTGCTGTGCGCGCTGGCCATCCTGGTGGCGCCCTTCGTGGGCAAGCCGTGGATCGATCCCTGGCGCGCGCTGGGCCAGGACGGCGTCGATGCCCGCATCCTGGCGCTGCGCCTGCCGCGCGCGGTCGCCGCCGCCATCGCGGGCGCCGGGCTGGCCACCGCGGGCACCACGCTGCAGGCGCTGGTGCGCAACCCGCTGGCTGATCCGTACACGCTGGGCATCGCGGGTGGCGCCTCGCTGGGGGCGGTGCTGACCATCCAGCTCGGCCTGGCGGTGGTGGCGCCGCTGGCGGCCTTCATCGGCGCGGCGGGCGCGGCCGCGCTGGTGTACCGCTTCGCGCGCGTGGGGCGCAGCCTGCCGCCGGCCACGCTGCTGCTGGCCGGTGTCACGGTGTCGCTGATGTGCTCGGCCTTCATCATGGTCATCCAGGCCTTCGCCGACTGGACCGAGTCGTACAAGATGGCGCGCTGGTTCATGGGCGGCCTCGACGCCACCACCTTCGACAAGGTGCTGCCCAGCGCGTGTGCGATGCCGCTCGGGCTCGGCCTGATGTTCGCGGTCGCGCGTGATCTGAACGCGCTGTCGGCCAACGAGGACACCGCGGCGTCGGTCGGCGTCTCGGTGCTGCGCGCGACCTCGCTGGCCTATGGCGGCGCGGCCATCGCGATCGCGGCGGCGGTGGCGCTGGCGGGGCCGGTCGGCTTCGTCGGGCTGCTGGTGCCGCACGTGCTGCGCGCGCTGCTGGGGCCGGACCACCGGCTGCTCTTGCCGGCGTCGGCGTTCGCGGGTGGCGCCTTCGTGGTCGCGTGTGACGTGCTGGCGCGCACTCTGGTGTATCCACGCGCGCTGCCGGTCGGCGTCATCACGGCGCTGATGGGTGGGCCGTTCTTCCTCATCCTGCTGGTGCGTTCGCGCCGGGGGACAGGCGTCTGGGGATGAGCTAACGTCCCGGCCATGAGCGAGCTGGGAGCCGAGGCGCTGGTCAGGTCGGTGGCGCAGGCGGTGCCGGCGCTGGACACCGACGCCGGCGCGGCGTGTGCCCGGCTGCTCGACCGCAAGACCAAGCCGCCCGGCAGCCTGGGCCGACTCGAGGAGCTGGCGCAGCGGCTGGCGGCGGCGCAGGGGCGCGCGCAGCCCGACGTGGCGCGGCGGGTGGTCGCGGTGGCGGCGGCGGATCACGGCGTCGCGCGCGAGGGCGTCAGCGCCTACCCGCCCGAGGTCACCGCGCAGATGGTGAAGAACTTCGCCGGCGGCGGCGCCGCGGTGTCGGTGCTGGCGCGTCACGTGGGCGCCCGCGTGGTGGTCATCGACATGGGCGTGCGCGGCGGCGGCGCCGGTGCGGACGGCAATGACGGCGTCATCCGGATGTCGCTGGGCGAGGGCACGGCGTCGATCACGGCGGGGCCGGCGATGGCGCGCGAGACCGCCGCGCAGGGCGTGCAGGCGGGCATCGCGATCGCGCTGGCGCTGGCGCAAGAGGGGCTGGATCTGCTGGCGCTGGGCGAGATGGGCATCGGCAACTCCACGGTGGCGGCGGCGGTGATCGCGGCGCTGACCGGGCGCGCCGCGGCCGAGGTGACCGGGCGCGGCACGGGTGTGGACGATGCCGGGCTGGCGCGCAAGGTCGCGGTGGTCGAGCAGGCGCTGACGGTCAACCGCGCGGCGCTGGGTGATCCGCTGGGGGTGCTGGCGGCGCTGGGTGGCTTCGAGCTGTGTGCGCTGGCCGGGCTGGCGCTGGGCGCGGCCTCGGTGCGCGTGCCAGTGGTGATGGACGGCGTCATCTCGACGGCGGCGGCGCTGGTGGCGGCGCGGCTGGCGCCGGCGCTGACGGGCTACCTGATCGCGGGCCACCTGTCGCCCGAGCCGGGCCACGCCATCGCGCTGGCGGCGCTGGAGGTGCCGCCGCCGCTGCTGTCGCTGGGCATGCGGCTGGGTGAAGGCTCGGGCGCGACGCTGGCGATGGCGCTGTGCGAGGCGGCCTGTCGCGTGGTGGCGGACATGGCGACCTTCGAGGCCGCGGGGGTCAGCGAGCGCTGATGCTGGCCGAGGAGCACGACGACGACGACCGGGACCGCGACCGCGACGACCGCGGTCGTGGGCGCGAGCGCGACGACCGCGACGGCGGGCCGGGCGACGTCTTCCTGCGCCCCGAGCTGCGCGGCGTGCGCGCCGCCTTCGTCTTCCTGACCCGGCTCCCGCTCGGCGGCCATCCCTACTCGGCGGCCGATCGCGCCTGGTCGGCGGCACACTTCCCGCTGGTCGGCCTGGTCATCGGCGCGCTGACCGCGCTGACGCTGCGCCTGCTCTGGGGGGTCGGCCCGCTGGCCGCCGCGCTGCTGACCATCGGTGTGCAGCTGCTCATCACCGGCGCCTTCCACGAGGACGGCCTGGCCGACAGCGCCGACGCCCTGGGCGGCGGCACCACCCGCGCACGCACGCTGGAGATCCTCAAGGACAGCCGGGTCGGCACCTATGGCGCCGCCGCGCTGGTCATCTCCATCGCCGGCCGCGCCGCGCTGCTGGCGACCATCGCCATGCGCGGGCGCGCCGGGGCGCTGTGGGCGCTGCCGCTGGTGGCGTGCGCCGCACGCACCTTCCCGATCTGGCTGATGCGCCTCTTGCCCTATGCCACGCCGCCCGAGGTCGCGCGCAACCAGGACGTCGCCGGCACCGGGGCCACGCAGGCGTGGGTCGCCACCGCCTGGCTGCTGCTGGCGCTGCTGGTCATCGTGCCGCTGGCGCCGTCGCCCATCACGGCGGGGCGCGCGTTCGCGATGCTGGCGGTGCTGGCGGCGCTGACCGTGCTCGCGGGGGCGCGCTTCCGCGCCCGCGTCGGCGGGGTCACCGGCGACTTCCTGGGCGCCACCGAGCAGCTGTGCGAGCTCGGCGCGCTGGTGGTGCTGGCCTGGCACGGGTGACGACGGCCGGTCTTCACGGCATGATGGCAGTGGGGGAAGCGCGACGCGGGGGGCCGCGCCGCAGGCATGCCCTCGAAGCGGAGGAGTCCACATGCTTTGGCGTTTGCTGGTAGCGAGCACGATGGTCGTTGGCCTGGCGCTGCAGACGGGTTGCCCGGCGCCACGCCAGGCAGCTGGGCCACAGAGCCCAGGTCCAGAGCCGGCTGCCGACCCATCCGGAGGCGGTGGCGATCTCCCGGGGGGCGGCGCGACGGGCGGCTCTTGCGAGGCCGGCAACGTCAACCTGAACGAGCTCGGCTTCAACATCCCCGGGTGCATGGCCTGCGTGCAGGAGAAGTGCTGCAATGACCTCAGCGCGTGCAGCGGAGACGCCGAGTGCTCGCAGTGCTCGCAGTCCATGATCTCGACCGAACCCGCGTGCGTCGACAGCGAGAACTACGGCCAGCCCGGCTCGCTGTACAACGTCCTCAGGCGCTGTCAGAACGCCCAGTGCGGTTGCGGCACCCCGGGCTCGCCCTGCTGTGGCAAGGGCGGCAGCAGCTGCAGCAGGAGCAACTGCGGCGTGGGCTGCCCTGGCTACCCCAACTGCCCCTGAGTACCCTCCCTGGCGACTTCACCCGCCTCCAAAATCGTCATGTGGCTAGCAAACTGGCCGGCAATAGAAGCTGCTTGGAGATTCCAAGGACACGATTTCATTGACGCCTGATGCTGGCACACTGCTGGCAAAGACTCACGGCGCAGCATGCACCAGGGGGGATCAGTCGCCATGGAGTACGTTCGTCGCAGCCGCCGCGGGGCCTGGAGGTCGGCCGCCATGGTCAGCTATGCCGGGGACAACCACGCCATGGGCGAGGTGCTCGACATCTCCCCGGAGGGCGCCGCGGTCACGGTGCCCACCGCGCTGCGCGCCGGCACCGCGGTGACGCTGCTGCTCGACCCCGCATGTCTGCCCGCGGCGATGCCCGCCGGCGGGCTGCCCTCGCTGCACGGCACCATCACCTGGGCCAAGCGCGACAGCAGCACCAGCGCGCGCCACCGCATCGGCATCCGCTTCAGCGCGCTGCCACCCGCGGTGACCCAGCGCCTCGATCAGCTGACCCGCCTGACCGCGACGGGCGCCCCCGCAGCCACCGTCGAGCGCGCGCTGGCGCAGACCCACGCCGGTCGCGAGCAGCTGTACATGCACGCCGTCGAGCGCATGAACGCCCGCGACTTCGTGGCCGCGCGCCTGGCCGCGTCGTGGGCGCTGCAGGCCGCGCCGCGCAGCCGCGAGCTGCGCGCCCTGGTGTGTCGCATCCGCGCCGAGGAGGCGCTGGCGCAAGGCCAGACCGACGTCGCCGCCCGCGAGATCGCCCTCGGCCTGACGCTGCAGCCCGACGACGAGGCCATGCTGGCGCTGGCGCGTCGCGTGCCCGAGCCGCCGCCCTCCGCGCGCGGCGTGCTGGCGCGCATCTTCCGGCGCACGCCCCGCAACTGATTGGCTACTCTCGCTCCATGAGCGAGAGACATCCCAACGTCATCCATCAGGACGAGGTCGCCTGGGGCGAGCGCGGCAACGGCAAGCGCTTCGGGCTGCGCGGCAAGCGGTTGGCGCACGCCGCCGGCGCCAGGCGGCTGGGCTGCAGCCTGTACGAGCTGGCGCCCGGCAAGCGCAGCTTCCCGTTCCACTACCACCTGGCCAACGAGGAGGCCATCTACATCCTCGAGGGCGAGGCCACCGCGCGCATGGGTGAGCGCGAGGTGGTGGTGCGCGCCGGTGACTACATCGCGATGCCGACCGGGCCGGCGCACGCGCACCAGCTCCTCAACCACACCGAGACGCCGGTGCGCTACCTGTGCATGTCGACGCTGCAGGAGCCCGAGGTCGCGGTGTACCCCGACTCGAAGAAGGTCGGCGTCCTGGGCGGCCCGGGCAGCATCGACGCCAGCGGCAAGCAGCTGATGCAGCTGACTCGCCAGGGTGAGTCGCTGACCTACTGGGACGGCGAGGACGAACCGTGACCTAGAGCGCCGAACCGCTAACCTCCCGTCGCACGATCGCGTAGCTGCGCGGCCATTTTCGCGGGAACTTTGCCGCGCCAGGGGGTGTCCGTGGGCTCATGAAGCGGGCCCTCCTGGTGGGCGCCGCGCTGTGGGCCATGGCGGGACGCGGGCGCGCGGACTCGCTGGAGACCCTTGGCGTCGGCGTGTTCGAGCGTGCGCACGAGGTCACCGTGCGCGTGGCCGGCAACGTCGCCTTCCTCGAGGTCACGCGCCGCCTGGAGAACACCGCGCGCCTCGACGACGAGGTCACGCTGAGCATCGACCTGCCCGAGGCCGCCGCGGTGACCGGGCTGCGCGTGGGCCGGCCCGGCGCCTGGCACACCGCGGTGCTGCTCGGCAGCGAGGCCGCCCAGGAGCGCTACGACGCCCTGACCGGCGACGACGCCAGCGCCCCGGCGGGGACCCCGGCCCTGATGAGCCTGCGCGGCGACAGCGTGGCCCTGGAGCTGTTCCGGGTGCCCGCGCGCGGCGAGGTCCAGGTCGCCTACAGCGTGATCGCGCCGCTGCAGCGGGTCGCCGGCCAGCGCCAGCTGGTCTTCCCGGCCGAGGTGCAGCAGCGCGTGCTGGCGCCGCGCTTCGTGCAGGCGCCCCGCAGCGAGGCCTTCGCGCTGGCCAGCAAGGACGCCACGCGGGTGCTGCGCTTCGCCGGCTCGCCAGGCGCGTTGACCACCCGGGGCGCCCGCCTCGATGTCGCCGACGGCCAGCTGTGGCGAGTCGAGGTCGACGCCCCGCTGCAGCTGTCACCGGCCGCGCCGGCGCACAGCGTGGTGTTCGTGATCGATCGCTCGCGCAGCGAGGGCGACGCCGGCGTGCGCGCCCAGTTCGCGCTGGTGCAGGCCTACCTCGCGGCGGCGCCGACCGCGCGCTTCACGCTGGTCGGCTTCGATCGTCACGCCACGCGGCTGACGCCGGGCTTCGCGCCCGCCACGCGCTTCGCCGAGGTGGCGCGACCGTCCGCGGAAGAGAACGGCTCCGACCTGGTGGCCGGCCTGGAGCTGGCGGTGCACAGCCTCGACGGCATCACCGGCGAGCGCCGCATCATCGTGCTGTGCGACGGCTTCATGCGCCGCCAGACCCTGGAGGACGCCACCGGCGTCGCCGTGCCCAGGGGCGTCCTGGTCCACGTGGTGCTGCGCGGGCGCGCCGACGACGGCGCCGAGCAGCGCGCCAGCTTCGAGCGCGAGCGGCTGCTCGAGCACACCCTGGCCGCGCTGGCACATGGCCACGGCGGCATGGTGGTCCGTCTCGCCGGCGGCGCAGGGCCCACGCTGGCGCGCGCGGCGCAGGAGCTGCTGCGCCCGGTGCGCCTCGACGACGTCAGCCTGCTGATGGGTCGCGATGCCGAGGGCGAGGAGACCAGCGAGGAGCTGGGCACGCTCGAGGAGGGCGGCGGCCTGCGCGTGAGCGGCCTGGCCACGCTCAGCGCCGGCCCGCCCGCGCTGCGCCTGCGCGGCTGGCGCTGGGGCGAGCGCATCGATCAGTTCGTACCCATGACCCCGGCGCTGGCGGCCGTGCTGCCCGCGCTCGCAGTCGGTGACGACAGCGCGGCGGCCAGCGAACACCCCGAGCTGATCGCCAACCTGGCGGGTGCCTTGTCAGGCCAGACCTCGCTGCTGGTGGTGGCGACCGAGCCGCGCGACGTGCCATGGGTGGGCATCCACGGGCGCACTCACGTCAGCAACTTCAGGTGCGGCCTGACGGTGGGGACCGCCAAGGCGTTGCCGCCCAGCCCACGCCCGCAGGTGCGCGAGCTGGTCAGGGCGTGCCGGGGCAGCGACGGCCAGGTCACCCTGGGCATCACCGGGGACGAGATCATCGACGTCGCCACGCAGGGCTTCGGCGCCGCGACCACCTGCATCGAGGACGGCCTGTGGTCGATGCGCCTGGCCCCCGCCGAGCCGGGCAACCCGCGCTACTACGACTTCGATCTGTCGCCGCCGCCGACCTCGTGACCGCCTGCGCGGCCGCGAGTAGACTCGCGCCATGTCGCCGCCGCGCCCGCCCTACCCGCATCGCCTGCACCTGGCCCAGACCCCGACGCCGCTGGTGCCGCTGCCGCGCGCCAGCGCCGAGCTCGGCGTCGAGCTGCTGTGCAAGCGTGACGATCTGACCGGCGCCGCGCTGTCAGGCAACAAGGTGCGCAAGCTGGAGTTCCTGTTCGCCGAGGCGCGCGCCCAGGACGCCGACATCGTGCTGAGCTGCGGCGGCGCCCAGTCCAACCACTGCCGCGCCACCGCGGTGGCCGCCGCCGAGCTGGGGCTGTCGAGCCGCCTGCTGCTGCGCACGCCCGACCCGACCTCGCCGCCGGCGGCCACCGGCAACATCCTGCTCGATCGCGTGGTCGGGGCCGACATCGTGTGGATCACGCCGGCCGAGTATCGCGAGCGCGCGGCCCGCTTCGAGGCCGAGTGCGCCGCGCTGCGCGCCGCCGGGCGCCGGCCCTACGTCATCCCCGAGGGCGGCTCCAACGCGCTGGGCTCGTGGGGCTACGTGCGCTGCATCGAGGAGCTGTTGCCCGAGCTGGGTGTGCCCACCACCATCGTGTACGCCGCCGGCTCGGGCGGCACCGGCGCCGGCCTGGTGCTGGGCAAGCGGCTGTTCGGCCTCGATCACGTGCGCATCGTCGGCGTCAACGTGTGTGACGACCGCGCCTACTTCGTGCGCGCCATCGGCGAGATCGTCGAGGACGCCATCGCGCGCTGGAAGCTCGAGCTGCCCGGCGCCGCCTTCTCGCGTGAAGAGATCGAGATCGTCGACGGCTATGTCGGGCGCGGCTATGCGCAGTCACGCCCGGTCGAGCTGGCCTCGCTGGTCGCGCTGGCGCGCAGCGAGGGCGTCATCCTCGACCCCGTCTACACCGGCAAGGCGTTCTTCGCGCTGCGCAGCGAGCTGGCAAAAGACCCGCGCGCCTTCGGCGAGCGCGTCATCTTCCTGCATACCGGCGGGGTTTTCGGGCTGATGCCGCCGGCGGTCGCCGACGAGCTGGCCGAGGTGCTGTAGCCGGCGCCAGCTCGACGTCGCTGAGCTCGATGCCGAACAGCGCGCCCAGCTTGCCCGCGGGCAGCACCTTGCGGCCGCTCGCCCCCGCCTTGCCCAGCACGGAGCGCACGTCGGCAGCCCCGATCAATTCGGCCTGATCGACTTGACGCAGTGTAAAGAATAGCTCGGGTGCGCGGTCCAGCCGCGCGCCCACGCCGTAGAGCACCGCGGCCACGTGCTTGCACATCACGGCCGAGTCGGGGCAGCTGCAGCGCATCGTGATCTCGCGCGGCGCCGGGAACAGCCCGGTCTTCGGCTGCGTCAGCACCGCCAGCACCTCGCCCGACAGCTCGCCACGCAAGAGGCCCAGCAGCGACCCGATGCGCCCGGCGCAGGCCGCGATGACCTTCTTCCAGCGCTCGGCCGGCAGCGCGGCCAGATCGATCTCGACGGTGTACAGCGCCGAGCCCTGCACCAGCGCGCGCACCTGGCCCGGCTCGATGCCGAGATCGACCACCGAGCCGTTCTTGGCATAGCTGCGCCCGCGCGGCAGGCGGGTGGCGAAGTCGCTGTAGTTCTCGAGGTTCTCGCACCACGACACGCCCCAGAACGTCGTCGCGATGTGGCGCCCCTCGATCACGACCGGCGCCGCCGGCCGCCCACGCTGCTTCTCCAGCTTGGCCAGCGCGCGCGCCGCCGCCTTGCGCCGCTCGGCCACCGGCACATAGGCGGGAAACTGGCCCCAGAAGGCCATCACACCCTGGCCTCCGCCGCCGCGCGCCCGAGATCCAGCGCGACCATGGCCATCAGCTCGTCGTCGCCGAGCTCGGTCAGGTTGACCTCGGCGCCGCCGCTGCCCAGCACGCCGCGCGCCAGCCCCTGCTTCGACTCGATCAGCGCGTCGATCTTCTCCTCCACCGTGCCGCGACAGACGAACTTGTGCACCAGCACGTTCCTGCGCTGCCCGATGCGGTAGGCGCGGTCGGTGGCCTGGTCCTCGACCGCCGGGTTCCACCAGCGATCGAAGTGGATGACGTGCGACGCCGCGGTCAGGTTGAGGCCGGTGCCGCCCGCCTTCAGCGACAGCACGAAGAAGGGCACGTCGTCGTCGTCCTGGAAGCGCTTGACCAGCGCGCCACGCTCGCGCACCGCGGTGTCGCCGTGCAGCACCAGCCCGGGGCGCCCGAAGACCTGGGTCAGGAACGCCGCCAGCGGCGCGGTCGGCTCGCGGAACTGGGTGAACACCAGCACCTTCTCCTGCTTGGCCGCGATGGCCTCGGCGAGCTCGCGCAGGCGCCCGAGCTTGCCGCTGTCGCGCTCGTCCCAGCGCCCGTCGGCCAGGAAGTGCGACGGGTGGTTGCAGATCTGCTTGAAGCGCAGCAGATACGACAGCACCAGCCCCTTGCGCTGGATGCCCTGCGAACCCGCGGCCAGCGCACGCTGCAGTTCATCGACCGCGCGCTGGTACAGCGCCGCCTGCGCCCGCGCCAGCCCGCAGTAGGCCTTGACCTCGGTCTTGTCGGGCAGGTCCGCGACGATCGAGCGATCACTCTTGAGGCGCCGCAACAGATACGGCGCCACCAGGCGGCGCAGCGGCGCATGGCCGACCTCGGGCCTGGCCGCCAGCTGCTTGGTGAACGCGGTGAACGCACGCGCGCTGCCCAGCAGCCCGGGGTTCAGGAAGTCGAACAGCGACCACAGATCGCCCAGGCGGTTCTCCACCGGCGTGCCGGTCAGCGCGATGCGACTCTGCGCGTGCAGCGTCTTGACCGCGCGGGTCTGCTGCGCGCCCGGGTTCTTGATGGCCTGCGCCTCGTCGAGCACCACCAGCCCCCACGCGGTCGTGCGCACCCAGGGCAGCCGCGCCACCGAGCCATACGTGGTGATGACCAGATCGACGTCGCCCAGGCGCTCCGCCGGCAGCGCCGCCAGCTGCTTCATGGGCAGCGCCGACGGATGCGCGATCAGCACGCGCAGCCCCGGCGTGAAGCGCTCGATCTCGGCCTGCCAGTTGCCGATCAGCGACGCCGGCACCACCAGCAGATGCGGCGCGCTGCGCCCCTTGCGCTTGTCCAGCGCCAGCAGCGCCAGCACCTGCACCGTCTTGCCGAGGCCCATGTCGTCGGCCAGACACACGCCCAGGCGCAGCCGGCTGGCGAACCACAGCCAGCGCACGCCGACCTCCTGGTACGGCCGCAGCGTCGCCTTCAGCTCCGGCCCCGGCGCCGCCGCGGCCAGCGCCGCCGGCTCGCGTAGCCCGCCCAGGGTGCGCGCCAGCCAGTCGCCGGCCTCGACCCGCGTCCACGCCGCCAGGTCGGCCGGCTGCGCGCCGCCCTCACCGGCGGCACCGCTCGCGGGCGCCCCCGCCAGCAGCCGCATGCCCTCGAAGAAGGAGATCCCGCTGCGCGCAGCGCGCTCGGCCACCTTCCAGTGCGCCAGCACCGCGCCCAGCTTGTCGCGATCCAGCTCGACCCACTTGCCACGCACCAGCGCCAGCCCGTCGGCCGCCTCCATCAACGCGGCCAGCTCGCGCGCGCTCAGCGCCTCGCCCTCCAGCGTGACCTCGACCTTGAAGTCGAGCAGCGCCTCGGCGCCGACGCCCCCCGCGGGCGCCTTGCCGCCCACGGTGACGCTGACCTCGGGCCGCGGCGGTCGCCGGGCGCGCCACCAGTCGGGCACCCGCACCACCACGCCGGCGCGCTCGAAGGCCGGGATGTCGCGCAGGAAGGCGTGCGCCTCGGCCGGGGTCCACGCCAGCGCGTCGTAGATCGCGCCCGACTCCACCAGCTCGGCCAGCAGCGCGCTCTCGGCGGCGGCGCGCGTGACCGGCGTCAGCAGCGAGATCAGCGCGGCGCGATCCCCGCTCGACGCCTCCAGCGCCTTGCGCAGCGGCGCGTGCTGCACCTTGGCGCGCCCCGACAGCCGCCCGGTGTAGGTCGCCAGGAAGGCGAACGGGTAGTCGTCATCCTCCCGGTTCTCGGCCAGGTGGAAGCACACCCGCCCGACCAGGTTCCACGCCGCGTTCTGCCGCGCCAGCCAGTCCTGCACCTCGCCCTCGGCGGCGCCGATCTCGTCCGCGAAGGCCGCCCCGAGGTCGCCCCACCACTGCGTCAGCAGCGCGGCATCGACATACTCGGCGCCCACCATGGGCGGCACCGCCGCCGCCAGCGCCGCCAGCTCCGCCTGCGGCGGCTCGACCACCGCCTGGCCGCGCAGCTGCTCGAGGTCGGGCACGCCACACAGCCGGGTCACGAACAGCTTGCCGAGGTCGCGCAGGAAGCCCAGCGCCGGCGACAGCGTGGTCGCCACCTCGGTCGCGCCCAGCATCAGCAGGCCATGCCCAGCTCCCTTCGCGAAGGCCTCCACCACCCGCTCACGCGCCGATCCCAGCCCGTCATCACCCGTGCCCGTGCCCGTGCCCGTACTGGTGCTCGTACTCGTCGCGTCCACGTGCAGCACGCGCGCCGACGTCACCCGCGGTGTCAGGACACCCTCGGTGACATCGACGACTGCGCTGGCGGACCTGCCCACCCGCGCAATCTACCCGATTGTGGGAGGGACGTTACTTGGTCGGCTTGGCGGGCGTGCTGGGCTTGACGGAAGGCGACGGCGCCGCGGTCACCGCCGGCTTGGGCGCGGTCGCACCGCCCGCGGGCGCGCCGGGCACCACCGCGGGCGCGCTCGGCTTCGGCGTCGCGGGCGCCGGGGCCGGCGACATCGTGGTCGCAGGCGCGGGCGACGCGCTCTGCTCGATCACGCGCACGCCCTTGGGCGGCGTGAAGTTGAACTTGCCGTCGGTGATGAACGTCTTGGGGTTGGTCTCGACGTTGATGAACTTGATCTGGTTGGTGTCGCCGCCCGACTCCACGATGATGGTCTGCTTCACATGGAAGTCGGTCGGGTCGACGATCAGGTACAGGTACTTGTAGGCGGCCTGCGGCTTCTTGGGCACCAGCTTCAGCGTGTAGTCACCGGCCTCGGCGTACTTGGTCGCGGTCTTGTCGGCCTTGTCCTTGCGCGCGTCGGTGATGGTGAAGTCACGCTCCAGGGTGCCCTTGCCGTTCAGGAACGACACCGCATCGGGCAGCGACTGGCCCGACAGCGGCTGGTGGAAGGCCTGCGTGTTCTTCGGCTCGTAGAGCCAGAAGTCCTTGCCGTTGGAGATGAAGTACTTCTTGTCGGGCTTGTCGTACTGCCAGTACATCTTGCCCGGCTTCTTGATCCAGAAGCGGCCGTCCGACGGCGTCGAGTCGGCATACAGGGTGCTGGTGAAGACCTGGCGGAACTCGCCGCGGATCGACGTGGTGGTGGCATAGAACGCCTGCAGCTTCGCGATCACATCGGCCACCGCGAGGGTGCCCGGGTTGGCCTGCGCGATCACCTTCGGGGGAGCCTTGGCGACGCCCGACATCGGCTGCGCCAGCGCCGCGAATCCCGACATCATCAGACTCAGCAAGTTCATGCACTCAAAGACGCACGAAACCACCTGGGGATTCAAGCCCAGACCTGGAGAGCTGAACAGATAGCGCTCCCGTCGCAAGACGCGAGATCCTGGGCGATCTCGAGCGTACTCGCCCTGCGCTGCTCACCGTGCGGCCAGCACGCCTGCGCTGCTCGGGCTACGTGCGCCCAACCTCACCTCAGGCTTTCGCGACCTGCTCGGTCCGGTTACCTGATCAGCTCTCTAAATCGGCTGGACCAGCACTTCCCGGCGGTTGGGGCCGTCCGCGGGACCCACGATGCCTTCCCGCTCCATGCGCTCGATCATGCGGGCGGCGCGGTTATAGCCCACGCGCAGGCGGCGCTGCACCATCGAGATCGACGCCTGTCGGGTCTCGGCGACCAGCTTGACGGCCTGGTCGTACATGGCGTCGCTCATGTCCTCCTCGGGCGGCCCGTCGCCGCCGTCCTCGCCCTCGTCGTCACGCGGCTTGAGGATGTCGAGGTCGTAGACCGGCTTGCCCTGCGCGCGCAGCGAGGTGACCACGCGCTCGATCTCGGTCTCGGTGACCAGGCAGCCGTGCACGCGGCGCAGCGCCGCGCCGCGGTCGGAGAACAGCATGTCGCCCTGGCCGAGCAGGTTCTCGGCGCCCTGCTGGTCGAGGATGGTCCGCGAGTCGACCTTCTGCGCGACCTGGAAGGCGATGCGCGAGGGGAAGTTGGCCTTGATGAGGCCGGTGATGACGTCGACCGACGGCCGCTGCGTCGCCAGCAAGAGGTGGATGCCGGCGGCGCGTGCCTTCTGGGCGATGCGCGCCACCGAGGTCTCGACCTCCTTGGAGGCCACCATCATGAGGTCGGCGAACTCGTCGATGATGACGACGATGTAGGGCAGCTTCTTGAGCGGCTCGCCCGAGGCCTCGGCCAGCGCCAGCAGCGGCAGCTGTCCGTTGGGCCCGGTCTGGGTGCCGCCCAGGCTCTCGCCAGGGGTGCCATCGCTGTCGCCCGAGGCGTCGCGCGCGGCCTGGTCGGCCAGGATCTTCTCCAGCTTCTTGTTGTAGCTGGCGATGTCGCGCATGCCGCTGGCGGCGATCAGCTCGTAGCGGCGCTCCATCTCCTCGACCGCCCAGCGCAGCGCCAGGTTGGCCTTCTTGGGATCGGTGACCACCGGCAGCAGCAGATGCGGGATGCCCTCGTAGCAGCGCAGCTCGAGCATCTTGGGGTCGATCATGATGAGGCGCACATCGTCGGGCGTGGCGTTGTAGAGCAGGCTGACGATGAACGAGTTGATGGCCACCGACTTGCCGGCGCCGGTGGTGCCGGCGACCAGCAGGTGGGGCATCTTGGCCAGATCGACCGCGGTGGGACGCCCGGCGATGTCCTTGCCCAGCGCGATGGTCAGCTTCGACTTGACCTTGTTGAAGGCGTCGTCGGCGATGATCTCCTTGAGGTAGACCGTCTCGCGCAGCTTGTTGGGGACCTCGACGCCGATGGCGTTCTTGCCCGGGATGGGCGCCACGATGCGCACGCGCACCGCGGCCAGCGACATCGCCAGGTCGTCGGCGAGGTTGGCGATCTTGCTGACGCGGGTGCCGGCGACCGGCACGAACTCGTACATGGTGACGACCGGGCCGGGGTGGATCTCGGTGACGCGGCCCTTGACGCCGTAGTCGCCCAGGGTCTTCTCCAGGCGCGCCGCCAGCTCGAGCATGGCGTCCTTGTCGAGCTCGCCGCGCACGCCGGGGTCGTAGTCGAGGTGCTCGATGGTGGGCAGCTGCCAGCTGCCGGCGCCGTCAGCGCGGATGAAGTCCTGCTTGGGCTTCTTGGCCGGCAGCTCGGGCGGCGCCTTGGCCAGGAACTTGTTCTCGATGATGACCGGCTCGCTGCTGTCGGCGGCGGGCAGCTCGGCGGCGACCATGGCCAGGACCTCGGCGGCCTCGGTGCGCGTGGTGTCGCCGGCGTCGGCCTCGGCCAGGGGGGCGCCATTGGCGTCGTCCACGTCGGCGCTGGAGATGACGTCGGGCTCGGTGTCGCCGGCGGCGCCACCCGAGATGTCGACCTCGATCTCGGGGCCCTGCTTGCGCCGCTTCTTCTTGCCGCGGGCCTGCATCTCGGCGCGCAGATCGATGATGGTGTCGGCGGGATCGCCGGCGGCGCCGGCGGCGGCGTCGTCGCTGTCCTCGTCGCCGATCTCCACCGCGACCTTCTCGGGCTTGTCGGCCTTCTTGCTGCGCTTGGCCTTCACGAAGGCCGGCTCGTCGTCGTCACCGTGGCCGCGGCCCTGGCCACCGGGGTCGGGGGCCCTGACGTCGTTGGCCGGCCGCTCCGGGAACAGCGCACGCACCGAGGCGCCCGCGCCGCGCACCGAGGCGCCCGCGCCGCGCCGCATCAGCCCCGCCATCCAGGCCATCGCGCCCAGGATGTGGCGCATGTCGAGCGGCGTCACCGCGATGACCGCCACCAGCAGCCCGGCGACCGCGATCAGCGCGGTGCCCGTGGTCGACACCATGGCACGCGAGACCTCGCCGGCATACTCGCCGAGCAGGCCGCCCGCGGCGTGGTGCGCGACCCGGTAGCCGCGCCCACCCAGGTGCAGCAGGATGGCGATCGACAGCAGGCCGACGACGCCACCGGCGATCTCGGCCACGCCCATGCGGTACGGCTTGCCCGCCAGGGCGCGCACCGGCAGCACCAGCAGGCCGGCAGCCACCAGGTAGCCCGCCATCCCGACCAGCCCATACAGGGCCGACGCGGCGGCGCGCCCGAACGGTCCCATCAGGTTGCCCCGCCCGAACTGCAACGACCCCAACCCCAACCCGAGGAACAGACCCAGAGCGAGCAGGAAGATCCCCATCACCTCCCGCCCACGAGGGCCAGACGAACGGGATGGCGAACGGGACGACCTTTCCGCTGAAATTCTCGACGAGTGCGCGGCGCGGGCGGACATTGGATGACATATCCTACATCCGCCTACCGCAGGGTCAAAATTTTATCCACAGGCCCGGGAACATTGAAATCTTTCAGCCCGTTGCCTACTCTGCCGCGTCAAAGGAGAGAGCCAATGCGTGGATCGATGTGGATGGTGATGACGCTGTCCGTGGGCGTCGGGTATGGGCTGCTCGCCGGCTGCGGGCCGTCCGACGCCGAGAAGAAGGCCATCAAGGACCTCAACGCCTGCACCACGGCGCGCTCCAAGTGCGAGAGCGACCTGGCCGCGCGCGACAAGTCGATCGACAAGCTGCGGGCGCAGAACCAGGCCCTGGCCGACCAGGTCACCACCCTGGGTGGCAAGGTCTCGGGCCTCGAGGGCGAGACCGAGCAGCTGACCGGCAAGCTGTCGGCGTCGCAGGCCGAGCTCGAGCAGCTGCGCCTGGCGCGCGCCGCCGCCGAGAAGCGCATGGCGGCGTTCAAGGCGCTGGCCGCCAAGCTGCGCGCCATGATCGACTCCGGCAAGATCAAGGTCGAGGTCCGCAAGGGCCGCATGATCGTGAAGATGAGCGACAAGATCCTGTTCGACCCCGGCAAGACCGAGCTCAAGCCCGAGGGCCAGGCCGCCATCGTGCAGGTCACCGAGGCGCTCAAGGGTGTCGAGGGGCGCGACTTCGTGGTCGCCGGCCACACCGACAACATCCCGATCAAGTCGAAGAAGTTCGCCTCCAACTGGGAGCTGTCGACCGCGCGCGCGGTCGAGGTCGTGCGCTTCATGATCAACAACGGCATGGAGTCCGCGCACGTGTCGGCGGCCGGCTTCGGCGAGTTCGATCCCATCGGTGACAACACCGACGAGACCGGGCGGCAGCAGAACCGGCGCATCGAGATCATCGTGATGCCCAACGTCGACGAGCTGCCCAAGCTCGACGAGGGCGAGCTGCAAGGCGGCTGACCACGGCGGGATGGGAACAGGACCGGCGCCCGGCAGCATATGCGGGCGCCGCCGAGCCGGTCGGCGCCCCCGCCTCGCGGGCGTGGCTGTCGTGGGTCGTGATCGGCCTGGTGGTGGCGGCCATCGCCGGGGGCACCTTCTGGTACTCGCGGCGGGAGCAGCGCGCCGGCATCGAGGAGCGCGAGGAGCGCAAGGTCACGCGCCGCGAGCCGGCTCCCGTGCCCGTGCCGGTGGTGCCAGCCCCCAAGCCGGTGGTGCGGCCCGACGCCGGCGTGCGCAACCCGCGCGCACAGATCGATCCCAAGGACGTCTTCTCGGTGCCGGTGGATCGCGCCGATGATCCGGTCGACGGCAGCGACAGCGCGCTGGTGACGCTGGTCGAGTTCGGCGAGTTCGCCTGCCCCTTCTGCGAGCGCGCGCACCACACCCTGGCCGAGCTGCGCACCATCTTCGGCCCCAAGCTGCGCATCGTGTGGAAGAACCTGGTGGTGCACCCCCAGAAGGCCACCATCGCGGCCCACGCGGCGTGCGCGGCGCGGCTGCAGAACCAGTTCTTCGAGTACCAGGACGCGCTGTGGAATGCGGCCTTTCACCCCACCGCCAGCGTGCAGCGCCTGGCCGCGCTGGAGCCCGACGCGCTCGATGATCTGGCGCAGTCGCTCGGGCTGGATCGGGCCAAGTTCAAGGCCGATCGCGAGGGCCCGGTGTGCGAGGCCGACTTCCAGGATGACAAGGCGCTGGCGCAGCGGCTGGGCGTCAACGCGACGCCGTCGTTCTACATCAACGGGCGCCACCTGTCGGGTGCGCAGCCGGTGGCCAGCTTCGAGGCGCTCATCCGCGAGGAGCTGGCCAACGCCGAGCGCGCGGTGCAGGCGGGGATCGCCCCCGATCAGGTCTATCCGTCGATCGTCGCCAGCGGCAAGCAGTCGCCGTAGCGTCCGCGACGGCGGTGCCGGGCCCATGTAAGATGGGGCCCGGAGGCGTGGCGGATGCCCAACGTGAAGGGAAGCGCGATCACCGCGCGGTGGGCCTGGGTGCGCGAGACACAGGGCGAGCCGGGCCTCAAGCGGCTGCGCGGCGAACTTCAGCCGTCGACCAAGGCCATCCTCGAGGGCAACGTGCTCAAGTCGTCGTGGTACCCGTTCGAGGCCTTCGTCGATCTGACGGTGTGCATCGACAAGCTGTTCGGGCGCGGTGATCTGGCGCTGGCGCGCGAGCTCGGGCGCTATGGCGCCGAGGCGAACCTCAAGACGATCTACCGGCTGTTCTACAAGCTGGGCAGCGTGAAGTGGATCATCGAGCGCGCCGCCGCGGTGTGGCGGACCTACTACGACTCGGGCTACATGGTGGTCAAGCACGGCGCGGGCAACACGGTGGATCTGGTCATCACCGAGTTCGCGACGCCGCACCGGTCGCACTGCCTGTCGGTGCTGGGCTGGGCCGAGAAGTCGGTCGAGATGTCGGGCGGCAAGGTGCTGACCTCGGAGGAGGCGACCTGCCGCCTGCGTGGTGATGCGGTGTGCACGCTGCGCCTGACCTGGGAGTAGCGCGAGGTCAGGGCAGCAGGGTCGTCGCGCGCGCCATCACCACGGGGTCGGGCGGGCGGCGCGTGGTGGCGAGGACGAAGGACTGGGCCTCGGCGGTGGCGATCGGGCGGTAGTCCTCCAGGGTGTCGGGGGTGACGCTCTGGTAGAGCAGCTCGAGGTCGGCGTGCAGCGGGCCGGCGGCGGCCGGCGCGGCGAAGCGGTAGGTCACGGTGTCGCTGCCGGGCAGGAAATCGGCGTCGCTGGCGAGGCCGGCGCCGCGCGGCTGCGTGCGCGCGGCGCTGGGGTGATCGGCGCGGTGGCCGGCGGGCAGGATGCGATCGTCCTTGGCCAGCGCGGTGGCGGCCAGCAGCAGGTGGGTGCGGCGCCCGGCGGCGTCGGTCGGGACGGCCTCCCAGACCTGGACCTGGTCGGGCGCGGTGATGACGTCACGATGGGGCAGGATGGCGCCCAGGGGATCGAGGCGCGCGCCGGGGGCGCCGAAGCGGCGCGCGGCGGGCGCGTGCAGGGCGCCGGCGAGATGTGCGCCCGACTCGAAGACGACCTGGCCGGCGGCGTCGCGCACCGTGAGGTGCAGCCACATGCGCCGGGTCGGATAGCCGGTGGGCAGCTTGTGGCCGGTCAGGTTGTCGACGCGGACCGCGATGGCGCGCTGGCCGGCGGGGGCGGCGGGCGTGGTGAGGGTGAGGGCGGCGGCGCCGGCCAGCAGGGCCTCGGCGTCGCTGGCGGCGGCGTGCAGCGCGGCGGCGGTGGGCTCGCCGCCGTGAGCGGCGGGGTCGGCGGCCATCAGGCGCAGCATGTAGACATTGCCGCCGGTGAAGCTGTGGCGGCCGTAGCCGGGGCGCGCGGGCAGACCGGGCGGGCGGGTCGACAGCGCGGTCACGATGGCGGCGCCGTCGGCGTCGAGGCCGGGCATGTGGCAGCGCTGGCAGGGGGCCGCGCGCGGGCTGCGGGTGGCGGCGGGGCGCTGGTCGTCGAAGTCGGAGTTCTGCCACTCGAGGTAGGTGGTCTGCTCGGGGAGCTCGGGGCCGCTGGGCTGGCCGCGGGCGTCGAGGGCGCGGGTCAGCACGGTGTGACAGGGGGCGCACAGCACGCTCTGGCCCAGGTGGGCCGAGGGCACCGGGGTGTACTTGGTCATCATGAACATGGGCATGGCGAGGGGGGCGTCGTGGACCCCGAACTGGACGCGGCCGGGCGCCAGGGTGAAGCCGCCGGTGAAGCTGGCCTCGCTGCCCAGGCCGTCGGGGGCGAGGCCGTGACACAGGGTGCAGCCGACGCCCTCGCGGGCCAGCTCGGCCACGGTGGAGGTGCCGCGCACGAGGTCGGGCAGGCCGAGGCTGGCGCCGGTGGCGGCGCGCTCGAGCTCGCCGGCGGGGGCGTGGCAGCGCAGACAGGTGCGTTCGATGGTGCCCTGGGCGTCGGGGCGCGCGGCCAGCTCGCGCGAGAGGGCGGCCAGGTAGTAGGGTTCGCGCGCGGCCAGCGCCATCATCGAGGCGGCCCAGGCGGTGCGCGGCGAGATGTCGCGACCGGCGGCGTCGCGCAGGGCGGGCTCGCCGGGCAGCGCCAGGTGGCAGCGATCGCAGGCGGCGGCGCTGAGGAAGCGTGGCGTGCCGACGACGCGCGGGGCGGGCAGATCGGGCAGGCGCGCCAGGACGGGGCCGGGCGCCGGCGCTGGCGCCGGGGTGGCGGTCGGGGTCGCCGCCGGGCGCGAGCGGCTGCCGCAGCCGAGGGCGAGCGCGCCCAGCAGCGCGAGGGCGGCGCGCGGGCAGGTGGTCATGCCGCGGCGTCCGGGCGCAACGCCCAGCCCAGCAGCAGCGCGGCGGCCAGGGCCAGGCCGCCGCCGGTCAGGAAGGCCACGCGCGCCGACACGAACTGCCACAGCGCGCCGAAGCCGAGCGACGCCGGCAGGGCACATAGACCCACTGTGAAGTGAAACAGGCCAAACGCGCGCCCTTTTGCGTCTGCTGGGGCGAGGTCGGCGACCAGGGCCTTCTCGGCGCCCTCGTGGAAGGCGCTGGCGGCGCCGTAGCCGACCACCAGCAGCCAGACCTGCAGCTCGCTGCTGGCGAACGCGAAGGCGGCGTAGCTCAGGCCATAGATCACCCAGCCGATGCGGATGATGCGGGCGCGGCCCAGACGATCGGACAGGCCGCCGGCCCAGGTCGACATCGCGGCGCGCACCAGGTGCAGCGCGGCCCACAGCACCGGCGCCAGCCACGGCGCCATGCCGACCTGCAGCGCCTTCAGGATCAGGAAGGTGTCGGTCGAGGACGCCAGCGTGAACACGGCGACCGCGAACAGGTAGCGCCGGAAGCGCGGCGACAGCGGGGCGCCGCGCAGGCCGAGTCGCTCGCCGAGGCTCCGCGGCGGCGCGGGCGCGGCCTTGGCAGGGGCGCGCGTCTCGTGTACGCCGAAGACGAGGACGGCGACCGCGAGCGCGCCCGGGATGGCGGCCAGCGCGAACACCGTGCGCAGCGGCACCCCGGCCACGCGCAGCAGCAGCAGCGCCGCCAGCGGGCCGATGACCGCGCCGGCATGATCCATGGCGCGGTGGAAGCCGAAGGCGCGCCCGCGCTGGTCCTCGGCGGCGGCGCCGGCGAGCAGGGCGTCGCGGGGGCTCGAGCGCAGCCCCTTGCCGATGCGATCGGTGAAGCGCACCGCCAGCACGTGCCAGGGCGCGGTGGCCAGCGCGATCAAGGGGCGCACCGCGCTGGCCAGGGTGTAGCCGATGAGGACGAAGGGCTTCTTGGCGGGAGCGCGATCGACGGCGGCACCGCTGGCCAGCTTGACGAAGGCCGCGGTGGTGTCGGCCACGCCGTCGACCAGGCCGACGAAGGCGGCGCCGGCCCCGACCACGGTGGTCAGGAAGATGGGCAAGAGCGGCATGATCATCTCGCTGGCGGCGTCGGTCAGCAGGCTGACCAGGCCGAGCGCGATGACGGTCGCGGGCAGGCGTGAGCGCGCGCTCATTCGTCGTCGCTGTCGGCCTCGTCGGGCGCGTCGGGGGCGTCGCCCTGGTCGGGCGCTTCGATCTCGTCGGGCGACCCGGGCGCGTCGGGCGTGTCGGGCGCGTCGGGCTCCGGCGCGGGCGCGCCGCGACGCAGGAACTCGTAGACCGCGCGTGCCGAGGCGCGGGTCATGCCGGGCGCAGCCGCCAGCTCGGGCAGCGTGGCGTGGCGCAGGCGCTCGACGCTGCCGAAGCGCCGCAAGAGCTCGCGCTGGCGCTTGGCGCCCACGCCGGGCACGTCCTCCAGCGCCGAGCGCAGCGTGCTCTGCTTGCGCTGCTGGCGATGGAAGGTGTTGGCGAAGCGGTGCGCCTCGTCGCGCACGCGCGCGAGCAGGAACAGCTCCGAGGTGTTGGGGCGCAGGCGGATGGCGTCCTTGGCGCGCGGCAGGAAGACGCGATCGGGCATGCGCTCGCGGGCGTCGTCCTTGGTCTTGCCCCTGGCGCGGCCCTTGCTCTTGCGCTTGGGCTTGCTGGCCGGCTCGGCGTCCCCTGCCCCGCCGGCCGCCGCCAGTGCAGCGTCCTCGGCGGCGGCGATGGCGGCGTCGTCGACCTCCTTCACCTGCTCGAGCACCTTGCCGTACTCGGCGACCTCCTCCGCGGCCGTGCTCGTGCTCGTGCTCGTGCTCGTGCTCGTGCTCGTGCTCGTGCTCGTGCTCGTCTCGGCCTCCGCTGTGACGTCCTCCATCTCCTGGACGCGCTCCTTGGCCAGCGCGATGACATCGAACGCCTTGTCCCCCGAGGTCGCGATGCCGACATCCCGCAGCGCCGCCAGCACCACGCCGAGCTGGCCCTTGCCGCCGTCGATCACCACCAGATCCGGCGCCGCCCACTTCGACGCCTTCGCCTTGGCCCCACCCTCGCCCTCGCCCTCGCCCTCGCCCTCGCCCTCGCCCTCGCCCTCAGCCTCGACCGCGCCCGCAGCCGCGTTGGCCTTGGCCTCCTCGCGCGCGCGCCTGAAGCGGCGCGACAGCGTCTCGTACATGGCCGCGAAGTCGTCATTGGCCACCGACTTCAGCTTGAACTTGCGGTACTCGGCCTTGGCCGGCAGGCCGTCCACGAACACCACCATCGACGCCACCGGCTGGGCGCCCTGCAGGTGCGCGATGTCGTAGCACTCGATGCGCCGCGGCACCCGGCGCAGCCCCAGGCGATCCTGCAGCTTCTCCAGCGCCGCCATGGCGTCGTCCTCCTGGCTGCGCCGGCTGGCGTGCGCGGAGGCCGCGTTCTTGGCCGCCAGCTCGACCAGCTGCTTGCGCGCGCCGCGCTGGGGCACCAGCACCTCGACCTTCTTGGCGCCGCCGGCCTTGTCGCGCAGCCACTCGGCCTTGGCCTCGGCGTCCTCGATCTCCAGCGGCAGCAGCAGCTCGTCGGGCACCGCGCCGGCCAGATCGTAGTACAGGCCGATGAACGACGACAGCGTCTCGGCGTCGGGGAACTCCTGGCCGTCGAACGGGAAGGCCTGGCTGCCCAGCAGCTTGCCCTGGCGCACCGCCAGCACCGCGATGACCACCACGTCGCCCTCGCGATACAGGCCGAAAACATCCTGATCGGTGAACTCCGTCGACACCACGCGCTGGGCCTCCAGCGTGCGCTCGACCGCGAACAGCTGGTCGCGCAGCGACGCCGCCTGCTCGAAGCGCTGCGCCCCCGCGGCGCCCTGCATGCGCGCGCGCAGGCGGTCGGTCAGCTCGCTGCGCTTGCCGTGCAGGAACAGCGTCACGTCGCGCACCTGCTCGCCATACTCGCCGGCGTCGACCGGGTACACGCAGGGCGCCGGGCAGCGCTTGATCTGGTACTGCAGGCAAGGCCGCTTGCGCGTCTCCAGCACGTGATCGGTGCAGGTGCGCAGCTTGAAGTGGCGGTTGACCACGCGCAGCGTCTCGCGCGCGCCGGTGGCCGAGTGATACGGCCCGAAGTAGCGCGCGCCGTCCTGCGCCATGCGCCGCACCAGCTCCAGCCGCGGCCACTTCGCCGACGGATCCAGGCGCAGCACCAGGTACTGCTTGTCGTCGCGCAGCTTGACGTTGAAGCGCGGGCGATGCTGCTTGAGGAGGTTGTTCTCCAGCAGCAGCGCCTCCTTCTCGGAGGCCACCACCACGGTCTCGATGTCGCCCAGCAGGCGCCCCAGCAGCGCCACGAAGGCCCGGGTGTCGCTGCTCGAGCGCGTGAAGTACGAGCGCACGCGCGCGCGCAGGTTGCGCGCCTTGCCGACGTAGACCACGCGCCCCTTCTTGTCCTTCATCAGGTACACGCCGGGATCGGTCGGCAGCTTGTTCACGAGGGCGCGCAGCGCGGGCGGCACCTCGTCGTCGCTGTCGTCATCCTCCGGGTGGTCCGCGGGGCTCACGAGCGAAGTCTACGGGAGGAGCCGCGGAAAGAGGCGCCCGCGAATCTCCGCCTGGGTGTCGGCCGCGGTGCCCGCGCCGGTGCGCGCCGCGTAGTCGCGCCACACCACCAGCACGCTGCCGTCCGACGCCATGGCCACGCGCGGACTGGCCACCCCGAGGTCATCGGCGCTGGCCGGCGTCGCACGCGAGGTCACCAGGAAGCTGCCCGCCAGGCCATCGAAGCGCGTCTGCAGGATGGGCTGGCCGTCCAGCCCGAAGGTCGCGGCGCGCACCTGGTCACGCTGCCCGCTGGCCGCCGCGCGCTCGATCCACACCACGACATAGCCGCGCGCGCTCGCCGCGACCACCGGCGACAGCGCGCGGGTGCCCAGCGTGGTCGTGGTGCCCACGCCGTCGTCGTCGTCGAAGCGGCGCACCGTCAGCGGATCGGTCGCCGGCGTGGCGCCCTCCAGCACCACGAGGCCGCGCACCGGGCTGCCGACCTGGGCCTGGCTGGCCACCACCGAGTTGCCGAAGTTGATCAGCGGCAGCGACCCCGACCCGGTGGTCCAGAAGGTCGCCTCGTACTTGCGCCGCGCCAGCACGTCGTTCTGCCCGCGATCGACCAGCATCCAGAACGAGGTGCCCGCGCCCGGCAGCAGCGACACCTGGGCGCCCGCCGCGGTGCCCATCGCGATCAGCGACGGCGCGGTGCCCAGCGGCATCAGCGGCGCGGTGCCAGGCATCATGCGGCGCGCGCGCAGCTCGCTGCCGATCTCGCGCCAGCCGGCCACGAAGGCGCCGTCGATGCTGGACAGACTGGTCAGCGCGCCGGCGTTGCTGGCGCCGATGTCGCCCTCGCCGAGGTTGATGTCGCTGGGCGTGGCGTCGCCGCCGAACTGGCGCACGCGGATGCCGTTCACGGTCGGGGTGCGTTCGACCCAGCCGACCGCGAAGTCGTCGCTGGTGGCGTTGCGCGCGGTGATGCGCGGCCCGATCTGGTCGCCGGCACGCATGTTGATGACGAAGTCGTTCTGCGTGGCGTCGATGCCGTTGGTCTGCGGGGCCCCGCGCCGCGACAGCAGGCGCATGCGGATGTCGCCACCCGCCGCGCCCGGCGAGCCGTCGCTCCACACCACGCCCCACAGCGACGCCGTGGCCGCCACGTCCAGGCCGGGCACGCGCGCCTCGGCGCCGGCGCCCTGGTCGCCCGCCGCCGTCGTGCTGACCGCGAACTCCACGCTCTGGCACGTCGTCGAGCAGGCGTTGGTGCCGTTGAACTGGGTGGTGTTGTCGCACTGCTCCAGCCCATCGAGCACGCCGTTGCCGCACAGCGGCCCGGCATCGACCATCAGCACATCGGGGGTCGCGCCATCGACGGCGCCATCGAGCCCGGCGCCGTCCTTGCCCGGGTTGTCGTCACCGCCATCGTCACCGCATCCCGCAGCGGCCGCGGCCAGGCCGGTAGTGATCACGACCACACAGGCAAAGCGAAGGGTCATGCCGCCATGGTAGCGCGCGCTCTCTCGAACGCGAGCACGCATCGCTTGCGGCCGGCGCGCCCGGCTGGCGCAGGTCATGCGCCGGGATGTGACGACTGCTCGGGATTCGGCTGGAACGCCGGTTGCTCCGGGACGGCACGGGGAGGCCGCATGCGTCACTACCTGGTCGCGCTGTCGTTGCTCGTGCTGGTGTCGCTGGGCACCTCGTGCCAGGGCGGCGGGGGCGGCGGCGGCTTCGCCGGCGTCTGGCAGTACCAGGTCGGCTCCTTCAGCTTCGTCAACTGCTTCACCCTGTCACGCACCGTCGACCTGACGCGCAGCGGCTTCCAGATCGTCGACCAGGCCGGCACCCTGGTGCGCATCAACCCCGACGGCTGCCACTTCACGCTGGTGCAGACCACCGCCACCCACGCCGATGGCGTGGCCGGCGAGGAGTGCACGGTGACCTCCAGCGATGGCGTGGGCGGCACGCTGACGACACGCTACCGGCTGAAGAGCCTGGTCCTCGAGCTGAAGCCCGACGACGCCTCGCAGATGCACGAGGTGTTCTTCCTCGACGCCGAGAACACCAGCACGACGGGCAGCTACAGCTGCGAGATCACTGGCAGCAACACGCTCGACCGCGCCCCCTGAGGCGCGGCCCGGTCATCCCGCCATGGTGGCGCGGGCGGCCCCCGAAGCACGACGCCGGCGCAGCACGAACTTCGACAGCGCCTCCAGGTAGGCCAGCGCGCTGGCGACCACCACGTCGGTGTGCACGCCGTGGCCGGGCACCTCCTCGCCACCCAGCGACATCACCACGCGCGCGCCACCCTGGGCGTCGGTCGACCCGGTCACCGAGCTGACCTGGTACGACAAGAGCTCGATGCCGATGCCGTCCATGTGCGGCGCCACCAGCGCCTGGATGGCCTGATACACCGCGTCCACGGGGCCGCTGCCGAAACCGGCCGCCATCACCACGTCGCCGTCGATCTTCAGGCGCACCGTCGCGCTGGGGATGGTCACCGTGCCGGCGGTGACCGCCAGGTAGTCGAGCGTGAAGGGCTGCTCGCCGCGGGTCGCCGCGTCGTCGGCCACCAGGGTCTCGAGATCCTCGTCGAACACGCTCTTCTTCTTGTCGGCCAGCAGCTTGAAGCGCTTGAAGAGCCGGTCCAGCGAGGCGTCGTCGAGCTCGTAGCCCAGCGTCTTCATGCGGTCGCGCAGCGCGGCGCGCCCCGAGTGCTTGCCCAGCACCAGCTTGTTCGAGGTCAGGCCGACCGACTCCGGCGTCATGATCTCGTAGGTCAGCTTGTTCTTGAGCACGCCGTCCTGGTGGATGCCGGCCTCGTGCGCGAAGGCGTTGGCGCCCACGATGGCCTTGTTGGGCTGCACCGCGACGCCGGTCAGGCGCGACAAGAGGCGCGACGCCGGCACCAGGTGGGTGGCGTCGATCCCGGTGGTCAGGCCGCCGAAGGCCTCGCGCCGCGTGGCCAGCGCCATCGCGATCTCCTCCAGCGAGGCGTTGCCGGCGCGCTCGCCGATGCCGTTGACGGTGCACTCGATCTGGCGTGCGCCCGCGCCCACCGCGGCCAGCGAGTTGGCCACCGCCAGGCCGAGGTCGTCATGACAGTGCACCGACAGCGTGGCGCGCTCGATGCCGCGCACATTGCTGCGCAGGTGCGCGATCAGCGCGGCGTACTCGTGCGGCACCGTGTAGCCGACGGTGTCGGGGATGTTGACCGTGGTGGCGCCGGCCTCGATGACGGCCTGCGCGACCTCGACCAGGAAGGCCCAGTCCGACCGGGTGGCGTCCTCGCACGAGAACTCGACGTCGTCGCACAGCGAGCGCGCATGTTCCACGGCGCGCACCGCCGCGGCCAGCACGTCGGCCGGCTGCATGCGCAGCTTGACCTCCATGTGCAGCGGCGACGTGGCCAGGAAGGTGTGAATGCGCGGCTTCTTGGCCACCTTGATGGCGTCCCAGCAGCGGTTGATGTCGCCCGCGGTGGTGCGGCACAGGCCGGCGATGCGGGTCACGCCGCTGGCGCCGATCTCCTCGGCGATGCGCTGCACCGCCTCGAAGTCGCCGGGGGACGCCGCCGGGAAGCCGGCCTCGATGACGTCGACACGCAGCTTCTCCAGGGCGCGCGCCATGGCCAGCTTCTCGTCGAGGTTCATGCTCCAGCCCGGCGACTGCTCGCCGTCGCGCAGGGTGGTGTCGAAGATGAGGATGCGGTCCGACATCACAAACCTCCTGCGTCGCCACGAGCGATGGCGACCTGTCCGGTACGCACGACCTCCTTGATGCCCAGCGGGCGCAGGAGATCGATGAGGCCCTTCAGCTTCGCCGCGTCTCCGGTGGCCTCGATGACATAGCCACGGGGCCAGGCGTCGATGATCTTGGCGCGGAAGACCTCGACCGCGCGGGTGACCTCGTCGCGCGCGCTGGCGCTCTCGGCGGCGACCTTGATCAGCACCAGCTCGCGATCGATGCGCACGAGATCCGTCAGGTCGACGACCTTGAGCACGTTGATGAGGCGGTTCAGCTGCTTGGTGATCTGCTCGATCACCAGGTCGGTGCCCGAGGTCGTCAGCGTGATGCGCGAGACGCCGGGCTCCAGCGTCTCGGCCACCGACAGCGACTCCAGGTTGTAGCCGCGGCCGGAGAACAGGCCGGCCACGCGGGCCAGCACGCCGAACTCGTTCTCGACCGTGACCGCGATGGTGTGCCGGCGCACCGGCGACACCAGGGTCTGGCGCTCTTCGGGCTCGTTGAAGGCGTTCTTCTGGATCTGTGCGTCAGCCATCACTACACCAGGATCATGTCCGCCAGACCCTTGCCGGTCGGCACCATCGGGTAGACGTTCTCGCCCTTGTTGACCACGAAGTCGCCGATGAACGGCCCCGGCGTCTCCAGCATCTGCTTGATCAGCAGCGGCACCTCGGCGGCGGTGCGCGCGCGGCCACCCTTGGCGCCGCAGGCCTCGGCCAGCTTCACGAAGTCGGGCTGGATCTGCACGTTGACCTCGCTGTAGCGCTCGCCGTGGAACAGCTCCTGCCACTGGCGCACCATGCCCATGAAGCCGTTGTTGATGATGGCGACCTTGACCGGCACGCCGTACTGCACCGCGGTCGACAGCTCCTGCATGTTCATCACGAACGAGGCGTCGCCGGCGACGCACAGCGACAGCGCGTCGGGGTTGCCCAGCGCGGCGCCGATGGCGGCCGGGAAGCCGAAGCCCATGGTGCCGAGGCCCCCCGAGGTCAGCCAGCGCCGCGGGCGCAGGAACTTGTAGAACTGCGCCGTCCACATCTGGTGCTGCCCGACCTCGGTCGAGATGATGGCGTCGCGATCCTTGGTGGCCTCCCAGATCTGCTCGATGACGTACTGCGGCTTGACGTCATTCGGATCGGGCTGGCTGTACGAGATCGGCTGGCTGCGCTGCCAGGTCGCCAGCTGCGCGAGCCACGGCGCGATGCTCTGCGCGTGCTGCGCGGCGGTGACCCCGCGCCGGCCCAGCTCGGCGTTCAGCTTCTGCAGCACGTCGGTGACGTCACCCACGATGGGCACATCGACGCGCACGTTCTTCGAGATCGACGTGGGGTCGATGTCGATATGGATCTTCTTCGAGCCCAGCGAGAAGCGATCCAGCTTGCCGGTGACGCGGTCGTCGAAGCGCGCGCCGACCGCGATCAGGAGGTCGGCCTGGTCCATCGCCATGTTGGCGGCGTAGGTGCCGTGCATGCCCAGCATGCCGAGGAACTGCGGATCATTGCCGGGGTAGGCGCCGAGGCCCATCAGCGTGTTGGTGACCGGCAGCGCCAGCGAGCGCGCCAGCTGGGTCAGCTCGGCCGAGGCGCCCGACAGCACGACGCCGCCGCCGGTGTACAGCACCGGGCGCTGCGCCTGCAGGATGAGGTCGGCGGCCTTCTTGACCTGCCCGATGTGGCCCGACAGGTTGGGGTTGTAGCCGCGCAGCTTGACGCCGCCGGGGAACTTGTAGGGCCCCTTCATGGCCTGCAGGTCCTTGGGGATGTCGACCAGGACCGGGCCGGGGCGGCCGGTGCGCGCCAGGAAGAAGGCCTCCTCCATGATGCGCGGCAGATCCTCGAAGCGCGACACCAGGAAGTTGTGCTTGGTGCACGGCCGCGTGATGCCGACGATGTCGGCCTCCTGGAAGGCGTCGTTGCCGATGAGGTGGCGCGGCACCTGCCCGGTGAAGACCACCACCGGGATGGAGTCCATGTACGCGTTGGCCAGGCCGGTCACGGTGTTGGTCGCGCCCGGGCCCGAGGTCACCAGACAGACGCCGACCTTGCCGGTCGAGCGCGCATAGCCGTCGGCCATGTGCACCGCGCCCTGCTCGTGGCGCACCAGGATGTGCTTGATGGGCGAGCCGTACAGCGCGTCGTAGATGTGGATGACGGCGCCGCCGGGGTAGCCCCAGATCATCTCGACGCCCTCGCGCAGCAGCCCATCGATGAAGATCTCGGCGCCGGTCTTCTCGCCGGTGGCGGGAGGAATGACGCGGGTGGTGCTGGCGCTGCTGCCGTTGGTCGCCTTGGCGGCGACCTCGGGAGCGCTGGGCGTGACTGGGGGGACCGTCGGCTGCACGCAGACTCCTGGGAAAGACCCCAAGTGTCCGCGCAATGACGCAGCATGTCAAGGCGGCGGTCCGGTAGATTCGGGCCATGGCGATCGATCCACGTGGGGCAGATCTGAAGCGCTTTCTGGCCGAGGACCCGGGCGGGCCGGTGGTGATGCTCAACCTGCTGCGCTTCGGGGACGGCGGGCGCGCCCGGTATGACGAGTACTTCCGCGGCTTCACACCGTTCGCGGCCAAGTATGGCGCCGAGCTGGTGTACGCCGGTGACGGCTCGTCGGTGCTGGTGGCCGAGGCCGGGCAGAGCTGGGACGCGGTGCTGCTGGTGCGCTATCCGAACCGGGCGGCGTTCTCGAAGATGGTCGCCGACCCCGACTACCAGAAGGTCACGCACCTGCGCACCGGCGCGCTGACCGAGGCGGTGCTGCAGGCGACGGTGCCCTGGCCTCCGTAGAGGAATGGTATATGGAGGCCGCGTGCGCAGTCGCGGTCTGTGGATGTGTGTCGGCTCTTCGGTGCTGTTCGGGCTGATGGCGTTCGCGACCAAGCGGGCGGCCGGGGTGTGGACCGGGCCGCAGGTGGCGCTGGCGCGCTTCGTGGGCTCGGTGCTGTGCGTGGCGGCCATCGTGGCGGTGCAGCGCAAGCTGCCGCCGCTGGGCAACTGGCGGCCGGTGGTGCTGCGCGGGGTCTTCGGCGGCTTCGCGGTGCTGCTGTACTTCCTGTGCATCGAGCACATCGGGGTCGGGCTGGCCACGCTGCTGAACTTCACCTCGCCGGTGTTCACCGCGCTGCTGTCGCGGCTGTTCCTGGGCGAGCGCCTGCGCAAGCAGACGCTGGCCGGGCTGCTGGTGGCGCTGACCGGGGTCACGCTGGTGCTGCTGGGCGGGCGCGGGATCGAGCACCCGGCGGCGCTGCGCTGGCTGGCGGTGGGGCTGGGCTCGGCGGCGTGCTCGGGGGTGGCGGTGACCGCGGTGCGCGCGGCGCGGCGCACCGACACCGCGCTGACGGTGTTCGCCAGCTTCTCGGGCTTCGGGGTGCTGTGCACGCTGGGGCCGGCGCTGGCGTCGCCCTTCGCGGTGCCGGGCCCGGCGATGTGGGGCTACCTGGTGGTGATCGTGCTGTTCTCGGTGGTGGCGCAGCTCTTGATGACCAGCGCGCTGCGCTGGGTCGACGCGCCGACCTCGGGCGTCATCGCGCAGATCACGGTGGTCATCACGCTGGTGCTGGGCGTGCTGCTGCTGGGCGAGGCGCTGACCGCGCTGTCGGCGGCGGGCAGCGCGCTGACCATCATCGGGGTCGTGCTGGCGGTGTACACGCGCGCCGGCGACGGCGACGGCGCGACCCCGGTCGCGACTACATGAAGATGTCCTTGAAGGTCACGACGATCATCAGCGCGAACAGCACCATGAAGCCGACCATGTGCACCGCGGCCTCGAAGCGCGGGTTGGGCCGGCGGCGGGTCACCATCTCGTAGCCCAGGAAGACCAGGCGGCCGCCGTCCAGCGCGGGCAGCGGCAGCAGGTTGAACAGGCCGAGGTAGACGTTGAGCATGGCCAGCAGGCGCACCGCCTCGACCCAGCCGATCTGGAAGCTCTGGCGGATGTACTTGGTGATCTTGACCGGGCCGCCGACCTCGCCCTTCTCCTTGCGGGTGACGACGCGGTACAGGCCGCTGAGGATGTTCTGCGACTCGGTGACCGGGTACTTGATGGCCGAGCTGGCGGCGATGAGGATGCCCGGCTTGACGCGGTGATCGGGGCTCTGGTCGAGGGCGATGCCGATGCGGAAGCGGCCCAGGCTGGCGTCCCAGGTCGGCGACACCGTGATGGGGAACTCGCTGGCGGCGCGGCGCGCGGTCACCGAGATGGCCTGGCCCTGGCCGATCTCGAGCAGCTTGGACAGCGCGACGGCGTCGTCGATGCGCGCCGAGCGACCGTCGCCCAGCACCAGGGTGTCGTCGCGACGCAGGCCGCGCTGCGCGATGGCCAGCGCCTCGATGAGGTCGGCGCGCGGCAGCCCGGAGCCGGCCTCGACCACGGTGTCGAGCCAGCCCTCGGGGCCGGGCATGAGGCCGATGCGCAGGAGGCCCGTGCTGGGATCCTTGAACGACGGCACCATGGTGCGGAAGTTCCGCGCCGGGCGCACGATCGTCATGTTGATCGGCTTGCCCTTGCTGCCATTGATGAGGTCGCGGAAGGCGGCGTTGGTGTCGTAGGTCAGCCGCTTGCCCTCGATGGCGACCACGGTGTCACCGGGCTCCAGGCCGGCCTTGGCGGCGGCCATGCCCTTCTCGACGCCCATCACCATCGGCAGGCCGGCGCCCGCGACCGCAGTCAGCACGAACCACAGCACGACGGCGAACAGGTAGTTGGTGCCAGGGCCGGCGAAGATGGCGAGGAAGCGCTGCCAGGCCGGGCGGTTGGGATAGACGTAGGGATCTTTCTCGTCGATCTCCTCGTGCGGGTTCATGCCCGAGATCTGCACGAAGCCGCCCAGCGGGATGGACCCGATCTGGAAGGTGGTCTCCCCGCGCTTGAACTTGAAGATGGCGGGACCGAAGAACAGGCTGAAGCGCTCGACCTTCATCTTGCACAGGCGGGCCACGATGAAGTGACCGCCCTCGTGCACGATGATCAGGAGCCCGAGCGCCAGAATGGCAGGAATGTACCAACCCACGGCCCAATGATAGGCGGGGCCGGGCGGGCAAGCCACCTGGATCTGGGAAGATCGGAGATCGCGGATCGGGGGCCGGAGACGGACAGTCGATGGCGCCGCTACGCGGCGCTAGCGACTGAAGACGCCGGCGAACATCGCGAACACGGCGCGCGGGCCACGGGCGGCCAGCCGGTGCAGCGCGGCGCGCTCCTCGCGGCCGAAGCCACCGGCGGTCCTGGGGGCCTCGATGTGCAGGCCGGCACGGCGGGCCTTGCGCGACAGCATGGCGTCCAGGCCGGGCAGGCGGCCGCGCAGCCGCGACAGGATCTGCCAGGTGCGGGCGCGACGGGCGATCACCATGCGGCCGGGGAAGACCACGGCGTCGGCGCCGTCCTCGATGCGGCGCATCGCGATGGCCACGGGTGCCAGCGGCGCCTCGACGCGGGGATCGATGAGGATGAGGATGCTGCCGCGGGCCAGCTCGGCGCCGCGGGCGAAGCCGCGACCAGGGGCAGCGCCGCCGACCAGCGACAGCTCCGCGATCTCGCGGTGCGCCAGGGTCAGCACGAACAGGCTGTTGTCACCCGAGCCCTCGTCGATGGCCAGGATCTCGAAGGAGACCCCCAGCCCCTTCAGGTGCGAGGCGACCTGCCGGATGCGGGGGCCAAGGAAGTCCTCGTCGTCGGCGAAGGGGACGAGGACGGTACAGTGGACGTCGAGATCGCGCTGCATCGGTTGCTGACTTCCTCCCGACTCGCCGGGGTGACCGGCCATACACGATTGACGCGTTGCACTATAGCCATGCCGTCACGAGATGGCAACATCGCTGCGGCCAGGTCGGCACCGACCTGGGGCCAGCCGACGCTGGGCGCCCGCGCGATGGCGTTGCGCCGCAAGTCCTCGAGACAAGTGCGCAGAGTGTTGATCTTGCTGATGTTCTCGATGAGGGCGGTGGGCGTCTGGTGGACCAGGCCGGCGTCGCCGATGGCGCTGGCGACGCCTCCGGTGGCGGCGCCCAGGACGGGGACACCATGGGCCAGCGCCTCGGCGATCACGACCGGTGTGCCCTCGGTGCGACCGCCGTCGAGCTCGACCGAGGGCACCACCAGGGCGTCGATGGCGGCGAAGAACTGGCGCCAGGCGGGGGATCCAGCGGGGAGCCCGCCCAGGAAGTGGACCGACCGGGATTGGTGAGCCAGGGCACGCGCCTCGAGGGTGGCCCGCTCGGGGCCGGCACCCGCGATCAGCGCCTGGGTGCCGGTGGCGTGCACGGCGTCGATGAGGTGGTGGACTCCCTTGATGGGCTGCAGGCGCCCCATGAAGCCGAGCAGCAGCGGCGCCTCGGGGGCCAGCGCCGCGCGTGCCGCCGCGCGCTCGGCCAGCGAGGGTGGCGGCCCCGCCGAGGTGCCCATCGCGACCACGCGGCTGGCCTGCGCCAGCGCCTCGGCGTGCGCGCCCGCGCCAGCGAGGAACGCGGTGCGCAGCTCGGCCGAGGCGAACACCACGTCGGTCTGGCTGCGCAGCAGCGCGCGCGCCAGGCGTGGCGCCAGCCCGAGCCGCAGCGCGAGATGCACATCGCCCGAGTGCGCGATGGCCAGGTGGGGCCGTTTCGGCCTGCGCGCCAGCGCCGCGCCGATGGCGCCACAGGGCACCAGCCAGTGGGTGACCAGCGCATCCCAGCGCGCGTGGCGCCGCGCCGCCGCCGCGGTGAGCGCGCCGGCAGCGAGCGCGCCCATCACCCAGGCGCCGCGCGATCTCTCCAGCGCGTCGGGCAACCCGGTCGCCAGCGCCCGCGTGAACCGCTGCGGTGCGAAGCGCACGCGCTCCACGGTGACACCAGGATCATCGACCTCGTCGTACCCGCGCCCCTTCTCACCCTCGTGCCCGTGCCCGTGCCCGTGCCCGTGCCCGTTCTCGTTCTCCTTCCGGTTCTCGTTCTCGTGCTCGTTCTCCCCCAACGCCGCCCCGCGCACCGGCGCCAGCACCTCGACCCTCGCGCCCTGCGTGGCCAGCCAGCGCGCGAAGCCACGCACGAAGCTGCCCGCGGGATCGCCCTCGCTGGCCGGGTACGACGTGGTGACCACCCCGATGCGCACGGCTACTCCGAGGCCGCCTCGCGCCCGGCCCGCGCCGGCAGCGCCCGCAGCACCGGCTGCGCCACGCGCCACAGCCACGAGCGCAGCAGCACCCACGAGATCGGATACACCACCGCGGGCACCTTGATGCCCGAGTGCCAGCCGGGGCCGTACACCGCGCGCACCGGCGCGTCGCTGACCCGCATGCCGGCGGCGTGCAGCCGCGCCAGCACGTCGTTGGGGTAGCCATAGCGAGGGAACACCCGATCGAGATCGATGGCCTGCAGCGCCCCCCGCGTCGCCGCGGTGTAGCCACACTGCGAGTCGAACAGCTGGCGATAGCCCGAGGTCACCTTGGTGGCCAGGCTGAGCAGCAGGTTGCCGAAGATGCGCGCCGGCGGCATCACGCTCCACACGGCGGGATCCTTGAAGCGATTGCCCTTCACATAGTCAGCCCCGCCGGCCGCGATGGGCGCCAGCAGCGCCGGCAGGTCGGCCGGATCCATCTGGCCGTCGCCGGCCATCACCACCACCACGTCGATGCCACGCGCCAGCGCGCGCCGGTAGCCGGTCACGATGGCGGCGCCGACGCCGCGGTTCTCGCGGTGCACCACCAGCTCCAGCCCAGGGCGCACCAGGGTGCGCACGCGCGCCGCGGTGTCATCGGCGCTGGCGTCGTCGACCACGATGACGCGCTCGACCCAGCTCGGCACCGAGCGCACCACCGCCGTGATGGCGGCGGCCTCGTTGAAGGCCGGCACCACCACCGCGAGGCGCAGCGCGGGCAGCGGATTCACCGCCGACTCCGGCGCCGGTGCCGCCGGCGCCGCCTCCTCCACGTCGTCCGACGGCCCCAGGTTGGCGACCGCCGACATCAGAGCGTCATGCTCCGGAACAGCGTCGCCAGCCGATCACGCAGCTCGGTGCGCCGGGTGGTCGCCTGCACATGCTTGCGGGTGGCGTCGTTGAGCTGGTCCTCGAGCTCGGTCAGCGTCTTGGTCAGCTTGCCGAGCAGGTCGTCGTTGCCCTTGAACTTGCGCAGCTCGGCGATGTTCTGGCGCACCTCGTTCTGGCGCTCGCCGAGGACGCGACGGTTCTCGGCCAGGGTGTTGATCTGCTGCTCGAGCTGGCCCAGCTCGTCCTGGATGGTGGTGGCCTCCTGCATCTGCTTGGCCAGCTTGGGATCGCGGTTGGGGCCCTCCAGGTACAGCGCGGTGACGCGCCGGCCGAGGTCGCTGAAGAAGTTGACCTGACGCTGGGTCGGGGTCTCCTCCTCGACCACGACGCGGGTCTTGCCGTTGCCGGGCACCTTGAGCGGGATGTAGTAGACGCCCTTCTCCTCGATGATGTCGGCGGCGCTGGCCGGCTTGTCGTCGGCGGTGACCTTGATGATCTTCCAGCCGGTGCGGCGCGCGCGCTGCACGTACAGCGTGGACGCCTCGGGGGCGCGGTTGTCGACCTCGTACACGTAGCGCGTGACGCCCTTGGTCTCGGCGGTGATGACGCCGTTGACGATGGACACCAGGCGCAGCCCCTGCTCGTCGGTCTGCTCGTCGAGCGAGACGCGCACCCGGGTGTCGAGCGCGTAGGGCACGAAGACGTGCGCCTTCTCCTCCAGGCGGCCGCTCAGCGCCTCGCCGAGGAAGGTCTGATCGCGGTAGATCGCGACCGGGCCGGCCTCGAGCACGAAGCCGGTGTCGTTCTTGAGGCGCACCGCGCGGTACGGGCTGGAGGAATCGACGCCGACCCGGAACAGCATGACGTCCTCGCCGGGGACCATGGCGTTGACGATCGACACCAGCGCGCTGCGCCGATCCTCGACCGTGACCGGAGCCTGGATGTCGTAGCGGAACAGGCTGCCCACGCCGGTGCCGGCGACCAGGGTCTGGAAGTTGCGCTGCAGATCCTCGGCGGTGACCTTGCGATCGTTGTAGCGCGGCGTGGTGGTCGCGGGGCCGCGGCCCATGCCGCCGCCGTAGCCGCCGCCGCTGCGCGTCGCGGCGGGGGGCGCCGCCGGGCGCGGCGACTTGTCATAGGCGCCGTCGCCGCCGTACTCGTCGTCCGCCGGCGAGTCGTAGTACTCGCCGCCCTCGGTGGTCGGGTAGCTGTTGCCGGCCATGATCTGGTCCTGCGAGGGCGACAGATCGGGGCGCGCCACGTAGCGCGGCGTGTACAGGTCGTAAGTGAAGGCCAGCGGGGTGCCGGCGGTCAGCGACAGCTTGACGTCCTTCCAGTCCTCGCCCGAGACGTTGTCGACCACGGCCCAGCTCTGGACCAGGGCCTTGCCGCCAGGCTGCACCAGGACGCGATAGGCCGGCTTCCACACCGGCATCTCGACCACGTAGGACACCACGATGTCGTGCGGCGCCGGGCCGGTCAGGCGCACCTGCAGATCGATCGGCTTCCAGCTGCCCTCGTTGAGGGCGACGTCGAGGCTGCGCTCGAGGCCAAGCTCCAGCGACTTGTCGAGCAGGCGCAGCGAGCGCACCTTGCTCACCGCGAAGGTGCGCAGGTCGCCGCCGGCGGCCAGCACGGTCAGCCGCCACTCGTAGCTGGCGTGCCGTCGCGGCCGGCGCCGGTCTCGATGCGCTCGACCCCGACCAGGCGGCCCGAGGCCGAGCCCTCGGCGCCGGTCACGGTGGCGCGCGCGCCGCGGAAGGCGTGCGCGACGGCCAGGATGCCGCCCTGGGCCTTGACCTGCTCGGGCAGCTCGGCGAGCTGGCGGGCGCGCGACTTCTCGACCGGCAGCGCGACCGAGACCGCGCGACCGCGCGCCAGATCGACCACGGTCAGCGACTTCAGGATGTCGGCGATCTGGTCGGGGCGGATGCGCAGCGTGATGAGGTTGCCGTGGATGCGGCCGCGCCGCTCGAAGTAGCCGATGCCGTTCTGGTACAGCACGGCACGGGTGACCTTGACCTCTTCATAGCGGCCACTGCCGGTGTGCTGCGCAGCGCCGCAGCCGGCCAAAATGAGCAATCCGGGGACGAGAACCGCAGCCGTCAGTCTCATGGTGGGGAAGCTAGCACGGCCCTCTGTCAGAGGGACCCTGTAGTCTTCCCGCATGACCCGCTTGTGTGTAGAGTGCGCGGGTCGAGGAGGAACGGGATGGCAAGCGTCAACAAGGTGATCTTGATCGGGAATCTCGGCGCCGACCCGGAGGTGCGGTACACCCCCGGCGGCCAGGCGGTCTGCGAGCTGCGCATGGCCACCAACGAGTCATGGACCGACAAGAACGGCGCGAAGCAGGAGCGCACCGAGTGGCATCGCGTCGTGGTGTGGGGCAAGCAGGCCGAGAACTGTGGCAAGTACCTGTCGAAGGGGCGCACTGCCTATGTCGAGGGTCGGCTGCAGACCCGGCAGTGGGACGACAAGGAAGGCAACAAGCGCTACACCACGGAGATCGTGGCTGATCGCGTGCAGTTCCTGGGTGGCGGCGGCGGCGAGCGTGCCGGCGGCGCGGGTGGCGGTGGCGAGCGTGCCGGTGGCGGCGGCGGCGGTGGCGGTGGCCCGCGCGGGGGTGGTGGTGGTGGCGCGCCCAAGGGTGGCGGTGGTGGCGGTGGCGGTGGCGGTGATGATGCGCCGCCTCCGAGCGACGACTGGGGTGGCGGTGGCGGCGGCGGGCGCGGCGGCGACGACGACATTCCCTTCTAGGCGGCTCGCGCTTCCTGGGTCGTCGGTCTGGAAAGTTGCCCGATGACTCGGGAATGCGGAAGCTGTCCACAGCGTAGAGTCCCGCAGCGGGGGCTTGCGGGATCATGACGAAGACATCGCGAAAGCGCGGGTTGTGGATCGGGCTCCTGGTGATCGGGCTGGCCGGGGTGGCGGGCGTGCTGGGTGCGCGCTACCTGCGCGGGCCGCGGACGGCGCAGGCCATCGTGTCGCGGCAGCGGGTGGCGACCGGGCCGAGCGGGCTGTCGCTGCGGCTGAAGCAGGTCGCCGGGGTGCTGGCGGGGCCACTGCAGCGGGTGGCGGCGCCGGCGGCGCAGGGGCCCGAGGTGGTGTTCACCTTCGATGACGGCCCCGACCACGCCCTGACCGGCAAGGTGCTGGACGCGCTGGCGCTGCACAAGGTGCGCGCGGTGTTCTTCGTCAATGGCAAGAACCTGGGCGGCAAGTCGGAGACGGCGCAGGCCCGGCGGGCGCTGCTCAGGCGCGCGCATGCCGAGGGGCACCTGATCGGCAACCACACCCAGTCGCATCTGCATCTGTGTCAGATCAGCGAGGCGCGCGGGGCCGAGGAGATCGAGGCCAGCGAGCGCGCCATCGAGAAGGTCATCGGGTCGCGCAGCGTGCTGTTCCGGACCCCGTATGGTGACAAGTGCGCGCGGGTGACCAAGGTGCTGGCGGCGGCGGGCGTCGAGCACACGCACTGGGACATCGATCCGCAGGAGTGGAAGACGCGCGACGCCGGGCTGGCCTTCAGCGAGGTCACCAGCCACATCGCGCGCGCCGAGGGGCGTGTGATCGTGCTGATGCACGACATCCAGCCCGCCACCATCGAGGCGCTGCCCAAGATCCTGACCTGGGTCGACGAGGAGATCGCGGCGCGCGCGCCCGGCGCGGCGGCGGCGGCGGACCAGGCGAAGCAGGGCAACGAGCTGGGGGTGCTGCGTTCGCACAAGCGGACTGGCAAGGCGGGGCTGGGGCTCGTGGTGGCGGAGCCGGAGGTGCTGCTGGCGGCGAGGGAGCTGCCGATGCAGGTGGCGGTTGCGGTGCCGATGGCGGTGGTTGCGGCGGCTTTGCCTTAGCGGAGCCCGGACAAACAGGTCACAGGGCACAGGTGACAGGTCACAGGCGACAGGGAATGACGGAGGCGGAGCCCGGACAAACAGGCCACAGGGCACAGGTGACAGGTCACAGGCAACGGGGAATGACGGGGGCGGAAGCGGAGGCGGAGACGGAGGCGGGGGCGGAGACGGACGAGTGAACCGCTGCGGGGTCAGTCGATTCCGATGATCTGGGTCGCCCATTGGGCGATGTGGTTGTTGGTCGTCATGTCCTGGAAGGGCAGCCAGAAGGGGACGCTGGAGGGGTCGGAGCCGGCGGTGGCCAGGCTGGGGTCGAAGGCGGCCATCCAGATCTGCGGCTTGCGCACGCCGACCAGCTCGATGCCGTAGTCGCGCTGCGAGGAGAAGGTGAGGTAGAGCAGCTTGCCGTTGGGGCCGTTGCGCTGCACGAACGGGCTCCAGCGTGGCCACGAGTTGGCGTTGTTGGCGGCGCCGCTGGCGGCGGTGAGCTTGATGGGCGTGCCGCCGCTCGACTTGACGACCCACAGCTCGGCGTTGCCGTTGTTGTACGAGGTCCCGGTGGCGCGGTTGAACAGGACCCACTCGCCGTCGGGCGAGAAGCTCGGGTAGTAGTTGTTCTCGCCGGCCGAGGGCACGATGGGCGTGCTGGTGTTGAAGGTGCCGGTGCTGTCGTTGGTGACGTAGATCGAGCCGCCGGTGTAGTCCCAGTCCGAGCCGGCGTTGCCCTTCTTGGTCCAGGTGATGGCGTGGCCGTCAGCCGACCAGTCGGGGTGGGTGCCCTGCCCGCCGCCCGGGATCTCGACGCCGCCCACGACCTGGCCGTTGGTCGGCCCCGCGGTGATGTCATAGATCCGCAGCGCGCCACCCTTGGCGGTCACCATGCGGGTGCCGTCGGGGTTCAGCGAGGCGAAGTTCCACGCCACCCGGTTGACCGGCAGCAGCGCGGTCTTGTCCATCACGTTGAGCACCGAGGCCGGGCCGTCGCCGCCGTTGTAGGTGATGGCCATCTTGGTGCCGTCGCGCGACAGGGCGTGGCAGGCCACGCAGTGGTCGGTCTTGCCATCGTTGAACAGGGCGTTGCCGTCGGCCTTGGTGTAGAAGGGCGCCGGCGGCGTCAGGTCACCGAAGCGGTGGCGGATGATGCCTTCCTGGGTGGTCGCGCCGGTGGCCGACCAGTAGTAGATCCCGCCGTTGACCACGTCCTTACCGATGCTGAGGCGCACCGGGGTCGACTCGCCGACCTTGGACGGGTCCGCGGCGAGCACCGCGCGCACCTTGATGGTGACGGTCTCGCCGGCCGTGCTGTTGGCCAGCGCGCTCCACTCGGTGGGCTCGATGGCGTAGACGCCGCCCAGCGCGCGAAGCACGTTGGTGTAGACCTTGATGCTGACGGTCGGGCTGGTCAGCGAGACCTCGAACAGATCGGCGGGGCCGATCGACTTGCGCCACTGGATCTCCATCTGGCCCAGGTTTTTCGGCACCAGCGCGCCATCCAGCGGGTACACCACGAGCGGCGCCAGCGACGGGTCGACCGTGGTCGAGGTGAACTTGGTCGGCGCGTCGGCCGGCGCCGTCGAGCCGCCGCTGGTCGACACCCGCACGCTCTCGTAGCGCAGCGTCAGCATCGCGGTGCCCGACACCGCGCCGCACGCCGCGGTCACCAGCGTGCTGCCGCCGCGATCGGTCACCGAGGTGTACTGTCCGCCCGCGATGGTGCCCAGGCCGGCGTCGCCCAGCGACCAGGCGCACAGCGCGGTCACGTCGGAGCTGCGACCGCCCATGAAGGTGCCGGTCGCGGTGAACGCCTGCGTCGCGGCGACGCCGCCGGTGGTCGTCAGCGTGACCGACGCCGGCGCGACCACCACCGCGGTGATGCCGCTCAGCGCGCCACCACCATCTGCCTTGCCGCCGTCGCCACCGCCGCCACCACCACTGCTCGGTCCGCAGCCACCCGCGAGCAACGCGAGGCTCATCAGACAACACACATGGCGCATGACGACTCCTTCATCTACCGCGCGTGGAGCTGCGCGACATGGCCGCCACAGCTGCGCGCTTTCAGGCAGCGAATGTACAGCGTTCAGGGCCGAAATGCGTGCTAAAACCCGCGCGATGTTCGTCATCAGGGCGGCGCAGCGGGGTGATCTCGATCAGGTCCACGAGGTCGCCAAGCACCTCGACACGGTCAACCTCCCGGACGACCGCGAGGTGCTGACCCACATCCTCGACCTGGCCGAGCGCTCGTTCGCGGGCGAGGTCGACACCTTCAAGCGCGAGTACATCTTCGTGCTCGAAGACCGTGACGCACGTCGCATCATCGGAACCTCGATGATCCATGCCCAGCACGGCACGCGGCGCTCGCCCCATGTCTACTTCGAGGTCGGCAAGGTCGAGCGCTACTCCGAGAGCATCGATCACTACGCGGTGCACCAGACCCTGCAGCTGAAATACAACTACGATGGTCCGACCGAGATCGGCGGCCTCATCCTGCTGCCCGAGTACCGCGGCCGGCCCGGCGCGCTGGGGCGCATGCTGTCGTATCTGCGCTTCCTCTACATCGCCATGCACCGCGAGCGCTTCCGCGATGTGGTGCTGTCGGAGCTGCTGCCCCCGCTGGAGGAGGACGGCACCAGCATCCTGTGGGAGGCGCTGGGCCGACACTTCACCGGGCTGACCTACCAGCGCGCGGACCTGCTGTCGAAGGACAACAAGGAGTTCATCCGCGCCCTGTTCCCGCAGGAGACCCTGTACACCGCGCTGCTGCCGGTCAATGTGCGCGCGGTCATCGGTGTGGTCGGACCGGACACCCGCGGCGTGGAGCGCATGCTGCGCAAGATCGGCTTCGAATACGCCAGTCAGATCGACCCCTTCGACGGCGGACCGCACTTCTCGGCGCGCACCGACGACATCACCCTGGTCAAGGCCGCGCGACGTGCACGCGTGAGCGCCGATACGCTCGGCGAGGGTCAGGGCAAGCCGGCGCTGGTCGCCTTCGAGCCCGGGCGAGCGCCCTGGTTCCAGGCCGTGCAGGCCCCCATCGAGCTGGCGGAGAGCGGAGAGGTCCGGCTGGGGGCGACCACCCGGTCGGAGCTGGGTGTGGAGCCTGGGCAAGAAGTGGCGCTGCTCCCGCTGTAGGCATATTCTGGGGACATGGGGCTTTCGCGCATCGGGCTGCCGCTGGCGGTGGTCGCCGGGCTGGCACTCGCCGGCGCGAGCGCGGGGCCAGCGCGCGCCGAGGCGCTGCGCACGGCGGACGCCCCGCGCGAGGGCAAGCCGCGCACGGCGGAGGCCCCGCGCGAGGGCAAGCCGCGCACGGTGACGCTCGCGTGTGGTGACGATCTCGCCGCGACCCTGAAGGTGCCCGCGGGCTGGACCGACGATCCCGTGCTGGCGGCGCGGGCGTCGAGCGCGGTCGAGGCGGTCGGCGCGGCGGGCGACGCCGTGGTGCACGGGCTGGCGCAGGCCTTCGCGGCGCCGGGTGGCGACGCCATGCTGGTGCTGACCTGGGCCACCACGCCGGGGACCGCGCCCGAGACCGCGACCGCGCAGGCGCGCGCCTTCGTCAGCGACTACAAGGCGCGCGTCAAGCGCGGCATGGTCGGGCTGAAGGTGGTGGTGGCGTCGTCGACCGAGCAGGTGCGCGGCAACCGCGCCGACGCCCGCGTCGAGTGGTCGATCAAGAAGCACAAGCTGCGCGGCCTGACCCGCGCGCACGCGGTGGCGCTGGCGTCGACCGGGTTTCATGGCCTGTCGGTGCAGTGCGTCTACAACGAGAAGGCGGCGCAGCAGCGGCGTCCGGCGTGCGAGGCGGCGCTGGCCAGCCTGACGCTGTCGACGCCCAGCGTGATGCTGGCGCTGGAGGGCAAGGGTAGCGGAGCAGCGACCGTGATGGCGCGCACGCCGGCGCCGACGGCGACGCCGGGCGAGGCTGCGCCCGCGGTGGTGGTCGAGGACGCGCCGGGCGCCGAGGTCGAGCCGGGCGCGACGGGCGACGGGCCAGCGGGTCCGGCCTCGAACTGAACCCGCGAGCCCCCCTGGGGACGGAACGGAACCGGATGGCGCTCCTCGAAGCTGCGCTTCGAGGGGGCCATATGCAGTAGACTCGCGCCGTCCATGCCGGCCGTGACCGAGGTGCCCTGTGGCTAGCGCGACGGTGCTGGTCGTCGACGACGAGCGCAACATCCGGCGTGCCTTGCGCATGGTGCTGGAGGGCGAGGGCTACGAGGTGCTCGAGGCCGGCAGCGCCGAGGAGGCCGAGCAGGTCGCGGCCGACAGCCCGCGCATCGACGTCGTCATCATGGACGTCAAGCTGCCTGGGCGCAGCGGGGTCGAGCAGCTGGAGCGCTTCAAGGGCGACGCCGAGCTGGAGGCCCCCATCATCATGATCTCGGGCCACGCCACCGTGGAGGACGCGGTGCGCGCGACCAAGTCGGGCGCCTTCGACTTCCTGGAGAAGCCGCTGGATCGCGAGCGCACCCTGGTGACGCTGCGCAACGCGCTGGAGCGGCGCGTGATCCAGCGCGAGGTCGGCGAGCTGCGCGCCGCGGTGCAGGGCCGCTGGGAGATGGTCGGGCGCAGCAAGGTGATGGAGGCGCTGTTCCAGCAGATCGGCAAGGTGGCGCCGACCAAGGGGCGCGTGCTGATCACCGGCGAGAGCGGCACCGGCAAGGAGCTGATCGCGCGCGCCATCCACAAGGCGTCGTCGGTGGCCAGCGGGCCGTTCGTGAAGGTCAACTGCGCGGCCATCCCGGCCGAGCTCATCGAGAGCGAGCTGTTCGGCCACGAGCGCGGCGCCTTCACCGGCGCGACCGGGCGCAAGCGCGGTCTGTTCGAGGTCGCCGACGGCGGGACGATCTTCCTCGACGAGATCGGTGACATGACCGCGAGCGCGCAGGCCAAGGTGCTGCGCGTGCTGCAGACCGGCGAGCTGGTGCGCGTGGGCGGCGAGCGCACGTTCAAGATCGACACCCGGGTCATCGCGGCGACCAACAAGGATCTGGCCCGCGAGGTCGCGGGCGGGCGCTTCCGCGAGGACCTGTTCTTCCGGCTCAACGTGGTGCCGCTGGTGTCGCCGTCGCTGCGCGAGCGCCGCGAGGACATCCCGCTGCTGGTGGATTCGTTCGTCGAGATCTGCTGCCGCGAGAACGGCTTTCGCCGGAAGCAGGTCGAGGCCACGGTGGTGACCGCGCTGGGGGCCGAGGACTGGCCGGGCAACGTGCGCGAGCTCAAGAACGTGATCGAGCGCCTGTGCATCATGAGCGAGGACGTCATCACGATGACCGATCTCGCGGGGATCTACGCGGGCGGGCGCGGGCCGCGGATGCCGGTGCAGGC
>JBGASF010000047.1:0-49164 GCA_044229835.1 Polyangia bacterium | reverse complement strand
ACCTCGGCCCCACGGTGGCCGCGCTGGGCAACGTGGAGTGGTTCCCGCGCGTGCCCGCGGGGTCGTCGGTGGTGGTCAAGACGCGCAGCGGCGCCACCGCGGCGGCCTGCCTGGCCGCGACCTGGTCGGCCGCGCTGACCGACCCGGCCGGCAGCCCCAACCCGGCGCCCGCCGCGCAGTTCGTGCAGTACCGCGTCGAGCTGACCTCCAACGGCGACGCCGCGCCGTCGGTCGACGCGGTCCGCCTGCGCTACACGGTGTCGCCATGAGCCGGAACCGGACATCAGTTCCGCTCTACGAGCGGCACTGATGGCGCTGCAAGGCAGCCGGGTCGAGTACAAGCTCAGGCTGTCGAACGTCGACCGCGGCGTCGACCTCGACGAGCCGGTGCACGCCGCGCTGCACCCATCCGAGACGCTGGAGCACCTGACCCTGCGCATGCTGGCGCTGTGCCTGCTGCACGAGCCCGGGCTGACCTTCGGCCCCGGCCTGTCGACGCCGGGCGCCGCCGATCTGTGGGCCCACGATCTGACCGGCCGGGTCACGACCTGGATCGAGTGCGGCACCGCGCGGACCGAGGAGCTGCGCCGCGTGCTGTCGCACCACGCCGGCGCCAAGGTCGCCTGCGTCTTCGCCGGCCCACGCCGCCGCGCCGAGCTGCTGGCCGAGCTCGAGTCAGGCGAGTTCACCCACAAGCGCTTCGGCGACATCGAGCTGTGGATGGTCGACCCCGCCCTGGTGACCGCGCTGGCCAAGGACACCACCCGCCAGCGCTGGGCCGTCACCGTGGTCGGCGATCACCTGTATGTCGAGGCCGACGGCGTCGCCGTGGACGGCGCGGTCGAGCGCAGCATGCTGGTCGCGACGGCGTCGTAGCTCGTGCTCAGCGGCCGGTCCTCACGAAGCGGGTCTCGACCGACCCCGCGTTCCAGCGGTCGGACACCATTTCGCTGCCGTCCTTGGAGAACACGCCGTACAGCTCGACGATCTCGCCGTCGTCATAGTCGAGGGTCCAGCGCAGGAAGGCGCCGCTGGAGTCGGGCTCCATGTTGGGCTTGTACTCGCCGCTGCCGGCGGGGCTGGTGTCGAACATCGTGCCGCCGAAGCCGTCGCTGATGATGTGGTTGAAGCGACCGTCGGCGGCCAGCTGGATGCCGGCGATGTTGCGCGCGCCATAGGGGCGCTCGAAGCCGCCGAGGTGGTTGCACAGGCGCCAGCGCCCGACCAGCTGGCAGGCCAGCTGCTGCGCCGACAGCGCGACCTCGCGCGGACCGCGCGTGACCTCGAGGTCGTTGCACTCGGCGGCCAGGTTGCCCTCCGACACCAGCTGTGAGGCGCACATGCTGCTCACGCTGGCGTCACGGCCACCACCGCTGGGGCCGGAGTCGCGCGTGATCCCTGCATCGACGCGCGGCGGCGCCGTCGGCACCGGCAAGATGTCGTCGTCGTCGTCACCCCGACCGCCGTCGAAGCCGAAGCAGCCCGTCAGGCCGAGCCCGAGCACCGCACACACCACCAGCTTGGTCATGCCCTATTGGTCCCCCACCCCGGCCCCGATCGAAAAGGAAATCCGCGGCAACCCCTGCCCTAGCCCGCCCGCGTGAACATGGCACACAGCCGCGTACCCGCGGCAAGGAACACCGGGTCGCCGAAGCGCGCATACAGATCGTGCAACGCATACGCGGCCTTGAGCCCGTGGTCGTCCAGGGTGCCGCGCGCCGCCGCCGCCAGCGCCGTGACATCCCCCACAGGGCGCGCCCCCGCCGGCAAGCTCAGCCCCTCGCACAGCCAGGCCGCCACCGCGAAGTCGACCCAGCCGCGCCGGTGCGGCTTGTGATCGACCGCAGGCAGCAGCTCCTCCAGCGCACACAGCGCCTGCCCCACCGTCAGCGCGTGCAGCAGCACGAAGCCGGGCCGCTCGCAGGCCACGTGCGCCAGCACCGCCAGCACCGCGTGCCACTCGAACTCCACGCTGGTGCCCGCCACCAGTTGCTGGAACTCGGGCCGCGCCGCCAGCTCGCTGTGCTGATACAGGATGAGGCCGAACTCGCCCAGCAGCGCCCGCTCGGCCTCGGTCACGAACGACCGCGCCGCCAGCGTCTCCAGCAGCGCGCGCGGTTTCGGCGGCGGCCCGGTGGGCACCGACTCCGGCGCGCTGCGCGGCCACGCCGCCGGCGCCCCCGCGGGCAGCACGACGCGCCGCAGGTTGCGAAACCGCCCCGCCGCGTAGGCCAGCGCGCGCGCCAGCTCCGCGCGCGCCGTCTCGGGCCGCACCCGCGACGACGCCAGCAGCGCGAAGTACAGCCGCAGCACGCCGTGCCCCGCCGCCCCCGGCAGCCCCGGCCCCAGCACCGGCAGCCACTCGGCCACCACGTCCTCGAGCGACCGCTTCACCAGCGCGGCCTCGAACAGCTCCTGGAACGACGACGTCAGGTCGTAGTCGCCCAGGTTGCGCAGCACCGCCTCGCGCGGCAGGCGCGCCAGTGGCAGCAGCGCCTCGCGCTCGCGCCGCGGCTCCAGGCGCTTGCGATAGTGCGCCACGAACGACTCCAGCTGCGCTCCCGTCGAGCCGAGCCAGCCGGCCATGATGTGCAAGGCCGTCGCCGCCATCGGCAGGTGGTTGGTCAGCGTCGCGCCGTACTCGTCGTCCAGCGCCAGATCAGCTGCGATCACCCGGTCGAGCAGGTCACTCACCGGGCCATCGTACTCCTTACTGCAGGGTCAGCGCATAGCCGCCGACGGCACCGTCATACCCGGTCACGCGCACCACATAGGTGCCGGCCGGAAGCCCCGTCTTGGTCACGGTCTCGCTGTCGCCGGTGCCCGCCGAGCTGCCGAGCTTCTCGCCACCCGGCGCGAACAGCTCGAGATCCAGGTCGCCCACAGCGTTCGAGAACGTGATCTTCGCCGTCAGCGCGCCGCCCGCCGGCACCGTCACCGCCAGGAAGTCGTCGTCCCCGCCACAGATGACCAGGCTGGGATAGCTGCCGCGCGCCAGCAGCTTGGCGGTCTCGCGGCTGTCGTTCTGCTCCTGGGCGTCGTCGGTGCAGGTCGCCCCGCCGCCTCCGCCGCCACCACTGACCGAGCACCACGGCGTGCCCGCCGGCACCGCGGTGTCGGCCGCCACGTCACGCTGCGCGCACGGCTCGTCCTCGGCCCACTCCTTCCACTGCGCCGCGCGCCCGGTCGCGGTCGCGAAGCTCTTCCACTTGCCATAGCCGCCGTCGTTCATGAAGACCTCGGGCGCCACGCAGGCCTGGGCGTCCATCTGCAGCTTCTCGGCGCGGTCCATGATGATGCGGTACATGTCCGCCGTGCTGGAGTTCCAGCAGCAGGTCTTCGACTTCGTGTACTCCAGCTTGGCGAAGACATAGTCCTCGTGGGTGCGGTACAGGGTGTCCACCGCCGCGCGCGAGCGGCCGCTCTGCTGGCGCTCCAGCTCGTACAGCCGGTCGAAGGCGTCCTCGCGGCGCTCGCGCGCCGAGCACGACGCCGGGTAGCGCGACAGGTGCAGGCGCGCATCCGCGATCTGCCCGAGGTACGCCATGCGCTTCTCGGCCGGCGAGACCTCGCCCAGGATGCGCCCGAAGGTCTCGGGCCGAGCGCTGATGCGCGCGGTGTCGGTGTCGTTGATCCAGGCGCTCTCGTCGGCCGCCATCCAGGTGTTGGTCCACACCCCGGCGATGTTCTTGGTCACGCGCCAGCGCTTGAGGCCACCGCCCAGCTTGGCGTACGGCGTGCCGTCGTCGGCCGCGCCCATGCCGCCGGTGTACGGGTTCTCGAACGAGCCCTTCGACACCGTCTCGTCCTCCCACTTGGGCTGCCGGCGCGGCATCGAGCCCGACGCCAGCTCGGCGGTGATGCGCCCGTCGGCGCTGCGGCCCACGGTCTTGACCAGCAGGGTGTGGCCGATCCCGACGCGCTGCCAGCGCTCCAGCAGGACGTCGCCGGCGCGCACGCGGTCGGGCACCAGGTTGTAGGTGTTGGCGCTGTCGGCCAGGTTCATCGAGCCGAAGTAGTCGAGCAGCAGGATGAGGAAGTGGCCGGCGCGCTTGTTGAGGTGGATCTCGTCGGCGAAGGCGCCGAAGCGGGTGCCGGCCGGGAACGGCTGCACGTCCTCGCCACCGGCCAGCCCCTTGCTGCGCAGCTTGGCGTCCTTGGGCCAGCCGTTGACGATGTCCGCCGGCGGCGTCGCGCTGGTGTCGGCGTACGCGGTGGCGAAGTTGGGCGTCGCGCCATACTTGCCGGCCGCGGTGCGGATGCCGTTGTGGCCGAAGTACACCCGCACGCCGCGCGCGTCGACCGCCTCCATGAAGAAGGGCAGCTGGTACCACGCCGCGAAGGTCGCGCGCATGAAGATGGCGACCTCGGCGCACTCCAGCGAGGGCGCGATCACGGTCTTGCCCCACGGCGTCGTCATCTCGAAGGTGTCGTAGTAGCCGGCCGCGCCGCGCACGCGACGCAGCCCGTTGATCCACGCCGAGTACTTCTCGTCCCAGTTGAGGCCGCTGTTCTCGGCCCACGCGACGCCGGCCTTGCGGGCGTTCGGGGTGTCACGATCCTCCCAGGCGTTCTTGGCCGACCAGACCTGGGTCGCGGTGGTGTTGGTGGCGACCGCCAGCCCCTTGCGGTAGGGGCCGTCGTCCTTGCCCGGCGGGGGCGTGGTCTCGAACGGACCATCGATGGAGAACTCCTCGTCGGGGTGCAATTCGGCGGCGTCCTCGGACGCGCAGCCGGCGCCGGCGAGGACGAGGGCCAGCAGGGCGGCGAGTGATCGATGGTGGGTGCTCATGGCGACCCCCTGTAAAGCAGCCGCCGTGCCGAGGTCGGACCGCGTGATTCCCGGCAGTTACGACCGCGGTGGGGCCGCCCGACCTGGCCAGTCCAATCGCCGTCCAGCCTGTGTTTGCGGTACTTTGCCAGCATGCCTCGTCGCGCAGCCTTGCAGGCGCTGACCCGACCGCAGTCGGTCGACGATGACGAGTTCGACATCCTGTGGCCCGCCAGCGCGACCCGCCACAGCGAGCGCCACTGGACCCCGGTCGACACCGCGCGCCAGGGCGCCCGCCTGCTGTGCGGCAGCCAGCAGCTGCGCGTGCTCGACGTCGGCTCCGGCGTGGGCAAGTTCTGCATCGTCGGCGCGCTGACCACGCGCAGCCACTTCACCGGCATCGAGCAGCGCCTGCACCTGTGCAAGACCGCGCGCGCGGTCGCCAGCGAGATGGCCATCGAGCGCGTGCGCTTCCTGCACGGCAACGCCGGCAACCTGGACTGGTCGGCCTTCGAGGCCTTCTACCTGTTCAATCCCTTCCAGGAGCACCTCAACCCGTACGACGACCCCATCGACGACACCATCCCGCTGGCCGAGCATCGCTTCCACGCCTACGTGCGCATGACCTACGCCAAGCTGATGAGCCTGCCGCCCGGGGTGCGCGTGCTGACCTACCACGGCTATGGCGGCCGCTTCCCGCCCGACTATGCCTGCGTCGCGCGCGAGCGCAGCGGCACCGACTTCGTCACGGTGTGGACCAAGGTCGCGCCATAGCCAGCGGCGTCAGGCCTCGGACTCGGGTCAGTTGACCCTGGCAGCGGGGGGCCGACCCTCCAGTTGCGCTGAGCAAAGCCCGCGCAGCCACGCGGCGCCCCCCGGCACCGGCGATGCAAAAGCCCGGTGCGATGCGCAACTTCACCTTCGCCTTGACGCTGTCCGCCGCGACCTCGCTGCTCCTGGCCACCGGCTGCATGTCGGAGCTGGAGCCGCAGGGCGGCACCCCACCCGGGGTCAGCCCGGGTACCGACTCGCTGCCCGGGTCGCAGTCCGCGTCCGACGCCGGTGCCGGCAGCGCCGCGCCGCTGCCCGACGCCCATGTGGTCGTGCCCGACGCCGCGCCGCCACCGCCGCCGTGCATGGCGATGAACGGCAACACGGTGACCCAGGATCCGCTGACCGGGCACTGCTACATGTTCTTCGATCGCCTCAAGCAGGAGGAGGACGCCCGCAACGCCTGCGCCGCCTACGCGCCGAACACGCACCTGGCCACCCTGACCAGCCAGGCCGAGCACGATCGCGTCTACGCCATCCTGGGCGAGACCGAGGCCTGGATCGGCCTCGGCGACACCCTCAACGAGGGCTCCTTCGTGTGGATCACCGGCGAGACGCTGAGCTTCACCTGGTGGGCCCCCGACGAGCCCAACAACGGCGGCAACGTCATCGAGGAGGACTGCACCATCACCAACGCGCGCGACACCGACGGCAAGTGGGACGACCGCGCCTGCACCATGACCTACGCGTATGTCTGCGAGCGTGATCGGTAGCGGCTACGGTCGCGCCAGGCAATCGGCGAACACGTGCACCACGCTGGCCACGCCGGGGATGGCGACGACCTCCTCGCCATCCGGCGGACCGTTCATCCTGAGCACGCCGCGGACCCCGGCGATCTGACAGATCCCGGTCAGCTTGCCGCGCCGCGTGGCGCTGCCGTCGCCGGGCACCAGCAGCCCGAAGCCGAGCTGGCGCGGGCGCAGCGCCACCACGCCGCCGAACTGCGCGAACACGCCGTACTGTTCGCTGACCTCGGTGCCGTTCCACAGCGCGTCGACCTCGGCCAGGCGGGTGCCCGGCGTGCAGCTCGGCGTGCCGCGCACATAGTCGAGGAAGACCGCGCCCTGCGACACCAGCTCGGTGCCCGAGGGGCTGCGCAGCTGGGCGCTGCTCTCCTGCAGAAGGTACGGCGTCACGCAGGTGGTGCCCTGCGTGAGCGCAGCGGGGGGCAGGAAGCTCAAGGTCGGGGTGGTGATGCCGCCGCTGACGCGCACCGCGACGGCGCTGGAGGGCAGCTGCGCGGGCGCCAGCTCGAGGGCGTAGCGACCGCAGCGATCGACGCCGCCGTCGGCGCTGGTCAGGGTCGCCACCGCGACCGCGGTCGCCGGGCCATCGAGCAGCTGCCCGCGATCGAAGACCTCGACCACCAGGTCGAAGGGGCGCTGCAGCATGCTGGGCACCAGATCGTCGGCGCGCCCGTGCAGGCACAGCTGGCCCGGCGTGCCCGGGCAGCGCGGCAGCAGGCCACACGGCGGCGCGGCATCGACCATGGGGCCGGCGTCGATGACGATGGGCAGCCCGGCGTCGACCCGCAGCGGGCGGTCATCCCCCGACAGCACGCAGCCGCCCAGCAGCAGCATGAGCACCGCCACGCTCTCCGGCCTCGCCCGCATGGCCACACGTTGCGGCATGTGGCCGCGCCCGTCCAGGGGGGCGCTCGGCACAGCGGGGGCGCCACCGGTTGACACCAGGCGCGCCATCCGCACATCTAGAGCTACACGTGGACGACGCGCAGCTCATCAAGGTGCTCAAGGCGCTGGCGCACCCGCAGCGCTTTCGCATGGTGCAGGACATCGCCGCCGCCGGTGAGCTGTCCTGTGGCCAGGTCGGCGAGACCTGCCCGACCTCGCAGCCGACCACGTCGCATCACATGAAGATCCTGTCGGACGTGGGCCTGCTGCGCGTGCGCCAGGACGGCAAGCACCGCTTCCTGTCGGTCGATCGCGAGCTGCTCGATCGCGTCAGCGCGCTGCTGCCGATCCGCATCGCTGCCGCCCCGGTGCGCCAGCCGGCCGCCGCGCCGCGCCGCCGCCGCGCCCGCTAGTCGGCCGTAAATGCCTTGACAGGAATATACGCCGTGGGGCATATACGACCCATGGTCGAGACCTTCACGGCGCTGGCCGAGCCCAGCCGCCTGCGCATCGTCGAGTACCTGCGCGCGGGGCCGCGTCCGGTGGGCGCCATCAGCAGCGCGCTGCAGCTGGCTCAGCCCCAGGTCTCCAAGCACCTGCGCGTGCTCAAGCAGGCCCGCCTGGTCGACGTCGAGCCGCGCGCGCAGCAGCGCCTGTACGCCCTGCGCCCCGAGCCGCTGCGCGAGCTGGGGGCCTGGATCGAGCGCTACCGGACCATCTGGGAGGAGCGTCTGGACAACCTCGACGCGCTCGTCGCCGAGCTGGAGCACGGCCGCAGCACCAGCCAGAGGACGACGCGGACGACGCAGACGAAGACACAGACGAAGACGCAGACGAAGACGAGGAAGGACTGACCCCATGACCGCGAAGCCGACGCCCAACCAGACCACGATGCAGGTCGACAGCGAGCGCACCATCGTCATCACGCGCAGCTTCGACGCCCGTGCCGCCACCGTGTTCGAGGCCTGGACCAGCGCCGCCCTGGTCAAGCGCTGGTGGGCCCCGAAGTCACACGGCGTCAGCGTGGTCAGCTGCGAGGCCGACGTGCGCGTGGGCGGCAAGTACCGCTATGTCCTGCGCCACCCCGGCGGGGACATCGCCTTCTCGGGCGAGTACCGCGAGGTCACGCCGCCGACGCGCCTGGTGTACACGCAGGTGTTCGAGCCGATGGCCGACGCCGGCGCGGTGGTCGTGACCCTCACGCTGGAGGAGCACGGCGGCAAGACCCGCATGGTCGCGACCGAGGTCTACCCATCGCGCGAGGCTCGCGAGGCCGCGCTGTCCTCGGGCATGGAGCACGGCATGCGCGAGACCCTGGAGCAGCTGGACGAGCTGGTGGCGTCGCTGCCGTGAGCAGCCGGCGAGCTGGCTGAGGATCTGGCGTCCAGCGTCCGACGTCCGACGCTCGGGCGCCTGAAGTTCTGGCGCTGGCGTGCAACCGGCAGCGCCGGTCTGCATCATATATCGAAGTTTCTAAATATGTCGATTCTTCGATACGACAACCCCTCGACCAAGGAAGCCACCATGAACCGCCTCGAACGCTACGCCCCGCACGCCGCCCGCCTCGTCCTCGGCCTGATGTTCCTGGTCTTCGGCCTCAACTACTTCTTCCCCTTCCTGCCCCAGCCCAAGGAGGCCATGCCGGCCTCGGCGCTGGGCTTCCTGGGCGGGCTCATGGGCACCGGCTACATGTTCCCGCTCATCAAGGCCATCGAGGTCGCCGCCGGCGTGCTGCTGCTGGCCAACCTGCTGGTGCCGCTGGCGCTGGTGCTGCTGGCCCCGATCATCGTGAACATCGTGCTGTTCCACACCGTGCTGGCGGCGCCCAACCCGATCACCTTCCTGATCCTGGCCGCCGAGCTGTACCTGGCCTGGTCGTATCGCGAGTCGTATCGCGCCCTGTTCGTGCTGCGCGCGCGCCCGCACACCAGCGCCGACCCGGCCGCGCCGCGCCGCGTGCACAGCCGCGCGTAGCCGCGCCTGACCGCGGCCTCGGGCCCCTTTGCCGCGCGGGCCGCCAGTGGCATGCTCGGAGCCGATGAGCAGGTCGAGCGGTCGCTGGTGGACGAGAGCAGGCCTCGGGGTCTTGGCCCTGGGCCTGATGCAGGGTTGTTCGGGCCCCACGCGCGGGGTCGTCGACGGTCGCAACGTTCACACCCACGGCTCGCCGTCGCCGGCGCCGTCGCCCGATCCCAGCGTGGTGCCGGTGCAGCCGTCACCGTCACCGGCGCCGTCGGAGTCGCCCCTCGCGGTGCAGCCGTCGCCCGACGCCGGGGTGCCCGAGGTCAGCCCGTCGCCGACCCCGTCGCCGTCGCCCTCGGTCGCGGCGGGCCCGCTCTACCGCGGCAAGCCGCTCGACGAGACCCTGAAGGCGCTGGCCGAGAAGCCGGTGGTCCGCGTCGGCAAGCGCTTCAACAAGACCGAGCCCGTCTATCACATCGTCCTCGCCGACGGCTGGGAGATCGCCTTCAAGCCGTCGACGCGCCCGCGCCCGGGCATGTGGCGCAACGACGTCATGGCCTGGGAGGCGTCGCGCCTGCTCGGCTTCTGGGAGCGCGTGCCCCCGGCCACCGGGCGCCTGATCCCGCTGGCGCTGCTGCCGTCCAAGCCCGGCGACGACCTCAAGCCCGATCCCCAGCACAAGGACATGGTGTGGGGTTCGGCGATCTACTGGATGCCGGTGCTGGAGCGCTCGCACCTGGCCGGTGAGGCCGGCATGAAGCGCTGGGATGGCTGGCTGTCGCAGGCGGTCAAGCCGACGGTCGAGTGGTCCGCCGAGGCCGAGCAGACCTCGACGCTGATCGTGTTCGACTACCTGCAGGGCAACATCGATCGCTTCGATCACCCCAGCAACATCCAGGTCGACGAGCACGGCGTGCTGGTCTACCGCGACAACAACGAGGCCTGGATGTCGGGCGGCATGAAGTCGCTCAACGTCAACAAGGAGCTGCTCAAGATGGTGCAGCGCTTCTCGCGGCGCACCTTCGAGGGGCTGAAGAAGGCCGACTCGGCGGCGCTGGCCGCGGCGGCAGCACCCTGGGAGGCCGCCGGCCGGCCCATCATCGACCCCGCCCACCTCGAGCAGTACGAGCGCCGGCGCCGCTTCGTGATCGGCTACATCGAGGGGCTGATCTCGCGCTATGGCGAGGCCAAGGTCCTGATCTGGCCGTAGCCCGGGCCGCCCATGACGACACCGCCAGCGCCCAACGCGATCGAGATCGAGATCCTGCCCGGCCGCGCGCTGGCGCGGGTGTTCTCGCACGAGGTCGCGGTGCGCAGCGGGCGTGTGGCGTGCTGGACCTATGTCACCCAGGGGCTGGCCGCGCTGGGGCAGCCCGAGCTCGCGCTGTCGCTGCGGCGCGCGCCCGAGGCCAGGCTCGAGATGGCGCGGCCCGAGCCGCTGCACCTGCTGGCCACCATCGCGCAGCTGGCCGCCGACGGCCGCGTGGTCGGGCCGGGCGACTACACCGAGCTGGGGCCACGCGGCTTCCTGCGCCCCGATCTGCGCGGCTTCGCCTACCAGGTCGCGCAGCCGCTCGACGGCGTGGTGCTGCCGCCGGGGACGCTGTCGTGCATCGGCCTGCTGACCGCCGAGCTGGAGGTCGCCAAGCGCTTTGGCGCCCTGCGCGTGCTGGCGCGCCTGGGCCGCGACAGCGCCTTCTTCCCCACCGCGCTGTGGTGCGATCCGGAGCGCACCGCGGTGGCCAGCCCCGACGAGGCCAGCATCCTCGACGGCGTCGCCAGCGCGCTGTTCCCCGGGGTGACCGTGACCCTGCAGGGCCGCGCCATTCACCTGGTCGTCCCGCGCCGGGTGGCGCCGCAGCTGGCCGAGGCGCTGCCGAGCCTGCCGGCCAACGCCGCGCTGGCGCTGCTGGCCACGCTGGCGCCCGACGCCGACGCCTGCCTGGTGTGGTCGCCCGGGCAGGTCGGCGCGCAGGCCATCTCGCCGGCGGGCAGCCAGGCCGCGCGCATGGCCGGCAACTTCCTGCTGCTGGTGCCCGAGCAGCGCGCCGACGGCGGCAACCCCTTCGAGGACGGCTTCGCCTACCTGCTCACCGACGCCAGCCACAAGCTGATGCGCTGGGCGCTCGGCACCGGCACCGCGGTCGAGCTCGCGGCCGATGGCGGCGAGGGCAAGTCGCTGCAGCTCAGCTGGAGCGACTAGCGACGCCGCGGCGCGCGGCGCGCAGCTCGCGCAGCAGCACCAGCGCCAGCACCGCGGCCCACAGCATGTAGCCGTAGACGTCGATGCGCTCCTTGATGCCCAGCCAGGGCGTCGGCTGGTTGGCTGCCAGGCGGCTGCCATCCATGGCGGCCAGCGTGCCAGCGAGCGGCATCATGATCAGGGTCGCCAGCGAGTAGATCCGGAACCAGCCGCGCCGGGCGGCGGCCGCGAAGCCGACCGCCAGCATGATGAACAGCGAGATCGCCCCGGTGGCCACGATGTGCAGGGTGTCGGTCAGCGTCGGCGCCACCCCGCGCAGGTGGATCGGCACCAGGGGTCCGGTCAGGTCGACGATCCCCAGCCCCAGCAGCATGTAGCCGGTGACCCGCAGCGCGCGCTCGCCTCGCGCGGCCCACAGCACGCCGATGGCGAACCCGATGGTGAGCAGCGCGTGCAGCATGAACAGCGGCAACACCAGCGGCCGTGATGGAGCGTCGAGGCCCATGAGCTCGCTGATGGTCTGATCGCGGTAGCTGTAGCCCGGCCAGTACAGGGCGCCCAGCACGTCGGTGGCCACATAGACCAGCGAGGCCAGAATGCCGTAGATGAGGAGGCCCTGGCGCTGGGTGGCCACGCTGGCGCTGGCGCCGGAGCGTGGCGAGGTCGGCCGCAAGGGAGCCAGAGGCGATGTGACCGTGCTGGACATGACGACAGCGGGAAGTGCATCGGCCGTGCCGCGCGCATCCCTGCGTCAGCAGCGGCCCGCGCTGGCAGGAGCTGCGCGGGCCGGGGTGGTCGCGCGACCCGGCCCGCAGAGCTTGCGCTGGTCGCTAGATCGAGCCGCCGGTGAAGGACGACACCGTGCGCACGTCGCCCGAGTCGGTCGAGAAGCAGACCTCGTGCAGCACCGGCATGAAGTCGCCGATGTCGCTGGCCTCGAAGTCGAACGAGCAGCAGTCCTTGCCGCAGGTGATCTTGTCGGGCTGGTTCATGACGCCCATCGACAGGTGCTTGCCCAGCCAGTCCTTGACCGCGGCGGCGCCCTCCAGCTGCTCGGGCTTGCTCTCCTCGTCACAGGTGCCGCAGCTCCACAGCACCTTGACGCGACGGCGCTCGTCGAGCAGCGGGGTCAGCTTGGCGAGGTCGGGGCCCGCGGTGGCCAGGGTGGCCGCGAACAGCTTGGCCAGGTCACGCAGCTTGCCCTGCTCGATGACGACGTCCTTGGTCAGAGCGTCGAACGCCGGCGTGTTCCACTGGCTGGTCCAGTCGGCGTCCTCGCGCGCACGCACCAGGCGTCCCAGGCAGCTCGGGCAGCCGGCGGCCTTGATCTCACCCAGCAGGGTCAGGGCGCGGTCGCCCTCTCCGGCCAGGTTGTGGGCGCAGGCCAGGTTGTAGCGCGCGATGATGTAGCCGGGATCCGCGCGCACCGCGGCGCTGAACTGCGCCTTGGCCGCGCTGTAGTCCTTGGCGCGATGCAGCTCGAGGCCGGCGCTGTTGAGCTTGCGCGCCTCGCGCGTGCGCGCCGCCTTGACCGGCGACAGATCGATGGCCGGCAGGGGCGCCTCTCCGCCCGCCACCGGGGACGCCGACGCGCCCGCGCCGGAGCCGCTGCCCGACGTCGCACCCGGCGGCACCGAGGGCGCCGGCTTGCTCTTCTTCTTGCCACACCCGGCCGCCAGCGCCGCCAGCGCTGTGGCCACGACTGCCATCCAGATCCCGGACCGCTGCCTCATCGACCTGCCTCCTGCGAGTGAAACGCCATTCCCCCCGGGTGAAATCCCCACCTACCACGATCCGCCCCGGCTGTGGGTGATGGCACTCAGAGGCGCTCGAGGATCAGCCAGCTGACGCGGCGATTCTTGGCCCGGGCCGTCGCGCCACGGCCCGGCCCTGCCGGCGCGGCGTCGCCGACGCCCTTGGCGACCAGTCGACCGGGGTCGATGCCGCGCGCGACCAGCAGCTGGCGCACTGCCTCGGCGCGCGCCTGCGACAACGCCAGGGGCGACGCCTCGGCCTGGTCGGCGTGGCCCTGGACCGCGATCTTGGTGATGTCGGGGTTGCCCTCGAGGGTGTCGGCCACGGCGTCGAGCAGCTGGGCGGCGGCGGGCGGCACCTCGGCGCTGGCCTCGGCGAACTTCACCTCGTCGAGGATGGTGATGGTCGTGGACGTGATGATGGTGCGCCGCCGGTCTGCTGCGCAGACCTCGTCCTCGCCCTCGCGGGACAGGCTGTCGGCGCTGGCGACGCGCTGAAAGCCGGCCGCGCGGCGCTCGAACAGCACCAGGCGGGCGCCCTGCAGCCGCGTCGGCGTCGGCGTCGCCGTCGCCGGGAAGCTGGCCTGCCAGCTCTCCAGCATCGCCGCGACCCCGGAGCCGACCCAGATGGTGCGCTCGGTGGGCAGCGCGCTGATGGGGAGGTCGAGGTCGATGAGGCGCGGTCGCGGCGGACCGTCGACGTCATCGACGCGCTCGCCACACAGCACGCCTGGCACCGGGCCCGTGTAGCCGGCGGCGGCCCCGCCGCGCTGCTTGGCGGTGTAGGCCTTCCAGTCGGCCGCGGCCAGGGTGCGGATGGCGTCGACGTCGGCGCCGTTCTGGCGCGGAAACAGCACCAGCTGGTTGCCGCTCGGCCAGGGCTGGCAGGCCTCGGCCCACGCCGTCGCGCTGGCCGACGCTGCGCTGGCGACCACGACCCAGCCCGCCGGGCGCCGCTCCAGGACGTCGACGATGGCGCCCCGCGGCCCCAGCGACAGCGCCCACGCCGCGCCGTCACCGAGCAGCGTGATCTCGGGCGCGGCCATCCCGCTGCGTGGGGCCAGGACGCCGGCCCGGCCGGCCCGCACCTCGGCCTCGGTCAGCCCGAGCACGAGGCCGCAGCCGGTCAGCAGCAGCGGGTCGGCCACCACGGTGGCGGCCTGGCTCCAGTCGCCGCGCGCCTCGGCCTCGGCCAGCATCGCGAGGAGCTGCGCGATGCGCAGGCGCTCGCCCTCGGGCCCGCGCTGCAGCTGGTCGCGTGCGCTGGCCCCCGCGCGCGGCCCGGCGTCGGCGGGCGCCGGTGCCTGTCGGGGCCGGGCCTGGCGCCGGCAGCCGGCCAGCGCGCCGCCGCCCAGCAGCAGCGCGGCCGCGATCCGCAGCGCCCGCGGCAGCCCGCGCAGCCCCCCGACCATCAGGCCTGCTTGCCGGCGTACAGGGCACGCCCGCGCACCGCGCGCCCGCTGCCATCCAGCTCCACGGTGTCGATGACGCGGTTGCCGTTCTCGCGCCGGTACAGCACGGCGTAGCCGTCGGGGCCGGTGAAGATCTGCTCCAGCTCGAAGTGCAGCGCGGGGACCAGCTCGAGGCCGCGCGCGAAGTGGCGGCGCAGCTCATCCTTGCCGCGCAGCACGCCGTCGGCGCGACCCCAGCGCGCCACCGCGGTCGGGGTCTGGAACACGATCTCGTCGGCATAGTGGGCCAGGATGGCCTCCAGATCGTGGCTGTTCCAGGCCTCGATCCAGCCGCGCGCCGCCGCCTCCAGCTGCTCGGTCGTCATGGCCACAGCTTGCCATGGCCGGGCCGCGAGTGGACCGCGCCGCCGAAGGCTGGCAAGCTGCTGGCAACAGAGGGGGGCCTCTTGGGTGAGCGGGCGAGCCTGATCGAGGGCAAGTACGAGCTGGTGGCGCGTGTCGGCGAGGGGTCGCAGACGCTGGTCAGCCGCGGCATCATGCACGGGGCCGCCGGCTTCACGCGGCCGGTCGCGCTGAAGACGCCGCGCGAGGAGCTGCGCCTGGACCGCGCCTACCTGGCCGGCTTCGTGGCCGCGGCGCGGGTGGCCTCGCAGCTGCGCCAGCCCAACCTGGTCGAGGTCCTCGATCTGGCCAAGGACGAGGCCGGCCTGTACCACCTGGTGATGGAGTGGGTCGAGGGCATGACGCTGCCGGCGTTCGTGCGCTCGTTCAGCCGCCAGGGCGCCGACACGCCGTGGCCGCTGGTGGCCGCCGCCGGTGTCGGTGCGCTGCGCGGGCTGGCCGCCGCGCACGAGCGCGTCGATGCCAGCGGGGTCGCCGCGCCGACGCTGCACCGCGCGCTGGCGCCGCACCAGATCCTGCTCTCGGTCACCGGCACCGCCAAGCTGGCCGACCTCGGCCTGGCCGCGCTGCGCCCGTCACGCGGCCGCCTGGCCTACGCCGCGCCCGAGCTGGCCAGCGACGGCACCGTCAACGTGCGCGCCGAGATCTACGCCATGGGCGCCATCCTGTGGGAGGCGCTGGCCGGCGTCGCGCTGGAGCCCGGCGAGTCCGACCTCGAGGGGCTCGACGTGCCCGAGGGCGAGCTGCGCGCGCTGGAGGCGCATCGCAGCGATCTGCCGCCACGCCTGTGCGCGGTGGTGATGCGCGCGATGGCGCGCGAGCCGCGGGCGCGCTTCCCGTCGGCGAGCGCGATGGCCAACGAGCTGTCACACGTCCTCGGCGAGGTGCCGTGGATTCGCGGGCCGCAGCAAGATCTCGGCGCCGCCGTGCAGGGCGCGCGCATCGCGCTGCACCGCGCGCTGATCACGGCCGGCGAGCTGGAGCTGACCCAGTCGGGCATCGAGTTCGTGCCCGAGGGCGCCGAGGAGAACCCCATCCTGCTGACGCCGCAGAAGCGCTGACCGGCGTCAGGCGTCGCGCGGGGGCGGCGGCGGCGGCTCGGGCTGCAGGAGGTCGGGGTCGAGCTCGTCCATCGCCTCCAGCGCGTCCAGCATGTCGGGCGTCAGGGTGGCGAAGCGAAACTCCAGCAGCGTGGAGCGCGCGGCGTGGCGCCCGTCGCGCGCCGGCACCGCGTGGACGTCACACCACCAGTTGACCCCGCGCGAGCGCTTGCGCTCGAGCAGGCACTCCATGCAGTGGTTGCCGACCGCCTGGCGCTGGCGCACCACCAGCACGCGGCACGGCGCGGTGCGCACCACCTGCTCGGCCACCGAGCCGAGCAGCAGGCGATCCAACCCGCGATGGCCGTGGGTCCCGACCACGATCAGATCGGCGCGCACCTCGCCCGCCATGGCGGTCAGCGCGTGCGCCGGGTTGCCGCTGCGCACGTGCGCGAAGATGCGCAGCGGGGGCAGCGTGTGGTGCTTGGCGCGGTGCTCGAGCACGTCGTCGATGAGCACCTTGAGATCGAGCTGCCACTGGTCGATCACGTCGGAGCTGGTGGCCACGAACAAGATGTGCAGCTCGGCGCCGCCCGTCCCGACATGGTGGATGGTCTCGCGCAGGACCTGCTTGGACATCGCCGAGAAGTCGATCCCGACCACGATGCGCTGAACATGTCTTCCCGCCATGACTCCCTCCCGCTGCAAAGGTCGATCCTACCCCCGAGGAGGGGGGCGTGGCCCGCGCCGTGCAAAAGATGAGGGCATGAGGATCCCTCCGGTCCGCGACTTCATGACCACGTCGCCTCGCACCATCGGGGCCCAGGACACCATGGCCCAGGCGCACCGGGTGATGCGCGAGGCCCGGGTGCGCCACCTGCCCGTGCTCGATGACGACCGCCTGGTCGGGGTGGTCTCGGCCGGGGATCTGCACCTGATGGAGACCCTGAAGGACGTCGATCCCGAGGCCGTCACCGTGGAGGAGGCCATGAGTCAGGGCGCTTATGCGGTCACGCCCGACACCCCGGTCGACGAGGTGGTGGCCGAGATGGCGCGCCACAAGTACGGCTGCGCGGTGGTCGGCAGCCACGGCAAGGTGGTGGGAGTCCTGACCTGCGTCGATGTGTACCGGGCCTTCGCCGAGCTCCTGCACAGCGCCGCGCTGCGCGACTGACGGCGCAGGGCTTGCGTCGCCGCGCCGCGTCGGCCGCAACTCTTGCGGGGACGTCTCAGCTGCCAGGCAGCTTGCACACGCTGTCGTCGAAGAAGCCGGCGGCGGGGATGCCCATGCCCTGGTTGAAGCGGGCCCAGAAGTTGACCTGGGCGATGGTGGTGGCCAGGACCACCAGCTGGCGCTCGCTGAAGTGCTGGCGCAGCGCGGCGGCCAGGTCGTCGGCGACGCTGACCGGGGTGGCCGACAGCGCGGCGGCATAGCGTGCCGTCAGCGCAGCGCGCGGCTCCAGAGCCAGCGCCGCCAGCGCGGCGTCGTCGCGCGCCAGCAGCGCGACCAGCTCGTCGCGGGTCAGGCCGGCGCGCTGCCAGGTCGCGGCGTTCATGTCGACGCAGAAGGGACAGCCGGCGACCGCCGACGCGGTGATGCGCGCGATGGCCAGCAGCCGCGCGCCGTCGTCGCTCTCGAGATCACGCGCGTCGGCCGCGCACAGCTCGAGCATGCCGGCCCCGAAGGCGCCCTTGGGGAAGTGCGCCAGCAGGCGCCCTGGCAACGGATCCTTGCCGGTCTGCCGGCGGGCCAGGGCCAGCGCGGGGCGCAGCAGCAGCGGTGTCCAGGCGGGCGGGTCGACCAGCAGGCGCGGGCTCATCACGACGCGATGGTGCAGCGCGGGCGCGCGCGGCGCAACGCCGGGTCCCGAGCTAGCGCGGTGGCGGGACATCGTGGCAGCGGTGCGCTTCGGCGTGGCCATTGCTGGCGAACCAGGTCACGACCTGGGCGTGCGCCTGCACCAGCTGGATGGCCTCGGGGGTGCTGCCGGTCTCGATGACGTGGAGGCCGCCGGGGATGTCCTCGATGGTCGGCAGGTCGATCTCGGCCGCGTGCGCGGCCAGCTTGCGAAACAGCGGATCGAAGGCGTGGATGGGCTGGCCCGCCTTCATGCGCGCGGTCATGGCGCGCACGTGGCTGCGCAGGGCCGACACCAGCGTGGTGTCGCGCGTGGTCGTCCAGGTCTCCACGCCGTGCGCCGTGTAGCTGACCCGGCGGTGGTAGCTGCCTGGCGCACCGAGCAGGGTGTGAATCTCGGCCATCCCGGCGGGTGGTCCCATGCCACCGCCCATCATGCCGGGGCCGCCGCCCATCATGCCGGCGCCGCCCATCATGCCGGGGCCGCCGCCCATCATGCCGGCGCCGCCGCGTCCCTTGCCGCCGGGGCCCATGCCTCCTGCCCCATGCATGCCCCCCGGCCCTGCCTCGCACTCGACCTGGATCGCGTACTGCGTCGCGTCGGCGCTGGCGTTCACCGCGACGCCATCGCGCCCCGGCTCGGCGCCACAGCCGGCCACCACCACCAGCGCAGGGACTACCAGCCATGACAGCAGCCTCATGGATCGGCCCTCCTCTCCTCACGAGTCCTGCCTGCTAGGAGCCAGGCGACGGCAGCGAGGGTTCCAGCGCGCGCGACTCCAGCGCCGGCACCGGCTCGACCCGGGCCAGCGCCGCGGCCGCGGCGCGTCGAGCGCCGGCCTGCTGCAGCCAGGCGCCGCCGAGGATGCCCGCGAACACCAGCAGCGCGCCGGTCTGCCCGCTGCCGACCTGCGCCAGCGTGGTCCCCGGGCAGCTGCCCGACAGGGCCCAGCCGACGCCGAACAGGGTCGCACCCAGCAACATGCCGCGCGCGACCGGCTTGACCGTCAGCGCCAGCGGTGCCCCGCCCCTGGCCCGCGCCCTGCGCCGACGGAGCAGCGCGAACCCCGCGGCGTTGACCGCGATGGCCAGCCCGATGACGCCGACCAGGTGCAGATCGGTCAGGCGAAACATGCCCGAGATGGCCTCGGGATCCGCGGCCCCCAGCCGCACCAGCAGAAACCCGAACAGAACACCGAATCCGACATGACGTGATGACATGAGACCTCTCAGACCAGGGCGACGAGGAGCTGCGTGGTGGCGAAGCCGGCGACCATGAAGGCGGCGGTGGACAGCAGGCTGGCGCGCCCGCCCAGCGCGCTGCCCACGATGCTGTGTCCCGAGGTACAGCCCCCGGCGGCGCGGGCGCCGTAGCCCATCAGCACCCCCGCCCCGGTCAGCAGCCCGAGCTTGGCCAGCGTCGGGAGCGACGCCAGCATCGCGATGCCGCCCAGGGCCAGGCTGGGCGGGCTGCCCGCGAGCAGCGCGGCGATGGCACCGCCCAGCACGATCCCGCCCAGGAAGGGCAGCCGCCACGACCTGCGCAGCGCAGGCTCGCGTCGCAGCGCGGTCAGCTCGGCACATCCGGTCGACACGCCGAGCAGCTTGTTGTCGTACCAGAGGAAGAACAGCACGAAGCCGGCCAGCGCGCCGCCGCCGATCCACCACGGCCAGCGCGCCACCAAGACCCGCTGGAACAGCTCGGCGCTGCGCACGCTGTCGGGCAGCTGGCGCCCGACCAGGTAGACCGCCATGACCACGACGAACCAGGCGAACACCTGGCGCAGCGTGCGCTGGGGCACCTTGCTGGTCAGCAGGCCGCCGAGCAGCGTGCCGGCCACCGCGACCGCGCTGACGGTCGCGGCCAGCGACCAGTCGATCGACACGTGGCCGAGATAGCCCGCGAAGCCCGCGAACGACTTCATCGCGATGACCACCAGCGAGGTGCCGACCGCGGTCTTGAAGGGCAAGCGCCCCAGCAACACCAGCGCGGGCACCACCAGGAAGCCACCGCCCGCTCCGATCAGGCCCGTGACCAGGCCGACCACCAGGCCATCGACGAGGATGCGCGCGACCTGGCGCGGAGGTGGCGCCTCGCCCTCTCCAGCGCCGTCACCGGAGGCGCCCTCGCTGCGCGGCGGTCGCAGCATCGCGATCGCGGTCGCCAGCATCATGGCCGCGAAGCCGAGCAGCAGCAGCGTGCTGGGGATGAAGTGCGCCAGACGCCCGCCCAGGAAGGCGCCCGCCATGCCGGCGCCACCGAACAGCGCCGCCGTCCGCCACAGCACGCGCCCGGCGCGCGCGTGGGCGATGACCGCGAACGCGCTGGTCACGCCGACCACCAGCAGCGAGGTCGCGATGGCCTGCTTGGCCGGCAGCCCGATGACGTAGAGCAGGATGGGCACGGTGAGGATCGAGCCGCCGCCGCCCAGCATGCCGAGCGCGACGCCCATCAGCGCCGCCAGCACCAGCGCCAGGATCATGGCTGCGCCCCGTGGCCGCCGGCGCGCACCGCGAGCATGCCGCCGGCCAGGTTCCACAGGCGCCGGAAGCCGAGCTGGCACAGCAGCGCGGCGGCCTGCGCGGAGCGGTTGCCCGAGCGGCACACCAGAGTGAGCTCCTCGTCGCGCGACCAGGTGCGCGCGACCGCAGGCAGGGTGCCCAGCGGCACCAGCTCGGCGCCCGCCAGCTGTCCCAGCTCGCCGGCCAGCTCGTGGGGCTCGCGGACGTCGATGAGACGTCCACACGGCCGCTGGGCCAGCTCGGTGGGGGTGACGTCACGAAAGCAGCGCGGAAACACGGAGGTCGACATCTCAGACCTCCCCGCAGGAGCGGTTGGCGGGCACCGCGACGTCGAGGCGACGTGGCGGGGGCAGCCGGAGTCCATTCATGATGGCGCTGAACTCGGCGCTCGACTTGCCGGCGACGCGGGCGTTCCAGCGCCGCTCCTCGCCGATGCTGGACACCGTGAAGCCGCGGTAGTCGTGGCCCGGGTAGACCTGGGTGTCATCTGGCAGCGTGAACAGGCGCGCGGTGATCGACGCGTAGAGCTGCTCGGGATCGCCGTTCTGGAAGTCGGTGCGCCCGGCGCTGCGAATCAGCAGGGCGTCGCCGGTCAGCACGCGATCGCCGACCAGGTACGACAGGCTGTCGTCGGTGTGGCCCGGCGTGGCGATGACGCGCACGGCGACGTTGCCGACGTGCAGGACGTCGCCGTCATCGAGGTGCAGGTCGGCACACGCCGCGCCGCGCTTGCTGGCCACGGTGCGTGCGCCGGTGCGCTGGCGCAGCAGCGCCGCCCCCGTGATGTGGTCGGCGTGCACGTGCGTCTCCAGCACGTAGGCCAGGGTCAGCCCCAGCTCGTCGATCAGGGCCAGGTCGCGGGCGACATGCTCGCGCACCGGGTCGACCAGCGCGGCGAGGCGGGTCTCGCGGTCGGCGATGAGATAGGTATAGGTGGACGTCTCGGCATCGAACAGCTGGCGAAACAGCATGGCGGCTCTCCTGTGCCGGGGTCGCATTGCGACTCCCATGCCATGCCGATGCGTCCGAGATTACTCGGGTTTCAGAGTGCGCCTGACACATTTTGAAACAAACGCTGAAACGTTTCAGTCGAGGCCCAGCTCGCGCATGCGACGCCACAGCGTGGACCGGCTCAGCCCGAGGCTGCGCGCGGCGCGATCACGATGGCCACCGGCCCGCTCGAGCGCGCGGCGAATCCGCGTCGCCTCGGCGTCCCCGCGCGCGGCGCGCAGCACGCCCTCGACTGGCGGAGGGCGATTGGCGCTGAGCACGAGCTCGCTGCCCTGGGCCTCGGGGCTGACCAGCTCGGGGGGCAGATCGGCCTCGACCAGGATGGGGCCGTCGCCGATGGCGTAGGCATACTCCAGCACGTTGCGGAGCTCGCGCACGTTGCCCGGCCAGTCATGGCCCTCGAGCAGCATGCGAGCGCCCTGCGAGATTCGCTCGATGCGCCGGCCACCGCGCTGGTTGAACTCGTCGATGGAGCGCTCGGCCAGTAGCGTGATGTCCCCCGGACGCAGCCGCAGCGGGGGCAGGAACAGCGGCACCACGCGCAGGCGGTACATCAGGTCGGCGCGGAAGCGGCCGGCCGCGACCTCGGCGCGCAGCGAGCGGTGCGTCGCCGACACCAGGCGCACGTCGATGGGCACCACCTCGGTGGCCCCCACCGGCAGCACGGTGCGGGTCTCGACGGCGCGCAGCAGCTTGGCCTGCAGCTCGAGCGGCAGCTCGGCGACCTCGTCGAGGAACAGGGTGCCGCCCGAGGCCGCGCGGAAGGTGCCCAGGCTGCCCTGGACCGCCCCGGTGAAGGCGCCGCGGACGTGGCCGAAAAGCTCGCTCTCCAGCAAGCTGGGCGGCAGCGCGGCACAGTTGATGGCGATGAAGGGGCCCTGCCCGCGCGCGGACAGCGTGTGCACCGCGCGCGCGACCAGCTCCTTGCCGGCGCCGGTCTCGCCGCGCACCAGCACGTTGGCGCTGCCGCCGGCGACCTTCTCGATGAGGCGAAACAGGCGCTTCATCGCCGGATCGCGCGTCCACATGCCCTGGAACAGCACCGGGGCATCGGCGCTGTCCGCGCTGGCCCAGGCCTCGTCGAGCAGCAAGATCCAGCCGGCCGGCCGGGCGCCGGCGCCCCCGGGGGAGGCGGGCAGCGGCACCGTGCGCACGCGCACGACACGCTCGCCACCACCGGCATGCGGGCGCGGGATCGTCGTGGTCACCGCCCGCCCAGCGGCCAGCGCCTCGGCCATGGGGCGCTCGACGGCCTCGCCACAGAGCAGCTTGGGCGCCGAGACGCCCAGCGGCAGCGGCCCCCCGAGCAGCGCCTCGGCGGCGGCGGTCGCGGCCACCACGCGCAGCTCGTCGTCGAGCACGACGGCGGGCCCCGCCAGGGTGCCCAGCGCCGCCTCGAGCAGCGTCAGATCGGCATCACCGCGCCTGGCCTTCACGGGCGCAGCATCGCATGACGCTGGTCAGCCGGTCACGCGGTCGTGGCGCGCTCGGCGCGGCTTGCGCAGGGCGCCCACCACCCGCAGCGTGGTCAGCAGCAGCACCGCGCCGCCCGCGCCGGCGTAGGTCACGCGCATGCCGAGGCTGGCGCTGTCGCTGCCGGCCAGCACGCCGTGCAGCAGCGCGCCCAGGAAGACCGCGAACGACAGGTAGTGCAGCCGGCGCCAGGCCCGCGCTCCCAGCCGCTTGCGCAGCTGGAAGCTGACGTGGACGACCAGCGCGCCATACGCGGTCAGCACCCCGAGGCCGACCGCGAGCGCGCGATACGACGACAGGAACGGCACCACCAGGTCGAGCACGTCGAAGCGCACGAAGCGATCCCCGAGCAGCAGCACGGCGTGCAGCCCGGTCAGCGCCAGCGCCACGCTGGACAGCCAGCGATGCAGGTCGACGCTGCGCGCGCGGGGCAGCAGGCGATCACCCGCGCCGGTCGACACCAGCAGGCCGAACACCACGTCGAGCGTCAGCGCCACGAAGGCGGTGACCCCGGCGGCGCGCGAGGTCGTCCACAGCGCGGTGCCGGGCAAGGTCGGGATCAGGCCGGGCGCCATGCCGAGGCGCGTCGCCAGCGCGTCGAGCACCAGCAGCAGCGCCATCCCGATCAGGCCACCGAGCAGCAGTCGTCTAGCCATCTGCATCCTCCACGACGTCGAGTGCTCCGACGAGAAAGGGCGCGCCGCGTGACGGCACCAGCACGGCGCCCACCCCGGTGTCGGCCAGCGGCGCCAGGAAGTCCCGCGCCGCGCGCGCGCCGAGCAGGAAGGCGGTCTTGGCCAGCACGTCGGCGAGCTCTGCGCTGGGCGCCACCACGGTGGCCTGTACCAGATCGGTGCTGGCGCTCCGCTGGGTACGCGGATCGATGAGGTGGTGCTGCGGGGCGCCCGCGACCTGCCAGTGCCGGCGGTTGCCTGCGCTGGTGGCCACCGCGGCGTCGGCGATGCGCAGCGTGAGCAGCGCCCGGCTGGCGTCATGCGGATCCTCGACCTCGACCAGCCAGCCGGTGCCGGCCGGGCCGCGCCCGCGCAGCACGGCGTCACCGCCGGCATCGAGCGTGCCCGAGGCGCCGAGGTGCACCGCGGCCGCGTCGACGGTGGCGCCCTTGACCAGGCCACCGAGGTCGATGTGCACATGGGGCGGACGCAGCGCCGTGCGCGTGGCCGCGTCGAGGTGGACCTCGAGGAAGTGGCCGGCGCGCGGCGCGGCGGCGGCCTGTGCGCGATCGAGCGCGCCGGGCGCGAACGAGCGGTCGTAGCCCAGCGCCACCAGCGCCGCGCCGACGCCGGGGTCGAACAGCCCGCCGGTGCGCTCGACGTGACCGCGCGCGCGCACGAGGACGTCGAACAGCTCGGGTGACAGCCGCATCGGCGCCTCGGCGCGGTTGAGCTGGCTGAGCTCGCTGTCGGGATCGAAGCGGCTGAAGCGCTGCTCGGCGTGCCAGAACGCGGCGGCGACGCGCTCGGCGATGGCCGCCTCGTCGGGACCGGGTGCGTCCACCGTGACCTCGGTGTTCATGGCGCGGAAGGCGAACATCACGAGCTCCGCGTGCGCACCCGCGTGCGCACGACACGCCGCGGCTGCACCGGCACCGGCGCGGGGCGCACCACGCGGGGTGCCGTGGTGGTGGTGATGGCCGGCGTCCGTCGCACCGGTGCCGCGGCCGGCCCCCGCACGGCCGACACGCGCGCTAGCGGCGCCCGCGCCACCGGCAGCGGCGGCGCGACCTCGGCGGCCACCACCGCGTGCTTCGGCTGCATGCCGAACGACCACCAGACCACCAGGTAGGCCAGCGCCAGCGCCGCCACCAGGTACAGCCGCAGGTTCCGCCCGGGAGACTCAGTCGTCATCGCCATCCTCGTGCTCGTGCTCGTGCTCGTGCTCGTGCTCGTGCTCGTGCTCGTGCTCGTGCTCGTGTTCGTACTCTTCCTCATCATCGTCCTCGTAGCGCCCCGACTCCGCAGGCCGATACACCGCCAGCACCGCGGGCACCTCCTCCACCGGCGCCACCTCGACCGGCACCACCTCGACCGGCGCCACCTCGACCGGCACCACCTCCACCGGCGCCACCTCCACCGGCGCCACCTCGGCTGGCGCCACCTCGGCCGGCGCCGCCACCGCACCACCCACCACCGCCGCCTCGCGCGGACGTAGATACCCCGCCAGCGCCGCCACCGTGACCCCGATCGCCAGGGTGACCGATGCGGTAGCCACGATCATCGCCAGTCCACTGCTGCTGCCCCCGCCGGGAGCCTGCGACTTGCTCATCACCATCTCCTTTGCTTGGCCTCTTGCAGGCAGATACGCCCCGGCCCGCCGATCGCCCATGCGGCGAACGACATAGACCAGCGGCCACGCCCACTTGCGGCCCCCACCTCCGTCACATGACGGATGCGCTGCAGCCCCTCAGCCGGGACGCGGAGCCCGCGATCGCGGCCCCGACCTCGGCCCCTCGCCCCTGAAGGTGCGCACCTCGATCCCCGCCGCCGCCAGCAGCCCATGCTCGAGGTCACGCCCGATCAGCGGGAACACCACCTGCGCTGGCACCACCTCGCGCCCGCCCCCCGCCAGCGCCAGCGTCACGGTGTCGCCACCCACCTCGGCCACCTGCGACCCGCAGCGCACATGCATCCGCCCCGCCGCCACCGCCGCCTCCAGGCGTTGCCGCGTCTCCGGCTTGGCCCGCGTGAAGCGCTCACCGCGGTAGCTCAGCAGCACCCGCGTGCGCGGCCGCTCCGCCAGCGCCAGCGCCGCCTCGATCGCGCTGTCGCCACCGCCCACCACCACACAGGCCTGGCCGTCGTGCGCCGCCGGATCCTCGAGGCGATCGTGCACATGCGCCTGCGCCTCGCCGGGCACCCCGAGCCGCCGCGGCCGCCCGCGCCGCCCGGTCGCCAGCAGCACCCGCCGCGCCCGCACCGGCTCCGCCGCGCCCTCCACGCGCGCCAGCAGCGTGGCGCCGTCGCGCTCGATGCCCTCCAGCTTGCGCCCGAACTCGATGCTGACGCCCGACTGCCGGATGACGTCGTCCCACAGCTCGATCAGGGTCTCCTTGCGTGTGCGCCGCAGCCGCACGTGGCCGTACAGCGGCAGCTCCACCGGGTGCGTCATCACGATCTTGCCGCGCGGATACGCGCGCACCGAGCCGCCCATGCTGGCCTCCCGCTCCAGCGTGCGCGACAGCAGCCCACGCGCGCGCGCCGCCAGGGTCGCCCCCAGCCCGGCCGGCCCGGCACCGATGATGAGCAGCGGCAGCACGTCAGGCCCCGGCCCCGGCCCCTCGGCCGCCAGCGAAGCCGCGATCTCCTCGACCGCCTTGACGCCCTGGCGCACGGCGTTGGCCACCAGCCCCATGCCGCCGAGCTCGCCGGCGATGTAGATCCCGGGCTGGCTGCTCTGGAACTCGGTGGTCAACATGGGCAGGTCGACGCCGCGCCGCGCGCTGCCGAACACCAGCTCGATGGCGTCGACGGGACACGCCATCCGGCAGGCGCCATGTCCGACACAGCCGCCGGGATCGGCCAGGCGCGCTCGCCCGGCGACCACCACCAGCGCCTTGTCCTCCGGGCAGGCGCGCACACACGCCGCCGAGCCGATGCAGATGTTGCCGTCGATGACCGGGTGCAAGGTGTCGGGTTCGTGCTCGTCACCGCCGAGCAGGCGCACGATCTGCGCGCTGGCGCGCTCGCGCCGCCATTGCAGCAGCGCGTGCACCACCAGCCAGAGCAGCGCCAGCCCCGCGAGCACGCCATGAACCACGAAGATCGTGTGCAAGGCGAGACCTCCCGGCGGCCTTGCCATGCGATTGGCGTGCCCACTGCATGATCCCGGGGCGATGGACGAACCGGCGCAAAGTTGGCGCGGCTGGGTGCTGCCCGCGCTGGGCGCAGCCGGCGCCGCGGTGCTGTGCGTCCTGGCCATCCGGGGCTGGAGCTACTACCGCCTCGACTGGGCCCAGCGCTTCGACGCACCGTCCCACCGGGCGCTGCGCTCGTCGGGGCGGGTCGGCCACCTGTATGGCTGGATCGGCGTCGCGCTGATCGCGACCAACCTGACCTACCTGGTGCGGCGCCGCTTCGCCCACGTCGAGTGGCTGGGCTCGATGCGCGGCTGGATGCAGTGGCACGTGCTGTCGGGCACGCTGGGGCCCGGCTTCGTGGTGCTGCACTCGGCGCTGACGCTGCGCACCCAGGTCGCCATGGTGTCGTCGCTGGCGCTGGCCATCGTGGTCGGCACCGGCCTCATCGGGCGCTACCTGCACGTGCTGCTGCCGCGCGGCAAGGACGGCCGGCCGCGCTCGCTCGATGACCTGGCCGAGGATGTCGACCAGCACTTCCTCGAGCTGCGCCGCCTGGGTCCGCCCGGCCGCGCCGCCGCCGACCTCATCGAGGCGCGGATCTCGCAGCTGATCGCGCCCGCGCTGGAGGCCAAGGCGCATCGGGTCGCCGGGATCGCGGCGCTGGCCCGCACTCTGCGCGCGATCTGGCGCCTGCGCGCGCTGCCCGCGCTCGCGCGCGACGCCGCCCGCGCCGCCGGCGCCGGCCACGCCGACGAGGTCGCCATCGGGCGCCGCGCCCGCCAGCTCGGCCTGCTCGAGCTGCGCGCCGAGTCGGGCGCGGTGCTGCAGGCCGCGGCCGAGTCCTGGCGCGGCCTGCACCGCGTCACCGTGGTCGTCATGATGCTGACCGCGTCGCTGCACATCTCCATCGCGGTGTACCTGGGCTATGTCTGGTAGCGCGCGGCGCATCACGCTGGTGCTGGCGCTGGTGCTGGGCGCCAGCGTGGCGCGCGCCCAGGGCGTGTCCCCGGGCGAGCTGGCCACCGACCACAAGAGCCTCGAGGGCACCAGCAACTGCACGCGCTGCCACAGCTCGGGCGATCGCATCGGCACCGAGCGCTGCCTGGGTTGTCATCGCGCCCTGGGCCGCCGCATCGCCGCCAAGGCCGGCTACCACGGCAAGGTCGCGGGCGACTGCGCCAGCTGCCACCCCGAGCACCGCGGCCGCAGCGCCGCCCTGGTGCGCTGGCCCGGCCCTGGCGGCCAGGCCGCGTTCGACCACGCCAGGCTGGCCGGCTTCGCGCTGGCGGGCGCGCACGCACGCACGAGCTGTCGCGGCTGCCACAAGCCGACGCTGCTGCGTGGCGACGTGGCCCCGCTGCTCAGCGCCGCCGAGCGGCCGCGCACCTTCCTGGGCCTCGGTCGTGCCTGCGTCAGCTGCCACAGCGATCCACACCAGCCCTCGCTGGGGACGGCCTGTCAGGGCTGTCATGACGAGGCCACCTGGGCCGGCGCGGTGGGGCGCTTCGATCACGCCAAGGCGCGCTTCGCGCTGCGCGGGGCGCACGCCAAGGTCGCCTGCGAGAAGTGTCACCCGGCGCAGGGCAGCGGCGCGCCAAAGCTGAAGGGGCTGAAGTTCGACACCTGCACCGGCTGTCACGAGTCGCCGCACGCGGCGCAGATCGGCGGCCCCACCACGTGCACCCAGTGTCATGACGAGGCGGCCTGGAAGGCGCTGCCCTACCTGCGCGCCAAGCACGCCCCCGTGAGCGCCCCGCTGCGCGGCGGCCACGCCACCACCACCTGCGTTGCTTGTCATGGTGACAAGCTATCGAAGCCGATCAAACCGGCCTGCGCGACCTGCCACGACGACGCCCACCGGCCCTCGCTGGGCACGCGCTGCGAGGGCTGCCACGACGTGGCGTCGTGGAGCGGCAGCGGCAAGGCGCCGGCGCCCAGCTTCCACGACCGCACCAGCTTCCCGCTACGCGGGCGCCACGCCAGCCAGCCCTGCGCGGTGTGCCACGATCCCAGGAAGCCCAAGGGCACCCGCTTCCGCCCCATCGCACACGACCGCTGCGAGCTGTGCCACCCCGATCCCCACGCCGGCGAGCTCAGGAGCCGCCCCGACGGCGGCCGCTGCGACAGCTGCCACGACGAGGACGGCTGGCGGCCGCCGCGCTTCGACCTGGCCGATCACGCCAGCACCCGCTTCGCGCTGACCGGCGGCCACGGCGCCACCGCGTGCACCGCCTGCCACCCGCCGCCGCCCGCGCCCAGCCCGGGCTTCCGCCGCGCCGACCTGGCCTGCGCCAGCTGCCACGCCGACCCGCACCAGGGCCAGTTCGCGCCACGCAGCTGCGACGGCTGCCACGACAGCGCGGCCTGGGCGCCGTCGCGCTACGACGCCGCCGCCCATGCCCAGACCGGCTTTCTGCTGGCGGGCAAGCACGCCGTGGCCTGCGCGCGCTGCCACGGCGGCGGCCGCTTCGTGGCCACCGCGCGCGCGTGCGGCGCCTGTCACGAGGACGCGCACCGCGGCCAGCTCGCCGCCCGCGCCTGCCAGGACTGTCACGCCGGGGCCGAGTTCGCGCCGGCGCCGGGCTTCCGCCATGACGACACCCGGCTGCCGCTGCACGGCGCCCACGCCAGCGCCGCATGCAAGCGCTGTCACCCCACGGTGCCGCTGGCGCGCCAGCCCACCGTGATCTATGCGCTGGGCACCACGCGCTGTCAGGACTGTCATGGCAGCGGCCACGGCGACGCCGCCGGCACCACGCGCCAGCAGCGCCTCGCCGAGGCGACCCAGGACTGCACCGGCTGCCACGCCGAGACGGTGTGGTCGGCGCTGTCACCGGCGGGCGCGCACCTCGATCACGCGCTCACCGGGGTGCCGCTGCTGGGCGGCCACGCCCGCGCCCCGTGCGCGCGCTGCCACGTCGCCGCGCGCGCCACGCCCGCGATGACGAGCTGTGCCAGCTGTCACGCCGACCGCCACGACGGTCGCCTGGGCGAGCGCTGCGAGCGCTGCCACTCGCCGCGCAGCTGGCGCCCCGACGGACTGCTGACCGATCACCGGCGCACCCGCCTGCCCCTGGTCGGCATGCACGCCGTGCAGGGCTGCGAGCGCTGCCACGCCAGCGCCGCCGCCGGCGACTTCGGCGGCCTCGACGCCTCGTGCCAGGCCTGCCACCAGCACACCGTGAGCGAGCGCCGCCCGCACCCGACCCACAGCGGTGACGCCTTCGCGCGCTGCGGCGACTGCCACGACAGCCTGGGCTGGCGCCCGGCCAACTTCAACCACGACCGCTTCTTCGCGCTGACCGGGCGCCACCAGTCGGTGGCCTGCGCGCGCTGCCACGCCGGCGGCCGCTATGCCGGCACGCCGCGCGCCTGCGTGGGCTGTCACGCCGGCGAGGACGACGCCCGCTCGGTCGTCGACCACGCGCGCTTCGCCAGCCGCGACGCCTGCGAGCGCTGCCACAACACCACGGCGTGGAAGCCGGCGCAGTTCCCCGATCACGACCTGTTCTATCCGCTGCGCGGCGACCACCGCAGCCTGACCTGCGCGCAGTGTCACCTCGATCCCGGCGACATCCGGGTCTTCACCTGCACCATGTGCCACGCCCACGAGGAGGCGCGCATGGCCGCCAAGCACCGCGAGGAGCGCGACTATGTGTGGGAGTCGGGCGCCTGCCTGCGCTGCCACCGCAACGGCAGAGGAGGCGACTGATGCGCGCGCTGCTGCTGCTCGGGCTGCTGCTCGCGGCGGGCTGCTCGCCCAGCCACCCGGCCGGCCTGGTCGACCGCCTGGGCTGCGACGGCTGCCACTCCAGCCAGTACGAGGCCGCGCCGATCCACGCCGAGCAGGGCTACGGCCGCGCCTGTTACACCTGCCACGGCACCCGGCTGTGGACCGAGGCCGAGCCGACCCACGACCGCTTCAGCATCGCCAGCGGCGAGCACGCCGGCTACGACTGCAGCGACTGCCACCTGAACCTGGGCACCGACAGCGCGGACATCACCTGCATCGGCTGCCACGCGCACACGCGGTCGCGCGTGGATCCCTACCACCTCGGCAACGGCGAGTACGAGTGGGCGCCGCGGGCGTGCTACCGCTGCCACCCTCGCGCGGGAGGGCGCTGATGGTGCGCCGGGTGCGTGCGCGACGCGGGCTGGCGCTGGCGCTGCTGCCGGCCGTGGCCGTGGCCGTGGTCGTGGTCATGGCCACCACGACGCCCGCACGCGCCGAGGCGCCGGCACGCCGCGGCGAGGCCCGCGTGGTCGACGCCTCACGCTCGGCGCTGTACATCGACGCCGGCAGCGCCGACGGCCTGGCCGCGGGCATGACCTGGCACGTCGCCGAGGACGGCACCCTGGTCGACACCGGCGCGGTCACGCTGACCGTGCGCGCGCTGCGCCTGCATGGCGCCGCGCTCGAGGTCCAGGGGCCGCGCCCCGCGGTGGGCGCCACCGTGGCGCTGCCCCCGCTGCTGCCCGCACCGGCGGGACCGGGCCTGCGCCCGCCGCCGACGCCGCCGCCACCGTGGTCGGCCGACTTCGCCGCGCTGGCGCTGCCCGCGCTGCGCCGCGCCGCCACCAGCCGGCAACCCGCCGCCGAGCGCGACGCCCCCGCCGCCGAGACCCGCCTGGCCGGCGAGCTGTCGCTGCGCCTGGTGGTGGCCACCGATCTGCCCCCCAGCGGCGAGCCCGGCTGGCAGGAGCTCGCGCTGTCGTCCCAGCTGGCCATCGGCGCCGCACACTGGCGCTACCAGCACCTCCTCGAGGCCCGCCTGGCCGGCGCCCCCGATCTGGTCATCGCGCCGCTGCAGAACAGCAGCGCCCGTCTCGACGTGCACCTGATGTCGCTGGAGCTGGAGCCGCGCCGCGGCATGGCGCTGGCGGTCGGCCGCCTGCCCGCGTTGCCCGGCGCCGGGGTCGGCCTGGTCGACGGCGTGCGCTTCGGCGTCGCCGGCAAGCACGGGCTGCGCGCGACCGCGTTCGGCGGCCTGGCGCCGGCGCCCAGCCAGCTCGGGCTGTCGGTGGCGGCGCCGCGCGCGGGCGTCGAGCTCGCGGTGCGCGAGCGCCGCGCCCACGCCGGTGTCGCGCTGGCCGCCGATGCCTGGCAGGGCGGCCTCGATCGCGTGCTCGGCATCGCCGACGCCGGCCTGCGCCGCGGTGACCTGCAGCTGGGCGGCGAGCTGGTGGTCGATGGCACCAGCGATCTGGCCGGGCGCAGCGGCGTGCGCGTCAGCCGCGCGGTCCTGCGCGCCCGCAGCCGGGCCAGCCGCCTCGGCATCGACTTCGGCGCCACCGGCGTCTACGACCTGCCCGCCGCGACCCACGCCTGGAGTGACGGCCTGCCCAGCGCGGCCTGGGTGGCCCGCGCCCGCGAGCGCGTCGACGTCGACGCCAGCTGGCACGACGCCCGCTACAACCTGCTGGCGCTGGCGCACCTGGCCGGTGGCGACGACGACACCTGGGCCAGCGGCGGCGAGCTCGGCCTCAGCGCTCTCGACCTCGGCGGTTTCGGCGCCGTCGCCAGCGTCGCCGCCAGCGCCTCGACCGGCAGTGCCCTCGATCACCTGGGCGCCCGCGCCGGCTGGGACGGCCCGCTGTGGACCCTGCGCGCCGGTGCAGGCTACGCCATCGATCGCCTGTGGCTGCCGACCGGCACCACCGCCTGGGCCCACCACGTGCGCGTCTCGGTCGAGCGCCCGCTGGGGCGCCGCCTGCGCCTGGCGTCCTCGCTGGAGACGCTGCTCGGCGACGGCGACCCGCGTATGCTGGTGTTCGTCCTGCTGGGCTGGCGCCTGGGCGGGTGACCGACCGCGCGGCCGTGCATCTGACAGCTCGATGACCACGACCTCGACCACGACCTCGACCACGACCACGACGATGACCAAGAGTTCACCGCGGCGCCTCCGGGTCGACATCTGGTCGGACGTGGTGTGCCCGTGGTGCTACGTCGGCAAGCGGCGCTACGAGGCCGCGCTGGCGGCCTTCGCGCACCGCGACCAGGTCGACACCGTGTGGCACTCGTTCGAGCTCGACCCCTCGGCGCCGCGCTCGTATGAAGGTCAGGGCAGCTATGCCGAGCGCCTGGCGCGCAAGTATGGCGTCGGTGTGGCGCGCGCCGAGGCCATGATCACCCAGATGACCGCGACCGCGGCCGACACCGGGCTGGTGTTCGACTTCGCGCGGGCGCGCCCCGGCAACACGCTCGACGCACATCGCCTGCTGCACCACGCCGCGCGCGCCGGCCGCCAGGGCGCCATGAAGGAGCGCCTGCTGCGCGCCTGCTTCACCGAGGGCCAGCCCATCGCCGAGCCCGGGACGCTGCTCGCGCTCGCCGTCGAGGTCGGCCTCGACGAGGCGCCCGCACGCGCGGTGCTGACCTCGGAGCGCTTCACCGCCGCGGTGCGCGCCGACGAGCTGTCCGCGCGCGAGCTCGGCATCCGCGGCGTGCCCTTCTTCGTGGTCGACCGCGAGTTCGGCGTCTCGGGCGCGCAGCCGAGCGAGGTGCTGCTGCGCGTGCTCGAGCAGGCCTGGGCGCGCGCCCAGAGCGAGCCCGACGATTCCGACCAGCCTGACGCGTCCGACCCGGACGCCGCCGATGCCGATGCCGATGCCGCTGCCGCGAGCGCCGATGGCGCCAGCTGTGACGTCGACGGCTGCGACCCGACCACGAAGTAGCACACCCGCCGCGCCCGCCAGCGCCACCGAGGTGCAAGACTTGCGCGTCCGAGGGCGCCGGCGCAGGGCTTGCGCGATCTGGCCAGAACACCGCGAAAACACCGGAGAAAGAGAGGGATTTGCGCTTTCGCCTCGCCGTAGGCTGAGACAGGAGGCGACACAGTGGCGCACGATCGCGACAGACACGAGACGGGTCCTCACCTCGGTGAGTCGGCCCAGGTCCAGCGCAGCCCCGGTCGACGCACGCTGACCGTGGGCCTGGTGCAGGCAAAGTCGGACGACTCCGGCGCCGCACCCGACAGCGCGGCGGTGCAGGCGCGCGCCGCCGAGGGCGTGGCCGGCAGCGGTGGTGCGCTGCCGTTCGGCGACACCATCCAGGCCTCGTTCGGCAGGCACGACCTCAGCGGCGTCGAGGCGCACATCGGTGGCCGCGCCGGCGAGGCCGCGGCGGCCATCGGCGCCGACGCCTACGCCACCGGGCAGGACATCGCCTTTGGCGCCGACGCCGTCGACCTGCACACCGCCGCGCACGAGGCCGCGCACGTCGTGCAGCAGCGCGGCGGCGTCCAGCTCTCCGGTGGCGTCGGCCAGGCCGGCGATCCCTACGAGCGCCACGCCGATGCGGTCGCGGATCTCGTGGTGCAAGGCAAGTCGGCCGAGGGGCTGCTCGACACCATGGCCGGCAGCAGCGGGGGCGGCGGCGCGGTGCAGGGCCACTTCGTGCAGCGCCAGGAGGTCCCCGGCGGCACCACCGGCACCGGCACCACCGGCACCGGCACCACCGGCACCGGCACCACCGGCACCGGCACCACCGGCACCGGCACCGGCACGCCCGCTGGCGCAGCGGCCCTGGTCACCGACGCCGGCAGCTTCACCGACTGGACGCTGGCGGTGACGCAGATCCAGGCCCTCTACGTGGGCACCAACATCGGCATCGGCTACAAGCGCGGTCGCGGCGTCGAGAGCTGGGCCACCCAGGCCGGCCACGACGATCCGCCCCCGGTGTGGCAGGAGCTGCTGATCAGCGCGATCGGGATCGCGGTCTCGGCTGCCACCGCCGGCGTGGGCAGCATCATCGCCGCCGGGGTCGCCGCTGGCCCGGGCCAGGCGCTCACGCGCGCCCTCATCGCCGCGGCGGTCGACGCCGGCAAGGCGGTCGGCAAGAGCGCCGCCACCAGCGCGCTGACCGCGGCCTCGGCCGTGCACCACAGCGACGGCAAGGCCGCCTACAAGGAGGCCAGCATCACCGCGGTCGACGAGGCGGTCGCGGCCGAGTGGAGGACGGTGAACGCGCGCCTCGGCGCCATCGCGAGCCAGCCCGACGCCACCCGCTGGTCAGCGCTGCAGGGCCTCTATGACGGCGCCAAGGCCGGCGCCCGCGCCGCCCAGAACGAGCAGTTCGGCCAGACCCTCGAGGGCTGGATGTCGGCCTCGGCCCAGGCCAACTTCGGCTCGACGCACGTGATCAACGGGCGCACCGTGCGCTCGCTGTATGGCCCGGGCATGCTCGAGGTCTGGGAGATGCAGTCGGTCGATGGCCAGCTGCGCATCGGCCAGCCCCTGACCGGCCTCCCGGCCGCGATCCAGACCAAGCTCGAGCGCATCTTCGGCGTGCCGGTCGCGCAGCTGACCGTCGACGGCACCGTGGCCAGCGGCAGCGCGATCGCGATGAGCTTCGACACCTCGTCGGTCGGCACCCTGGGCCTGCACATCAACATGGGCGATGCGACCTCGGAGCCCAGGGTGTCGTACGCCGAGATCGAGTCCTCGACCGGCATCAACGACGACACCCGCGACTACTTCCTGCACAGCACCAAGACGGTGGGGCAGTTCCGCGTGCCCAAGATCATCGTCGGCTCGGGCGCCGGCGACTTCTCGATGGGCGTGACCGAGAACGGCGAGATGACCATCGACCGCGGTCTGGTCGGCTCCGGCGCGCGTGACTGGCTGCTGCACTATGCCGCCCACCGCATGCACATGGAGGCCACCGAGGCCAACGCCGAGATCCTGCTCACCTCGGCGAAGGCCTTCCTCGGCCACCACCTGCTCGACCAGACGCTGGCCGCGCTCGGCGTGACCTCGATCAGCTCGTAGGCGCGCGCCGCACCAGCCGCACCTCCAGGTCGTCCCAGCGCAGGCTGGCCTCCTGGAGGTGCCCCGCCTCCAGCAGCTTGACGACCTCCCCGACCTCCTGCGCCAGCGCCGGATCGCGGGGCAGCTCGACCAGATCCTCGAGCGTCCCGGCCTGTCGGCCCACGTGCGCCAGCACCCAGCCCAGCGCGGGATGGTCCGACGCCAGGCCGCCGACCCGCCGCGCCGAGTCGGCCAGCGCGCCGGGATGGCCCGCGCGCAGCGCGGCATCGACGTACAGCATCAGCGCCTCGCGCTGCTCGGGCGCGTGCGTCACCGCGTCCTCGGCCCAGGCCAGCGCGCGGCCGTGCAGCCCCGCCTGCTGCAGCGCGCGCTGCAGCAGCTGGCGCCAGCGCACGGTGCCCGGGTCGAGCCGCACCAGCGCCTCGGCCAGCCCGACCACCAGCCCGTGCTGGCCGTCCGCCACATCCAGCGCCGCCGCCAGCCGCTCGGCGAGCGGGTCGACCGTGACCGCGCCGAGCTGGCTGGCCTCGACCGCCAGCTCGAACAGCTGCTCGAGCTGGCGCGCCAGCGGCGCCGCCGCCCCCAGCACGGCCATCAGGGCCGGGCCGACCCCGGGGCGCGTCACCCCGCGCGCCCCCGCCGGCCGCGCCTCGACGGCGGCCGCGAGCTCCAGCAGCGGCTGCGCGACCGCCGGGCCGCGCTCGGTCGACAGGCCCGCCAGCGCACGGCTCGCGCTGGCCAGCGGCCGCGCCAGCTCGGCCTGGTGCGCCGGCTCGGCCGAGAAGCGCGCCAGCACGAAGTCGACCTGCTCCGCCATCGCCTCGGCGCCCGCGCTGGCATCGGCACGCGCCAGCGCCAGGCAGGTGCGCTCCGCCTCCAGCAGCGCGCCGGTGGCGCGCTGACAGCGCGCCAGCTCGCCCAGGGCGCGCGCGTCACCCGGCAGCCGTGTCAGCGCCGCCTGCGCCCGCTCCAGCGCCGGCCCCGCCTGGCCGAGCTGGCGCAGCAGCTGCGCCTCCAGCCGCGGTCGCGCCGCGTCGTCCGCCGGCAGCCGCTGCAGCAGCGCCGCCGCCGCGTCCCAGCCCTCGACCGCGAGCCAGAAGCGCACCCACAGCGCCAGCGCGTCCGGCTCCGGCTGCGCCCCCAGCGTCTCCAGGCGGCGGACCGCACCGACCAGCTCGCCACGCTCCAGCGCGCGCTCGGCCGCCGCCACCGTGCGCTCCGCCTCGGGCAGCTCGCTCACCGGCGCCGGCGGCAGCGCCCCGCCGCGCAGCGCCGCGACCACCGCGGCGCCATCCGGCAGCCGCTGCTCGGGCAGCTTGGCCAGCAGCCGATCGACCACCGCCGCCAGCCGCGCCGGCGCCTCGGGACAGGCCAGCGCCAGCGGCCTCGGCGTCGCCAGCACGTGCTGCGCCGGGCTGGTCTCGCGCGCGGGAAACGGCGGAGTCCCGGTCACCAGCGTGTACAGCGTCGCCCCCAGCGAGTACAGATCCGCGCGCGCATCGACCGCGCGCCCCGGCGCGACACCCAGCCCGACCACCTCGGGCGACCGGTACGCCGCCGTGCCGACCTGGCCATGCGCGCGCCGCCCATCGAGCTGCGCCAGCTCCCAGTCGAGCAGCGCCACCCCGAGCTTGCCGTCGGCCTGGCGCCACACCTTCAGGTTCGACGGCTTGACGTCCCGGTGCACGATCCCGCGCGCCGCCGCCCGCGCCAGGATCTCCGCCAGCGCGACCCCGATGTCCTCGAGCTCCTGCCAGCGCTGCGCCGTGGTGACGCCGAAGCGATCGGCGTCATCGCCCTCGATCCACTCGGTGACCACGAAGGCCCGCCCCTCGTGCACGCCATGGTCGAGCAGCCGCGGCGCGCCCTGCCCCGCCATGCGCCCCAGCACCAGCGCCTCGTGCGCGCGCAGGTCGGTCACCGCGCGTGGTGCCCACAGCGCAGGCGCCAGCTCGCGCAGCCCGACCCCGCCGACCCGTCGCACCGGCGCCCCCACCTTGACCGCGACCAGCCCGGGCCGCCCCAGCGCCACCGCCCGGTACACCTCCGCGAACGCCGACGTCCTGATCCGCTCCAGCAGCTGGTAGCCAGGGACGAGGAAGGCCATGCCCGATCCTCCCCCATCGGCCCCCGCGACGCGAGGCCCGAAAGCAGCCATTTCAGCAGCAAAGCGCGCAATTCCTGCGCGCCGCCGCATCCGACGACCGACCAATGGTGACCACTGAGAGGAGGTGCCCAGACCCGGAATCGAACCAGGGACACGGGGATTTTCAGGCCGGAATGACGTCGGTCGAAGGCCACGTCTGCGCTTGGTATTTCCCGATGCCAGGCGACAGCGGTAGCAATGCGGTAGCAGGTCCGACGGCCGATCTGGGAGCGTTCGATCGACAATGCTGCCGCACCTCACCAGGGAGCCGCTTCCCTTGAGCGTTCACGAAACACGCTGCTACAGTCCGCCCGCGCTGCATCGGTGGCGCTGGAGGCGGCGATGGCGTTCGCAGCGTTGCGTTTTCCCGAAGACATGCCGTGGACGCGGTTGTGCGTGACCGAGTCCATGATGGACGCGGCGGTCTGCGATGGTGTTGGCCCGCCGCGCTGGCGTTCATCGGTCGCCGTGTTCACCCACGAACCCGCGGAGGCCGACCAGGTTCAACCGGGCTGGCTGGTCAGCTACCTCAAGGTCGCCATCACCCTGACCAATTATCAGCCCAGCGGCGCCGAGATCGGTGTGCCCGACAGCGCGTGGAATGCGCTCCCGGCCATCGACAACTTCGCCGCGCTCGACCGCAGCTACCCGTGCTACGGGGCGCTCTTGAGCGTCACGGTCGGCCCGCACCATGGCGCCCAGGTTGCCCTGGCCGACTATCCGTTCTTCGCCGACTTTGAGCCGAAGAAACGCGAACTCGTCGAGCTCGTGAGCACCACCGGCGAGCGTGCGTCGCGCTCGCTGGAGGAGATCAACGTCAAGAACGGCACGACGACCGTCGACTCGACCGAGGCTGTGGACACCACGTCGTTTGGCGCAAGCCTTGGCGTCCCAATCGGCGGCGCCAACCTTGGGCTGACCGGGCAGTCTCAGTCGAGCACGCGCAGGGTCCACAGCGACGAACGGGTCGACGTCCGGACCCGGGACGCCATCGAGGAGGCGCGCAACACCACGTCGCGCACGACGAACCTCACCCAGATGCACACGATGCTGCAGTCCTTCCACCTCGGCACGAACCGCGCTCTGTTCGTGGTGCAGCCACGGCCTCACGTGGTCCAGAGCGAGGTCACCTTCATCAACGGTCCGCGCCAGCTGGAAGGCATCCAGGAGATCTTCCTGGTCGTCGTTCGGCCCGCTGGTCAGGCGGCCCCGTGCGTCAAGGTCGACCTCGAGACGGCGCACCTCGGGATGCGCGCAGAGATGGTCGCCGAAGAGAAGACCGAGTCCCTGTCACTGTCACTGCGCGGGAAGGTCACCCACCCTGACGCTATAAGGACGACGAACCCCAGCGGTGCCAGCCTTCCTGGCAGCGTCATGTATGTCGCCCCCTCCGGGTGGGAAGTGGTCGACTGGGGTGAAGAGTCGGCGCCCGTTCGACAGGGCGGTGCCACGTTCTCGGTAGAACACGCCCCCGACCACGTGACCATCCGCGGGCTCCTTCGCTGGGATTTCGACCTGGATTGGTCCACTGCGAGGCACCTCCTCGAAGAAGGGCGCCTGGAGGTCAAGCTCTGGATTCGCGTGCGGCGCTGGGTCCCAAGCGAGAAGCAACTCGCCGAGTCCCTCTTCTTGACCGGGCGATCGCTGTGCTGCTGCCCCGCCCGGCCAGGCGAGCGCCTGCGCCTGCCTGAATGGGTGGTCGCCACGAAGGACATCGGCCATCTGGACATTCGCTTCGAACCGGGAGCGGCAAGCGCCGACCGCATGCTCGCGGTGCGCCGCACAACTGCCGTACTGGCAGATGAGGTCGTCAAACTCTCGCGAACACGGCTGCGCCATGCAGCCGGGGAGGTCCACCTCTTCGAGACCGACCAGTTCCAGCGCAGCCTCGCGGAGCATCTGCGTCGATACGATCAAGGTGCAGGCGGACCATCATCCGACTTCGCCGCTCTGCCAGAGAAGCTCCGTGCTCGGTACGGGCCACGCGACGGCCGGACCGCGACCATGGCCGACTACTTGGCGGTTCCCGCACAGGAACTCGCGCGTCTGACTCATCGCAGCGTCGTCGAGGTCCTGCGAGAGCGCCTGCGGCACATCGTCGGGAGCCACAAGCAGAGCGCGAGTTGAGCGGTGGGCGACGGTTACCTCGCGGAGCATCTCGACCAGGACAGAAGCGGGCGGTTCTTCCTCTCCACCCCTGAGCCCGACGGAAGGCTGACGAACCGCCGCCACGTCACGGCCGAGTTTGCTCTCGAATTGACAGTCAATCGGATCAACGGCAACGCGGCCGGCTTCGTCAGCTATGTCCTCGACTCCACTCGCACCGCAGTAGTCGGTTCGCCGGACGCAACGCCAGAGAGCAATGCCCTGTTCGCTCGGGCGGCGCTCGATCGCTTGCTGGTGGAGAAGAAGGGCAACTTCGCTGCGTGGCGCGAGGCGGTTCAGCGCATCGTCAGGAAGTCCCGCGCGACGGCGCTGATCTACCAGCAACTCGCGGCGAGCGCAGGCACGACGCCGCTCGGTCTCCTGACGGGACTCGAGGAGGCTCTGGCCAAGCGGCGAGCTCGTGACGGGGAAGCCAACCCCAAGCAGGTCGGTGGCGAGGACACTCTAGGCACAGGCCCGATCCCCGCTGCTGCCCGCCAGCAGGGGCTCGTCCCGGACACCGCGCGCGCTGGTGACCCGGTGCTTCCATCGAGCGGCCAACTCCTGCTCGAAGAGGTTGACCTCGAGGTCACCGGCATCGGGCTCGACTTCCGCCTCGAGCGGACCTACCTCAGCGGCCTCGACTACGAAGGATTTCTGGGGCCGAAGTGGGACCACTCCTACAACCTGTGGCTCCGCGAGGCGGTCGAAGGCCACGCCGATGGCGGGTGGGAGTACGCGGTCTACCGGGGCTCCGGAAAGCTCAAACCCGAGCGTTTCGTGATGGCCGGGGATCTCCCCGCCCCGCCGGATCTCGCATCGATCACGGACGTCGTGTTCGTCCCACCTGACGGGGTGCACGAGCGCCTGGCCAAGATCGGCGGACGATTTGTGCTCGAGACGACCGATGCGAAGCGGATCGAGTACGACGAGACTGGCTGGGCGACGAAGATCTCCGACCTGGCCGGCAACGCCATCGACTTGCGCTACCTCGAGGAGCCTCGCCGGCTCAGCGAGATCCGCGATACCTGCGGGCGCATCTTCCGCTTCGAGTACGACGAAGCAGCACGCCTCATCGAGGTGCGCGACCACGCACTCGGCCGCACCGTCGAGTACGGATATGATGCGCAGGGGCGACTGGTCGCCGTGCGCCACTCGACGGGGCTCCCCGCAGAGCCGTACCGGATGGCCGCATATCGTTACTGGGGCGCAGCCGCTCCAGATGGGATGGCAGACAAGATCGTAGCCATCACCGACCCGCGAGGAATCGAGGTCCTGCAGACTCGGTACGGCGCCAACCCCCACGAGCTGGCCTACGGACGCGTGGTCGAGCAGCGCAACGGCGGCGTGACCCAGTACGACTACGAACACACCTTCGAGGAGACCGAGACCCCCGACGGCCCGGTCCTCGGGGTACTGGTCCGCGTTCTCATGCGTGGTCCTGACGGCGAACGCCTGGAGCTGGACTACAACCGCCACGGCCGGCTGGCGCGGCGCGCCGTCTGGGACGGCGCTACATCAGGTGGCCGCTGGCTCGAGACCCGGCTGCGCTACAACGTAGACGGCAACGTCCTCCGTGAAGAGCACCCGAGCGGCCGCGTGGTCGACTACGAATACGGCCGCGAGCGTTTCGTGCGATCCGGCCGGGCTGCGACCGAGGCTTCAGCCGAGGAGCGGCTGCGTTTTGGCGAGCTGCGGCGCCTCATCGAGCGAGCGGCCCCTGGACACCAAGGACCGCCCACCCGCGTCACCGAACTCGACTACGACCATCGCTTCAGCCTCGTCGTCGAGCAGCGCGGCCCCTACTACGCGACCGCGACGGGGGCTCGGATCGACCCTGGTGGATGGACGATGCGCAGCGAGTACGACGCCGCCGGAATGCTCATCGCGAGCCAGGGTCCCGACTGCACCCTTCCCGACGGCACCCTTCAAACCGGACGCCGGCTAGAGCTGCGGCGCGACCCGCGAGGGCGGGTGCGCCGGCGTGAGGAGACCGGGCGCGTCATCGAGTACGGCTATCCACCCGACGGGCACCCCGCAGCCAACCAGGCCAAGGAAGAGATCCTCGACCCCGACGGGCTGCGCCTGAGGCGCCTCCGCGAGCACGACGCCGGCGGCCGCTTGCTCCGCGATGAACTCCCCACCGGGCTCATCACGACCCGGGGCTTCGATCATCTCGGGCGCGAGCAGTGGCAGGAGACCTCGTCCCACGTCCCTGGTGGCCAGCCATCGCGGGTCCAGACCCGCTGGGCCGCGCACGACCGCCCAGTGGAGATCGTTCGCACCCGGGTGGGCTCCGACGGCCTTGAACAGCCAGATGCGCGCGTCACTGAGTCCTCGGAGTTCGACGCGCAGGGTGCCCCATGGATCGTGCGGGTCCGTTCGAACGACGGGCAGATCGAGCGAGAGATCCGCACCGAGCGCCGTGCCGATGGCCAACCTCGTCGCACCGTCGTGGCGGGCGTCGAGACGACAAACACCCATGATGGACGTGGCCTGCTGGTCGAGCAGCGCGTGTCGGCAGCAGGCACCTCCCCGCTGCGCACGACCTGGAGCTACGACGCAGAAGGACGGCTCGACGCGACCACCGATCCGGCCGGGCTGACCGAGCGCCTGACGCGCGACGGTTTCGGGCGCGTCATCCGCCGAGATCTTCCCGGCGGCGCATGGGATGAACTCACATGGGATGCGGCCGATCGCCCGTTGAGCAGCTCGCGCCATGGCAAGCACCCCGACCACGCGGTTCCTGTCAGGCTGAGCGAGCAGCACATCGACCGCGACGAAGCCGGGCGACCCTGGCGCGTCCGCACGGCAGTGTTCGATCCGGCAGAGTCTGTGCCCGGCACGAGCTGGTCCGAACAAGTGGTCTTCTTCGACCCGATCGATCGACCAACGCGCGAGGTTTCTCCTTCGGGGCACGTCACCGCGTGGCGGTATGACGGCGCCTCACGCCCCGTCGAATGCACGGACGCGAGAGATCGCCAGGGCTGGAGCTACGGCGATTCCTCGCGGGTCGTGGTGCGCGAGTCGGTCTCCAGCGGTCCGGGGCCGGATGGCCAGGTCCACACTCTGAGAGTCGTGGAAACCCAGCACCTCGACAGCCACGGCAACGTGGTGGCGCTCGATGACGGCATCGGCAACCGCACCAACATGCACTGGGACTCCAGCGGCAATCAGGTTGCGACGGTGGGCCCCACAGGCATCCGCCACGAGGTGACCTACGCCGCCGATGGGCTGGCCCGCGCGGTCGACCGCGCACATGGCACCAGCGCAGCGGTCCGCTGGGAGTACCGCTACGACCGGGAACGACGCCTGGAGGAGGTTCTGGCCCCCCGAGGTCGCGCGCTCCGGGTCGAACGCGACGGACTGGGGCGACTTCTCGCCCAGGAGTGGGGGCCGCCCGGCGCCCCGCGCGACAGCATCGAGTATGACCTGGGCGGCCGGGTGAACCGTCGCACTGACGGCCGGGGCGTCTCCACCGAGATCAACTACGGTCCCGATGGCCTGCCCGAACGGCTGCGCTTCTCGCAGCCACCAGGGGCAGGCGTTCCAGGCCCCACCGAGATTGCCTTCACTCGTGACGGGGCAGGCCAGCTCGTTGGCATCGACGATGGCGCCCGGCCGGTTGTCCGCCGCTACGATTCGCGCGGACTTCTGGTCGCCGAGCGGACCACCTCGCAGACCACCCGCTGGTCGTACGACGACGCAGGCCGTCCCGCGGAGGTTCGCTCGCCGACTGGGACCAGAACTGGCTACCGGTGGGACCCACGTGGGCGATTGACTGGCGTCACCGACCTCGCCACGGGAACGACCGTCCTCGAGCGCTGGCCGCTTGGTGCCGGCCAGCTCGCCGAGCGCTGGCGTGGGCGTTCCACGCGCGAGGTCGCACGCGACGGAGCGGGCCGGGTGGTCCGCGTTACCGAACTGGTGGGAGCCTCGGTCGCCCTCGATTGGCGTCAGCTTCACGACGGACGTGGTCTCCCCGTGGCCCGGCAGATCGCGCAAGACGGCGAGCGCTGGAGCGAACTCATCGAGGCCGATGGCCAGAGCCGTGTAGCCCAGGTCCTGCGCGCGCCCGCCCTTCCGCCTCTGGACACGGCCCGAGCGGAGCAGGGCGGCGCCCAGGCCGAGCACGACGCGGCCGTGCGCAGCCTTCGGGCGCAGGCCGGCGCCGCGCCCGTGGTCGACGACCTGCGCATCGGCTACTGGCCAGACGGCCCCAGGCAGCGTGTCTCTCGCGCGGTCGGCACAGGAGCGCCCACCGTCACCACGTTCGATCGTGGTGCTGATGGCAGCCTCAGCACCGTCGGTGGCGAGCCGCGCAGCTACGACGGCTCGGGCCGACTGTCGTCGGCGGGGCCGGTCAGCTACCAGCATGACGTCACAGGTCAGCTGGTCGCGGTGGGTGGCCCGGCCGGCCGCACGGAGATCGATCGCGACGCACTTGGCCGACCAGTGCGCCTGTCGAGCCCTGCTGGAACGTGGGCACTGTCCTATGACGGAAAGCAAATCAGCGCGGTCGACGGTCCAACTGGTCGCGTCGACTTGGTCCGTGACCCTTCCAGTGGCGCGACCATCGAGACCCTGGAAGCAGGTAGCTCACTCCGACCGCTCTCGGACGGCGCGGGGAGTCCTCTGGGGTTCATCTCCCAGGACGGATCGTCGTCCGCTGCTCGTCGATTTGATCCGTTCGGACGGGTCGATGCCCAGCGTGGCACCTGGGCCTCGCCCCTTGGCTTCGAAGGCCTGCTGGATCTCCCAGGCACTGGTCTCGCGCTGTCGGCGTTCCGCACCTACGAGCCCGCGACTGGAACATATCTGGAGCCCGACCCTGCTGGGCTCGCCGACGGCCTCGACCGCTACACCTACGCGCACAGCAACCCTTACGCCTTCGACGACCCGCTCGGCCTCTCCGCCCAGCCCAAGATCGCGACTGGCCGCACGCTGACCGCCGAGGAGATGACCCGGCTGGTGGACTTCGGCGGCTTCCCGCCGCCCCGCCACCGCGGTACACCGCCGATCCTCAAGGCCCTCGTCTTCCCCTTCCGTATGGCCTACGGCGCAGGCCGCGCGGTGTTCCACCGCGGCGTCGAGGCCGGTCGACAGACCTGGGACCTCACGAGGATCGGCGTCTCCGTCGTCGGCCGCGCGACGGGCCTGACTGACTACACACCGGGCGCGATGACCAGCAGCGTGGGCCGGGCAGCCGAAGCAGGAGCCTCCACCACGAGTTTGCTCAGGGCCCAGGGCTCCAGCATCATCCACACGCCCGGCCGCCTGCTCGACGCCATCCGCAGCGGCGACCCCGAGGACATCGGCGAGGAGCTCTCCAACACCGTGGAGCTGGGAATCATGGCCGGCTACCTCGGCGCCAGCGCGTGGTCGGCCTCCAGGCGGGGAATCGGAGCACTCCATCCTGGCCGAGGCGGCGGCAGGACGACCTTGAGTTCCGGTAGCGTCGAATTGTTCCACGGTACAACTGAATCCGGCGCAAGATCGATTCTGAGCGAGGGTCTGCTTCCGGTTTCCAGGAACACAGCCCCGTTCCCTGAAGGGTCGTTCTTCACCTTTGAGGGACCTCTTGGGGGGCGCGCGGCTTCGCACTGGGCAAGCCGGTCTTCGCGCCTGTACGGCGGGAAGCCCGTGGCTCTGCGCGGCACCATGCCCCAACAGCTCTTCGATGACCTGAGCAGGCAAGGCATGATCCGTACCAGCGCCGTCGCCGGAGTCTCGGGCTTCCCGCCCCAGACGGTCATCCTCCCCGAAGGACTTCCTGCGGCGAGCCCCGCGATCAAATGGTCTCCGATTCCACTCGACTACTGAGCGAGGACCCATGAAGAGATCGGAGTTCTTCGAGCATCTGGCCGCGTACGCGACACCAACCGGGCTTCCGACCAAGTTGCCCAATCGCGACGCACGTCACTGGATCGTCCGCACCAAGTCTGCCGCGGCGTACCCAACCCTGATTGCTCAGCATGGCGCTGAGATCGCTAGGCGAACGAAGGCGGCCGTCGCAAGTGCTCGTGCCGAGATGGGCCTCCCACCAAATGAAGAGCACGCGCCCGACGTGGAACTCATCTCGATGGGAGGGCACCACCTGGTCGTGCGCATCACCACAGTCGAACTCGCAATGGACACCGAGCATGGATACTTGGTGGCTGCCGTAGCTGCCCTGGGCGCACTTGAAGAGTCCGTACCGATCGACGACATACAGGGCATTCCCCGTCGGTACTGGCGTCTCCTCCTCGGAGAGACAGACGCACTGGACTCCGAGATCTGACCGCCAACCGAGGAGCACAGCGATGGTTGCTGCATGGACGCCCACGCGCTGCCCCGCCAAGCCCGCCAAGCCAGCAGGAGCGGCCTTCGATACCCGTCACGAAGAGGTGAGACCCGACGTGGACCGTCATGAAGCGAGACGATTGTTCGAAGCCTTGGAGGAGGCTGGCTGGCAGTGGCGACACGACGCCATCTATGCTGCCCACGGGAGCGTCTGGTTCTTCAGGGACTCCCCGTGGCAAGGCGACCTCAGATCTCTTCTAGCGCGAATGGAAGCCCGGCTTGACCGGATCACGAGAAGCCAAGCCGCCGCGGCAGCCGCCCACGCTGATGCCTACCGAAAGTCCGTTGAAGACACCGCGGCGTTGGTACGAATAATCCGGGCATTGGATGCACTACGCGACCCGGGCGGAACGTCATGAGATGCGGAGGCGTCAGCCTGGAGGACATTTCGCGGCGGTACGGGCGCGTCCTCGGGGACTCTGCATGATCCCGCCAGAAGACGAGGCGGACACCCTGCGCGTGCTGGTCGGCTACGCATACCCGGCTGCCGAGGTGGTCGCCCCTGACGCTCGGAGGTTCTCGCGTCGCTGGGTCGTCCGATCGGTGCGCAGCCTCCCGCCGCAGGACGAGCTGCGGCGGCTGGCTGGGGTGCTGGTCGCGAAGGCCACCAGCGTGCTCCGGGACGCCTATGGCCAGCACGCCTCGGAAGAGCAGCTGAAGGAGTGCAGCCCCGCGGGCAGCATCGTTCGGCTCGACGAACAGCATTGCGTGGTGGTCATCGAGTCCCCCGTTCATCAGGTGGCGATCGGAGACGACGCCGCGATAGGCACGTGGTGCATCTTGCGGGATCTCGACGAAGCGGTCGGGATCGCCGACCTCGAAGGCATTCCGAGGCGCCACTGGTTCCCCCTGGCCGCGGGTGGAGACAGGCCCCCGACGATCCATCGGTCGATCGATGACCTGCTCCGCACGGAGCTTCACGCCCGCGGCTGCGTTCGTGCCACCGAAGCAGGGGACCTGGCAACTCCGAATGAGACCATGCGTCTGGGAGACTTCCCGGACGGGCCAGGGGGCCTGGCAGACCTCCTCGATGTCATGGTCGCGAGGCGCGAGAAGGTGTTCCGGTCCACCGGGGCCGTCGGGCCCGAGGCGTCTCGAAAGTCCTACGACGATGTCGTTCTGGTCATTGACGCAATCAAGGCGGTCCTGGCGACGTTGACCATCGGCGGAGGAGGCTGACATGAACCGGATGGTCCAGGCAGTCAGGGCAATCCTGCCTCCGGTGCTGACCGCGCCCGTCACTGACGCCGAGCTCTACGCTGAGGCGACCGAGATCCTGGAGGGCGAGAGGGAGGTCCTGCTGTGCGCACACGAGGGCATCATCACTCGACGCGAGGCGACCAACGCGCTCCTCGCCCGGTTGCACACCTGGCTGATTGATCGGGCGGGATGCGAGTGGCTCGACTGCGGCGACACGCCGGAGGGGTTGCTCGTAGAACTCGAGCACGCGATCTTCGCGCGACCGCCAATGACATCCCAGGTGGCGGAGGCGTGGAAGCGCGGCATGATGGGGCCGGACGCCGATGTTGACGAAATCGTGTCGGCAGCATTGGGAGTGATCGTGAGCGGGGGCCCGGTCGAAGCGCGGCAGGGTCACGGGCGGATTGAGTTTCTCGAGCCCCCCGCGAGTTGCGTCGTGGCGTTGGTGCACGCGGAGGGCAAGCTCCGCATGGTGTGCGCGCGACTGGCGGTCGTCTTCGGGGAGGCTGCCGCGGAGCCACCGTGTCTCTATGGCGGAACCATCGAGGCGCACGTCCCCGTGGATGGAGCCATCGTCCACGCCCGCCTCGAGATGATGAACCGTCCCGGCATCGTGTGGTTCAAGCTGTCGCGCATCTGACCCGCAACCCAGGGACAGATGAGACGCATGAGACGGTCGGAATCGGCGAATTTGGCGGGAATTTCGGTGCCCAGACCCGGAATCGAACCAGGGACACGGGGATTTTCAGTCCCCTGCTCTACCAGCTGAGCTATCTGGGCGTGCTGCCGAGGCGGTGAGGCTCCGGTTAGTTACCCGAGCGGTTCGCGAGCGTCAAGGGGGAACGCTTGGCACCTGTGGCCGGAGGGCGGGGCCGGGCGTAGACTGAGACCACGGGGCGGAGGTCTTGATGCGCTTCGACACCGGCGGCGGGTCCGAGCAGCGACGTGAGCCGCGCTATCCGGCCAGGGTGGCGGTGACGCTGAGGTTTCCCAGCACCGGGATCTATGATCTCGGCTTCGAGATCGCGGTGGCCGGGCAGCGGCCGGTCAGCGGGCATGACATCGACAGCTGCGAGTCGCTGAACCTGAGTCGGGGCGGCGTCATGCTGGAGCTGCCGTACCAGCTGCCGGTGGGGCAGCCGCTGTCGGTGGCGCTGCAGCTGCCCAGCGGGCGCGACCTGCCGCTGCAGGCCGAGGTGCGCCACGTGGAGGAGGTCGAGGCCACCGGGGCGTGGGCCGGCCTGGAGGCGTCGCCGCACCGGCGCTACCAGACCGGGTTGGCCTTCCTGGATGTCGGCCCCGGCGAGGCGGCGCTGCTGGAGTCGCTGGCGCACGGGCGGGCGGGCTGACCGATCTTGCCAGCCGCGCGCGGCGGCGCTGGCATGATGCGGTGGATGAGAGTCGCGCTGGCTGTGGTCCTCGGGCTGTCGCTGCACGGGTTGCAGGGCTGTGCACGCAAGGCGCGCCGGCCGGCGCCCGCGCCGGGCAACATCGTCGGCGCCGATGGCGGGGCCCTGCTGGCCGATGCGGCGCTGGCGCCGAGCGACGCGGCACGCCCGCCGGCGCCGGTCCCGGTCCCCGTCGATGCCGCGCCGCCACCGATCGACGCCGCCCGGCCCGACGCCGCCGACGCCACCGACCCCACCGTCAGCCCGGCGCTGCGCGGCCTGCGCGAGGGGCTCGAGGACTCCAGGAACCTGCGCGGCGGCTTCGATCTGTCGGGCACCAGCGGCGTCCCCGACCGCACCCTGGCCCATCGCGCCTTCGATCAGGCCATCCGCGTCGATCTGGCCGCGCACATCGCCGAGCTGCCAATGCCCGGCTCGCAGAAGCGCCTGGCCAGCATGAAGCCGATCACCGATCCCAGGGCGCGC
>JBGASF010000046.1:0-49689 GCA_044229835.1 Polyangia bacterium | reverse complement strand
AGGCGGCCCGCGCAGCTTGCGTGCCAGCGCTCTTTGCTGGCGCGCAAGCTGCCGCCGCCGAACCCGGCACCAGCCCCCAATCGCCACGCAAGGTCGGCCGCAGCCCCCGCACCACCACCACCCACCGCCATCACCTCGAACTCGAACTCGTGCTCGTGCTCGTGCTCGTGCTCGTGCTCGTGCTCGTGCTCGTCCTCGTCCTCGTGCTCGTCCTCGTCCTCGTGCTCGTGCTCGTGCTCGTCCTACCCCAGCACCGCCGCCGCCGGCACCTCGACCGCACACAGCCCGCTGGCATCCCCCGCCCTGCCCCTCGCGATCGCCGCCTCCAGGTCGGCCACCCGGTTCAGCCCGATGCCCTGCTTGCCCTCGCGATCACTCGTGTACAGCGTCACGTGCGGCGGCGGCGGCGCGGCCAGCGCCTCCAGCAGCTCGGGCCTGGCGCCCCGCGTGCGCGCCTCGGCCTCCACCTTGGCGAAGAACGCCGCGATCCCCGCCTCGATGCGCACCACCACGGTGTCCAGCGCGCGCGGCTCGGGCTGGCGCAGGTGAAAGCACTGCTGGCCCAGGCGCCAGCTCCAGTCGTGCTCGGCGATGCGCGCGTTGACCCAGTCGATGAAGCCGGGCAGCGCGCGCGCCTTGCCGAGGTGCTTGCCGATGGAGAAGCCGAACACCGTGAAGTGGTGCTCGGCCTTGGGCCACAGCGTCAACCCGCCATGGCTCCACTCGTCCTTCAGGAACGGCAGCGCGGCACGCCCGCTCGGGATGATCAGCGTGCCGCGCTCCGAGATCGCAAGGCCTCCTGCTGTGCTCACCGCTCGCCTCGCTCAGCGCCGCGTCACTTGCTCGGCGTCGCCGGCGGGGCCGACAGCCGCGCGCCACCATTGCTGGTGACCCGGTCCTTGACCCGCTCCATCAGCCCCGCCAGCGGGGTGCCCGCGAAGATGCGGTCGACCACGTCGGTCAGCGTCTTGCCGCCGATGAAGTGCTGCACGCTCATGGCGTCGGCCACCTTGACCAGCAGCTCGTTGTTCGACGCCGCCAGCAGCGCCTCCGAGAAGCCCGCCTGCGCGGCCTGGAAGCGCTTGATGGCGTTCTGCGCGTCGGCCTCCAGCGCGGCCAGGCGGATGGCCTGCTCGCTCTTCTGGACCTCCTGCTTGAACACCGCCACCGAGCGATCGCGCTCGAGCTGCGCCTTGTGCTCGACGTCGACGCCGGCGTTCTTGGCCTCGGCCGCCTTCTTGCGCTCGTCATGCTGCGCGATCTCGGCCCCGATCCCGGCCAGCACCGTGCGCAGCTTGCTGGCGGTCTCCTCGACCTCCAGCTCGGCCTTGCGCTTGAGCGTCGCGGTCTTGGCCTCGGCCTCCTGGCGCGCGATCTCCTCCTTGCGCCGGGTGACCTCCAGGCCGCGGTTGGCGCGCAGCAGCGTGATGTTCGACTCCACCGCCTCGTGCTGCGCCTCGGCCAGCAGCGCCGCGATCCGCGCGTCGTCGATCTCGACCGCCAGCACCTCGACGTCGGTCACGTGCATGCCGTTCTCGGGGAACTTCATGCCCGCGCGCTCGCCCTTGTCGCTGCTCTTGCCCAGGATGATGTCGCGCAAGAGGTCGACCGACCCGGCGTAGAAGGCCTCGATGGAGTGGCGCTTGACCGCGCCCTTGAGCACCGAGCGCACGTGATCGCACAGGAACTTGACGTAGTTCTCGACCTCGAACCAGCGGTCCGGATCGCCCTCGAAGTTGACCCGCAGCGAGTAGGTCAGGCGCACGCGCACGTGATCCGAGGTCTCGACCTCGCAGATGTCGCCGACCTTGTTGTTGAGCACGCGCAGAAACACCGTCAGGATCAGCCGATCGGTCGACTTCGGCTTGCCGGTCGACAGCTCGATGACCTCCAGCGTCTCGTCGTACTGCAGCAGGATGTTCTTGGGCCCCTGCTCGACACGGCGGTGGCCCTTCTTGTCGATCACCATCACGGCGTAGCCGACGTAGACGTTGACCGAGGGCACGCCCTCGTACTTGGTGTTGAACACCAGCGTGCGCGGCTGGGTGAAGTTGGAGCCGCGCTCCAGCACGTCGCCCATCATGGCGGCGCTGTCCTTGCTGACCGAGCTGCCCTCCATCGCCACCGAGGCCGCCATCGCGCCCTGCTTCTGCTGGCCGCCGCGGCGCTGGCTGCGCTCGTAGTCGCCCTCCGAGACCACGCCGGCGCGCGTGGTCGGCGCGTGCATGGCGACCTGGCGCAGGCTGCGGTTGTAGGCCAGCGCCTCGTCGTTGCCCGGGTACCAGGTCATGCACTCCTTGTCGGTCAGGACACGGCGCACGATGACCTCGTCGGTCGGGTTGGGCAGCAGCATGGCCGGCCCCAGCGTCATGCGGATCTCACCGCTCTTGCGGTTCATGACGTAGCGCGCCTCGCCCGCGGGCACCGCGACGGCGAAGTGCTTGTCCTTGCCGTCGTAGCGCACCAGCGAGTGCTCCTCGCGCGGGAAGTAGATCGCGGTCTCCTTCCCGGTGATGAAGATCTCGTCGCCCTCCTTGTAGCGCCGCCCGGCCTCCTCGTAGGGCGCGATGACCTTGATGTGCAGGCCCTGGATCTCGTTCAGCTCGAGGGCGCGGAACTTGCGATGACCGTCCTTGGTGATGAAGGTCTCGGTGGGCTCCGGGAACACGACCTGGGGGCCGCGCTCGTAGCGCTTCTTGCCGTTCTGGTCGACCAGGATGCAGTACTCCAGGCGCTCCAGCGTGAGGGCGTCGCGCACGTAGACCTGGCCGCCCTCGTCGGGCACCACGCCGACGCCGGTGGGCGGGATGTAGAACGACACATCGGTGCCCTTGATGATGAGCAGCTTGCCCACGGTCAGATCGCTGGGCACGCGCAGGGTCGGCGGCGGCGCGCCCACGGTCTCGGGCGCGCCGGCCTCGGCGGCGGCCGGCTTGACCACGGCCTTGCGCCAGTTGCCGCGCGCCTCCTCCTCGTTGTACACGCGCACCAGCAGGTACTGGTTCGAGCGCAGGTGGTGGCCCTGGACCAGCTTGACGATCTGGCCCGGCCACAGCGCGAAGTCGCACGGCCCGGTGATGTTGATCTTGCGGCCGACGTGCAGGTCGGGCGACGGGTAGACGCCGCCGGCGACCGGGTGATCACCCTTGACCGACGGGTTCTTCACCACCAGGTAGTAGCCCTCGGGCGCGATGGCCGCCTGCTGCACGGCCTGCTCGAGGGTGCAGCCCTCGAAGCGCTTCTTCTGCGTGTTGAAGAGCACCGGGCGCTCCTGCGCCGTCGGGTTGATCACCGTCGGGCCGGTGTACGTCTTGATGATGCCCTTGGTGACGTCCTGCATATAGGCGTACTCGCTCGGTGCGAGCACCAGGTCCCGCTTCTGCGTCCGCTCGTCCATCAGATCCCCTCCCAGCGCTATCGTCCCGGGGCTGTTCTAGCGATGCGCGTCCAGCCAAACGGGGCGATTAGGTTGACCGCTTCCTGAGCGGGCGTCAACCGAGGCCGTGCTAACGTGCGGACGTGCGCGCGAGAGCCCCGTTTGTGCTCGCGATTCTGCTGCTGGTCGAGCTCGCCGTGCCAGCCTGCCGGCGCCGGTCGGGTCGCGCGCAGACGCCGGCCCCCTCGGCCTCCGGCCCGCCCACCATGGACGCCGCCGTGGCCGCCGGCCTGAACGCGCTGCGCCACGTGCAGGACGTGGTCGCCGCGCACCACGAGCGGCTGGCCGCGCAGCGCGGCGTCGCGACCATCAGCGCCGTCGGCGACGCCCTGGGCGCGCGCGTGCGCATCGAGCTGTGCGCCGAGGAGGCGCGCGAGGGGCTGGTGATCGGCAGCCTGGGCGTCCCGGTCGAGGTCACGGTCGGCGCCGGCGGGACCACCGCGCGCGGCGCCCTGTGTGGCTGTGCGCAGGCCGGCAGGTACTACGAGGCCGGCGAGACCTACCCGGTCGACTGCAACACCTGCCGCTGCGTGGGCGCCAACCAGAGCGCCGACTGCACCATGAAGGTGTGCGACGCCGCCATCAGCCGGCCCGACGCCGCGACGCCGCCGGGCCTGGGCGCGCCGTGAGCCAGCTCCTCTACGAGACCCAGGTGTCGCGCCTGCTGCCGGGGCCCCCGGGGCTGGTGTGGGCGCTGATGGCCGACTCCAATCGCTGGGATCGCGCCATCGGGTTCAAGCAGTCGAGCTACAGCTACGAGCTCATCGACCCGGCCGATCCGCGCACGCGGGCGCAGGTCGGGCGCACCCGCGTGATGGGCATGGAGGTGTCCTGGCTGGAGATCGGCGACGGCGTCGAGGGCCAGCGCCTGACCGCCGAGCGCCGCTTCCTGACCGGGCCGGTGGCGCGCGGCGGCTACGCCTACACGGTGGCGGCGGAGGCCGGCGGCACCCGGCTGGAGGTGCGCTCGTACATCGAGCGCGCACCGATGCTGCCCGCCGAGCTGGCGGCGGCCATGATCGAGCGCACCGGGCAGGCGCTGGTGCGCCACGTCGAGGCGCTGGCCGGCGTGCTCGAGCGCGGCGGCGCGGCGGCGCTGGCGGCCACGGCCGACCGGGACGAGCCCGCGCTGCGCCAGGCGCGGCGCTTCCTGTGGGCCAGCGGGGCCGACCCGGCGTGGAACGGCCCGTCCTCGGCGCTGGCCGAGGAGCCCTTCGCGTTCTGCGCTGGCCGCTTCGCCGAGGCGCCGGTGCGGCCCGAGGTGCGCGACCGCATCGTCGAGCTGCTGCGCACGCGCGCGGACGACGAGCTGACCCAGCTGCGTCCGCTGGAGCTGGCGCGGGCCTGGAGCGCCGACGAGCGCGACGTCGTGCGCGGCTTCCTGTACGCCACCCGCGCCGGCCTGGTCGACCTGCGCTGGCAGCTCGACTGCCCGGTGTGCCGGGTCGGGGCCGAGGTCGCGACCAGCCTCGACCAGCTGGCCCGGCGCGCGCACTGCGCCGACTGCGACATCGCCTTCGAGCTGGACCTGGCCGCCAACGTCGAGGCCACCTTCAGCGTCAACGCCGCGCTGCGCCCGGTCAGGCCCAGCGTCTTCTGCGCGGCCTCGCCCTGGCATCGCCCCCAGCTGTTCGCCGGCGTCCGGCTCGAGGCCGGGGAGCGCCGCGCGCTGCAGCTGGCGCTGCCGCCCGGGGGGCTGCTGGTGCGCGCGGGCCAGCGCCGTGCCCTGCTGCCCGCGCACCCGGCGCCGCGCGCGGTGGAGGTCGAGGTCACCGACGCCGGGCTGCTGCTGGCGCGCGCCAGCGAGGACAGCCAGGACGGCAGCACCACCCTGGCGTGCAGCAACAGCACCTCGGTGCCGCTGACCCTGCTGTTCGAGCGCGCCGACTTCCCCTCCGACGCGGTGCCCGGCACCCTGCTGGCGACCTTCCCGGAGTTCATCGACCTGTTCTCGGCCGAGGCCCCGGCGGTCGGGCTGGACCTGACGGTGGGCCACCTGGCGGTGCTGTTCTCGGACCTGACCGGCACCACGGCGCTGTACCGTCGCATCGGCGACGCCCGCGCCTTCGCCCTGGTGCAGGCCCACTTCCGCGACGTCTCGGCGGTCATCGCGGCGCACCAGGGCGCGGTGGTCAAGACCATGGGCGACGCCGTGATGGCCACCTTCACCTCGCCGGCGCGGGCGCTGTCGGCCGGCCTCGAGATGGCGCGCGAGGTCGGCAGGTCGGCCGCGGCGCGCGGCGTGCCCGACCTCGCCGTGCGCGTCGGCATCCACGAGGGCGCCTGCCTCGCCGTGCGCGCCAACGGCCGCCTCGACTTCTTCGGCACCACCGTCAACCTGGCCGCCCGCCTGCAGGCCCAGGCCGGCGCCAACGAGGTCGCGCTGCTGACCGAGCTCTCGACCCGCCCCGAGGTCGCCCGCGTCGCCGCCGCCGAGGCCGAGCCCAGCCACAGCTTCGCCAGGCGCCTGAAGGGCTTCGATGAACCGCACGAGATCCTGACCCTGCGTCCACGCTGACCCCCGGCCGCCCTGGCGCTGCTCGTGCTCGTGCTCGTGCTCGTGCTCGTGCTCGTGCTCGTGCTCCCTCAGGCTTCACCCGCCAGCACCTTGACCACCGCCTCCGCCACCCCCGTCGCCGACGCCGGGTTCTGCCCCGTCACCAGCCGCTCGCTGACCACCACGTGCGACTTCCAGCTGGGCGCCGGCACGTGCTGGGCGCCGCGCGCGACCAGGGCATCGGCGAGCAGGAACGGCACCACGCCCTCGAGCTTCACCGCGCGCTCCTCCTCGTTGGTGAAGGCACTGACCCGCTTGCCATCGACCAGGTAGCGACCATCCGCGAGGCGCAGGTTCACCAGCGCGGCCGGGCCGTGGCACACCGCGGCGACCACGCCGCCGCGCTGGTAGATCGCCGCCGCGACGCGCTGGAACGCCGCGTCCTCGGGCAGATCCCACATGGTGCCGTGGCCACCGGCGAAGAAGATGGCGTCATAGCGCGCGGGGTCGACGCTCGCCGCGGCCTGGCTGCTGGCCAGCTCGGCGCCGTGGGCCTCCAGGAAGGCGCGGCTTCCGGCGTCGGCGTCGGCCACGCCGTCGAGCGGGATCTGGCCACCCCGTACGCTGGCGAACTCCACGCCATGGCCGGCGCGCACGAAGGCCGCGTGGGGGTGCGCGACCTCGGCCAGGTAGGCCCCGGTGGGCTTGCCGGTGTCGCCGAGCTGGGTATGGCTGGTGGTGGCGATGAGGATGCGCTTCTGGGTCGTCGTCGTCGTCATGGCTCTCTCCTTGGCCTTGCCGGTCGTGTGTGCCCGGTGAGAGCAAGATGCCTCCTGGCGGCGCCGCGCAGTAGTGGTGACAATCGCACATCACCTGTACCATCGATGTACAAGTGACCATGGCGCTGCAATCGACCCTGCCCAACCTCCTCACCTTCTGCGCCGCCTTCGAGCTGGGCAGCTTCTCCAGGGCCGCCCGCCAGCTCGGCGTGACCCCGCAGGCGGCCAGCCGCAGCGTCGTCCGCCTCGAGGACACCCTGGGCGTGCGCCTGTTCCGGCGCAGCACGCGCACCGTGACGCCCACCGACGAGGCCCACGCCTACTACCGCGCCGCCAAGCAAGCGCTCGCGCTGCTCGAGCTCGCCGAGCACGAGGTCGCCGCGCGCGGGGGCGTCCACGCCGGGGTGGTGCGCCTGAGCGCGCCGACCTCGTTCGGCCACCACCGCCTGCTGCCCGCGCTGGCCGCCTTCCGCGAGCGCTATCCCGCCATCGAGCTCGACCTCCACATCGGCAACCGCAACATCGACTTCACCCAGGAGGGCTTCGACCTCGCCATCCGCCAGGGCCTCATCCGTGACAAGGGCCTCATCGCGCGCAAGCTGGGCGACTTCCCGCTCGGGGTCTACGCCGCGCCGTCGTACCTGGCGCGCCACCCCGCCCCGCGCACCCCGGCGCAGCTCGTCGATCACACCTGCATCACCTTCACCATGCCGAGCACGGGCCGCCCCCTGCCCTGGAGCTTCCTGCCCGGGCCCCGCGCCTTCACTCCACCCGCCCCGGTGCGCTGCTCCGACGACGTCGTCGCCCTGGTCACCCTGGCCCGCGCCGGCCTCGGCCTCATCCAGAGCTACGACTTCCTGGTCAAGGACGCCGTCGAGCGCGGCCTCCTGGTCGAGGTGCTGCGCGACCACCGCGGCGCCAGCCGCCCCTTCTCGCTGATCTACCCCGCCACGCCGCGACGCTCGGCGGCGGCGCGTGCCCTGATCGACCACCTGTTGCCGCCGCGCTGACGCTGTGGCGGTCGCCCCCGTGGGCTGCACCAGCGCGGGTGGTTCACGGACCAGGCCATGCTGGGCCAGGGGGCAACCCGCGGTAACCCGTGGAAACCGCGTGGGCCCCTGTGGGCACGCCGGCTGCTCTAGCAGCGGCCATGCGCTATCAGCAGTCGGCAAACCACGAGGTCGAGTCCAAGCAGTCGCCCGAGAACAGCAACGGCGCGCCCCCGGGACGGCGCACCCTCGCCGACGGGATCGTACAGCGCCAGGCCAAGGACGGCGCTGCCGCCTCCGCCCCCGGCGCCGACACCAGCGCCGGCGCGGTCGACAGCGTGCCCACCGGCGGCGGCGTGCAGCTGCCCGACGGCCTGCGCAGCAAGTTCGAGGGCTCGCTGGGGACCGACCTCGGCGGCGTGCGCGTGCACACCGGCGCGGAGTCGGCCGGCGCCGCCGACGCCCTGGGCGCGCGTGCCTTCGCGTTCGGCCAGGACATCCACTTCGGCGCCGGCGAGTACACGCCGGGCTCGCGCGGCGGAGAGGCCCTGCTCGCGCACGAGGTCGCCCACACCGTGCAGCAGCGCGGCGCCGCCCCGGTGCCCGCCGGCAAGGCCCAGGTGTCGACCCCCGGTGACGCCTTCGAGCTCGAGGCCGACGCCGCCGCCGACCGCATGGTGCTGGGCGCGCCCGCGCAGGTGTCGGCCGGCGCCAGCGGCGTGGCGCGCATGATGCGCAAGGAGAACGTCAACGCCAACGTCGGCGCCGATCCCGGCATCGGCGGCCCCACCGAGGCCATGCCGATCCACGGCAACCAGGAGATCCACGCCGGCGAGGCCGGCTACAGCGGCGCCCTGCTCAAGCAGTCGGCCAGCGAGGCCGTCGAGCTGGCCGACGAGGGCAAGCAGCTGTCGATCCTGCACATGACGCCCGACGAGCTGCAGCTGCACCAGGTCGCGCCCGACTTCTCGGCCATCGAGAAGGGCCGCACCTACCTGCAGAACCAGATCGAGAAGAACAAGAAGATCAGCGGCGAGGGCATGTTCGGCTCGCACATGTACTGGCAGAAGCAGCAGGCCGGCGAGGCCATCCCGATCCTCGAGGGCAAGCTGCGCCAGCTCATCAGCGACCGCACCACCGAGGAGCAGCAGTTCACCGGGTTCAACGCCTGGGTGCCGCAGGCCAACGCGGTGTGGGGCTCGATGACGCGCCTGCAGGGCCAGATGAACGCGCTCGGCATCGGCCACAACGTGTCGGCCATGGTCGCCGGCCTGACCCGCGAGCTCGGCCACGCCAGCGACTCCGGCGCCGGGGTCGCCGCCACCGGCGCGGGCGCGGTCGGCGAGCGCATCCGCGATCTCTACAACGCCGGCTCGCGCGACGCCTCCGAGCACCTGGCCGAGCCCTCGCAGGGCCACGACGTGACCACCTCCGCCATGGAGGCCACCATGGCGCACAAGGCCATGCAGGCCGACTTCCTCGGCTTCCAGCAGCACATGCTCGAGCTCGACAAGGAGAAGAAGAACCACGAGGCCGACGGCGCGCGCGAGCGCATGGGCGAGATCGAGAAGACCAAGGCCTTCATCAAGCAGGTCGGCAGCGCCATCGACACCACCGCCGCGGTGGTCAACGGCGCCCCCGCGGCCATCGCCAACGCCACCGAGAAGGTCAACATGATGGGCGCCACCATCAACGCCGGGCGCAACAAGCGCGCCATCATGGCGGGCAAGCCGGCGCGCTGGAACCCGACCTACACCACCACCAACAAGGACGGCGCCATCATCGTGCGCAACGTCCAGACCAAGACCGATCTCGACGTCTCCAAGAAGCCGGGCGAGGACGGGCGCAACACCTCGTACGAGCAGGACGGCGGCTTCACGCTGCCGACCAGCATCGGCGGCGCCATGAACGCCATCGCCGACTTCTACTTCGCCAGCGAGGTCAACTCGCTGCGCGCCAAGATCTACGCGGTCGAGACCCACTGCGCGCAGATCTCGCAGGTCAGCGGGGCGCTCAAGCTCAAGGAGCAGGCCACCAAGTACCGCGTCTCGGTCGAGACCTACGCCACCAAGGCCTACGCGCTGCAGAAGCAGGTGGCGCAGCGCCGCGAGGAGTACCTCAAGCTCGGCGAGCAGCTCGATCGCGTCGCGCGCGACGACGCCAAGCTCAAGGGCGCCGGGCTGGCGCCGGCGCCCGCGGGCAAGAAGCCGGGCGAGCGCTACGCCACCGTGATGCTCCTGACCTCGTCGGTCCGCGAGGTGGTCGCGCTGGCGCGCGCCGCGATGAGCTCGCGCACCGACTGCACCCCGCGCGAGATCCTCGAGTTCTTCAACGGCACCATCGGCTGGCGCGGCGACGGCCGCGACTACGCCGGCTTCGGCGTCGGCGAGACCGAGTTCAAGCGCATCAAGCGCATGTACAACCAGTCCGCCGAGTTCGGCAAGCACGTCGAGGACGTGGTCGACCTGCTGGGCCCGGTCGACGTCGCGGCGCAGAACCTGCTGCGCGGCCTGTCGCAGGGCGGCGGCAGCGGCGACTACTAGCGCACCGGCTCGTGCTCGTGCTCAGGCCAGCGCCGCCCGCGCGCCTGCTGGATCATTCGTGATCAAACCATCCACGCCCATCGCCGCGAACGCCCGCAGTGGCCCTGGTTCGTCGACCGTCCACACGTTGACCGCCATGCCGCGGCGGTGCCAGCGCGCCACCGCGGGCTCCGACACCAGCTGGCGATCGGGGTGCATCGCCGCCGGGCGCAGCCAGCACGCCGGCCAGGCGCGGCGCAGCGGCAGCGCCTGCTCGGCGTGGAACAGGTAGCCGGTCAGCACGTCGGGCGCCAGCGCGCGCACGCGGGCCAGCTCCAGCGGGTGGAAGCTCGACACCAGCGCCCGCGCGCCCATGGCGTGCCGGCGCAGCGTGCCGACGACCGGCGCCGCCAGCTCGCCGCCTACGCCGGAGCCGCGCACCTTGAGCTCGACGTTGACCAGCATGTCGGGCCCGAGCTGCTCCAGCACCTCGGATAGCAGGGGGATGCGCTCGCCGCCGCCGAGGTCGACCTCGCGCAGCGCCTCGAGGGGCAGCCGGGCCACCTTGCCCGGGCGCTGGCCCAGCCGCTCGAGGTCCCAGTCGTGGAACACCACCAGCTCGCCCGAGCCGCAGCGCATGACGTCGAGCTCGACGCCATCGGCGCCCTCGCGCCGCGCCAGCGCGAAGGCCGCGAGCGTGTTCTCGGGCGCCCGCGCCGAGGCGCCGCGGTGGCCGATCACCAGCGGCCGGCCGCCGGCGCGCCCCCAGCGGGGCCGCTCGCCCGGGCTCACCCCACGGGCGTCATTGGCAGGCCGGGCACCACCGCGCAGACCGAACATGGCGCCAAGGTACTACGCCGGCGCGCGGCCGGACCAGCCGCCGCGCGCACGGCCGGCCACCGTCACGCGCACAGCGCGGCGTGCAGCGCGCGCACCAGCTCCTTGATGCGCGCCGGCGGCGCCAGCAGCGTGATGCGCAGCGGCGAGGTGTACACCCCCAGCGTCTCGACGCCGAGCTCGTGCGCCACCGTCAGCGCCTTCTCCAGCGCCGCGGGATCGCCGCCGATGCCCTGCCCCACCACGCTGGCCGCGCCCAGCCCCTCCTCGATCACCACGTCGCTGCCGCCGATGGCCACGATGCGCGCCTTGACCTTGGCCCAGTCGGGCAGGTCGTCGGTCTCGAACACCCAGGCCCCGCCGTCCTCGGCCGCGCCGCCACACAGCGTGACCACGCCGTCCTCGGCCAGGGCGTGCGCCAGCGTGCGCGCCCGCGCCGCCCCGCCGCGCCCCGCGAAGCGCACCCGCACCAGGTCGCCGGTGCCGGTGACGCCGACCACGCGCCGCCCGCTGTGCGCCGCGCCGATCTCCGTGCCGGCCCCGCCGCCCGCGGTGGCGCGGGCGAAGATCGCGATCCCCGCCGAGCGCGCGAACTCCACGCACTGCGGGTTCAGCACCTTGGCGCCCAGCGCCGCCAGCTCCTGCATCTCGTCGTAGCTGACCGCGGCCAGCAGGCGCGGCGCGTCGACCACGCGCGGGTCGGCGCTGTACACGCCATCGACGTCGGAGCAGATCTCGCAGAACTCGGCGCCCAGCGCCGCCGCCAGCGCGACCGCGGTGGTGTCCGACCCGCCGCGCCCCAGCGTGGTGATCTCCTTCTTGTACGACACGCCCTGGAAGCCGGCGACGATGACGATCTTGCCGCGCTCGAGCTCGTCCTGGATGCGGTAGGGCCGCACCTCGAGGACGCGCGCGCCCGAGTGGCGATCGTTGGTGATGATGCCGCTCTGCGATCCGGTGAACGAGATGGCCTCGGCGCCCAGCTCGTGGATGGCCATCGAGAGCAGCGACATCGAGATGCGCTCACCGGCCGACAGCAGCATGTCGAGCTCGCGCCGCTGCGGCGCCGGCGACACCTTGCGCGCCAGCGCGAGCAGCTCGTCGGTGGTGTCGCCCATCGCCGAGACCACCACGCAGACCCGCTTGCCGGTCTGCGCGGTGTCGACCACCCGGCGCGCAACCCGGCGTAGCTTCTCGACGTCGGCGACCGACGACCCGCCATACTTCTGCACCACAATCGCAGCCATCGCCCTCTCCTACATCAACTACGTGGCCACGGGCGAGCGCATTTCGTTGCGCGCCAGCGCGATCTCGAGCTGCTCGCGATCGAGGAACAGCTGCTCGGGCGTGGGCTCGTGCAGCTCCTCGACCCAGATGGCGCGGCCGCCGCCGGCGGGCGTCAGCCAGAGCAGGCCCTGGGCCCACTCCTCGCCCAGCTCGTAGCGCAGGCTGAGGCCGTGGAAGCGCGCGGGATCGGTCATCGGCACCCGCGCGGGCAGCACGCGCTCGTCGTGCGGCAGCTGGGCGTGGATCAGCGCCTCACCGGCCAGCCGGGGCGCGAGGTCATCGAAGAAGCGGCGCAGCAGCGCCGGCCCCTCCGCGGTGTTGCGCCACAGCAGGTCGCCCATGCCGAACAGCAGCGGCGAGTTGAAGGTGATGACGTCATGCCGCCCCGGCGGCACCGCCTGCATGAGGTCGGACTCCAGCGCGGTCACCGCGCCGGCGACCCCGTTCAGCGCCGCACCCAGGCGCACGAAGGCGCCCGCCCGCGGGTTGAGATCGGCCGCGATCACCCGCGGCGTGCCGCGCAGCGCCGCCGCCAGCGCGACCACCCCGCTGCCGGTGCCGACGTCGAGCCAGCTGCCCGCACGCGTGATGCTGGCGCGCAGCATCAGCTCCGACGACAGATCGGGCGCCATCACCGCCAGCGACTCGAAGCGCAGCCGGTGCAGATCATGGGCGACCAGCACCACCGGCCCGACCGCGCGCCCGGCGCGCGCCCCCAGGCGGCGCTGCGCCGGCACCAGCGCCAGCCGCGGCACCAGGTCGGCGCCCGCGCGCTCCAGCACGCCGACCGCCTCCAGGAGCGCCAGCGCGGGCGCCCCCAGCACGGCCTCCAGCTCGGCCGCCGACTGCGCCAGGCCACAGCACAGCAGCGCGATCAGCGCCCCCAGCCCGCGCGGTCGGGGCAGCTTGCTGGCGCGCCGGGCGGTGTCGTCGATGGCGCGCGACAGGTCACCCAGTGACAGCGCCCCGGTGAAGGTCAGCACCTTTTCGGGGCTCAGGCCGAGACGCGCCAGCTGCCGGCCCAGCTCGGCCAGCTCGGCGCCGCGACGCACCACCTCGGCATCCTGGATGGGAGAGTCCATGTCCTGTCGGGTCCTGTCGTGGCCTGCGCTGGCCTGGTCGCTACGATAACTCAGTTGCATCGCGGCGTTGACACCCTGCCCTCCCCGCATATACTGCGCCTCGTTTCTGACCACGGTGCCGTGGCCAAGTGGTAAGGCGGAGGCCTGCAAAGCCTCTATTCCCCGGTTCGAATCCGGGCGGCACCTCCCCTTGCGGAGGTTTGCGATGAAAAGGCTGGCGGTTCTCGGGGTCCTGCTGGCGACCTCGAGTGTGGCTGCGGCATGGCCGTGGACGGGGCGCTGGGTCTCCATCGTCGAGCCGGCGCGGGTCACCGGGTTCGCCCCGCTGAAGGGGCCGCCTGGCACCAAGGTGGTGCTCGACGGCTCGGGCTTTCTGCCCGGTGACGTCGTCAGCGTGGGCGGCGCGCCGGTCAGCGCGACCATCCAGCCGACGCGGATCGAGCTGACCATCCCCAGGGGCGCCGCCAGCGGCGAGCTGGCCATCACGCGCGGCAGCAGCCGCCCGCTGCTGGTGCAGCCCGCCTTCGAGCTCTTGCCCGCGGCCCCGGTGCTGTCGACCTTCGTGCCCTCGGCGGGCCCGCCCGGCACCGTGGTCACCCTCACGCTGGCCGAGACCAGCGCGACCGACAAGGTCAGCTATGGCAAGACCGCGCTGATCGTCCGCGAGCGCACCCCGACCACGCTCAAGGTCCAGGTCCCCACCGACGCCGCCACCGGCGAGCTGTTCAGCATCGAGAACCCCAGCGGGCGCGCCGTCGCCAGCGGCCCCTTCACGCTGGTGCTGCCCGCGACCATCACCGGCTTCGAGCCGCCGCGCGGCCTGCCCGGCGTCACCGTCACGCTGACCGGCGCCAACTTCCAGGCCGGCGACGAGCTCTGGCTGGGCACCCGCCCGCTGGAGATCCAGCGCCTGACCGCCAAGTCCATCGTGGCCACGCTGCCGAAGAACGCGGTCACCGCGAAGTTCCAGCACCGCCGCGGCAAGGCCGTGGTGGACTTCGGGACGCCCTTCGTCGTCCTCGCCCCGCCCAAGCTGCTCGACTTCGCCCCCGCCTCGGGCCCCGCCACCACCCGCGTGACCCTGACCGGCACCGGCTTCACCGAGGCCACCAAGGTCACCTACGGCGATCGCACCCTCAAGGTCCTGGCCCGCACCGGCGACACCTCGGTCACCGTCATGATCCCCCCCGACACCACCGACGCCACCTTCACCCTCACCACCGAAGCCGGCACCACCAAGCACCCCCGCCCCTTCAAGGTCACGAAGTAAGCCCCAACCGCACGGTCACGGTCACGGTCACGCCACACGGCGACGGCGGGCGGCGCCGGCGGGCGGCGGGCGGCGGGCGGCAACGGCGGGCGGCGGGCGGCGGACGGCGACGGCGGGCGGCGGGCGGCGGGCGGCGACGGCGGGCGGACGGCTCAGCAGCGGCGATCGGCGATGCGGGTCGTGGTCCGTGGTCCGTGGTCCGTGACCGTGACCGTGACCGTGGTGAGGGAGCTATTGGCCCTTGATGCCCCCGAGGGCATCCGTCGTGTTCAGGTCCTCGAGCTTGAGCCCCTTGGGGTTCTTCATCTTCTCGCCGAGGTCCTTGCGCTTGCGCGTGATGCCCTCCGACTTCTTGGTCTCCTTGGCGATGTCGGCGCCGATGGCGTCGCGCTCCTCCGGGGTGCTGGCCGCGGCCAGCCGGTCGGTCAGCACCTTGATGCGGTCGTTGACCGCCTTGGACTCGGCGTCGGCGTCGGCGAGCTGCTTCTGCAGCATGGCCAGCACGGCGGCCGACTGGCGTCGCTCGCGGTCGGTCTTCTGCTTGTTCATGTAGAAGACCACGCCCAGCACGATGACCAGCACGACCATGCTGGCCACGATGGCGTACAGCACCTTGTGGCTGCGCTTGGGCGCGGCGGCCAGCTTCTGCTCGTGCTCGTGGTGCAGGCGCTGCTGCTCGAGCTGCATCTGCGCCTCGATCTGCGCCTTGCGCTCGGTCTCCTGGACCCGGATGCGCTCCTCGCGCTCCAGCGCCTCGCGACGCTCCTGCTCGGCGCGCACGCGCTCCTGCTCGGCGCGCAGCTTGGCCTCTTCCTCTTCACGGGCGCGGCGCTCGGCGTCGAGCTTGGCCTGCTTCTCGGCGGCCAGGCGCGCTGACAGGTCCTGCTGCTCCTTGGTGACGCGGTCGTCCTCCAGCTGGCGCAGCTCTCGGAGCGAAAACAGCACGGAGCTTTCTTTCTTCTCGGCCATCGTTTCCTCGCGCGGCGGACGCGGCGGTGCGTCCCGTGACTCGTGATTATGGCATTTTGTTGGACCCATCGCCAAGCCGCTGCTTGGGCCCGCCAGGGCCCGGGATGGCGACTGACGCCTGAGTATTCTCTGTTACACTCCGCGCCTCTGCATGGCCGGCTTCCTCGACCTTCACTCGCACGTCCTCGCCGGGCTGGACGACGGCGCCAAGCAGCTCGGGGACGGCGTCGCCATGCTGCGCGGCCTCGGCGATCTGGGCTTCTCCGAGGTCTTTGCCACGCCGCATCAACGCGCCGGCATGTTCCTCCCCGAGGCCGCCGCCATCAGCGCCGCGCACGGCGCCCTGGAGGCCGCCCGCGCCGCCGCCGCGGTCCCGGTGACGCTGCGCCTGGCAGCCGAAAACATGTGGGACGACGTGTTCTTCGCTCGCCTGTCCCAGCGCAGCTTCCCGCGCTATGACGGCGGCCCCGCCTTCCTGTTCGAGCTCCCAGTGCAGCAGCTGCCGCCCCGCCTCGAGGACGTCCTGTTCGAGCTGCGCGTCAGCCGCATGCTGCCGGTGATGGCCCACCCGGAGCGCTACATGCCGCTGTGGAAGGACTGGGACCGCCTGACCCAGCTGGCCGAGTCGTGCGCCCTGGTGGTCGACCTGGCCGCGCTCGATGGCGCCCACGGCCGGCAGCAGGGCAAGCAGGCGCGCCGCCTGGTCGAGGAGGGTGTCGCCCACGCCTGCGCCTCCGACGTGCACACCTCCGAGGACGTCCGCGCCGCCGGGGCCGGCCTGGCCTGGATCAAGAAGCGCCTGGGCCTCAGCGCAGTGACCCGGTTGCTCGCGGAGCATCCCCGCCGTATCGTGGCGGGCGAACTGCCCGACCCGGTCGGCTGACCCCAGCTTGATGCAACCGAATTGCAGAAAGGACTTCGCCTCCCGATGAGCGCCCTCCTCGAACGAATCCAGTCGCACACCGCCAAGGTCGCCGTCGTGGGGATCGGCTATGTCGGTCTGCCGCTGTGCACCGAGATCGCCCGCGCCGGCTTCTCGGTCACCGGCTATGACAAGGACGAGCGCAAGATCGCCGGCGTCAAGGCCAAGAAGTCCTACATCAAGGACATCCCCGACGCCGTCCTCGCCAGCCACGTCGACTCCGGCAAGCTGACCGCCAGCAGCGATCCCAACGTGCTCGGCGAGGCCGACGTCATCGTCATCTGCGTGCCCACGCCGCTCAACAAGACCAAGGACCCCGACAACTCCTTCATCATGGCCGCGGCCGAGGACATCGCGCCGCGCCTGCGCCCGGGCCAGCTCATCATCCTGGAGTCGACGACCTTCCCCGGCTTCACCCGCGAGGTCCTGGTGCCGCGCCTGGAGCAGGGCGGCCGCAAGGTCGGCGTCGACTTCTTCGTGTGCTTCTCGCCCGAGCGCGTCGATCCGGGCAACGCCAAGTACCAGACCAAGAACACGCCCAAGGTCATCGGCGGCTTCACCCCCAAGTGCATGGAGGCCGGTCGCGCCATGTACGGCGAGGTCATGGACCGCGTGGTCCCGGTGTCGTCGACCGACGCCGCCGAGATGGTCAAGCTGCTGGAGAACACCTTCCGCGCCGTCAACATCGGCCTGGTCAACGAGATCGCCATCATGGCCGGCAAGCTCGGCCTCGACACCTTCGAGATCATCGAGGCCGCGGCGACCAAGCCGTTCGGCTTCATGCCCTTCTTCCCCGGCCCGGGCCTGGGCGGCCACTGCATCCCGGTCGACCCGCTGTACCTGTCGTGGAAGATGAAGACCATGAAGTACAACGCGCGCTTCATCGAGCTGGCCGACCAGATCAACTCGGGCATGCCGGCCATCGTGGTCGAGCGCGTGCGCGACGCGCTGAACGACCGCAAGCAGTCGGTCAAGGGCGCCAAGGTGCTGGTGCTCGGCGTCTCGTACAAGCGCGACATCGAGGACATGCGCGAGTCGCCGGCGCTCGACGTCATCGAGCTCCTGATGGAGCGCGGCGCCGAGGTGCAGTACCACGACCCACACGTGCCGACCCTGGAGCTGCCGCACCACAAGCTGACCTCGGTGCCGCTGACCGATCTGGCCAGCTGGGACGCCGTGGTCATCGTGACCGACCACACCGTGGTCGACTATGGCCGCGTGGTGCGCGAGGCGCGCCTGGTCATCGACACCCGCAACGCCACCAAGCAGGTGCGCGAGCAGGCCCCCGGCAAGGTCATCCGGCTGTAGTCCCCGCTTTGAAGCTCGCGATCAACCTCGCGCTCTCGCTCGCCATGCTGGCGCTGTTCGCCTGGCTGGCCTATTTCCGTGGCGATCAGTGGCACCACCTGCAGCTGGCCTGGAAGTCGGTCGACATGGACCGGCTGTGGCCGGCGCTGGCGCAGATGTTCGCGCTCATGGTCGTGGTGCACCTGTTCCGGGCCTGGCGCTGGAAGTACCTGCTGCGGCCGATCGGCGTCGAGCTGCCCTTCGGCCGGCTGATGTCGGTCAGCACGGTGGGCTTCATGGCCATCCTGGCGCTGCCGGCGCGCCTGGGCGAGTTCGTGCGGCCGTACCTCATCCGCGAGCCCGGCAAGGTGTCGATGGCCTCCGCGCTGGGCACCGTCGCGGTCGAGCGCATCGTCGATGGCCTGCTGATCTCGCTGCTGGTGTTCGTGACCTGCTCGATCCGCGCCGCCAGCAGCGTGCCCGCGCCGAGCTGGATGATGCCGACGGCCTACATCAGCCTGGCCATCTTCGGCGCCGCCATGCTGTTCCTCATCTTCATGCTCAGCGCGCCCAGCTGGACGGTGCGCTGGACCATGCGCCTCACGCTGATCGAGCGCTTCGCGCCCCGGCTGGCCGAGAAGCTGGGCGACAAGATGCACGCGCTCATCCGGGGCTTCCGCGTGCTCAAGGATCCGCGCGATCTGGCCATCTTCGTGGCCATGTCGGTGGTGTACTGGAGCGCCAACGGCCTCAGCGTGTGGGTGCTGGCGCGCGGCTTCGATCTCGGCCCGGGTGGGCTGTCGGTGATCGCGGCCTTCACCGTGATGGGGCTGGTCGCGGTCGGCATCACGCTGCCCAACTCGCCCGGCCTGGTCGGGCAGTACACCTGGTTCACCATCGTCGGCCTCAAGCTGTACCTGGCCAAGGACGTGGTCGAGCACGGCGGCCAGATCTTCGCGGTGTTCAGCCACGCCACCCAGGTGCTCTGGTACATGGGCACCGGGGCGATCGCGCTGCTGACCAGCCGGATCTCGCTGGGCAACGTGGTGCGCGCGTCGTCGGCGGCGGCGACCGAGGACAAGTGACGACGCCGGCGCGCGCGCTCGTGCTGGTGCTGGCGTGCTGGGCGGCGGCGGCGGCAGGCTGCTCGTTCGACAGCTCCGGCGTGCGCGTGCGCGACGCCGCGCCCGACGACGGCGGCCCCGGCGACGGCGGCCCCGGCGACGGCGGCCCTGGTGATGGCGGCCCCGACGACGGCGGCGGCGCCGACGCCGGCTGCACCACCGACCTGACGCTGGTGGTGCGCGTCAACGGCCAGGTCAAGACCGCGGGCGGCACCCCGACGCCGGTGCTGCTGGGCGACACCGTGGCGCTCGACACCGTGGGCTCGTGCTCGCCGTTCGGGCCCATCACGGTGACCTGGTCGCTGACCCCGGCGGGCAACGTCCTGCCGGGGCCGACCGCCCCGGCCATCAGCGCGGTCGCCGCCGAGGCCACCACCTATGTCGCGCGCGTGCAGGCCACGGTGGCGGGCCCCGCCCCCATCGTGCGCATGGTCGACATCCCGGCCTTCCGCGCCGCGCCCTTCGTCGAGCTGGTGGCGCTGGGCGCCGCCGGGCGCAACGACGTCAACGACCTCGACCTCGGCGCGGGCCGCCTGTGGGTGGCGACCGACGACGGCGCCATGAGCGCGCCGCTGACCTCGATCGCGCCGCCCAGCGCGACCTGGCAGGACGTGGCCGGGGGCGCGCCGTTCTCGGGCGGCCTGCCCAGCAACGCGCGCTGGCGCTCGGTGTTCTTCCACCCGCGCTCGCCGCGCGCCTACTTCGGCGCGGTCACCGCCAACGACCTGATGCGGGTCGACTGCACCGATCCCGCGGCGCCGGTGCGCAACGTGCTCGACTTCGCGGTCGCCTTCACCAGCGGGACGCCGCCCACGGTGTTCGCGATGGCGCCCTTCGATCAGGCCTCGCTGTGGCTGGCCACCTCGCGCGGGGTGCTGCCCCTGGACGGCGCCGGCGTCTTCGGCGGGGCGCTGGGGCCGCTGGGCGACTTCACGCTGGAGGCCGTGGTCGAGGTCGGGGCGCCGGCGCCGCGCAACATCGCGGCCTCCAACGACCTCTACGATCTGATGTCGAACGCCAGCACCAGCCTGCTGCCGGGCGACGACAAGGTGCGCGATCTGGCCTGGGACGGCGCGCGCTCGCTGCTGTGGGCCGCCACCGACGGCAACGGCCTGTTCGGCGACCAGCTGGCCGCCGGCGGCATGCTGACCCAGGTCTACGGGCTGACCACGACGAACTCGGCGCTGGCCTCGAACGACATCCGCTCGCTGGCCGTCGACGCCGGCGGCGACGTCTGGATGGCGACCTCCAAGGGCGCCGCCCGCTTCAAGCGCGACCGCGCGCTGGTCATCGTGATGGGCGCCCCGGCCGGCGTGGCGGTCGACGACACCCGCGCGGTGGCGCTGGATCCGGTGACCCGGCGCGTCTTCCTGGGCACCAAGGGGCGCGGCGTGCTGGTGCTCGAGGTGCGCTAGGTCACCGCCGGCTTCTGCTACCCTGCGCGGCATGACCGTGATCGACCTGCGCTCCGACACCGTGACCCGGCCGACCCCGGCCATGCGCGAGGCCATGGCCCACGCCGAGGTCGGCGACGACGTCTACGGCGAGGACCCCGCCGTCAACCGGCTGCAAGAGCGGGTCGCCGCGCTGCTGGGCAAGGCGGCCGCGCTGTACGTGCCGTCGGGGTCGATGGCCAACCAGATCGCGCTGGCCATCCACACCCGCCCCGGGGACGACGTCCTCATCGGCGAGGGCGCGCACAACTTCCTGTACGAGTCGGGCGCCGCCGGCGCCATCGCCGGCGTGCAGATGACCATCCTCGGCCACGGCGGGACCGGCCTGTTCGACGCCGCCGACGTCGAGGCCGGCTACAAGGTCGACAACCACCACTACGCGCCGACCCGGCTGTGCTGCCTCGAGGACACCCACAACCGCGGCGGCGGCAAGGTGTGGCCGCGGGCGCAGCGCGACGCCGTGGTCGCGGCGGCGCGGGCGCGCAACCTGGCGCTGCACCTGGACGGCGCACGGCTGTGGAACGCGGCGGTCTTCCACGCCGCCGCCGCCGGCCGCAACCTCGCAGGCGGCGCCGCCGAGGCGCTGGCGCCGGAGCTCGCCGCGCTGGCGGCGCCGTTCGACACCGTGTCGGTGTGCTTCTCCAAGGGGCTGGGCGCGCCGGTGGGCTCGTGCCTGACCGGCTCGCGCGAGCTCATCGACCGCGCGCACCGCATGCGCAAGATGCTGGGCGGGGGCATGCGGCAGGCCGGGATCCTGGCCGCGGCGGCGCTGCACGCGCTCGATCACCATGTCGCGCGCCTGGGCGACGACCACGCCAGCGCACGCGCACTGGCGACCGGCCTGGGCCAGCTGCCCGGGGTGCGCGTCGATGGGGCGCCCGAGACCAACATCGTGATCGCCGACCTGGCCGGGCCGGCCGACGCCTTCGTGGCGCGCGCGCGCGAGCGCGGCGTGCTGCTCAACGCCATCGGCGCGCGGCGCATCCGCCTGGTCACCCACCTCGACGTCAGCCGCGCCGCCTGTGACGACGCGCTGGGACGGCTGGCCGGGCTGGCGGCATGAAGCCCGGCCGTCTCGGCGTCGTGCTGCTGGTCTGCGCCGCGCTGGCCGGCTGTGGCCCCAGCGCGGTCCCGCGCGAGCTGACCGAGGCCGAGCGCGCCGGCGATCAGGGCCGCTGGGACGACGCCCTGAAGCTGTACTCCGGCCTGGTCGACAGGCGCTGCCAGGGCGCGCCGCGCGACGTCAGCGACTGGACCCTGCGCAAGGTGTGCGGGCCGGCCGCGCTGGGCCGTGGCATGGCGCTGGCGCGCCTGATGCGGATCAATGAGGCCGTGGCCGCCTTCCTGGTCATCCCCGACATGGTCGGCAACCGCGGGCGCGCCGCCTCGCGCGCCCTGGAGCGCGCCGCCGATCTGCTGATGCACAGCGGCCAGAACCAGCGCGCCCACGAGCTGCACTACAAGGTCATCCTGGGCTACCCCGACTCGGCCGCGGCCGATGACGCCCTGCGCGTGCTGGTGCGCGAGGGCCGCCGCCACGACCAGGCGCACCTCTTGGCCATCCTGCTCGAGCTCGAGCCGCAGGTGCCCGGCACCACGGTGGGCGACAACCTGCTGTTCGAGGCGGCCCTGCTGACCCAGGACCGCGGCGACCTCGAAGGCGCCCTGAAGCTGTACGACCGGCTGCCGCTGGAGTACCCGAAATCCGGCCTGCGCGACGACTCCTGGCGCACCGCCGCCAAGATCCTGCGCGGCCTGGGCCGGCCCCAGGAGGCCATCGATCACCTGGAGGAGTTCCTGCGCACCAAGGCGACCGCGCGCATGATCGGGTCGTACAACTCGCCCTACCTGCCCGACGCCGCCATCGAGGCCGGGCGCATCGCCCTCGAGGACATGAAGGCCCCCGGCAAGGCGCTCGCCTACTTCCGCCGCGCCTATGACGACTATCCCAACTCGACCCGGCGCGACGACGCCGCGGTCTGGGTCGCCACCGCGCTGGCCGCCGGGGGCGAACCCAGGGCCGCCTGTGCCACCCTGGCACGGCACGCCCGGCGCTACCCCGAGCGGGTGACCTCCAGCGACCGCGCGGCGGCGCTGCGCGCCCAGCTGGGCTGCCCGCCCGTGACCCAGGCCTCTGGATCCGCGCAACCGGCACCGAAATCACGTTAGTATCCGCGTTCGCCGATGATCCGGTTCAGCCAAGTGGCCAAGGGCTTCGGCCACACGCCCCTGCTCGAGCAGGTCGACCTGCATGTGCCCAAGGGCGCGCGCTGGGGGCTGATTGGACCCGGTGCGTCAGGCAAGACCGTCCTGCTCAAGCTGATGTGTGGCCTTTTGCGCCCCGACCGCGGCGAGATCACGGTCGCCGGGGTGGCGCTGAGCAAGCAGCGCGAGGACGAGCTGATGGCGCTGCGCATGCGCATCGGCATGCTGTTCCAGAACTACGCCCTGTTCGACTTCATGACCGTGGGCGACAACGTGGCCTTCCCGCTGGTGCGCCGCGGCGGCCTGCCCGACGGCGAGATCAAGGACCGTGTGGCGCGCCGCCTGCGCGCGGTCGGCCTGGCCGGCAGCGAGCACAAGTTCCCCTCCGAGCTGTCGGGCGGCATGAAGAAGCGGGTCGGGATCGCGCGCGCGTCGATCGCGCAGCCCGACATCGTGATCTATGACGAGCCCACCGCCGGCCTCGACCCGGTGACGACCTCGAAGATCTACGACCTGCTCAAGGCCGAGCAGGACGAGACCGGCTGCACCGTGGTCGCGGTGTCGTCCGACGTCGACGCCCTGCGCGGCTACGCCGGCCGCCTGGCCATGCTGTACAAGGGCCGGCTGAGGTATGACGGCGAGGCCGCCGAGATCGCGCTGTCGAACGACCCCGCGGTGCGCCAGTTCATCACCGGCTCCAGCGAGGGCCCGCTGTGATCCGCCGCGTCGGCCGCGCCAGCGTCAACCTGTCGGCCGCGGTCGGCGCCGGCGCCCTCGGGGTCGCGCGCGAGGCCGGCGGCATCACCCTGGTCCTGCTGCGCGTGCTGCGCGCGCTGATCCCGCCGCGCTTCGACGCCCGCGAGCTCATGCGCAACCTCTACAAGATGGGCGTCGAGTCGGTGCCCATCGTGGTGCTGACCGCCTTCTTCACCGGCGGCATCATGGTCATCCAGGCCGGGATCTTCGTGGAGCGCTTCAACGCCCGCGGCATCATCGGCTGGGCCGCCGGCTACGCCACCCTGCGCGAGGTCGCGCCGCTGCTGATCGGCCTGATGTTCAACGGCCGCGTCGGCGCCAACAACACCGCCGAGCTCGGCACCATGGTGGTCACCGAGCAGCTCGACGCCCTGCGCGCGCTGGCCATCGATCCGGTGCGCTACCTGGTGGTCCCGCGCGTGGTCGCGATGGTGATCTCGATCGTCTGCCTGGTCATCATGGGCGACCTGGTCGCGCTGCTGGGCGCTGGCCTGTTCTCGCACCTCCTGCTCGACGTCGAGTACGCCACCGTGTTCTACGGCATGAAGGATCAGCTGCACCTGGAGGACTTCACCCACGGCCTCATCAAGGCGGTCGTGTTCGGCCTGGCCATCGCGCTGACCAGCTGCCACTTCGGCACCTCGGTCAAGGGCGGCGCCATCGGCGTCGGGCGCGCGGTCAACAACGCCGTCGTCGCCGCGGCCATCTCGATCATGCTGCTCAACTTCTTCATGACCTACCTGATGCGCTGATGGCTGAGCCCTCCAACAGCGGCCCCAAGATCGTGTTCCGCGGCGTCGAGAAGGCGTTCGGCGGCAAGGCCGTGCTGACCGGGATCGATCTCGAGATCGGGCGCGGCGAGGTCATGTTCATCATCGGCACCTCGGGCGTCGGCAAGTCGGTCACCATCAAGCACCTCATCGGCCTCATCGAGGCCGACGCCGGCGAGATCCTCTATGACGGCCAGCCGGTGCAGGATCTCGAGGAGGCCGCGCTGTACCCGCTGCGCAAGAAGTGCGGCATGGTGTTCCAGAACTCGACGCTGTTCGACTCCATGACGCTGCTCGACAACGTCGCGCTGCCGCTGCGCAAGCACAAGGGGCTGCGCGGCGCGCGCGCCCTGACCGAGGCCATGCGCCGCCTCGAGCAGGTCCACATGGGCGAGTTCGCCGATCGCCTGCCGTCCGACCTCGGCGACGGCATGCGCAAGCGCGCCGCCATCGCGCGGACCCTGACGCTGGACCCCGAGGTCGTCCTGTTCGACGAGCCGACCACCGGCCTCGACCCGGTCAGCGCGCGGCGCATCGACAAGCTGATCCGCGAGCTGACCGACACCCTGGGCGTGACGTCCATCGTGGTGTCGCACGATCTGACCTCGATCTTCTCGATCGCGGATCGGGTCGCCTTCCTGTATCGCGGCGTGGTGCACGTCTGTGCCACGCCGGCCGAGCTGCGCGCCTCCACCGATCCGGTGGTGCAGCAGTTCATCACCGGGCAGTCGCACGGCCCGATGGAAACCCCGGGATTCTGAGAGGCACGCATGCGTGAACGAGGGCTCGAGATCAAGGTGGGCGCGATGATCCTGATCGCGCTGGTCCTGCTCGGCGGCTTCATCTTCATCCTCGGCAACTTCTCGCTGTCGGATGGCTACACCGTGTACGCGTCGTTCCGCTACTCGGGCAACATCCACCCCGGCGCGCCGGTCAAGGTCTCGGGCATCAAGGTCGGCAAGGTCAAGAGCGTGCAGTTCCGCGGCGGCAAGGTCTCGGCCAAGACCGGCAAGCGCGAGTATGTCCGCCTGGTGGTGTGGCTGGAGGATCGGGTCAAGGACACCGTGCGCCAGAACGCCGAGTTCTACGTCAACACCGCCGGCGTGCTGGGCGAGCAGTACCTCGAGATCAACCCGGGGACCTTCGATCAGCCGGCGATGCCGCCGGGGTTCGAGGCCGACGGCGAGGATCCGCCGCGCACCGATCTCATCGTGGCGCGCCTGTTCGACGTGCTCGACGGCGTGTCGTGGGTGCTCAAGAAGAACAAGGAGAAGATCACCATGCTGATCGAGGACTCGACCAGCACGGTGAACACGGTCAACGCGCTGCTGACCGAGAACAAGGCGCAGATCTCGGGCCTCTTGCAGAAGGCCGAGGGGCTGACCGAGCAGGGTGCGGGGCTGATTGGCGACCTGCGCAAGGGGATCGCCAACCCGGCGCGGCTGTCACGGACCATCGCCAACGTGGAGTCGATCAGCGCCACCGCCAGCCGCGAGCTGCCCGGCGTGATGAACAAGGCCAACAAGACGATGGACGGCGTCATCCGCGCCACCGGCATCATCCGACCCGAGGATCGCGACAAGATCCTGGCCTCGCTGGATCAGGTCACGGATCTCACCAAGAACGTCAACGGCATCACCAAGAAGGTCGGCAGCGTGGTCGACCACATCCGCGCCGGCAAGGGCACCGCGGGCGCCTTCGTGTGGGACGACGCCATCTACCTCGACCTCAAGGAGATGGTGCGCGACCTCAAGCGCAATCCCTGGAAGTTCCTGTGGAAGGAATAGGCAGCGAGCGCCGCTGAACCGGGCCATGGCCACGCCGCCGAAAAAGAAGAAGCGCCGCAACGAGGACAGCCTGCGCCTCGTGGTCGGCGCCGTCGCCATCGGCCTGGTGGCGGCCTTCATGGCCACCACCGTGCTGATCGAGGGCCGGCACTTCGGGCCCGGCGTCCAGGTCACCATGGAGCTCGGGCGCATCGGCAAGCTGGGCGTGGGCACCGCGGTGCGGGTCTCGGGCAAGAAGATCGGCCAGGTCGAGCGCGTCGCCTTCGCCAGCCGCGACCGCCGGGTGTGCCCGGTCGAGCCGCCCGCGTTCGGCGACGCCGCCGAGGCCGGCCACGAGAGCAGCGCGCCGCGGATCTTGCTGACGCTGTGGATCAAGCAGAGCGAGCGCGACAACCTGCGCACGAACGCCGAGTTCTTCGTCAACCAGGGCTCGATCCTGGCGCCGCAGTACATCGAGGTGCTGCCGCCGCCGCGTGAGGTCGAGCCGGGACCACTCCTGAAGGATGGTGACGTGGTGTGCGGCGTCACCCCGGCGCCGACCGACCGGCTGCTGACGCGCTCGCTGGAGAACATGAAGATCCTGCGCGCCGCGGTGGAGCAGCAGCGCCCGGCGTTCGCCGAGTTCGCGGTCGCGGCGTGGGCGCTGTGGGACACCCTGCAGTCGCTGCCCACCGAGCGCGGCCAGGTCAGCCGCATCGTGGCCCACGTGCGCGAGGCCATGCACGAGGGCGATCTGCTGCTGGAAGAGCTGGCGCCCGGCGAGCGGCTGCCCCGCCTGCGCGCGGTGGTGGCGCGCTTCAGGAAGGCCATGAAGGCGGTCGAGGCCGACATCACCGAGATGCGCGGCAAGGTCGTGGTGCTGCAGGCCAACATCACGCGCCTCGGCGGGCTGCTCCCGGCGGCCAAGCGCAAGGCGCTGCTGGCGGGCCTGGCCACGCTGCGCGGCACCCTCGACGAGGCGCGCCGCATCATGAAGGTGACCGCTCAGATCACCCAGGCCGTCGCCGACGCCGAGGGCACCATCGGCCTCATGCTGGCCGACCGCGAGCTGTTCGACGACTTCAAGACCATGAGCCGCATCCTCAAGGAGCGCCCGTTCAACACCATGGGCGTGCCGCCGGCGGTCGTCGAGGAGCCGTAGGCCGTAGGCGGGTCGGGGTCGGCTCAGTCGCGGGCGTCGATCGACGGCGCGTCGATGATGCGCACGTCGATGGGGCGCACATCCATGACCTCGGCGTCGTCGACCATGTTGGCATCGATGACGCCGGAGTCACGCCGCAGCGTGATGTTCTCGGCGCACTTGTCGGTCAGGGTGTCGCACACCAGGCCGTCGGCGCACTCGCTCGATGACCGGCAGCTGGCGCCCACCGCCTTGCCATCCACCGCCCCGCACCCCGCGACGGCCAGCGCAAACAACAGGGCAGCGGCGAGCTTCATGGCGGCGTCCTCCGATCCGGATGGTGAGAGGCGGTCTAGATCAGGATGATCAGGACGGCGCCCTCGGTGACCGGATCGCCCTCCTTGATCTTGATGGCCTGGATCTTACCAGAGGCCGGCGCCTCGACGGGCATCTCCATCTTCATCGATTCCAGGATGATGAGGGTGTCGCCCTCGGCGACGTCGTCGCCGATCTGCTTCTCGATCTTCCAGACGGTTCCGGTGATGTGTGCGACGACGTCGGTGGGCAAGGTCGGCTCCTGGAGGCGGCGGGGTCGAACGGAAGTTCCTTACGGAGCGAAGGTCACAGGAACCGCGCGGAAATTCAAGGCCACGCTGATGCCATCGACGAAGCGGTACTTGTCGCCCTTCTTGGCGTCGGTGCACTGCATGCCGGTCGGCATGTCGGCGTCACGCACCGCGGTGCCGTCGCCGTCGATGCACAGGTCGACCACCGGGAAGTCGCCCTTGGGGTTGGCGGCGCAGCTGGTGCTGCCGGGCGGATCCGACTGGCACACGATCTCGAGGCCGTCGCCATCGACGTCGATGTCGGGCGTGGGCTGCTGGTCGTACTTGCCGCCCTCCTTCTTGGGCAGCGGCAGGAAGGCGACCACGACGCCGCCGGCGAACACGGCGTCGAGCAGCGAGTCCTCCTTGCGCAGGCTGATCTGGCTGACCTCGATGCCGCGCACCTGATCGAGCGTGCGCAGATCCAGCACGCCGCCCAGCTTGGCCAGCTCGGTCATGGTGCCGATGGTGACGCTGGTGCCACTGGCGGCGACCTTGCCCTGCACGTGGGTGCCGGTGATCTTCAAGTTGAGGTCGAAGTCGCTGATGGCCGGCACCGAGAGCTCGAACTTGGACGGACCGGCGTCGAGCAGCCCCGCCTTCACGGCGGCGTTCTGGAAGTTGATCTTGGCCGACTGGTCGGCGTTGAACGACAGCGGATCGAGGCGGATGGCGCCCTTGCCATCGGTGAAGGTGCAGCCGTCGTCGGCGGCGCCCGAGCAGTCATTGTCGAAGCCGTCGCCACAGACCTCGGCGCCGGTCATCTTCTTCGACATGGTGCCCATGGTGGGCCGATCGTCGCAGTCGCCGGCGGCCACGGTCTGACCGTCGCCGTCCATGTCACGCGTCGCGGTCGACGGCACGTCGGGCTGCCCGGTGGCGCCCGGGGTCTCGTCGGCCAGGCCGTCACAGTCGTCATCGACGCCGTTGTCGGCCAGCTCGGGGTTGCCGGGGCGGATGGTCATCTCGTGATCGTTGCAGTCACCCTTGCCCTTGGTATCGGTGGTGACCTTGCTGTCGTTGTCGTCGTCGAAGCGGTACTTGCCGAGATAGAAGTTCATCTTCAGGCAGGTGTCGTCGGCGACCGCCGGGAAGTCGAACAGCTCCATCGGGACCACCAGCTCGCCCTTGGCCAGCGAGTCGGAGATCGAGCCGTTGGCCAGCGGGCCGATGTTGCCGAACACGTTGTCGATGAGGCCGTCGCCGTTGAAGTCGAAGCCCTCGGTGACGTCCGCGATCTCGAGGTTGGCCAGCACCAGCTTGTGGTCGCCGGCGCGCGGGACGTTGGTCGCGGCGCTGCACGGCAGCTTGTCGACGAACGCCGGGTTGGGGCCACCACCATCACCACCGCCACAACCGAGCAGACTCGTGCAGCCGATCAGCGCAAAGGCCAGGGACTTCCTCATAAGCTACCCTCCGAAGCGGGTTCACCCGGCAAGACCGGGCAGGCGGAGTCTACGGTGCGCCAACGATTCCGGTCAATACCGTGAGCAGCCTGACTGGCGCGGCAGGCAGCTTGAACGTGGTTTCGGGGCTTTGGCCTTTGCCCGCGGGCCGTGAAGGTGATAGACGGGGCCCGTGGGCTCGCATGGGCGCTCGAGGCCAGGCAGGGGCAGCACCGCGGCGCTGGGCCAGGCCGTGGCCGGGGTCGTCGTCCTGCTGGGCGTGCTGGCGGTGGCGACGCCGGCGGCCGCGCATGTCGGCCCCGATCCCAATTTGAACAACCGCTACCTCAAGCTCGACGTCAGCCAGGACAGCGTGCGCTTCGTGTACACGCTGTACTTCGGGGACGCCCCGGCGCTGGAGGCGCGCGCGCAGATGGACAGCTCGCGCGACGGTGTGCTCGACGACGCCGAGCAGACCGCGTTCGCCAGGCGCGCGCAGGCCGAGGTGCTGGCCAAGGTGCGCCTCGAGATCGACGGCGTGGTGGTCCCGGTCGACAAGGCAGAGGCCTCGGTGGGGCTGGGCCAGGCGGTCACGCGCGCGGGGTCGTTCTCGGTCGACCTGGTGCTGCGCGCGCCGCTCCGGCGCATGCGCAGCCACTCGCTGTACGTCGATCACTCCTTCGAGCCCGACCTGCCCGGCGAGACCGAGCTCTTCGTGCAGGCCGAGCCGGGGCTGCGCGTGGTGGCCTCGCACATCGGTCGTCATGGTCAGGGCGTGACCTCGCAGTTCCTGTGGCGTGGCTCGGCCGAGCTGAGCGGCGAGGATCGCTCGGTCACGGTGGCCTGGCTGGACGACGCCGCGCCCGAGCAGGCGGCGGGCCGACCCGGCAGCGGCGCGACGCGGGCGGGTGGTGCGGGTGGTGGCGCGGTGCCGTGGTGGCTGGGGCTGTCGCATCGCGCCGACCTGGGCGCGGCGGGCGCGCTGCTGATGATGGTGATCGCGCTGATCCTCGGCGCGCTCGACGCGGTGGCGCCGGCACGGCTGGCGGCGCTGACCAGTGACAAGGTGCAGGTCAGCCCGATCGCGGACGCCCTGGCGCGCACCCTGGTGGTGGGGATCGCGGCGCTGCCGGTGGCGCGCCTGTTCGAGCAGCTGTCGCCACCGCGCGCGCTGGGGCTGGCGGCCGCGGGCGTGATGGCGGCGATCGGCATCGTGACCCTGGCGCTGGCGCGACGCGCGGCGACGGCGCCGCTGCCCGCGGGCGCCGACGCGCTGAAGACCGCGGTGCGCTCGCCGGCGGTGTGGGGCGCCATGGCCCTGGCCGGCTTCGCGGCGCGCGCGCCGATGGCCATCCTGCTGTGCGCCCTGTTCGCCGGCGGCAACCTGCTGGCCTCGGCGCTGCTGGCGACGCCCGAGTCGCGCAGCCGGTTGACCGGTGACGGTGGTGATCGCACCCGGCGCGCAGCCGTGGTCGCCAGCGGTGCGGCAATCCTGGTGTTCGGGCTGGGGCTGCTCGCGCTGGCGGCGCGGCTGCAGGGCTGACCGCCGGGCGAGCGAATGCAGACTTCCCTACGGCTCGAGCCACTTGGAGGCGCGCGCGTCACCGTGGGACAACGACCATGCTCCCTTGAGTGGCCCTGGGCTTGGGGTCTGCACCGCGACCACTCGCCGGGCCAGTGGCACGATGAGGAGCCCCTCATCGGTCATGGCCGAGGCATAGCCTATGGTGGCGCCCTCCCCGATTTCAAGGGGGGGGCCGACCGACGCCAGGCTCGGTAGCGACAGACGATGCAACCGTGAGGCTTCTCCTGGCGCTCCGATCGGCACATAGGTCTCGACGATGTAAGCAACGTCGTCGTCGCCAATCGCGACGACATACGCAGCGAACGTGCGCTGGACGCCGTCGTCGACGCCGATGGTGCGGCGAGCGAGCTCACGATTGGATGCGAGATCGATCAGGGCAAAATCCACCACGGCGTGGTTGCGCTGCTCGACTCTGGCCAGAACCGCCCCGCTCCGCGTCTCCAGCGACCAGTCCGGGTTTCCCCTCAGTGATACCGGCGTGGTGAGCTCGTCGCACTTCCCGAGCGCAAAAACCCGAGTCTCCTCCTTCGGGATCACTCCACCAAAATCGTATGATCCACCGAGCACCATGCTTCGCGTCGGCATGGGGATGTTGGGGGCAATGAGATGCGGACACGGGGCCTGCCATCTCACCGCACCCGAAGTCGCGTCGACGGCAACCAGGCCGCCTCCCAGAACTGGAACGAAGAGAGTATCGCCGCGGCCCACGGGATGGGTGAGCGAGGCTTCGATAGCGAGCGGTATGCTCCACCTTTCTCGCCCGTCTGTCGTATCGATCGCGTGGAGGCGCCGGTCAGTGGCCCCCGCGTAGAGAGTCCCGCCGCGAATCGCGAAGCCAGCCATGCCAGGTGAGCCACTCACTGCCGGAAAGGGCCCCGGCAGGTCGGTCGTCCAACGCAGTGTTCCAGACGCTGAGTACGAGTAGATTTGTTGCTCACCAGCCACGTAGAAGTCATCGCGCGCGTCAGCAGCGATGTTGAGACCAAGGTCGGCCCCTGCAACTGGCCCAAACCGCCGGATGTTGCCACCGTCGAGGCCCATCAACACAATCACTGAGGTCCCCTGGCGAAACACCACCTTCTGCGCAGATGGGAGGACGACCACGTTGAACAGACCCGTCCCTTGCGGTTCGACATAGGCCCACTTGACCTCGAAAGGCACCTGCAAGCTGGCCGCCGCGGGCGCAGTCAGAGGCGGCCACTCGCCAGCGCATGAGGCCGCATCGGCGGTGGGACACTGGGCGGAGTCGACGCTGGCCCCGGCATCCGTCAGCGCTCCATCCTGAGTGGCAGGGCGGCCCTTGCCGCCGCAGCCAGAAAGCGCACCCAAGCACCCCGCGAGCAGCGCCGCAATGCAACCGAGCCAACCCACTACAGCGCCCGACACGAGGCTGTGGCGCTCCAGTCTCCGCTCCCCGAGAAGGCAACGTCGCGCAGGTAGTTCTGAGTGCAGTCTTTGTCAAAACCAGGTCCCGTTGCACCGCCCGGGCAGCATCCATCGGCAACGGATGGGTTCGGTGTCAGCGCTGGTGGGATGCACTTGATTCCACATGCCGTGTTGCGGCCGACTGTGACGAAATCATCGTGATCGGTCGTACCTGCGTTGAAGATGCCATCCCAGAATGGGTAGAAAGCCACCCCAGTCACGGAGCCTGCCACAGCCACGTGCCTCGTCCCCACCGACACTGCGTACGGCACCGCCAAGAGACTCTCTTGCCCGTTGAGCTGGCTGAACTGAAACACGGCCTCGGAACCCAGACCACTCGTCACAAACCGCAGACGTCGTGTCGTGGACGAGGCGGGATCGTTGCCCTCAGTAAATATGGAGCTAATGCAGTTCCCGAAGACACAGCCTGCGTTTGTTGTGTGGACATAGAATCGACCTTCAGAGGGCACCGCCTCATCGAATGGCACATAGGTGATGCCAGGCATGAACGTCGAACTCAGCCTGGGCATGGTCGACCACACAGTATTCGTGAGCGCGGCCCATGCATTCGCCCCATCTCTACGGAGAAACTCGACGGCCCCACCGGCCGCCGGCCGATAGACGGCGTAGATCTTGCGAGCATATCCCTTCTCGTAACCAGCCGTGACAGCAAAACCCTCGATCGCCCTGACAGACGCACCGCCAACCTGGACGGTCCCGACCAGAGAAAACGACGAGTTTGCTCGGTCGTAGAGATACTCCGCCACAGTGGAGTCATTGCGAACAACGTAGAGATAAAGTTCGCCGTTCAACTCGACGATGTTCGAGCGATTGTTTGCCGCCACTCCACGCAGGGAGGGATCAACCTCGAGTGGCGTCCGCCATCCATTGGCGCCTCCCCCGTCCTGCACCCAGCGCTGAAACACCAATCTCTGTGGGGAGGCCAACTCCTTGTAGACGATCAGTATCGCCGGGTAGTTGAATGGCGGCTGCAAGAATGAGTTGGCCGCACCGTTGCCCGTGGCGACGACCGGAATCGAGTTCTCAACCGGAACAGGATCGGCAAGGTCGTCAGGGCAAGGGGGTCCCCACTGGGACAGGAGCGCCACCAGCCAGGTCTGCCGAGGGGATAATCTGTTGGCTTGGGCGAACTGCCTTGCGCGGATCACTAGCGCGACGATTCGCTCTGCTGGTTCGTTGGCCCAGCGAACCAGCGTTGGATCCAAAAGGATCGCGTTTGCCCGTCCGGGCTCGGCGGACACCTCCCATCCCGCTTGCTTGCACGCCATCGTGAGCGACAAGCGATAGGACTCTGAGCCGATGATGAGGACGCACATAGAGCGAGGGTTTCTGTCCGACTGAGGAACGCCGTTGGCCCGCGTAGTTCCCTCCCGGTGATGTCATCGCCTCGGGAGTGCTGGTGTTGCGCGGTTCTCTCGCCGGCACTGTTTCGATCGGCTCTCGTGATCCCGTAGGTTTGCCACCCCGAGGCGAATCGGAGCGGGTGAATGCGGTGCTCGCCAGCGCTCCACCGGTCCGGGCAGCAGGCGCCGCACGGCAGGGTGGATGAAGACGAGTCCGAGTTGTCAGGCCGCCGCCGCCAGGGTGTTGCTGGGCGCCTTGCGTGGCAGTGGTGGTGGTGCAGACACGACGATGTCCATGATCGCAGTCGATCACGGCGAGGCGGAGCGTCTTGCGCATGGCCGCGCGGAGTGCGGCAGCGGTCGAACACGCGCATCAGCTTCGCCACACAAGCTGCCGCCGCCGAACCCAGCACCAGCCCCACGCCACACGCAAGGTCGGCCGCAGTCCCCCCGCGCCACCACCGCCCGCCACCCAAGGCCACGTGCTCGTGCTCGACAGTGCTACCGTCCCCCCATGGGCCTGTTCGACAGCCTCAAATCCATGTTCGCCGGCAGCAAGCTGCACCCAGGCGCAGGTGACGCCACCGGCGCAATGCTGGTCGATGCCGTCAAGCGCTACGACGTCAGCTCGACCAACACCGTCCTGCTGACCACGCGCGACATGCTGTGGAACGACCGCGCCTTCTACCTCGACCTGGTGTCACCTCACCTGGTGCCCCACCTCGGCGTGCTGTGCGACGCCTGGTGTGGCAACGAGCCGCACTCGGTCGTCCCCTTCCTGGTGCGCGGCGTGACCCGGATCGACTGGGCCTGGCAGGCGCGCGGCAGCGGCGCCGGGTCCAGCGTCGGCAGCGGGGCGGCCAGCCTGTTCCAGCAGCGCCTGACGCTGGCCCGCCAGGATCTCGAGCAGGTCATGCAGATGGATCCCACCGATCCGACGCCGTACGCCTTCGCCATCAAGATCGCGCGCGGGCAGGACGCCGACCTCGACGTGGGCCGGCAGCTGCTCGCCGAGGCGTGCCGGCGCCAGCCCGACAACTGGCTGGCGCACCAGCAGCTGGTGGTCGCGATGGCGCCCAAGTGGAGCGGCCTGCCCGGCGAGGCGGTGCTCGACTTCGCGCGCGCCGCCGCCGCCCGCGCCGAGACCCTGAGCGGCCTGCCCGCGCTGCCCATCGCCGCGCACCTCGAGGTCTGGAACAGCCAGCTGATGGACGTCGGCGAGGCCGCCGCCCGGGCGTACTTCAAGCAGCCCGCGGTGCTGGCCGAGCTCGATCACGCCATCGCCGCCCTGGAGCAGACCGCGCCCATGGGCCCGTGGGCCACCTTGCCGTGGAACGTGCTGGCCTATGCCGCCTTCGTCGCCGAGGACGCCGCGCGCCTGCGCGTGCCGCTGACCCACATGGGCTGGGGCGCCTTCAGGTACCCCTGGTACTACAGCGGCGACCTCGAGACCGCCGTCAAGCAGGCGCACAAGCTGGCCGGTATCCTGTAGCCCGAAAACACCAGAGCCCCGCGTCAATCGCCCGCGGGGCCCTGCTGCTTCAGGCGTCCGACGCCGCTACGTCAGCGCAGGACGAACGGGTACGTGAACGACATCGAGTCGTCCGAGAACTTCTTGAAGCTGGCCTTCTTGACCGCGTTCTCGACGCAGGTGCCGGTCGGCGTGCCCGAGAAGCTGCCGCTCGCGCTGGCGCTCTGCACCTTGCCGTTGCCGCCGATGGTCACCTTCACGTTGACGGTGCCGGGCACGTTGTACTTGCCGAAGCACGCCGTCGCGCTGCCCTTGATGGGCGAGATCCCGGCCTGGATGTCCGGCTTCGACAGGCGCGCCGGCAGATCACCCGTGACCGGCTTGTCGGGCTTGTCCGGCTTGTCGGGCGTCTTGCTGCCGCCCTTCTTGCAGATGGCCAGGTCGGGGTTGATCATGCACTTGATCTCGACGTCGCCACCCGACTCCTTGGGCGGCTTGTCGTCCTTGGGCGGCGTCGGCTCCTTGGACGGGGTCGGGGTCTTGTCACCCTTGACCGGCGTCTTGTCGCCCTTGGGCGGCGTCTTGTCGCCCTTGTCGTGCGGCTTGGTTCCGGGCGACGGCTTCACCTCGGCGCCCGGCGACGGCACGCTCACGGTGCCGGTGGTCGACCCCGGATCGACCGGCGGCGTCCCGGTGCCCGGATCCGCCGACGCGGTCGGCGACGCCGACGGCTGCGGATCTGTCGGACCGCCCGCAGCGACGCCCGGTCCTGGGCTGGCGCCCGCACCTGGAGTGTTGGCGGCCAGCGCGGGCTGCGGCTTGGCGGGCTTGCGCGTCAGCATGATGACCAGGACCACGGCGACGCCGACCAGCAGCACGCCGAGGCCGATCATCGCGGGCATCAGCCACTTGGGCGTCCCCGAGCTCGACGACACCGGCACCAGCACCGGCGAGGCCGAGAAGGTGGACGGCGACAGCACCGGCAGATCATCGACCGGCGCGCTCGAGGCCGACGCCAGCTTGGGCAGCCCGACGCCCATCGTGGTCGCCGCCATGGCGCGGATGTCGATCAGGCCCGAGCCCTCGGTCGTGCTGGTCGACGAACCCATGAAGCCCGACGGCTGCGCCGACGGCGACGACGAGGACGACGGCGACGACGACGCCTTGGGCGCCCCGCTGGCCAGCGCGGCCAGGTTGTTCAGCGAGAACAGCACCGAGTTCTCGTTGCGCGCACCCTTGAGGCCCTGCGACGCCGGCGCCGGCTCGGAGCGCGCGGACACCGCCGCCCCGCCAGCGTCACCGAACAGGTCGCCACCACCCGACGCGCCCGCGGACGCGAACAGATCGTCATCACCGCCGCGCTTCTTGGACGCCGCACGCGGCGCCTCGGCCGCGGCGGGCGCGGACGCCGCAGCGCCCCCGAACAGCGACGGCGCAGCGCCGCCCCCGAACAGGTCGCCAGCCTCGTCCTCCTTGTCGGCGGCGGCACCCGCCGACGCGAACAGATCACCCGCGTCGGACTTGCCGGTCGCCTCGGGCGCCGCGGCCGCGTGGCCGTTGGCCGCGCCGCCGCTGAAGGCGTCGAAGTCCGGGATGGCCGACAGCTTCTGCCAGTCGGCGAAGCCCTCGCGCCAGCCGTAGGTGTCGGCGTCGATCTCGTTGCGCTGGAAGCGCTCCTGCACCTCGGCCACCGTCATGGGGCCGATCTGCTCACGGTCGACCACCAGGTGCCACACCGCCTCCCCGGCGCCAGCGTCGGCGTCACTGGGTGGCGGAGCCCCCTCGGTCGGAGGCGCAGCCCCGGCGTCGCCCTTGGCGCCGTCGAAGCCAGAGTAGTCAAAGACGCGGGTTTCCTTCTGATCGAACGAGGCCGCCTTGGGGGCCTCCCCCGCCGCCGCCTCGCCAGTGCCCTTGACCACAATGATGTGCGAGCACTTCTTGCAGCGGATCTTGAAGACCTTGCCTTTGACCTTCTCATCCGCGATCGAATATTTGGTGCCGCAGCTGTCGCAGACGATCTTCATCGAGGCCTCTCGAAGAGTGGGACCTGGGGGACGCCGGACCTTTTCAGTCGCGACATCATATGACTTTTCACCGTTTCTAGCAAACAACTGGCCAAGCTCCTCCGCACCACGGACAGGCTACCGCCACGGCCGGTGAGCCCGGGACGGGCGCCCACCACCAGAGACCGGCCGACCGGAAAACCCGCCGTTCTCGAAGGCATAGACCCGGAGCCCTGGGCCAGCTTTGGCTTCATCGAGGCGCTTTTCCGTAAGCTAGCCGGAAGCCAGCCCCCAGTCCGGGTCCGGGCGCCGGGGCCCACTTCACGAACATCCACCCCGCAGCACCAGGAAGAGGATCCCCAGCGCGGCGGCGGCGATGATCGCGGCGGTGACCAGGATGGGCTGCCGGAACATCAGCGGAAGGGGTGCTTGATCACCATCGTCTCGGCGCGGCCGGGGCCGACGCTGAGCAGGACCACCTCGACGCCGGTCAGCGCCTCGATACGCGACACGTACTTGCGCGCCGCCACGGGCAGATCGGCGACCTCGCGGACCTCGCGCGTGACCGCGTCCCAGCCCGCGACGTCCTCGTAGATCGGCCGTGCGGCGACGATGTCACCTGGATCCAGCGGCAGCTCGTCGCGGTCCTCGACCCTGCCGCCCGCGTCCGTCACCTGGTACCCGATGCAGACCTTGAGCGGCCCCATGCCGCCGAGCACGTCGAGCTTGGTGATGGCCAGGCCGGTCATGCCGTTCAGGCGCACCGCCACGCGCAGCGCGGCGACGTCGAGCCAGCCGCAGCGGCGCGGCCGCCCGGTGGTGGCGCCGAACTCGGCGCCGGCCTCGCGCAGGCGCGCCCCGGCGTCGCCCTCGAGCTCGGTCGGGAACGGCCCCGAGCCGACCCGCGTGGTGTACGCCTTGGCGATGCCGATGACGCTGTCGATCTCGGTCGGCCCGATCCCGGTGCCGCTGCACGCGCCGCCGGCGGTGGTCGACGACGAGGTCACGAACGGATAGGTCCCGTGATCGATGTCGAGCAGCGCGCCCTGGGCGCCCTCGAACAGCACCGAGCGCCCCTTGCGGATCTCGCCATAGACGTAGCGCGCGGCGTCGCCGATGTAGCGCGACAGCCGCGCCGCCTTGTCCTCGAGGTCGGCCAGGATCTCGGCCGCGGTCGGCGGCGTGCCACCCAGGTGGCGGATCAGCGGCGCGGCCTCGTCGAGCGTGCGCTCGACCAGCGCGGGCAGCCGCTCGGGGCGCAGCAGATCGCCCATGCGGATGCCGCGGCGCCCGACCTTGGACTCGTAGGCCGGCCCGATGCCCCGCTTGGTGGTGCCCAGCGCGCCCTTCTGCTGCTCGCGCAGGCCGTCGATCAAGGTGTGGATGGGCAGGATGACGTGGGCCTTCTCGCCGATCAGGAGATCCTTGTCGTCCTGCAGCAGGCCGCGCGCCTTGAGATCGGCCATCTCCTCGAGCAGCACGCCGGGGTGCACCACCATGCCGTCGCCGAGCACGCAGCGCACGCCCTTGCGCAGCACGCCCGAGGGGATGAGGTGGGTGACCAGCTTCTCGCCGTTGACCACCAGCGTGTGGCCGGCGTTGGCGCCGCCGCCGAAGCGCACCACCACGTCGGCGTGCTCGGTGTAGAGGTCGACAACCTTGCCCTTGCCCTCGTCGCCCCACTGCGCCCCGACGATGACCACGTTGCTCATGACCGTCTCCTCTTCACGTTCGCCTTCGACTTCGACTTCGGCTGGGCCTTGCCCGCGGCCAGCCGCGCCGCCAGGTAATCAGGCAGCCAGGCATCCTCGGCCTGATCGCGCCCGCGCTGGGCGACGACCTCGATCGCCTGCGCACCCACCCGCAGCACCGGCCCGAGGCCCAGCTTGTCGGCATACTCGGCCAGCGCCCGCGTGCCGCGCCGCCCACCCAGCTCCATGGCGCACGGCCGCCCGATCCCCCGCAGCGCGCGCGCGACCGCCCGCGCCGCCGTGGGCTCCCCGGCGACCAGCGTGATCGCGGGCCTCGTGCTCGTGCTCGTGCTCGTGCTCGTGCTCGTGCTCGTGCTCGTGCTCGTGCTCGTGCTCGTGCTCGTGCTCGTGCTCGCAAGCGCGGCTCTTCGCTTCAGCGCCCCCGCCACCGCCTCGACATCCACCGCGAACCCGGTCGCCTTGGCCGCCCGGCCATAGCGCGCCACCAGGTCGTCATACCGGCCGCCCACCAGCACCGCCCCCGGCGCGCCCTCCACATAGCCCGCGAAGCGCACGCCAGTGTAGTAGTCGAAGCCGCGCACCTCGCCGAGATCCACCACCACGCGCAGCCCCGGCGCCACCACCGCCAGCGCCGCCAGCGTCTTCTCCAGCTCGCGCAGCCCGGCGCGCGCCCGCGCAGTCTCGCACAGCCGCCCGGCCTCGCGCAGCACCGCACGCACCGCGCCGGCATCGGGCCCGCCATACAGCGACGGCAGCGCCTGCAGCAGCTTGCGCCGCCGCAAAGGCAGCCCGGGCGCGCGCGACAGCCGCAGCGCCGCCGCGCGATCCTTCTTGGCGATGGCCGCTCGCGCCTCGCCGGCCAGCGCCGCCGGTAGATCCGCCAGCGCCTCGCGCACCAGCGACACCTCGGCCACGTCCAGCGTGGCATCCGGCAGCCCCACCGAGCCCAGCGCCTCCGCGGCCAGCGACAGCACCTCGACGTCCCCGGCCGGCGCCGGCGCGTCGATCAGCTCGACCCCGGCCTGGATGACCTCGCGCCGCGCCGCCCCGCCCTGCCCGGCGCCCTCGCTGCGCGTCACCGAGCCCTCGTAGCACAGCCGGATCGGCCCGCCGACGTCGCTCATGCGCGTCGCCACCAGGCGCGCCACCTGCGGCGTGAAGTCCGGGCGCAGCGCCGCGATGTCCCCGCTGGGTGCGTCCACGAAGCGCACCGCCGACGGCGCACCACCACCCGACCCCCGCGCCAGCACGTCCTCGAACTCGAACGCCGGCGTGATGATGCGCTGATAGCCCCAGCGCTCGAAGTCGCCGACCAGCGCCTCGACGATGGCACGACGCCGCGCCGCCGCCTCGGGCAGGTAGTCACGAACTCCAGCAGGTAGACGGACGGAACGCACGGCAGCGGGCGACAGTACCACTACAGACTGACGCGCAGGACCTCGACCACGTGGGGCAGCTTGCGCAGCTCGTCGAGCACGGCGTCCTCGATCTCGCCGTCCACGTTCCACAGCGCCAGCGCCTGATCGTTGGCCTTGTCGAGGCCGAGGTGCAGGCGCGCGACGTTGATGCCGCGCTGCCCGAACAGCGTCCCGACCGCGCCGATGACGCCGGGCCGGTCGTGGTTGCGCATGATGACCAGGCGCCCCTCGGGCACCGCCTCCAGGGTGTACTGATCGACCTGCACGATGCGCGGCTCGGTGCGCTCGCCGACGTGGAACACCGCGCCGCGCACCAGGTGCTGCTTGCCGTCGCGATCGCGCGCGATGACGGTGATGGCGCTGGTGTAGTCGCGCCCCGCGGGGCGCTGCGTCTGCGTCATCTTGATGCCGCGCTCGGCGGCCACGATGGCGGCGTTGACCTCGTTGACCACGTGGCGATCCAGGTGCGGCCGCAGCACGCCGGCCAGCGCGGCCATGGCGACCGCCTTGCTGCCCAGGTCACCGACCTCGCCGGTCAGCACCACGTCGACCTCGTTGATGCCACGCGTCAGCTGCCCGACCAGGCTGCCCAGCTTGCCGGCCAGCTCCAGGTAGGGCTGCAGGCGCGGCAGCACCTCGCGCGACACCGGCGCCACATTGACCGCGTTCTTGATCTCGCCGCGGGTCACGAAGGCGACCAGCTGCTCGCCGAGCTCGACCGCGACCTTCTCCTGCGCCTCGTCGGTCGACGCGCCGAGGTGCGGCGTCAGCACCACGTTGTCCTGCTCCAGCAGCGGGCTGCCGGTGGGCGGCTCGGCGGCGAAGACGTCGAGCGCGGCGCCGGCCACGTGGCCCGACTTGAGCGCGTCGAGCAGCGCGGCCTCGTCCACGATCCCGCCGCGCGCGGCGTTGACGATGAAGACGCCCTTCTTCATGCGCGCGATCGACTGCGCCCCGATGAGCCCCTTGGTCTCCGCCGTCAGCGGCGTGTGCACGGTGATGAAGTCGGAGCGGGTGAACAGCTGATCCAGCGTGACCAGCTCGGCGCCGACGCGCTGCGCGGCCTCCTCGCCCAGGAAGGGATCGAAGGCGATGACCTTCATCTTGAGGCCGGTGGCGCGCTCGGCGACCAGGCGCCCGATGTTGCCCAGGCCGACCACGCCCAGCGTCTTCTCGAACAGCTCGGTGCCCTGGAACTTCTTCTTGTCCCACTTGCCGGCGCGCATCGACGCCGTGGCCTGCGGGATGTGGCGCACCAGCGAGCACAGCAGGCAGATGGCGTGCTCCGCCGTGGTCACCGCGTTGCCCGACGGCGTGTTCTCGACCACGATCCCCCGCCGCGACGCCGCCTTGACGTCGATGTTGTCGATGCCGATGCCGGCGCGACCCAGGAAGCGCAGCTCGGGCGCGGCGTCGATGACCTCGGGCGTGATCTTGCTCGACGAGCGCACCAGGATGGCGTGGAACGGCGCCACGAAGGCCAAGAGCTCGGCCGGCTTCATGCCGGTCTTGACCGTGACCTCGATGCCCGGCGTCTCGCGCAGCAGCGCGGTGACGCGATCCGACATGTCGTCGGCGACCAGGACCTTGAACGGCTGCGGTGTCGTCATCGGGAGCTTCCTTTTCTCGACATGGCTACAGTGGAGACGGGACGTCTACGAAGGTGGTGGCGACGCCGAAGCGCGTCGCCAGCTCGGCGCCCAGGCGCTGCGGCCCGAACACCTCGGTGGCGTAGTGCCCGGCCGCCAGGAGGTGGATCCCCAGCTCGCGCGCCAGCTCGCCGGCACGCTCGGCCAGCTCGCCGGTCAGGAAGGCGTCGGCGCCGGCCGCGCGCGCCGCCTCGATCATGTCGCCCGCCGCGCCCGAGCACACCGCGACGCGACGCACCTCGGCCGGCCCGTGCATGAAGGCGAAGGTCGGGTGGCCGACCCCGGCGGCGACCCGCGCGCGCAGCTCGGCCGCCGGCAGCGGCGCCGCCAGCTCGCCCACGGTGCCGATGGCGACGCCGCGCACCTCGCCGAACGGCGCCCGCGCCCCCAGCCCCAGCAGGTCACACAGGCCGGCGTTGTTGCCCAGCGTGGGGTGGCGATCCAGCGGCAGGTGATAGGCCAGCAGCGAGACCCCGCCGCCCAGCAGCGCGGCCAGCCGGCGCGCGGTCGGCCCGGTCACGCGCTCGATCCCGCCGCCCCAGATCAGGCCGTGGTGCACCACCAGGAGCTCGGCGCCGAAGGCCACCGCGGCCTCGATGGCGGCCAGGTTGGCCGACACCGCGGTGGCGACGCGGGTCACCGCGCTGCCCAGCGCGCGGGCCTCGACCTGCAGGCCGTTGGGCCCGTAGTCGCGCACCGCCCGCACCTCGAGCACTTGATCGAGGTGCGCGGCGATGTCCCCCAGCGTCGCCAGGCCTGCGCGTTCGCCTTCACGTTCGCCTTCACGTTCCTCGGGCACTACTTCTTCGCAGCCTCCGCCTTGGCCTGCTTGCGCCACGCCGAAAGGATCTCCTCGGCGGCCGCCGTCGACTTGCCGAGCTCGACGTTGCAGCCCAGGTCCTTGAGCGACATCTCCAGCGCGGTGCACACGGTCAGGATGTCGAACGGCCCGTAGTAGCCGAGGTGCGCGACGCGGAAGACCTGGCCCTTCATCGAGCCCTGCCCGCCCACGATCGACACGCCATAGGTGCCGCGCAGGTGCTTGACCAGCGCGTCGGTGTCGATCACGGTGCCGTCCGCCTTCTTGGGCGCCTTGATCGCGGTCACCGTGGGCGACGGCGCGCGCGAGAAGGGCTCCAGCCCGGCCGCCGCCATGGCCGCGCGGGTGGCGCGGGCCAGCGCGTCGTGGCGCGCGAAGATGGCCGGCAGCCCCTCCTCCTTGAGCATGGCCAGCGCCTCGCGCAGGCCGATGATCAGCGACACCCCCGGCGTCCACGCGGTCTCGCCGTTCTGCTGCGCCTTCCGCTCGGTGGCCAGGTTCAGGTAGTACTTGGGCAGATCGCTCTTGGCCTGGCGAGCCCAGGCGCGCTCCGACAGCGCGATGAAGGCCAGCCCCGGCGGCAGCATCAGCGCCTTCTGCGACCCGGTCACCAGGGCGTCGATGCCCAGGGTGTCCATCGGGATGTCCCAGGCGCCCAGCGCGCTGACGGCGTCGACCACCAGCAGCACGTCCTGGCGCGCCTGCACCAGCTTGGCGACCGCCTCGTAGGGCTGGCGCACGCCGGTCGACGACTCGTTGGCCTGCATGAACACGGCCTTGATGCCGGGGTTCTCGGTGAGAGCCCGGTCGACCGCCGCAGGGTCAACGGCGTCGCCGTAGGGCGCCTTGACCTCGACGGTGGCGATTCCATACGCCTTGCAGAGCTCGACCCAGCGCTCGCCGAACTTGCCCGAGTGCGCGACCAGCGCGGTGTCGCCCTTCGACATCAGGTTGACGACGGCGGCCTCCATCGCGGCGGTGCCCGAGCCGTTCAGGATGATGGGCCGACCGGCGGTCTGGTAGATCCACGCCAGGCCGTCGACCGCCTCGGTGAAGATCTTGGAGAAGGCGGGCATGCGGTGGTGCAGCACCGGCTGCGCCATCGCAAGCAGCACGCGGTCGGGCACCGGAGTCGGACCAGGAGTGAGCAGATACTGCTTCATCGACATGGGGACCTCACAAAAGGAGCGGCGACAACGAGCGCGGAACACTTGCAAGTTTGACGCACAATGTCAATCGCGCGACCCGGCTTGGATGATGTGGTAAACACCGCGGCGTCATGAGTCTGGCGCAGCTGTCTTCGGTCACCTTCGGCTACCCCGGGAACGAGCTCTTCGAGGAGCTGACCTGGCAGGTCGACGAGGGCGTGCGAATCGGGCTCATCGGGCCCAACGGCGCTGGCAAGTCCACGATCTTGCGGCTGCTCGCGGGCGAGGTCGAGGCCCATGGCGGCGAGGTCACGCGCGGCCGCGGCATCACCATCGGCACCCTGCGCCAGTCGCAGGAGCACCGCGACGAGGGCACCGTGCTGGACTCGCTGCTGGGCCCGTTCGCGCGCGTGCTGGCCATGCGCGCCGAGCTCGCCGAGCTGGAGCCGCGCCTGGGCGACGGCAACGCCGCCGACCTCGACCGCTACGGCCACCTGCAGGAGGACTACACCCGCGCCGGCGGCTACTCGCTGGAGTCGCGCGTGCGCGAGCTGGCCGCCTCGGTCGGCTTCGAGCACGAGGCCGAGCTGGCGCGCCCGGTGGCCACGCTGTCGGGCGGCGAGCGCGGCCGCCTCGAGCTGGCCAAGGTGCTGCTGGCCGAGCCCGATCTGCTCCTCCTCGACGAGCCCACCAACCACCTCGACGTCGAGCACGTCGAGCGCCTGGAGGAGTTCCTCAAGACCTGGCCCAAGTCGTTCGTGCTGGTGTCGCACGATCGGCGCTTCCTCGACGCCACCTGCACCGAGATCATCGAGGTCGACGGCGGCGACCTCGAGCACTACGTGGGCGGCTTCTCGCGCTACCTGGCCGAGCGCGAGGAGCGCCGCGAGCGCCTGCGCGCGGCGGTGCAGCGCCAGCAGGCCGAGATCGCGCGCACCGAGGAGTTCATCCGCAAGAACATCGCGGGCCAGAAGACCAAGCAGGCGCAGAGCCGGCGCAAGATGCTGGAGCGCGTGCAGCGGCTGGAGCTGGGCTCGGACAGCTGGGGCGACGCCGGGCGCATCGGGCTGCGCTTCACGGTGGGCGATCACCCCGGCGGCAAGGACGCGCTCAAGGTCGAGCACCTGACCCTGGGCTATCCCGGCGGGCGCGTGCTGTGTCGTGACCTCGACACCGTGATCTACCGCGGTGATCGCATCGGCATCATCGGCCCCAACGGCACCGGCAAGTCGACCCTGCTCAAGGCGCTGCTGGGGCGGCCCGAGGGCACCCAGGCCATCCGCGAGGGCCGCGTGGTGCGCGGCGTCGAGCTCAAGATCGGCTACTTCGACCAGAAGCTGGGCGGGCTGTCGGAGTCGCGGTCACTCATCGAGGAGATCCGGTCGATCCGCGGCGACTTCGCCGACGACCGCGCGCGCGACTACCTGGCGCGCTTCCGCTTCTTCGGCGACGACCCCTTCCGCGTCGTCAAGGGGCTGTCGGGCGGCGAGCGCAACCGGCTGGCGCTGGCCAAGATGATGCTGGAGCCGCGCAATCTCTTGGCGCTCGACGAGCCGACCAACCACCTCGACATCCCGGCGCGCGAGGTGCTGGAGCGCGCGCTCAAGCGCTACGAGGGCACCCTGCTGGTGATCTCGCACGACCGCTTCTTCCTCGACGAGATCGTCACCAAGCTGTTCGTGATGCACGAGGACGGCACGGTCGACATCGAGGCCGGCAACTATCGCGACCACAAGGCGCGCCTGCGCAGCGCCAGCGAGGGCGCCAGGGCCCAGGCGCAGGCCAGCCAGGCCGCGCGGGCGCGCGAGGCCGAGAAGGAGAAGGAGCGCGAGAGGGAGAAGGAGCGCGAGAAGGAGAAGGAGCGCGAGCGCGCCAGCAAGAGCGCGGGGGCCCGCCAGCGCGACGCCAGCAAGGAGCGCGACCGGCAGCAGAAGCGGGTCGCCAAGCTGGAGACCGAGATCGCGACCCTGGAGGCCGAGCTGGAGGTCGCGCGCGCCGCCCTGGGCGAGGACCACAAGGGCGACTGGCAGCGCCTGAACACCCTGATGGAGACCGAGCGCAAGCTCGACACCAAGCTGCGCCTGGCCATGGCCGAGTGGGAGAAGCTGGCCGCCACGCTGGAGTAGCCCGGCGCGCGGTGGTACGGTGAGGCAAGGGCCCATGGCCAAACGCAGGGATCGACGGGGCGCAGAGACCATCAAGTTCGCGCACGGCGAAGCGCCGGCCCGGGCTCAGGATCTCCGCGCGGCCTCGCTGCTGGTCATCCAGGGCGCCGAGAGCGACCTCGGCACCCACGTCATGCTCGATCGCCCGGTCACCATCGGGCGCGACCCCGACGTCGAGCTGCCGCTGGCCGACGGGTCGATCTCGCGCGAGCACATCCGCATCGATCGCGCGCCCGACGGGCGCTACCTGCTCAGCGATCTCGGCTCGACCAACGGCACCCTGGTCAACGGCGAGCGCGTCACCGCGCACATCCTCAGCGAGGGCGACAAGATCTTCCTCGGCGCCAGCGTGGTGAAGTTCGGCTACGCCGACGGCCTCGACATGGACTTCCACAACAAGCTGGAGGAGCTGGTCGGCACCGACGCGCTGACCGGCCTCCTGCTCAAGCGCAAGTTCGACGCCGAGCTGGAGCTGGCGCTGGCGCGCGCGCTGGCCGCCGGTGAGCCCATCGCGGTGCTGGTGATGGACATGGACGGCCTCAAGCAGATCAACGACACCCACGGCCATCCCTACGGCGGCTACGCCATCGCCGAGGTCGGCGCCATCCTGCGCGACGTGGTCGGCGCGCGCGGCGAGGCCTGCCGCTTCGGCGGCGACGAGTTCATGTGCTACTTGAAGCGCCACACCCGCGACGCCGGGCTGAAGGTCGCCGAGGCCATCGTCGATCGCGTGCGCACGCACCACTTCGAGAAGGACGGCGTCATCATCCAGCCGACCATCTCGATCGGGGTCGCGGTGTGCCCCGACGACGGCGACAGCGGCGACCTCCTGTTCGAGAAGGCCGACCAGGCGCTGTACCGGGCCAAGGCCGCCGGCCGTGATCGCGCCTGCATCTAGATTGAAGGTTGTTCAGGTATATTGCTGCGCACTGAGAAGGAGCCTGGAATGACTCGTTGGTCGATGCTCGCGCTCGCGCTGTCGGTGTCCACTGCGGCGGCTGGATGTGGTGGTGGCGGCGATGACGACGCCTGCAACGGGGGCGTCGTCCCCGATCCTGGCTGTTCGTGCGTGTACCCGAAGAAGAACCCGGGCAGCGCGGTGTGCACGCTGCCGCTCGACGTGGCCGAGCGCCCCGAGACCAAGCGCGCGCAGTGCGGCGACCTCAAGGAGTTCTGCGCCAAGGACGCCACCACCGCGCCCAAGCTGGGCTGCCTGACCGCGGCGCCCGCGCAGGAGCCGGCCACGCCCGACAAGGTGACGCTGACCGGCTGGGTCGACGTGTTCTCGTCGGGCCCGGACTCCAACGACGTCACCATCCAGATCTTCGACGCCGCGCAGCTCGACGCCGCGGCCAGCATCGACGCGGTGACGCCGATCGGCGAGACCACGGTCAAGCTCGACGCGGCGTCGTTCCCCAAGGCGCGCTTCTGCCCCAACCCGACCTCCGACCTCGGCCGCACCGACGCGACGTGCCGGCCGCAGACCGCCGACTGCGCGGCCTGCCCCGAGGGCGCCTCGGTCAACGGCACGCGCTACTGCCTGAACTCGACCTGCGAGGAGCGCCTGCGCGCCGAGGTGCGCTTCGAGATCCCGAACATCCCGACCCGCAAGTTCCTGGCCATCCGCACCATGGGCCCGGGCAAGACGGCCGACCCGCTGTGGGGCGTGCTGGTGCAGTACAACGTCTACCTGTCGACGGCGGCGCGCGCGTGCACCGCGGCCAAGGGCACCGACCCGCTGGACACCGAGTGTCTGCGCATGGCCGGCACCGCGGGGCCGGAGTTCGAGAAGAACGTCAACGTGCTGTCGAAGTCGGACTACATGACCATCCCGACGACGATTGGCACCGCCATCACCCCCGGCTTCGGCGCCATCGCCGGCGAGGTGCGCGACTGCGAGGATGTCCGCCTCGAGGCCGCGCAGGTCGGCTATGACATGAACCCCGGCGTGCGCTCGTACTCCAACGGAAACCCCAACAAGACGGTGTTCGACCTCGGCATGGACGGCGTCGGCACCAGCCGCCTCGGGATCTTCACCGGCATCAACATGGCGCCCGGGGTGGTGACGGTGGAGGGCTGGGGCAAGGTCGGCGGCGCAGCCACGCTGCTCGGCAAGTACCGCGCGAAGGTGTGGCCCGACACGGTCTCGACCATCACCATCAACGGCGGCCGCCCTCCGCAGCCGTAGCCCTCCGTCATCTGTTCTTTAGTGGTGTTCCGCCCCGCCCCCCGTGGTCGCGTGCGCACCACGCGGGCTGTGCGCGCCCCACATGCCGAACAGATGTAGCCCCGCGTTCATCGTCACCGCCGAGTCGCGCCCATAGCGCGCGCTGACGGCATCGGGGATGTGCATCGCGGTGGCCTCGGCGAACAGGCCGATGCGCAGGCCGCGCGGCGCGGCCACCAGCTGCTCGAAACCCGCGGTCGCGAAGGCCCAGGTGGCGCCGTCGGCGTCGGCCTCGCGCTGGTTGAGCTCGCCACGGGTCCACAGGATCTGGCGGCCACCGGGCGGGCGCACGGCCAGCTCGGCCAGCGCGCCGTGCAGGCCGGCGTGGGCGCTGTAGGCATAGTCGAGCAGCGCGTCGCCGCGCCAGCCGCGCACGGTCCGGTAGCCATAGGCGCTGGCCGAGAGCTGATCGTCCTCCTCGCCGTCGGGCCCCTGCGCGCTGAGGTGCGCCGCCGACAGCTGCAGCTCGAGCCAGCCGAACAGATCCTGGCGCACCCGCGCCGCCAGCGAGCGCGGCACCGCGGGCCACGGACGTAGCCGCGAGTCGTCGGGGCCGAGCCCGCGGTTACCGAAGATGGAGGCCTCGACGCTGGTGCCGTGATAGCGGAAGGTGGCGCCGAGCACCGGCATGGTCTCGTGCGGGTTCTCGCCCTTGTGGTGCTTGCGCGGCACGGTCGGGCCAGGCGCGCTCGCTCTGTGCATGAAGATGGGCGGGCCGATGGTGGCGCTGCCCTGCCCCGCGAACACGGTGAGGTCGTGGCAGGGCTCGTCGTCGTGCTGGATCGCGAGCAGGTTGCACGCCGAGCTGGCCAGCGGATGGAAGCCGACCATGGCCATGTGCAGGAGCAGGTGCGGGTGCTGCGCGTCGGTCAGGCCCTCGCCCTCCTGGCCCAGCTCGGGCACGCCGCCGTCGGACACCGAGAGCGCCTCGAAGTTCAGCATCAGCACCGCCTCGACCCAGCGCCGCGGGCTGCGGTAGTAGCCCATGACCCAGGTCCCGGTCAGCAGCGCATCGGTCTCGCCGCCGTCGAAGCGACCCGCGCCGCTGTCGATCTGGGTGCCGGCGAGGCCGAGGTTCTGCAGCTGCGCGAAGGCGTTGACCATGATGTGCCAGCGCGGGCCAGGCCGGCCCGGGATCAGCATCTCGCGCGGCGTGGCATAGGCCGGCATCAGGCTGTGAGCGTGGCCGGCGCCATGGTCGTGGTCGTCGTCATGCGCGCCCTCGGGCGCGGGCGGGCGGGCGCGATCGGCGGCGTCGGCCCAGGCGCCGATCAGGGCCAGCTCCTCGGGGCGCAGGGTGCCGGGGGCATCGGCGGGCATCTCGGCCTCGCCGCCCAGCATGCCCAGGGTGGAGCGGATCAGCTGGGTCACGTTGCCATGGTGGCTGGCGAACGGATAGCTGCCCATGTTGAGGTGCTCGAGCGTCTCGGCGGTCGCCTTGGCGCCGCCGGCGAGGTGACAGCGCGCGCAGTGCTGGTCGAACACGGGTCGCGCCCGGGTGAACGCCTCCAGCTCAGCCTCCGCGAGCGTCAACCCAACCGCGCCCGTGCCCGTGCCCGTGCCCGTGCTCGTGCTCGTGCTCGTGCTCGTGCTCGTGCTCGTGCTCGTGCTCGTGCTCG
>JBGASF010000045.1:0-50982 GCA_044229835.1 Polyangia bacterium | reverse complement strand
GGTCGCACATCACCAACCCGCCAGGCGATGGCGGCAGCGGCAGCGACGGCGGCGCCCAGGTGGTCGACGGGCCGCGCGCGGATCGCATGCTGACGCCGGAGGATCTCGACTCGTCGCTGCCGGTGGTCGATGGCGCGGTGCCGACGCCCGACGCCGCGCAGCCCGACGCCGCGCCGCCGCCGCCGTGCAACGTCAACGCGGCCTTCGGCATGCCGGCGCTGCTGACGGTGGTCAACTCGACCGACATCGACTCGGCGCCGTCGTTCTCGCCCGATGGGCTGACGCTGTTCTTCTCCAGCACGCGCCCCGGCGGCATGGGCGCCTATGACATCTGGCAATCGACGCGGCCGAGCCTGACCGGCGCCTTCACCATGCCCACGCTGGTCGGCGGCATCAACACCGGCGCCAACGAGTACAGCGCCACGCTGACGCCCGATGGCAAGACCATCTACTTCGTCAGCGAGCGCACCGACGGCGGCGCGCTGGGCGCCGGCGACATCTGGAAGGCCACTCGCGCCGCCGCGACCGGCGCCTTCGGCGCGCCGACCCTGCTCGGCGACGTATCGACCAGCGCCCAGGAGACCGACCCCTGGCTTACCCCCAGCGGCGCCCTGATGTTCGCCTCCAACCGCACCGGCGCCGACCTCCTCGATCTCTGGATCGCACCCTTCAACGCCGGCACCGGCACCTTCGGCGGCGCCACCCGCCTGAGCGAGCTGGCCTCGCTGCAGCGCGAGTTCGGCGCCACCATGACCGGCGACGGCCTGCAGGTCGCGCTGACCAGCGATCGCAGCGGCCAGTTCGAGCTCTACCTGGCCACCCGCACCACCCCGACCGGTACCTTCTCCATGCCCACCATCATGACCAGCGTGAACTCGACCTCGAGCGACACCGGCGCCGCCCTCTCCCCCAACGGCTGCGACCTGGTCCTCTCCTCCTCCCGCGCCGGCGGCTCCGAACTCTACCTCGCCCGCCGCCCCTGACCGAAAAGGCAAACGGACGGCTTTTTGCCGCCCGCCCGCCTCACTCCGTTCCTCGGCCTCCTGCTCGTGCTCGTGCTCGTGCTCGTGCTCGTGCTCGTGCTCGTGCTCGTGCTCGTGCTCGTGCTCGTGCTCGTGCTCGTGCTCGTGCTCGTGCTCGTCCTTCCCTGTTGCCTGTTGCCTGTGACCTGTGGCCTGTTCCCTGTGACCTGTTCGTCCGTCTCCGTCTAGAACGCTTCCTTGCTCCCCGACGCCCCGACGTCCATCAGAAACTTCACATTCAGATTCAGCCCCTCGTGCCGCGCCAGCTCCTGCATCAGCTCGTTGCGCACCACCAGGGTGACGCGACCGCTGGCCGCCACCGCCGCCGACGCCTTGTACGCAGCGTTCAGCTTCTTGACCTGCGCCTCGCTGAAGATGGCGACCGCCTCACCGAGCAGCAGCTGCGTCAGCTGCGCGCCCTCGAAGGTCAGCAAGCGCTCGCCGTCCATGTCGATGGTGGCGTCGAACAGCTCCACGCTGGCCGGCGTCACGTTGGCGCCATTGGCGTCGAGCAGCCGGATGTCCTTCTTGCTCAGCTTGATCCCCGTGATCGACACCGGGATGTCCTTGGGGTCCTCGCCGTTCTCGATCACCTTCTGCTCCACCTTGGCGCGGACCACCGCCATGTCGACCAGGGTGCCGTGCCACTCCTTGATCTCGATGCGACACACCCCGTCGCCGGGCGTGTAGGTCACCAGCGGGTCGGTGCCCGCGCACTCGGCGCTCAGCTTGCCCATCGTGACCTTGACGTCGATATCCAGGTTGGTATCGACGTCGAACTCGACGTCCCAGCAACCCGCCACCGCCAGCACACCCAGAACCAAGAAACTCCGCTTCATCATCGTCAACCTCCGTGACAGCCTGTAAAGCAGCGGATGTGCCAGCCGGGACGCGCGCGGTTTCGCGCACTTCGGCGGCGACCTCGCCCCGGCGTCTCATGTGACAGCCCTGGGGCCGGCGGGTAAGCTGCCGCCATGGGGTGGGTGTGCGAGGAGTGCGGGCAGCGCTACGCCCAGGGCGGCCACTGCACCACCGACGGCGCCGCGCTGGTGCACACCGACGACCCGCTGCTGGGCGAGACCATCGGCAACTACCGCATCACGCGGCTGCTCGGCGCCGGCGGCATGGGCCGCGTCTATGGCGCGCTGCAGCCCGCCATCCACGCCCGCGTCGCCATCAAGGTGCTGTCGCTCGACACCGCGCAGAACCGCGACCTGGTCGATCGCTTCTTCGCCGAGGCGCGCGCGGTCAACCTGATCCGCCACGAGAGCATCGTCAACGTCACCGATCTGTCGCGGCTGCCCGACGGCCGGCCCTACATCGTGATGGAGTACCTCGACGGCGCGCCGCTGTCGGCGCTGCTGCGCAAGCGCGGGCCGCTGCCGCTGGGCACCACGGTGACGCTGATCGGCGAGGTCCTCGACGCCCTGGCGGCGGCGCACGGAAAGGGCATCGTCCATCGCGATCTCAAGCCCGACAACATCTTCGTGACCCCGGGCGGGCGCGCCAAGGTGCTCGACTTCGGCATCGCCAAGCTGGCGCCCGAGCTGTCGGGCGTGTCGGCGCCGACGCGCGCCAACTCGATCATGGGCACGCCGCCGTACATGTCGCCCGAGCAGGCCGCGGGCAAGCCGGTCGACACCCGCTCCGACCTGTACTCGATCGGCATCATCCTCTACGAGATGGTGACCGGCACGCTGCCCTTCGTGTCGGAGGCGCTGTTCGACATCCTGCGCATGCACATCATGGAGCCGCCGCCGCCGCCGAGCGCGCGCCGCCCTGACCTGCCACCGGCCTTCGAGGCCGTCATCCTGCACGCGCTGGCCAAGGAGCCCGCGCAGCGGGTGCAGAGCGCGCACGAGCTGGCCGGCGCGCTGGTCGAGGCAGTGCAAGGTCTGCCGCCCGAGCAGTGGGTCAGCTTGCGCTCGACCGCGGCGGGGCCGACACCGGCCGCGTTCACCGGGCGCGCCTTCGCGCCGACCGCGCCCGCGGAGCCGACACCCGACGAGCGCCCGCGCGGGGCACGGCTGATGGCGATCGGCGTGGCCGCGGTGGCGCTGGCGGTCGTCGTGTACCTGCTGGTGGGCCGCGGCAGCCGCAACAGCGCGACGCCGAAGCGCTCACCCGCGGCCGCGCCCTCGAACATCAAGGCCACACCGACGCCCTCGGCCAGCGCCGCGCCGCAGTTCGATGCACGCGCCGTCGATGTCCTGGCCATCGCCGCCGAGGCCAGCAGGATCGCCAACCAGAAGGTCGGCGTCGATGACTTCGTCCCCAGCGGCATCGTCGCCCACAACGTCGCGCCTTCGGGCCTGGCCGACCTGACCATCGGCAAGGACGCCTTCATCCAGGTCGACCTGGTGTCCGAGAAGATGCGCCAGCGCCCGAGCACGCTGCCGACGGGCGTCGCCTACGACGGCCTGTGCGGCTTCAGGATCTACTTCTGGCCCGGGCGTGGCTTCGACGTGCGCGGACCCGCGAGCTGTCGCGACGACATCGCGCTGGGAGCGCTGAAGTGCACGCCGTCACGCGTGTGGCAGGTGGCCATCGGCGCCGGGGCGCCGCGCGATGGCGTGGCGCGCATGCTGATCGACGCGAGCGTGGACGATGGGGTGCGCTGGAACTTCTGGGTCGGGGAGGCGTTTCACGTCGGGATCGCGGACAACTACTGCGGTCCCGCGGTTCAGACGTACTGACCGCCGACCAGGTCGCCCTCGGTGCGCAGCATGGGCTTGCCGCTCAGGGTGTCGAACAGCGTGATGAGCACCATGACGTTGGGCGTCTGCGCCGCCGCGGCGCTGCCCGCCGACAGCCACTTGCCGGCCTTCTTGGCGCGGATGAAGCCGCCGTCGACCTGCAGCGACTCGATCTCGGCGAAGGCCAGCGGCGGCTTGCCGTTGAACGACACCCCGTGCAGCGACAGCGCGACCTTGTTGAACACCGCGACGCCGCCGTCGCGCACCAGGCGCGCATAGCGATCGAGCAGGCGCGGGTTGACGCGCTCGCAGGCGAAGCGGAAGGCCAGGACGCAGCCCTTGTCGGCCTTGTTGAACTTCAGGGTCTGGCCACCGCCGACCAGCTTGACGTTGACCTGGCTGGCCTTGTCGAGGTTGAACGGATCGTTGCTCAGCGCGCGCACCGCCGCGGTGATGGCCAGGCCGATGAGGCCGCCGGCCTGCACGTTGACCGCGTGCAGCCAGATCTCGTCGACGGCGTCCCACGCGATGGCGGTGTACTGCGAGCCCTTCTTGAGCTTGATGCCCTCGGGGTGGATGGTGACCAGGCGCGACGACTCGCGGTAGAACAGCCAGACCGACAGCGCCAGCATCAGCAGGCCGAAGATGATGAAGCCGACCCCGGGCCCGCTGCCCGAGTGGCGATCGTTCTTGATCGACCAGCCCAGGAACATCATGCCCAGCGAGAAGGGCACCAGGAACAGGCCGACCAGGACCCGGATGGCCAGCCCGCGGTGCAGGGTCTGCAGTGGAGGAGCCCACATGTCCGGCCGCACGGCCGAGGTAGCGTTCGCGCTCATGGGGGCATCATACCGCTGCTCGCGGCCGATCTGCCGCAATCGGGCCCCGGGGGCGTGGCACCCGACCCCGTCCGGTCCGGGCTTCGGAGCCAACCGGGGATGTCAGGATTTCAACGCATGATGCGCTTTGCGCCCTATCCGGAGCTTGGCGGCAGGCCCAACGTGGTGGTCGACGGCGGCGGCACCGAGGGCACCGTGCTGACGCTGTCGCACTGGCCCAAGAGCGGCACCCCCGCGGACCTCAAGGCTGATCTGTCGGCGCAGATCGCCTTCCGCTACCTCGACCGCGGCGAGCCTGCGCCCGCCGAGCTGGTCTCCAACGACCACTTCGACGAGGACGGCCTGGCCAGCGTGTTCGCCCTGGAGAGCCCCGCGCTGGCGCTGGCCCACCGCGACCTGGTCATCGACCTGGCCGCCGCGGGCGACTTCGCGACCTACCGCGACCGCCGCGCCGCGCGCATCGCCTTCGTGATCGCGCGCTGGAACGATCCCGAGACCTCGCCGCTGCCGGCCGCGCTGTTCAGCGGCCCCTACCCGCAGCGCGCCGCCGCGGTGTACCAGGCGCTGCTGCCGCGGATGCCCGCGCTGCTGACCGACCTCGACAGCTTCCGCGCCGACTTCGCCGACGAGGACGCCCACCTCGAGGCCAGCGAGCGCGCCCTGCGCGAGGGCGCCTTCACCATCGAGGAGCTGCCCGCGCTCGACCTGGCCATCGTGCGCACCGCGCCCGGGGTGGCGCGCCGCGCGGTGCACCGCTTCACCCAGCGGCGCGAGGCGCGCTGGCACCCGATGGCCATCCACAACGCCACCGGCTGCCTGCGCCTGCTGCTGATCGAAGGCGACCACTACGAGCTGCAGTTCCGCTACGAGAGCTGGGTGCAGTACATGTCGCGCCGCCCGCTGCCACGCGTCGACCTCGGCCCGCTGGCCGCCGCCCTGGGCGACAGCGAGGGCACCCCGTGGAGCTGCGACCCGGTCAGCGCGCTGACCCCGCGCCTGAGCGGCACCGCGACGCACGCCCCCGACACCATCATCGCCACCATCACGCGCCACCTGGCCAGCGCACCGCCCGACTGGGATCCCTACGACTGAGGCACCGGGCTGGCGGGTCGGTTTGGTGTGCTGGCGGGTCGCCGGGACGGAGCTGCGCTACAGCCGGCCCATGGCGACGACGGCTGTGAAGAGGTCGAAGGTGAAGCGCTGGCTGCGCAGGCTCGGGCTCGGGCTGGGCGGGCTGGTGGTGCTGTGGATCGGCGGGCTGCTGGTGGTCGGGCTGCTGGCCCGCGGCTATGTCGAGCGGCGCGCCGTGCAGCGCCTGCGCGCGTCGCTGGGGGCCGAGGTCTCGCTGGGCAGGGTGCAGCTCGGCCTGGTGCGTGGGCGGCTCGGCTTCGACAGGTTACACGTGGAGCGGCGCGACCGCGGCTACCTGCGCATCGACGTCGCGCACGCCGAGACCCGGGTGCTGCCGCTCGGCCTCGTGCTGCTGCAGGACGACCTGGGTTCGCTGCGTGCCCGGGGGGTCGATGTGGAGGTCTCGGCGCTGGGTGCGCTCGACCTGCGCGGTGGCAAGCGCGCACCGCTGAGCTTCGCCCGGCTGCAGCTCGACGACGCGCGCTTCACCGTCGAGGGCACCAGCGTGCTGCCCAGCCTGGCGCACGTCACCATGACCATCGAGCACGTCGTGGTCGGGCGCACCACGCTGCGCACACCGCTGTCGTGGGTCTTCGGGCTGCGCACCCTGAAGGCGCACCTGGCGCTGTCGACCGGCGCCAGCGCCGAGCTCGAGTACCGCGGCGACGGCAAGCTGCGCCTGACCAGTGCGGCGTTCGGCCCGGCCCCGGTCGAGATCCCGTTCGTCATCCCGCCGCTCGACCCCGAGCACGAGCCCGAGCAGCTGGCCGCGCTGGGCCGCACCCTGGCCGCCGAGCTGACGCGTCACGCCGGCAAGGCCTGGCTGGTCGAGAAGGCCAAGCAGCGCCTGCTCGATCGCCTCATGCCTTGAGCTCGCCGCGGAGCCGCGCGACCAGCTCGCTCAGCACCGGGAGCTCGGCGCTGGCGCGGCGCACGCCGACCCAGATGGGGTGGCTGAGGGACAGCCCCTCGACCGGACGCTTGACCAGCTCGGGTTCGACCACGGTGTAGTCGGGCAGGAAGGCGACGCCGGCGCCGGCGAGGACCAGCTGCTTGAGGGTCTGGATGTGCGCCATGCGCAGGCGAACCGCGCGGTCGAGGTCGTGCGCGGCGAGGAAGTCGGCCACGGTGTCGAAGAAGGCGTCGCCGGTGCGGCCGTAGTCGACGATGGGCAGCGTGCGCAGCTCGCGCAGGGACAGCCGGCCGGCGGCGCGGGCGCGGCCGGGCCTGCGCGCGGGCAGCACCGCGACCGCGCTGGCGTGGCCGACCTCGTGCACGCGCACGCCGGCCATGGCGACCGGGCGGCCGACCGAGACCACGGCGTCGATCTCACCGCGCGCCAGCGCCTCCAGCTGGGGCCTGATGGTGCCGGCGCGCAGGTCGAACTCGACGCGCGGGTAGCGCCGGCTCAGCGCGGCCAGCGGCGCCGCCAGCAGATAGGTGCTGACGGTGGGCAGCGAGCCGAGGCGCAGCACGCCGACTGGCTCGGCGGTGGCGGCGCGCGCGGTGTCGAGCAGGCCGTGCACGCGGTCGACCAGCTCGCCGATCTGGCCGGCCATGGCGCGCCCGACCGCGGTCAGCGCGACGCCGCGGCCGGCGCGCGCCAGCAGCTGGAGGCCCAGGAGCTGCTCGAGCTGGCGCAGGCGCAGGCTGATGGCCGGCTGGGTGCGCCCCAGCGTGCGCGCGGCGGCGCCGACCCCGCCGTCGACCACCACGCGGTGCAGCGTGTAGAGCAGGTTGAGGTCCAGCTGGTCGGGGCGCAGGCGTGTCGTCACATAAGCCATGCTGATGTATACATCGAAAAACTATCAATTCGTCAGCGAGGCGCTCGGGGCCTAGGCTGCTCGGCATGAAGACATCTTGGCTTTGTGGGCTCTTGTTGCTGGTGGGCTGCGCGGACGACGGTGGCGGGGTCGGGGCGCCGCCAGGCAGCCAGGGCGTGGTGGATCCGCCGGGCAGCCAGGGCGTGGCGCCGCGTCCCGGTCCGGCCAGCGAGACCGAGCGCGTGGCCGGCCTGGTCGAGCCCGACCAGCTTGGCGAGCTGGAGCGGCTGATCGGGCGCTATGTGCGCGGCGACGCCCCGGTGTACCGCGGCCGCCTGCAGGCGGTCGGCAACGGTCGCCTCGACGACGGCCCGGTCTCCGCCGCCCTGGTCAAGGACGACCGCGTCTGGTGGCTGGGGCCCGACTATGTCACCGGCCACACCCTGACCTTCTTCAGCCCGGCCCAGCAGAAGCGCTTCCGCCTGACCCAGGTGCCCGAGGCGCCGGGCCGCACCCGCGCCGACATGGTGGTGCCCTACAACTCGTCGTTCGGCGTCAACGCACGCTGCGACAGCTGCCTGGTCGACCTGGCCAGCCACCCGGCGACGCTGGACATCGATCTCGCGGCCGACGGCTTCTACGCCGATCAGCGCACCCCGCTGGCCATCCGCGCCAGTGGCCACCTCGAGCGCGTGGCGCCCGCCGACCTGACCTGGAGCGACCTGCTCGAGATCAGCCAGGTCTACGAGCGCAACACCGCGGAGGCCATGGCCGGCTTCCGCCCGCGCGGCGCCGAGCTGGTGCGCACCGTGCGCCGCGAGCTGCGCGAGGTGGTGCCGCGGCCGCCCAGCGTGGCCTACGACCAGTGTGCCCGCACCACCGTGTACGAGACCGAGTGGTGGGTCGACCCCGCGCAGCTGGGCGACTTCGGGGTGCGCAACCTGACCATCGTCGAGCAGGAGACCTGCTGCGCCGACAGCACCTTCCAGGGCTGCACGCTGCCTCCGACGATCTGCTTCTGACGCCAGTGGTATCCTCGGGCCCATGCGGGTGGCATGGGTGGCGGTGGCGACCTGGCTGGCAGCGCTGCCGGCGCTGACCGGCTGTGGCAGCGACGGCTCGGCCGCCTGCGGCGAGGGCACCCAGCTGGTGGCCGGCGAGTGCCGCATCATCGACGGCGCCGTGGCCGCCATCGATCGCGCGCTGCCGGCGCCCGACGCCGACACCGACGCCGCCAGCCCCGACGCCGGCCTGACCTGCGGCCCCGGCACGCGCGAGCAGAGCGGCCAGTGCGTGCCCACCGGGGTGCGCTACGAGATCCGCTCCCCGGTCAGCAGCATCGGCGCCGACGGTTTCTCCAAGGTCCCGCTGCTGCTGCTGGGCACCCTGGCCGATGGCTCGTTCGCGCGCGACCCGGTCATGGTCACGGTGTCACGCCCGGGCAGCGGCAGCCTGTCGCTGTCCTTCGTCACCCTGAGCTCGTTCGGTCAGACCATCTACTTCACCCCGTGCTCGTCGATCACCGCGGGCTGCCTGGGCCCCACCGAGGTGCGCATGGCGCTGGTCGCGGCGCCCGGGGTGCCGGTGGCGACGCGCACGCTCGACCTGGTGGCGCCCACCGGGGTGTACTCGCCAGCGGCCTGCCAGGTCGGCGGCAGCGTGCTGTTCTTCGACGGCAACGACTACATCTACAACGGCAGCCAGACCATCCGTGTCGGCACCTTCACGCCGACCCTGAACGCCACCAGCGACGTGCTGCGCATCCACATCGTGCCGGGCTCGCAGACCCAGGGCCTGTGGTGGGACACCGAGTTCGCGACCCGCCAGCTGATGCAGCCGCTGACCACGCAGGTCTACCGCGACGCCGAGCGCTACCCGTTCGAGTCGCCCGGGCGCCCCGGCATCACCATCAGCGGCGATGGGCGCGGCTGCAACCGCATCCTCGGCCACTTCCAGCTGCACACCCTCGAGACCTCCGGCACCACCGTCCGTCGTGTCCTTGCCACCTTCGAACAGCACTGCGAGGCCGGCACCAGCGTCCTGCGCGGGTGCATCGCCTACGAGGCCCCCTGATGAAGCCGCCGAAGATCGACTGGTCCGTGCTGGAGTCCGCCACCGGTGATGCCTCGCGCATCGGCGACTGGCTGGACGATCTGGGCTCGACGCGGGCGCCGACGCGCAAGCGCGCCATGCAGCAGCTGTCGGCCGCGCTGTGCAGCCAGGGCGTCGTCAACGAGGCCAGCCTGGCGGCGGTGCCGTTCCTGTTCGCGGCGCTGTCCCGGCGCGGCATGCGCGATCGCGACGCCATCGTCAACCTGCTGGTGGGCATCGCGGTCGGTGATCACGGCCGCTTCCTCGATGGCTCGGGCACGCCGCGGGCGCGCGCGCTGGGGCGCAGCGGCAAGGCGCGCTCGATCGAGGGCCAGTGCTACCAGCACGTGCACGCGCGGCTCGACGTGCTGCGCGAGCTGCTGGGCGCCAGCGATGCCAAGGTGCGCGCGGCGGCCGCCTTCGCGCTGGCCTGGTTCCCCGATCCCGACGGCCACGCCGCGACCCGCCTGCTGGCGCGCGCCACCGTGGAGCGCGACGAGCTCGCCGAAGCGTCCATCGCCATCACGCTGGGCCACCTCGGGGTGGCCGACGCGCGCCCCATCCTGCGCGAGCTCCTGATCGCGCGCTCCAAGCTGCTGCGCACGGCGGCGGCGATTGGCCTGGCCTACCTGGATCCCAAGGACAAGCTGGACGACATCCGCGGCACCCTGGGTGATGCGCTGGGCGACCTCGAGCGCACCCGGCTGCCGTGGAATCGCGGTGATCTGGGCAAGCACGCCGACACCGTGCTGGCGGCGTTGCAGCGCCGCTAGCTGGTTGCCGGACCGCAGCCAACCCTATACGTTGGCCAGGTGACCGCGCCGCCGCCAGCCCCCGAAAAGGTGGGCAACTATGCGCTGATCCGGCGCATTGGCTCGGGCGGCATGGGCGAGGTCTGGCTGGGGCGCCACGTGGTCGCGGGCAGCCTGGGCGCGGTCAAGCGGCTGACCCCGCAGCATGCCCGGCGCGACGCCCTGACGCGCTTCTTCACCCGCGAGGGGCGCGCCATCGCGCGGCTGTCGCATCCGCACGTGGTGCCACTGTTCGAGTATGGCGACGACTACCTGGTGACGGGCTTCGTGGCCGGGTCGAACCTCGCGCGGCGCATGCAGACGCCGATCGACCCGACCAGCGCGCTGCGCGTGACGCGCCAGATCGCGGCCGCGCTGGCACACGCGCACCAGCGCGGCGTGGTGCACCGCGACGTCAAGCCCGCCAACATCCTGCTCGACGAGGCCGGCACCGCCTACCTGAGCGACTTCGGCGTCGCCAGCCTGGGTGACGAGCACGCCCACGAGCACGCCGGCACGCCGCGCTACATGGCCCCCGAGCAGCAGCGCCGCGAGCGCGTCGGCCCGGCCGCCGACCAGTACGCCCTCGGGCTGACCCTGCTCGGCATGCTGGCCGGCATGCACCAGGTCGATGGCCGCGACGCCGCGCTGGCCGCGCTGCCCGCCGAGCTGCCGGTCGCGCTGCGCGCCGCGGTCGAGCGCGCCACCGACCCGGTGCCCGAGCAGCGCTTCCCCGACTGTGCGGCGTTCGCCGACGCGCTGGCCAGCCTGGATCTGTCGCGGCACGCCGCGCCCGCGCGACTGGGCGAGCTGCGCCGCGCCGCCGCGCCCTACGGCTGGCTGGCGGGGGCGCACCACCACGAGGCCCTGGGCGCCGACCTCGAGCGCGCCGACTATCGCCTCGGCGACCTGGTCGCGCGCGGCCTGGTCGACGCCGGGCGCGCCGCCGCGTTCCTCGGCGAGAGCGGCCTCGGCGAGGTCGGCTTCTCGCTGTGGGGGGCCAGCGCGCGGCTGGGCAGCCTGACCGATGCGCAGGCGCTGGCGCGCAGCGCCGAGGTCGTGGTGCTGCTGCACGGGCTGTCGGCGTCACGCGAGGTCTGGCGCCACATGGCGCCGGTGCTGTGTCGCGGCAACTCGCTGACCGTGGTGCTGGCGCCCGACATCCACGGCTTCGGCGAGTCGCGCTTCGCGGGCATGCCCACGCTGGAGCAGGCCTCGCTGCCGGCCATCGCGCGCGCGACCCAGGCGCTGCGGCGCCTGCTGCGCCTGGGCGGGCTGCCCACCGTGCTGGTCGGCCACTCGATGGCGGGGATCGCGCTGCTGGCGCTGGAGGATCACGACTACGAGGCCAAGGTCGCGCGGGTGGCGCTGAACCCCATCCTGGTCGGCCATGATCCGGCGCTGCGCCCGCGCATCCGCCGCTTCGCCAGCGCGACGCGCATGCTGGGCCACGTCGGCTTCCTGTATCGCTGGGTGTCGCGCCGCCTGTCGCGCAGCGAGGCCACGGTGCGCGACCTGGCCCCGGTCGAGCAGGACGCCATGCTGCGCGCGGTGCTGGCGCAGCCGCCCGCGGTGCTGGCGCGCGTGCTGGAGGCCTTCGCGGCGGCGCCACTGAAGATTGGCCGCCAGCAGCGCGCCACCATCGTGGCCGGGGTCGACGACCCCTGGCTGCAGAACGAGGCCGCCCTGCTCGGCGCCGCCGCCGACCTCGGGCTGGAGCCGGCGCAGATCCACCGCCTGGCCTCGGGCGGCCACCATCCCCACCTGGAGTCGGTCAGCCACCCGGAGTGGACCGCGCGCAACGTCGACCAGCTGGTGCGCGTGATCGAGTCGATGATCGTGACCGCGCACGAGCCGACCAGCTCGCACCCGGGTCAGGTCGCGGCGACCCCGGGCGACACGCTGACCGCCGACGAGTGAGCCGGTGAGCCGCTGGCGGCGTGGCTGCGCCAGCCGGTGGCGGTGCGGGTCGCGATGGCCAGGCCGACCGTGATCACGAACAGCGCGAAGCCCTGGCGCAGCCGGGCCACCGAGAGGTGGCGCGCGGCGCGCTCGCCGGCGAAGGCGCCCACGGCGGCGACCGCGGTCAGCGCGGCGATCAGCCCGAGGTCGAGGTGGCCGTCGCCGAGGTGGCCGAGGAAGCCGGCGGCGCTGTTGATGGCGATGACCAGCAGCGAGGTGCCGACCGCCGTGCGCATGTCGAGGCCCGCGAAGGCGATCAGCGCTGGCACCACCAGGAAGCCGCCGCCGACCCCGAGGAAGCCGGTGACGGCCCCGACCCCGGCGCCGGCCAGCACGGCGTGCAGCCAGCGCGCTTGCGGCCGGGCCTGCGTGGCCCCGACCAGCCGGCGCCCCAGCAGCATCCAGGCGCCGGCCAGCGTCATCAGCGCCGCGAACAGCAGCATCAGCAGGCGGCCCGACACCAGGTGCGTGAAGCGCGCGCCCACGAAGGCGGCCGCGACGCCGGCGCCCCCGAAGGCCAGCGCCACGCGACCGCGCACGCGACCGCTGCGCCAGTGCGCCAGCGACGCGGTCAGGCTGGTCGCGCCCACGATCGCGAGCGACATCGGCACCGCGGCGGCGGGCGCCACCCGGGTCACGTAGACCAGCACGGGCACCGCGAGGATCGACCCGCCACCCCCGAAAAGGCCGAGGGAGAAGCCGATCACGCCGCCGAGCAGCAGGGACAATGTGAGGTTGGCGTCCATCTGCCGTGGGAGCCAGGGCGGCGGCGGAGGGTTCTCGTCGCGGCGCGAACCCTTTTGCGGCGGCATGTCTCTCACCAGCCAAGGAGGCAGCGATGGCTACCGTGCAGGTGAACGAGAAGAACTTCGAGGCGACCGTCGCGAAGGGGATCGTGGTGCTGGACTTCTGGGCGGCCTGGTGCGGCCCGTGCCGGATGTTCGCGCCCATCTTCGAGGCGGCGTCGAAGCGCCACCCCGACGTGGTGTTCGGCAAGATCGACACCGAGGCGCAGCCCGGACTGGCGGCGGCGTTCCAGATCCAGGCCATCCCCACGCTGGTGGTGCTGCGTGACGGCATGGTGCTGACGGCCAAGCCGGGCGCGCTGCCGGCGTCCGCGCTCGACGAGCTGATTGGCAAGGTGCGCGCGCTCGACATGGACCTGGTGCGGCGCCACCTCGCCGAGCAGGAGCGCCGCGAGGCCAGCAAGGCGCCGGCGCGCGCCGGCGGCCAGCGCTGAATAGGCGAGCGCGCCGGACCCTTTCGGCGCAGGCTGGCTCTCACACCCATGGACGGATGGCTCGGTTTGCTCGCGGTGGTCGCAGGCTGGTTCGTGCTGCAGCGGTGGCTGCTGCCCAGGCTCGGCGTCTCGACCTGAGGGATGCCCCCCGTGCGCCGGTCGGCGCACAAGCCAGAGCCGGTGGAGGGCGAGAGCCCGCCAGACGACAAGGACGAGGGAGGATGCTGATGTCGACCCCAGGGATTCGCAGAGCGCTGCGCGCCAGCTATGACGAGGCGCTGGTCCGTGTGCCCGAGGCACTCAAGGCCGAGGGCTTCGGCATCCTGACCGAGATCGACATGCAGGCCACCTTGAAGGCCAAGCTGGGCGTCGACTTCCGGCGCTACAAGATCCTGGGCGCGTGCAACCCGCCCTTCGCTCACCAGGCCCTGCAGGCCGAGCTCGAGGTCGGCCTGATGCTGCCGTGCAACGTGGTCGTCTACGAGGGCGACGACCAGCACGCGGTCGTGGTGGCCGTGGATCCGACCACGACGGTGGCGACCACCGGCAACCCGAAGCTGGTGGCGCTGGCCGAGACCGTGAAGGCCAAGCTGACCGCCGCGCTGGCGCGCCTGGAGTAGCGGCTGCCGGAGGCCGGAGCCGGAACCGGATAGGTCTCCCTCGGCCTTGCCGAGGCAGAGCCGGACTCGGAACCGGATAGGTCTGCCTCGGCTTCGCCGAGGCAGACCTAGTTGCTGTCGGGGCTGCCGCCGACGCCGTCGCTGTCGGCCAGGCGCCGGTTGCTCTCGGCGTTGCGGTCGTAGAGGTCGCGCTGCTTGCCCGGCTTCTCGCGCTCGGCGGCGCGCTCCCACAGGCGGGCGGCCTCGCGGTAGGCGCTGACGCGGGCGCTGCTGTCGCCGGCGTCGGCGGCCTTCTGTTCGCAGGCCTCGGCCTTGGCGACGTGCGGGTTTCGACTGAAGCTCATGCCTGGTTGTACTACTTCTTGATCACGAGCGAGCGACACAGCTTGGCCAGGAACGGATTCAGGCGCTCCTTGTTGGCCAGCGCGAGCGGGCCGACGCCCTCGCCGAGCAGGTTGGCCTCACAGGTGTAGGGTCGCCCCGGGGTGCCATCCTCGCGGGGCGGCACCGGATACGACACCTGCACCAGCAGGCCCTGGCGGAAGTCGCCGACGATGCTCTGGGTGTGCTCGTACCAGACCGCCTCGGTGCCGTCCGCGGCGGTGTCGCGCTTCATTTCCTTCATGTCACTGCCTGGGCTGGCCTGCATGCTCTTGCCGAGCTCGATGCGCAGCCGCCAGTCGAGCAGCCCCTTGGGTGCGTCGCTGGTGGCCAGCTCGAAGCTGGGGCGGAACGCGGTCGTCTTGTCGACCGCGACGAAGCCGTCGACCAGGGTCAGCGTGAAGGCCTCCGACTCCAGCATGCCGTCGAAGCTCCGGGCCGGGCGGTCGACCCAGCCCAGGATCTCGCCTGCCCTGGCGTCGACGGGATCGTGCTTGGGGGTGGACCCGCCGGGGCTCGGGCTGCTGTTGCCGCTCGGCGGGACCTTCTTGTCACTCTTCTTGCCGCAGCTGGCCAGCGCCGTGGCGGCGATCACGAACCGAACCAGGGCACCGGCCCTCGGCAGACGCATGACGCAATATCGCACGCAGCGCGCGAAGCTGGGTCTTCTTCCAGCGGGTCAGGTGAAGATGATCTGCGCGCCGTCGGAGAGATCGAAGAAGTCTCCGGCGGTGATGACCTCCTTGACCTCGGGGATGAGATCCTCGCGCGTACGCTTGAACATCTTCATGGCCAGCTCGCAGGCATAGAGCTCGGCGCCCGTCTCGGCCAGGATCTGCATCATCTCGTGCACCGTGGGCAGGTCGAGCTCACGCATCTGCTTGCCCATCATGCGAGCCGCCAGCCGCTCCATGCCGGGCAGGCCACCGATGAGGGTGGGCATGCCGCTGGAGGCGTTGCCGGCCAGGTTGACGTGCAGGTGATCGATCTTCTTCGTCGTGATGGCGTCGAGGCCCCAGAACGTGAAGAAGATGAAGGCCTCGATGCCGGCCTGGCGGGCGGCGTTGGCGAGGATCAGCGCAGGGTAGATCTCGTCGAGGCCACCCTTGGAGCAGATGATGGCGACCTTGCGCTGCGCGGCCGGGACCGGGGTCGGGAGCATTGCCGGGGTCGGGTTCATGGTTGGTCTCCGTTCACAGGCAGCCAGCCGGCTTGGGCAGCCCCGCGATGCGCGCGAGCAGCCGGCCGGGTGCCTTGGGGAAGAGGGCGTAGACTTCCTTGGTCGTCATGCCGGTCGCCTGGGTGACGCGGCGGATGTTGGGCGAGGCCCCCTTGGCCTGGAAGTCCGCACGGGCGAACTCGATGAGCTTCCAGTGCACGTCGCTTAGCGCGACCTGCAGCTCCGCCGCGGTCTGCTGGGCCAGCTCCGGCGTCCAGCTGGGGTCGGCCTGCCCGCTCGGGGTCGCGCAGGTCGCGCCGTGGCTCGCCGCAGGCGCCGCCGGGCGTGCGATCGGCGCCAGCGCAGGGGCTCGGGTCGGCACATGCGGGGGCAGCGCGGCGATCGCACGCGGGCGCTTGGCTGCCGTGATGGCGTCGAGGCGGGAGCGCTTCTCGCTGAGGCCGCCCTGGCGACGCGCCGCGACCTCGCCGGCCACCTTGCCGACATGGCGGAGCAGCTCGACCAGCACCCCCAGACCGCGCTGGGCCTCCTTGTCTCGAGTGGCTCGCATGGCCGCGAACAGCCCCAGCGGCTTGGCGTCACCGACCCGGCGCAGCACCTGCGCCGTCTCGTTGATCACGTGCAGCACCTCGGGCTGTGTCATGGCGCGCACGGCGTCGAGGATGCCGACGATGGCGCTCGACAGCTGGCGCACGTCGTCGGGGCCGTAGCTGGTGATGACGCGGTCGGCCAGCCCGCCGAGCTCGCGGACGAACGCGAAGTAGCCGCGCTGCTCGAGCTCGCCGAGCTTGCCCGTCGCGGTCGCCATCACCTCCTTGAGGATCGGTGTCATCTCGGCGAGCAGCTCGTCGCTCTTGCGCTGGCGCTCGGCGAGCGCGGCGACATCGCGGGCAATGGCATCGAGACGCGCCATCACGGCGCCGGTGTCGAGGTCGTTCATGGCTGGCTCCACTTCCCCGCCATCAGCATGCGGTGATCGAGCGGCAGCTCCTTGCCGGGCATCAGCAGGTTCCAGTACACCCAGCGGAAGGCCAGCTTGCCCCAGTGGTTGACTGCGCTCTCCTCGAGCAGCGAGAAGGGGCCCACGCCGGGGAGCGGGAAGCGTCCTGGCAGCGGCTCGGTCTCGTAGTTGAAGTCGATCAACATGGCCTTGCCGAAGCCGGTCTCGATGAAGCAGTTGGCGTGACCGTCGAAGGCCGGGAGCAGCTCCTGCCCCGCGATGAAGCGCAGCAGGTTGAGGAACAGCACCTCGCTCTGGAAGTGCGCCACCGCGCCGGCCTTCGAGGCCGGCAGATCGGTCGCGTCGCCCAGGGCGAAGATGTTCTGGAAGCCCTTGGATTGCAGGGTGTGCTTGTCGGTTGGCAGCCAGCCGCCACCATCGCCGAGCTCGCTGCGCGTGACCACGTCGGAGCCGCCGTGCAGCGGGATGGTCACCAGGACGTCGTACGCCGTCTCGCGCCCGTCGTAGGACTTCAGCCGCTGCTGACTGCCATCGACCTCGGAGGCCGCGAAGTCGGGGATGACCTGGATGCCACGCGCCTCCAGCATCGCGCCCAGCCGCGCCGAGGCGACCGGCTTGGTGAAGGCACCCTCGAGCGGCGTGGCGTAGACCAGCTCGATCTGATCGCGGACGCCCTTCCGGGTGAAGAACTCGTCGGCCAGGAACAGGAACTCCAGCGGCGCGACCGGACACTTGATGGGGTTTTCGACCACATCGAGCACCAGGCGACCGCCGCGCATGCCGTCCAGCTTGGCCGCCAGCGCGCGCGCGCCGTCGAGGGTGTAGAAGTCGAACGCGGTGTCGCGCCAGCCTGCGCCGGTCAACCCGGGGGTCTGGTCGGGCAAGATGCGCGCGCCGGTGGCGACGATCAGGATGTCGTAGCGAATCCGGTCGCCGCCGGCGAGACAGACCTGGCTCGACTCCGGCTCGACGCGCTCGATCTCGGCATAGCGCAGCTCGACGCGCTCATCGACCAGCGCGCGTCGGGGGCGGACGATCTCGTCCGGCCGCGAGGTTCCGAACGGCACGAACAGCAGCCCCGGCTGGTAGAGGTGGGTGTCGTCCCGGTCGATGATGGTGAGCTGCCAGTCCTTGGCGGGTAAGGCACGCACCAGCTTGTTGGCCATCATGGTGCCTGCTGTCCCGGCACCCAGGATCACGATGCGCTTCATGACCCGATGAACAGCAAGGCTCGTTCCAGCCCGCGCCTGGCGATACGCGCCTGAAGCGCGCAGGGTTTGCGCCGGCCCCCCCGATCGCGCAGGCTTCGCTCTGACCGAGGTCACTCGCCGTCGCCGGTGAAGGGCGGCTCTGGCGCTGGGGCGACCGCGGGCGCGGCCAGGCAGACCTCGACGTTCTCCTCGGGCGCGAGGCGGACCTTGAAGCGGCCGCGGGTGCGCAGGCGGTGGCCGGCGGCGTCGAAGCCGGTGAAGCGCAGCGTGAAGGTGCGCGCGGCGCCGCCGATGCGGTCGTAGCTGGGGTCGCCGTCGACGTCGAGGATGAGCGACACGCAGCCGGCGTCGCCGGGCGAGAGCCCGCTGAGCCAGACGGTCTGGGTGGACAGGCCGGGGCTGCGCGCGACGACCTCGATCATCAGCGCGTGGTCCTCGTGCGCGGGGAGCTGGAAGGCGCGGGCATAGGCGTCCAGGCTGGGCTTGCGGGTGCGCGGTGGGCCGCGCCAGGTCGGTGCCTGGCGATCGGGGCCGTCCCCGGTGGTCCAGGTGGCGGGGCAGAGCTCGCGCGCGTCGACGTCGAGACACAGGGCGTACTCGGTGCGCGGGTCGAGCGTGCGTGTCGGCGCGAACAGGACGCCGGCGTCGCCATAGCCGCCCCAGTCGTAGCCCTTGAAGGCGGCCACCTGGGTGACCGTGATGCGCGCGCTGGCTGCGCCCGCGCCGGCCGCTGCGGTCGCGACCAGGCGTGGCTGCATCGTGATCACGTCGATCACGAACGGGTGCGGCCCGTTGAAGGCCAGCAGCCCGACCCGCCCGTTGGTGGGCAGCGGGCGCGACTCGTCGGGCCAGGCGCGATAGCCGGGGTCGCCATGCTCGGCGCGTGCGAACGCCGCGCTGCAGCACAGCAGGAGCATGGCCAGACAGAGGCGCACGCCCGACAACGTCGGCCCGACCGCCGCGATTCCGGCGCAGCCTGGAGTAGGGAGAGGTAGGGCCTGCGCCGCGTACCAGGATGGATGCGCGCAGCCTGCATGCTCGTCCTGGTCGCTGGCCTGGCCGCGGGCTGTTCCGGCGCGGCAGGTGACGACGATGACGCCGGGGCCGGCGGCGATGCCGGGCCCGACGCCAGCCTCACGATGGCGGACGCCGGCCCTGACGCCGTGGTCGCGGCGGATGCCGCCACGCCCGACGCCACGCTGGCCGACGCCGCGCCCCCCGACCCCTGTCGGCTCAGCTATCGCGACGGCGCGGGGCGGCCGGTGCGCGCGCTCGGACCGGTGCTGGCGGCGTGCCCCGACCTGGCCGGCTCGATCGAGTGGCAGCGGCCCGACGGCACGCGCGTCACCTACGCGAGCTGGAGCACGGCCGACAAGGCGCGCCTCGACGTCATCTACCAGGCCCTGCTCGACGACGCCGCGCTGCCCTTCAGCTGTCCCGATCCAGCCACGCAGCGCGCGGTGGGCGCCCCCGCGACGCGCGCCTCGGCGCTGTACTTCCCGGCCGCGCAGGGCTTCGACCTCTACGCCGCCCAGGTCGCCGGCGCGCTGCAGGTCGAGCTGGCCGGCCTGGTGCCATGGTCGCTGCGTGATCTCGCACCCGCCGAGCGACACTGGCTGCTGGCCTCCGACAGCTTGCTCGCCATCGTGGTCGCCAGCGCAGCCCCCGAGGTGCCGGCGTTCGCGGCCCCTGGCGTCGGCTTCCAGTCGCCGGCGCGGCGCAGCAACGCGCCGAGCTACCTGTGCGACCCGCGCGACGGCCGGCGCGTGGCGCTGGGCCCCGGCAACCTGAGCGGGCGCTCACTGGTGGGCAGCAGCGCCGCCGAGACGGTGCAGAAGCTGACCTTCTGGGTCGCCAGCAACGTCTATCACGGCGCCGGTGCCACCGAGGCGGTGCTGCCCGCCTATGGCTACTCGCTGCGCGAGCGGCTGCGCACCTGGCCCGGCGGCGGCGCCCCTGGTGTCAACGCGGTGTACGGCTGCCAGTCGGCCGCGCACATCCTGTCGGACCTGGCGCGCAGCGTGAACCTGCCGCTGCTGGTGGTCGGCGCGCAGGACCTCGATCGCACCAGCGGCCACTACCTGAACCGCACCCACGCCGGCCTGGTCTACGACTTCGGCCACGCGCAGCCGCTGTACCTGTGGCACCTCGACGACATCTATGCGCTGACCGATCGGGCCTGGGTCGCGCCCGCCGGCGGCCTGTTCGGCGAGCGCGCCAGCGAGCAGGCCGCGCTGGTCGCGGCCAAGTGGCAGACCCGCGCCCAGCTGGTGGCCGCGCACTTCGTGGTCGCGCCCGACCTCGCCCCGGTCGTCCCCGGCACCGGCGTCGGCGTCAACGGTCGCGGGATCTACGAGACCTATGCCGACTATGGCCCGTACATCGGCGCCTGGGCCGACGGCCGCGCCGACGCGGTCGCGCTCGGCTTCAGCTCGCACGCCATGGGCTTCTACGCCGAGAGCCAGTACCAGCTGTGCGGCGCGCAGCTGCTGCGTGAGTACTGCGGCGCGGGGGACTTCGCGAGCCGCCTCGACGTGGTCTTCTATGGTGGTGCGCTGGCGACCGACCGGCCCATCGTGCGCACGGCGGGCGACTACAGCGCGCGGGCCGCGGCCTGCCTGGCCCCGCTCGGCGGCTGCAGCGGCCTGACCACGTACCAGACCGACTGGCGGGCCCGCATGTTCGCGACCGCCGTCGGCAACTGAGGCGCGGTTCAGTCGGCGCTGGTGGTGGCGACGCGCAGGCTGTCCTTGCGCATGATGACCACGCGTCCGCTGGCCAGGGTGAAGATCCCGCCGCCGGCGTCCAGCTCGCCCTGGTTGGCCAGGCTGCGCGCGTCGAGGACGTGGTAGCCGTCGTCGTGGCCGATGAGCAGGTGGTCGTCGACCAGCGTGCCATGGTGGGCGCCGGTGCTGGGGTGGCGGGTCAGCGGGACACCGGCGTCCTGGAGCTCGATGTGCTCGGCGGCCAGCACCAGCGCGCGACCATCGGGCTGAAAGCCGAGCACCCAGAAGTGTCGGTCGTCGAGCCAGCGCGGCGCCGGGCTGGCCACCAGCGCGTCGTCCGAGCGGGCGACCCGCGCGAAGCCGCCGCCGTCCTGGCCACAGGCGACCGTCCACAGCACCTCGTCGCGGTCGGGATGCACGGCGAGCTCGAAGGCGCCCGGCGCGGGGAACTCGAGCAGGTCGACGTGGCCGCGCGAGGCCAGGGTCTCGGCGTCGAAGCAGTGCATGCGGGCCCGGCCCTCGGCGTGCGTGGTCGCGAACCACAGCAGCGCGCCGCTGGCGCTGAAGGCCAGCGCGCCTGGGTCGCCGAACCAGCCGTCGTCATCGTCACCGCCGGCGTCGAACAGCGAGCGCTCGGCGAGCTGGCCGTGCTCGGCGTCGAGCAGCACCACGCGCTCGTGGGTGGCGATGGCGAGGCGCCGGCCCGACGGGTGCAACGCACCGGCCTGCAGCCCGGCCACGACATCGCCGTGGAAGTCGCGGCGCTCGGGCAGGCGAGCGTCCGCGGGCAGCACGATGGCGGCCTGGGCGGCGCCGTCGAGGCCATGCACATGGGCGAAGCCCTCGGTGGGATAGCCGAAGTGCTGGCCGCCGGGCGCGATCCACAGCCAGGAGGCCACCAGGTGATCACGCGGCTCACGGGCCAGGGCGATGTCGGCGATGGTGACCAGCTTCATGGCCGGGAGTATAGGGGCCCCGGCGCTGCGCGGCGCGCCTCCTGAGGTAGAGTGCGCCAGGATGCAGTTTCGCTTCGTCTGCTTCGTGAACCGGCATGCCAGCGGGCGCGTCACGGTGACGCCGCTGACGCTGCCCGGGCTGGCGGTGCACGCGACCTCGGTCGAGCGCGCCAGCGAGGAGCTGGTGCTGGCGCTGTCGGACCGCATCGAGCGCGCGCATCCGCGGCGCATCGTCGAGTTCGTGCGCTCGGGCGAGGGCGAGCTGGTCGAGCTGGACGTGCCGGCGCTGGACATCTGGGGGGCGCGCGAGAGCCAGCTGGTCAGCATCAAGGTCGCGGGCGTGCGCGCGCCGGCGCACAAGCCGTTCGTCGAGCTGTACATGCCGCGCCTGGAGACCCGGCTGTGGCTGGAGGGCAAGGCGCAGAACGATCAGGCAGTGGAGCTCCTGAAGACGCAGCTCGGGGTGCTGGGCGATGCGCGGCGGCTGGCGCATCGCCGCGAGCTGCCCGAGACGCTGGTCGAGCTGGTGGTCGAGGCCACCCCGACGCGTCTGGCTGCGCTGACCCCGCGCGAGCTGCGCCTGGCGGAGCGGCCACCGCGGCGCACGCCGGAGCCGGACAAGGGCGAGGATGGCGACGAGGCTGCCGGGGCGGACAATGACAATGACAATGGCAGCGGCGGCGCCGACGGTGACGCGGACGACGAGGCAGCCAGCAGCACCGAGCGCGAGCTCGACGAGGACTCCTGGGAGCCGAAGCAGCGCGCCAAGGGCGGCAAGCCGCGCAAGGTGCCGACCCCGACGCTGACCCGCATCGCCGTGGCCTGGCACGAGCTGGCCCGGGGCGACGTGCTGGAGCCCGCCTACGAGCGCGCCGAGCTGGTGCAGCTGCTGGCCGCGCGGCTGGCCACGACGCCGACCGAGCCGGTGGTGCTGGTCGGCCCCGCCGGCAGCGGCAAGACCGCGGTGCTGCACGAGCTGGCGCGCCACCTGGCGGCGGCGACCGTGACCACGGCCACCGGCAAGCCACCGCTGCGGCCGTTCTTCCATGTCGACGGCTCGCGCCTGATCGCCGGCGAGGGCTTCTTCGGCGACTGGCAGAAGCAGACCCTCGACTGTCTCGACGAGGCGCGCCGCGCCAAGGCCATCCTGTCGCTGGGCCACGTCGGCGCGCTGCTGGAGGCCGGCAAGTCGGCGCACAGCGATCACAACGTCGCCGAGCTGATCGTGGCCCCGCTGATCGCGCGCGATCTGGCCATCGTCGGCGAGGCCACGCCCGAGGAGTGGGCCCTGGTCGAGCGGCGCAACCAGAGCTTCGCGCGCGCCTGGTCGGTGCTGCGCGTCGAGGAGCTGGCCCCCGAGGCGACCGCGCGCGTGCTGGCCCGCGTCGGCGCCAGCCACGCCGCCGAGCGCAAGCTGAAGTTCGAGCCCAGCGCGGCCGCGGAGTCGCTGGCGCTGTGTCGCCGCTTCAAGCCGTATGGCTCGCTGCTCGGCAACGCCGTCACCTTCCTGCGCCGGCTCATCGACGCGCGCGCGCACGCGCTGGCCGATCGCGTCAGCGGGCCCGACGCCACCGCGCAGTTCTCGTCGGAGTCGGGCATCCCGCTGCTCCTCTTGTCGGACGAGGTGCCGCTGTCGGCCGACACGGTGCACGCCTTCCTGGGCGCGCGCGTGATGGGGCAGGACGCCGCGGCGCGACGGGTGGCCGAGATCGTCACCGTCATCAAGGCCGGCCTCGCAGATCGGCTGCGCCCGGTCGGCGTGCTGCTGTTCGCCGGCCCCACCGGCGTCGGCAAGACCGAGCTGTCCAAGGCGCTGGCGGAGCTGATCTTCGGCTCGCGCGACCGCCTGGTGCGCATCGACATGGGCGAGTATGCCGGGCCCGACGCGCTGGCCCGGCTGCTCGGCGACGCGCCTGGCGAGGCGGCCACCGGCAACCTCACGGCGGCGGTGCGGCGGCAGCCCTTCTGCGTCGTCCTGCTCGACGAGATCGAGAAGGCGCACCCCGCGGTGTTCGACGCCCTGCTCGGGGTGCTCGGCGAGGGGCGCCTGACCAGCGCCGAGGGCCGCTTCACCGACTTCCGCAACGCCGTCATCATCATGACCTCGAACCTGGGCGCCGACACCTGGCGCGGCCGGGTCGGCTTCGCGGGCGGCGGCCCCGGCGACACCGAGCTGCGCCGGCACTACATCGGCGAGGCCGAGCGCTTCTTCCGCCCCGAGCTGTTCAACCGCATCGACGACTTCGTGGTCTTCTCGCCGCTGGGCGCCGAGGAGATCCGCCGCATCGTGACCCGCGAGGTCGACCTGGTGAAGCGCCGCGCCGGGCTGCGCCAGGCCGACGTCCAGCTCGAGGTCGCCGCCGACGCCCTCGAGGTGCTGGCGGCGCGCGGGCTGGATCCCCGCTACGGCGCGCGCCCGCTCAAGCGCGCCATCGAGCGCGACCTGGTGGTGCCCATCGCCACCCGCCTGGCCGAGCTGCCCGAGCAGCCCATGCGCCTGACCATCACGCCGGCGCCGGCGGGCAGCCCGCAGCCGCTGGCGCTGTCGGCGCACTTCCCGGGCAGCAGCGGCGACGACTCGCGCGGCGCCATCGAGCGCGTGCTGAGCGACGCCGCCACCCTGCGCGCCGAGGTGCGCAAGTGGAGCCGCGCCGCCCCGATGCAGTCGCTGCGCGAGGTCCTGAGCTACTTCGATCGCGCCTCCAAGCAGCCGGCGTTCTGGCTGGAGCGCACCCTGGCCGAGGACAGCGCGCGGCGCGCCGCCGAGGCGCGCGAGATCGTGACCGGCCTCGGGGACGTGCAGCGCCAGGTCGAGACCACCGAGGAGCTGGCCTTCGAGGCCTACTACGAGCGCTCGGCGCGCGACGCCACCAGCCTCGACGAGGAGCTCGGCCACGCGCGCGCCGCCTTCGAGCCGCTCAAGGAGCGCCTGTTCGCGTCGCTGTTCCCGCCGCGACCGTCGGCGACCTTGCTGATGACGCCGGGCAGCGGGGCCTGGCGCCACCTCATCTACCTGCTCGACTCGTACCGGGCCTGGGCCGGCGCGCGCGACATCACCACGCGCTTCTACACCGCGCTGTGGGTGCCGGTGGCCGACCGCCCCGCCGATCGGCGCAAGGATCCTGCCGCCGAGTGGCGCTGGGCCGCCAAGGTGCCCAGCGCCGACGATGGCCCGACCCCGGCCGCGGTCGCCATGGTGCTCGGCGGTGGCAAACAGCTGATGCTGCTGGCGGCCGAGACCGGCGCGCATCGCTTCACCGAGGCCGGGCAGACCGCCGTGGTCAAGGTGCGCTTCGAGCCCAGCGCCTCGACCATCGGCCAGCTGCCTCCGGCGCACGAGCTCGCGAAGAAGATGCCGGAGACCGAGGTGCGGCGGATCTGGCCGAAAAAGCGCGGCAACGAGGGGCTGTGCAAGGACCTGCGCACCGGCACCGAGATGACCTCGGGCGAAGAGCTGCTGGCGCTCGACGAGCTTTTGAACGCCTACATGATGTGGCGCATCTTCGGTCGCGCGGACGGGGACGACTGATGGATCTCAAGCTGCCCATGGTCGTCGTGCAGCGCAGCGCGCGCCTGGTCGAGGCCTGGCTGCCCGGCTGCCCCGGCATCCGCGGCAGCGGCACCAGCCTGGCCGCGCTGCGCGACGACCTCGCGCTGGCGGTGATGCTGCGCTTCGAGCAGGAGCCGGTGGCCGCGCTGGGCGCCTACCAGCTGCCACCGCACCTGTCGCTGCGTCACGTCAAGATCGCGACCACCGCGCAGGACCGCGACGAAAGCCGCAAGTACCGCCTGGAGGGGCGCATCGGCGTGCTGGTCGAGAAGTGGCCGCACGACGACTTCCACGTGGTGACGCCGACCCGCCTGCCCGAGGCGCGCTTCGCGCTGGGCAAGCTCGACGACCTCGACGCCGCGGTGACCCGTCGCATCGCAGGCTGGTGCCTGGAGCACGAGGTGGAGACGCTCGACAAGCTGCACGCCGAGCAGCGCGAGCGCCTCGACATCCTCGAGGTCGACGCCGATCCCCCCAGCATCCTGCCGCGCACGCCACCGCCGCCGCCGCGCGCGCGGCGCGCCAAGCCCGACAAGAAGGCCGGCAAGCCGAAGCAGACCCCCGAGGAGCTGGAGGAGAAGCGCCGCCAGCGCCGCCTCCAGGTCAAGGCGCTGCGCGCGGTGGCGCGCAACCTGTCGCACGGCGCCGCCGACGACACCCTGGAGCGCGCCTTCGGCCGCGAGGCGCTGGTGCGCGAGCTGGTGGCCGAGCTGGAGGGGCGCGACGGCACCGCCATCGTCCTCATCGGCCCCTCGGGCGCGGGCAAGACCGCGCTGGTGCACGAGGTCACGCGCCGCCTGCACGCCAACCAGCGCGCGGCCGGCGGGCGCCGCGACGTCTGGCGCGTCGACGGCAACCGCTTCATCGCCGGCATGTCCTACGTCGGCCAGTGGGAGGCGCGCGCCCGCGAGCTGTGCACTGAGCTGACCGAGATCGGCGACATCCTGTACATCGACGATCTGGCGTCGATGGTCTACGCCGGCCGCGCCGGCCGCGCCACGACCAACGTGGCCGAGTACCTGGCGCCGTCGATCGCGCGCGGCGACCTCACCGTGATCGCCGAGTCGACCCCCGAGCGCTTCGAGAAGGTGCGCGAGGAGGAGCCCACCTTCGCGGCGCTGTTCCGCGTCATCCACGTGCCGCCGATGACCGATCGCGAGACCCTGCCGGTGCTGCTGGGCGCCCTGCGCGAGCTGGAGGGCGACGGCGGCGCCGACGCCGACGCCCCGCGGGTGTCGCCCGCGGGGCTGCAGGTCCTGCTGCTGGCCGCCGAGCGCTTCCTGCCCCACGAGGCCTTCCCGGGCAAGGCGGTGCGCCTGCTGGCGCGCCTGTGCGCCGGCCCCGGCAAGCCGGAGCACGGCCGGCGCAGCTACCACGTCGGCGCGGTGTACGAGATGCTGCACCGCCAGACCGGCCTGCCCTACTTCATCCTGTCGGGCGCCAAGGCGCACCCGCGCGACGCCATCGTGCACGATCTGGCGCAGATGGTGGCCGGCCAGGACGCCGCGGTGGGCGCCATCGCCGACGCCGTCACCATCGCGCAGCGCGCCATGCAGGATCCCGGCAAGCCGCTGGCGACCTACCTGTTCGTCGGCCCCACCGGCGTCGGCAAGACCGAGACCGCCAAGGCGCTGGCGCGCTACCTGTTCGGCAGCGCCGAGCGGCTGACCCGCTTCGACATGTCGGAGTTCGTGTCGTCGTCGAGCATCTCGCGCCTGACCGGCCACGTCGGCGCGCCCGACGGCGAGCTGACCACCGCGCTGCGCACCCAGCCGTTCTCGGTCATCCTGTTCGACGAGATCGAGAAGGCGCACCCGCGCGTGTTCGACGCCCTGCTGCAGCTGACCGGCGAGGGCCGCCTGACCGACGCCGCCGGGCGCACCGCCGACGCGCGCCAGGCCGTCATCATCATGACCTCGAACCTCGGCGTGCGAGAGGCCGTCAGCCAGCCCGGCTTCGCGCGCGGCGACGTCGGCCAGGCCGAGCGCCACTATGTCTCGGCGGTGCGCGCCTTCTTCCGGCCCGAGTTCTTCAACCGCATCGATCGCGTGGTGCCGTTCCGGTCGCTCGATCGCGCCGCGCTGGAGCTGGTGGTGCAGCACCAGCTGGCCGAGCTGCTGGGCCGGCGCGGCATCCAGAGCGGCAACGTCCTGGTCGACGTCGAGGCCGAGCTGCTCAGCATGCTGGTCGACCAGGCCTTCGACCCGCGCTATGGCGCGCGCCCGCTGCGCCGCGCGCTGGAGCGCCGCCTGACCGTGCCGCTGGCGCACCACCTGGTGCGGCGGACCTCGAACGACCTGGCGCTGGTCGAGCTGTACCGGCGCGGCGACGACATGGGGCTGGCGGTGCGCCTGCTGTGCGAGGACGCGCCGCTGCCGGCGCGCACGCCCGCGCCGGCCGACTGGACGCTGAATGATCTGCTGGTCGCGCTGGACGGCGTGCGCACCCGGCTGGCGGCGCTGACCGAGTCGACCGAGGTGGCGCGCCTGCGCACGCTGCAGGAGGCCGCGCTGCTGGGCCAGGGCGACCCCGGCGTCAGCGTCGATCTGCTGGAGCGGCTGGGCGAGCTCGGGGCCGAGCTGCGCGAGCTCGACGAGCACGAGCTGGCCGCGCTGCAGTTCGTCGAGGAGCCCGATCGCATCAGCGAGATCGACATCCGTCGCTATGGCGGCGACTACCGCGCGGCGCGCCGCGGCCTGCGCCCGCGCGTCGGCTTCCGCGAGCTGCCGGTCGAGAGCAACCCCGAGCAGCTGCTGCGCAGCTGCCGCCCGCGCCTGCTGGCCATGCAGGACAAGCTGGAGGTGCTGGCGCACCAGCTCGGCGCCAGCAGCGCCCCCGAGGAGGCCCGCACCGTGCTGGTCAGCGGCGTCGGCGAGGGTGACTCGCGCGCGACGCTCAACGCCGTGACCCTGGTGCCGCGCGCGCTGGCGACCCGCCACCAGCTGCTCGGCGAGATCGGCACGCCCGGCAAGCTGGAGTGGCGCGACAAGTGGGAGCTGCGCGAGCGGCCGCGGCGCTACGCCGTCGTCCTGCACGGCGTCGGGCTGGACGCGCTGCTCGACCACCTGCGCGGCTTCGCGGTGCTCAGCGCGGCGGGCGAGCTCGGGCAGCCGCGCGTGCCGGTGCGCCTCGACGTCCTCGTCGGCGACGGCCCCGAGGCCATCGCGCGGCACGACGCCGAGGCGGCGCGCACGCTGGCCGCGCGGCGCGCCGGCGCGCGCCCCGACGTTCCCGAGCCCGGGCGCGTGGTCGCGCTGCAGCGCAGCCCGGGCACGCTGGAGCACCTGGCCAGCGGCCGCGACGCCACCGAGACCATGGCCATCGCCGCCGCCATGCTGCGAGGCACCCGCTAGTGGAGAAGCGGCTGCATGCCTTCGTGCGCAAGCACGGCGACCTCGGCTACACGGTGTCGGTGCTGACGCACCCGCACCTGGCGGCGTTCGCCCGCGACGCCTCCAGCGCCAGCGCCGATCTCGGCCGCGTCATCGCGCGCCTGCTCGGGCGCGGCGAGCTCGTGCACGAGGACACATTCTGGCCCGACCTCAGGCTGCGGCGCATGGAGCTGGTGGTCCGCGCGGTGCAGCACGCGCGCCTGCTGCCGGTGCCGATGCGCTTCACCGTGATCACCCACGGCGTCGAGGCCAGCGCCGACGCCGGCGCCAGCGCCGCCGCGCGCAGGCGCAAGGCCAAGGCGCGCGAGCCCATCATCGTGCGCCTGCCGCGCCTGGGCCTCGAGGGGCGCCTGGAAGATCCCGCGGATCTCGACGCCTATGTCGAGGAGCTGGTGCGCCACCACCTCTACATGGTGCCGCTGGCCCGCCTCACCGAGGTCTCGTACACCGGCGAGGAGACCATCGAGCCGCTGATCGTGCAGGCCCGCCCGCCGACACGCGCCAAGCTCGAGGCCGCCGCCGCGCGCGCCGAGACCCGGGTGCCGATGCCGCCCGGCCTGTCCGAGGCCACGCGCCGCCTGGGCGACGACGCCAAGCTCGGGCTGCTCGAGCGCGCCTACCAGCGCGACGACGAGGTCGCCCAGCTGCGTGAGGCGGTGACCGCGCGCCGGCGCGCCAGCGTGCTGCTGATCGGCCCCAGCGGCGCCGGCAAGACCGCCATCGTGCACGAGCTGGTGCAGCGCTCGCTGGAGGGGCCGCCCGCCAGCGCGGTCGAGGTCTACACCACGAACGGCAGCCGCATCGTGGCCGGCATGCGCTACCTCGGCGAGTGGCAGGGCCGCGTGCAGCGCATCATCGAGTCGCTGCGCACCCGCCGCGCCGTGCTGCACTTCGAGAGCCTGCCCGAGCTCTTGGCCACCGGCAGCTCGGCCGACGGCCTCGACGTCGCGCGCCACCTCTTGCCGTCGATCGAGGCCGGCGACATCGTCCTCATCGTCGAGGCCACCGCCGAGGACGTCGCCCGCGCCGAGCGCACCCACGCCGCCTTCGTGCAGGTGCTGCGCGCCGTGCTGGTGCCGCCGCTGCCGCCCGACAAGGCCGAGCAGGCCCTGGTCGCCGCGACCTCGCGCATCGGCCGCGCCCGCAAGGTCAAGTTCGCCGCCGCCGCCATGCTGCGCGCGCGCGAGCTGACCGAGCGCTTCGGCAGCGGCGTCGCCATGCCCGGTGGCGCGCTGGATCTGCTGCGCGCGGCCGCCCACCTCGACGGCCGCGCCGGCCGCGAGGTCGGCCCCGCCGACGTCACCCGCGCCTTCACGCTGCGCACCGGCTACCCGCGTGAGATCATCGATCCCTCGGTGCCGCTGGATCCCGACGCCGTGCTGGCGCGGCTGCGCGGCCGCGTCATCGGCCAGGACGCCGCCATGACGCTGCTGGCCAACCTGGTCATCACGCTGAAGACCGGCCTGGCCGATCCTGCGCGCCCGCTGGGCTCGTTCCTGCTGCTCGGCCCCACAGGGGTCGGCAAGACCGAGTCGGCGCTGGCGCTGGCCGAGTACCTGTTCGGCGACGACAAGCGGCTGGCCCGCCTCGACATGTCCGAGTACGCCGCCCCCGGCAGCGCGGTGCGCCTGGTCAGCGACGTCAGCGGCCACGACGGCGTGCTGGCGCGCCGCGTGCGCGAGCAGCCCTTCGGCATCGTGCTGCTCGACGAGATCGAGAAGGCCGACGGCTCGGTGCACGACCTGCTCTTGCAGGTGCTCGGCGAGGGCCGCCTGACCGACGCCACCGGCCGCAGCGTCAGCTTCAAGAACACCGTCGTCCTGTTGACCTCGAACCTGGGCGCCGACTCCGCGGGCCGCTCGCTCGGCTTCGGCGACAGCACGCGCGCCAGCATGGACCGCCACTACCTGTCAGCCGCGGCCGCCTTCTTCCGCCCCGAGCTGCTCAACCGCTTCGACCAGATCGTGCCCTACAGCCCGCTGTCGGCCGACACCGTGCAGCTCATCGCGCAGCGTGCCCTGGCCAGCGCGCGCGAGCGCGAGGGGTTGACCCGCCGCGGCGTCAGCGTCGACGTCGACCCCGCCGCCGTGGCCCGCCTGGCCGCCATCGGCTTCGATCCCCGCTACGGCGCGCGCCCGCTCAAGCGCGCCATCGAGCACTGGGTCATCGGCCCGCTGGCCCGCATCCTGGCCGCGGGGACGCCGCCGCGCCGCCTGCGCCTGCGCGCCACCGAGACCGGCGTCGCGATCGACATCCCGGGCTGAGCGCGCCGCGGATCACGGCAGGGCGAACTGCACCGTCGTGGATTCGGTCAGGCTGTAGGTGCCGATGCTGCAAGGGTTGTTGAAGTGGTATGCGGGGGCGCCGCACACGCCGCCGACCCACTGGAAGAAGCCGTAGCCGGTGCTGGGCGTCGCCGTCAACGTGAGGCCGTGCCCGTAGGGATAGCGCCCGCTGCACACGCCGGGGCAGTTGATGGTGCCGTCCGCCGACACCACGCGGCCGCCCCCTGCCGGGCTGATCGCCACGTTGAAGTAGTAGCTGTCGAACTGCGCCGTGATGGTCAGCGGGTCGGTCAGCGTCAGGGTGCAGTTGCCGCCGTCGTCCACGTTCGGGCAGCCGCTCCAGCTCGAGAAGCTCGACTCGGCGTTGCCCATGCCGCGCCCGAAGTCGAGCACCGCGCCGTAAGGATAGTCGTGGTAGCAGCCGCTCTGGGTGCAGGTGAAGCCCATGCCGTCGCTGACGCTGCCGCCGCTGCCGGTGCCGCTGAACAGGAAGGTCAGGCGCACGGTGTCGATGGCGAAGCTGACCGTCGTCATGCGCGGCGCGCTCATGGTCACCGTGCAGGTGGCGCCGGTCGCGGTCGCACAGTCGGCGCTCCACCCGCTGACGTGGTAGTGCGCCGCGGTGGGCGCCGCGCTGATGGTGACCACGGTGCCGAAGGGATAGCTGGCGGCGCAGGCGCCGGCCGCGGCCCCGCCCACGCTGCACTGGGCCGTCCCGCCGGGCGCGCTGACGGTCAGCGGCTGCTCACCCGCGGCGTCGACCTCGGCGTCGGGCATCCCGGCGTCGGGCTCCTCACCGAGATCCTTGCCGAACTCCAGGGTCAGGGTCAGCGTCTCGCCCTCGACCACGGTGCCCACCGTGCTGCCGCGCCCGGCCTGCGCACCGCCGATCGCGAAGGCAGTGCCCACGATGGTGATGCGGCCACCACCCGACCCCGGCACCGTGACCATGGTCTGCTGCGGCAGCACGAGCTCCGCCTCGCCGCTCTTGCGCGACAGCGGCACGTTGTAGCTGATGCCGGCATACACCGTGGCCAGCTCGATGCGCTCGATCTGCCCGACCGCGTTGCCGCGCTCGATACGCAGGAACACGGTGGTCTTCTTGTCGGCGCCGTCACCACACCCGGCGACCACGACCATCCCCAGCAGCAGCATGAATCCAGGCCAATTCCTGCTCATTGCCTCAGTGTGCCGCGAGTCGCGCGCTGCCGCCAGCGGCCTGATCAGCTGCCTCCGTGCGACGATCAGGGACGCAAGCACGCCCTGACCAGGTCTGGTTCCGGGTAGAGTCCCTCGCGTGTTCGTCGCAACCCACCAGTCGCGGGCGCCCACGGCCCCGGAGCTGGCCGCCGGCGCAGCCCTGGAGCCGGCCACCTTCGCCGAGGTGCGTCGGCGCACCATCTTCGACTGCTGCAAGTGGGATCCGCAGGTGGAGGATGCCGCGGTGCTGGCATCCTACCCGCTGCTGGTTCGGCCTGCGACGTGGCACCAGCTCACGGCCTGGGCGGAGCTCCTGGCTGCCGAGGCGCTGGCCGCCGAGGCCGAGCTGTGTGCGCGCCGCGACATGATGCGGCTGCTCGGCTTGCCCTGGGGCGTGCGACGCCTGCTCGCGCGCGGCCCGTCCCCGGGCACCGCGCGGGTGATGCGCTTCGACTTCCATCTCACCAGCGACGGCTGGCGCATCTCGGAGGCCAACACCGATGTGCCCGGCGGCTTCCCCGAGGCGTCCGGCTTCGCGCGGCTGGTCGCGGCCCACTACCCGGGTCGACCACCTGTCGGCGACCCTGCCGGCGCGCTGACCGCCGAGTTGATGCGCGGGCGTCAGCCCGGCGCCGCCATCGGCTTCGTCCACGCCACCGCCTACACCGACGATCGTCAGGTCATGGTCTACCTGGGCCAGCGCCTGGCGGAGCACCAAGGCCGCGCGCTGCTGCTCAGCCCGGCCGATCTGGTGTGGCGGGACGGCCGCGCGAGCCTCGTCGATGGCACCCAGCTCGATGCCGTGGTGCGCTTCTTCCCCGGCGAATGGCTGCCGAACCTGCCGCGCCGCGCACGCTGGGCGCACTTCTTCACTGGCGCGGTGACCCCGCTGGCCAACCCGGCCAGCGCCCTGGTCACTCAGAGCAAGCGCTTCCCGCTGACCTGGGACACGCTGGCGACGCCCTTGCCAACGTGGCGCACGCTGCTGCCCGAGACCCGCAACCCAGCCCAGGTGCCCTGGCGCAGCGAGGACTGGGTCATGAAGCCGGTGTTCGGCCGCATCGGCGAGGGCATCGGTCTGCGCGGGGTCACCCAGCCCAAGGACTGGGACGCCATCGCGCGCAGCGCCCTCGCGCACCCCACCGCCTGGGCGGCCCAGCGCCGCTTCGCGATCCAGCCACTGGCCACCCCCGAAGGGCCGCGCTACGCCTGCGTCGGCGTCTACACCGTGGGCGGCGTCGCCGCAGGCGCCTACGGTCGCATCAGCGCCACACCGCTCATCGACAGCAAGGCCCGAGACATCGCCGTGCTGCTCGACGCGCCCGCCGCGCCGACGGCGTGATCACCCGAAGCCGCTCCTGGCGCCCTGGGTCGGCGCCGGCACCTCCGACCCGAAACCGCCCGCGGCGTTGCGGCGCATCCCCATCATCGCCAGCACCCGGTACCACAGGGCGCCGAAGCGTGGCGGCGACTTGATCTCCAGCGTGCGCGCCGGCGTCACTGGCTCGGTCTGGATGAGCTGCAACGCCAGCCCCTCGACCTGCCAGCGGCGCAGGACGTGGTCGAGATCCTGCTCGCCCTGGATCGATCGCCCACGCACCAGCACCACCCGCGCCACGCGCTGCTCGCGCAGGAAGCGCGACGACGGAAAATCCTGCGGGAAGACCATCCAGCGATTGTCGAAGCTGCCTGACGAGGGGACGCCGCTGAGCCGACCGTGGTCGAGCAGGAAGGCCGGCGGCGCATCCGGCCGTAGCGCCAGACCAGGCAGCACCTGGGCTCCCGCACGCAGGCCGCTGACCACGGCGTCCAGCTCCAGGACGGCCTTGGGTCCCGGGCAAGTGTTGAACAGCGGCACCGGACGGTAGCCGAGCCGGGCCAGCGCCAGCCCAGTGGCGACGGCCTGCGCACCCGGCAGGTCGAGGATCAGCGCCGTGCGTGTGCCCGCGCCGGCGATCAGCCCTGGATCACGGTAGCCCGCGCTCTCGGCCGCGTTGAGCTCCACCGCCTCGGGGAGCGGGGCCCAGCCAACCTCGGGCTCCACCACCGGTGGCACACCGGTGGCCGGCGCGACGCCCATCTGCGTGAACAGCACGGGCTTGACCCAGGGCGACCACACCGCACCCTCGGGCGCCCAGCACTTGTAGATCTCCTCGCCGTTGCCGTTCATGGCCGCCCATTCAGCACGACCGTCGTGGTCGCACCGGCAAGATACATCACGCCCGGAAGCAGCCAGGCCAGGGCACCCGCGCGCGGCAGTCTGCGCTCTGCCAGCCCCGCCACCACGACCAGCACCAGCGCTGGCCACGCGACGACTCCGAAGTCGACCACCGTCTGGCCCGCAGAGTGCCAGTCACCCGCCACGGCACGCCCGAGCACCAGCCCCAGCGACACGAAGAGCAGCCCGGTGCGGCGCCCGGTCGCGACATCGCGATCGATCGTGATGCGATCGGCCACCGGCCACAGCCGGACCAGAAGCAGCCACAACAAGCCCAGCGCGCTGGTCGCCAGCGCGGCCGCGAACCACACCACCCACCAGCCCGGCCCCTCCCCGATGTTGCCGCCCGCGAAGCACAGCATCAGCGCCACCATGGCACCCGCGATGGCCCAGGCCGCGGCGCGGTTTCCGCGCTCGACGACATCGTCGCGCACGCTCAGGCCCAGCAGCGAGAGGCCACGTACCGCCACCGCGAGCCAGGCCGCGCCGAACACCATGTAGAAGAACATGTACTTCGTCGAGTCACGCACGTCGCTGGCCGCCTGCGTCGCCAGCACCCACCAGAGCAGGACGGCGCAGAGGACTGGCGTCAGCAGCACCAGGCCGCGAAGCCCGCCGCGCGCCAGCAGCGCGTGGACCTTCAGGTTGCGCTGGTACCACAGTGCCCAGCAGATGGCGCCGACCAGGAGGTTCCCGATCAGCACGACGGTCTCGCCCTCGCTCACGCACGGACCATAGCGCAGCTGGTGCACGGGAGCACCGCCTACCGAGGCCCTGCGCGGCGGCGTCCGCATCGACACCATCGCCCTCGGCCGCGACCAGGACGGCGCGCTGCTGCAAGCCCTCGCCGCCGAGAGCGGCGGCCTGTACCAGTCGCTGTAGCTGGCGCGCCAGCACGGGTGCCGCATGGCGTCATGACAGCCGTCAAGGCGCCCGTGGTGCCAGCGCCCACAGTGAAAGGGTCTTCGAAAGGAGGCTCGTCATGACTGGCTCGGCACACTGGATCGACGCCTTGATCGTGCTCGCGGGCGCGGCGACCATCTGGCTGCTCTTCCTGCGAGCCCCCCTGCGCAAGGCCAAGGAGCGCCGCATGGCCAAGCTGGTCTGCCCGGCCTCGGGCCAGACCGTCGACTGCCTGCTGGTGCTCGACGGCTCGGCGCGCGAGCAGCGTCGCGACATCGAGCGCTGCTCGGTCTTCGGCCGCGGCGCCGTGACCTGCGAGAAGCGCTGCCTGGCTGGCCCCACCAGCTGAGGTCCGCTCGGACGGCGGTGCCGCCCCGCCCGCAGGCCTGGTGGTGGATTCACGCCGCGACGATGTCCAGGAGCTGACGGCGCCAGCGTGGAACTCCCTGCCCGCACGTCGCCCTGCGCTGGCCCAGCGCTTGCTCATGCCGCGGCCATGCCGCGCAACCGTGTTGCAGCAATCGTCCTGATGTCCGCCCTGGCCAGCAGCGCCGTCGCGCACGCCGCCGATTGCCACGAGATCAGCTTCGACGAGTGGCACGGAACGGCACTCGAGGGGCCCTGGGTCGCACACAGCGGCGGCCACGGCATCGTGGTCTGGCGCGACCCCGCCGGGCCGAAGGTGACGGCAACCGAGGGTACGGCCAGGCAGACCCACGCGCTGCCCAACCTGCTGCCAAGGGCGCTGGCCGCCGGCCGGGATGGCCACGTCCTGATCTTCGTCGACACCGCCTTGCAGGTCGCCGCGCTACCCTTGGAGCTCGACGGCCGGACGCGCGGCGCACCGGTCTCGCTGGGCACCGCGGGCAGCATCTACGCTCAGCCCACCATCATCGCCGAGGGGGACGGCTACGTCGTGGCCTGGTCGCGCGGTGATGTCAGCGACAACCGGCAGGCCATCGTGGTGGCGCGGCTCGATGGTCGCGGCGCGCTGGTCGCCGGCCCCGAGGTGATCGCGACCGTGCCGCGCCATGAGCCGCCGCGGGTCGCGCTGGCGACCGGCGCTGGCGTGACCTGGCTGGCCTGGCACGAGCTGGTGCAGCCCGAGATCGAGCACGCCATCCCCGAGGTCAGCGAGCGCGTCCACGCGGTGCGCCTGGCGCCCGGTCGCGCCGCGACCGACGACACGCCGTTCCTCGTCGGCCCTGGAGGCCTGGCCGGGCTGGCGTCACGCAACGGCACCTTCGTGGCCCTGCTCGACGGCGGCACGGTCGGCCAGCTCGTCTTCGCGCCGCTCGACGGCCAGCCCACCGAGGGCAGACGGCACGTCATCCCGGGAGGCAACGCCTTCGGAGCCCTGGCGCCCGACGCCGACGGCTTCGTGCTGCTGAGCATCAGCCACGGCTCTGGCAGCTATCCGCGCGGTGGCGGCGCCACGCTGCTGCGCCTCACGGCGGACGGCATGCCACGGGGGCCGGCGACCAGGGTCGACGGCGTCAACGATGCGTCCATGTCCGCCGATGGTCAGGCGCTGGCGATGGTGCGCGACCTGCCGGCGCAGACGACCGGCGTGTCACGCCTCGAGATCGACCCGCTCGACGGCAGCCCGTCCACCGTGGTGGTCGAGACCAAGCTGAAGCTCGAGCCGGTGACTCGCTGCGAGGAGACCTCCGAGACCGGCTGCACCGTCGCCCCCGGCACACGACCTGGCTCCGGCTCGGCGCTGCTGATCCTCGCGCTGTGTGCCCTCGCGGCGGCCATCACATGTCGCTGGACACCCAGAGCACAGCGTGGAGAGAAGCCCCGCAGCTGCGACCACCATCGGTAGCCATCTACACAGTGCTCGCATCTGACCAGCCACCTCGAGCCGGATCACCGGACGCAACCACGACGCCCCCCAGCACCGCCATCAGGCCCGCCATCACGCCAGCACCCGCGCCGCTCGCAGCAACCAGCAGCACCAGCCCTTTCGCCACCACCGCCATGGCGACGTAGCGCCAGACAGAGCGGGCGAACGGCCGCGGTGCCCCCTGGCGCCGGATCAGCGGAAGCAGCGAGGCCGGTGCGAGCCCCTGGGCCAGCGCCGCCTCGGGGACCTGCGACGCCAGGGTGGTGCCGAGATCGGCCCCGACCGCGGGCACCACTCGAAGGCGCCACGACTCGTCACAGCCCAGGAGCGCACCCGGCGGTACGTCTCCCTCGGGCGGCTCGAAGCCGGCCTGCCGCAGGAGGTTCAGGAACGCCGGCCAGCTCTCGCTGGGACGTCCATCACTGCGCGGAATGGTCACGAAGAAGACGCGACGCGGCTCCAGCGTCGCGCGCAGGAGCCCGAGCTCCCAGCCCAGGCCCCGGGTGCCTCCTTCCGCCACCAGCACGCACGAGGCGCGTTGCACCATCGCCGTCACGTACCCCTGCCAGCTCTCGTTGGCCTGGTACGACTTGGCCGCACCGCCCGCGGCGATGTAGTCGTCTGGATTGCCCACCGCGATGAACGGTCCGACGTGCCAGAAGATCGGCGGGCCGACGACCTCCTCCAGCGTCATCAGCTGCCCTCCGACGCGCGCACGTCGCTCGTCGATGCCGAACGCGCGCAGGAACACCACGGGTCGCCGCGGATCGAGCACCAGCACCTCCTCGGCAGAAGGCAGCCGATTGCGCGCCCCGAGGTAGCGCGCGTAGCGCCCGGCGTCGACCAGCATGAAGCCGCCGACCGCGAGGGTCGGTGCGATCCCCGCGGTGATCAGCGCGAGGTCCGGGTCCGCGCCGGTCATCCCGATGGCGACCGCGAACGGCACCATGCCGAGCAGGATCAGCGCCCAGCCCAGCAGGTCGAAGTTGACCCGCGACCTTGCCGCCATGCCCGCGCCGCGACCCTGTACGCGCGGGGTGAGGACAGCCACCAGCGAGAACGCCGCCGCCATCGCGAGCAGCCCAGGCAGCAGCGCGTCGAGGAGCTTCACCGTGGTGCTGTCCGGCACCGGGATGGGGTCCCCGGTCCATGACGTCTTCACCGGGTCGGCCACGCGCACCCAGCGCATGATGGGGCCGTGGATCAGGTTCGCGATGATGACGTAGGCGACGACCCCGAGGAGCCCCCACCATGGTCCCCGGTGTCCGCGTCCCCGCGCATGGCGGTTGAGCCAGTGGACACCTCCGGCCAGCAGCAACGCCTCGAGCACCCCGCCCCCCTTCTCGTCACATCCTCGTGGCGCGCGCCAGGTGGTAGAGGTGCAGGGTGCCGAAGCCCTTGGCGAGGGGCACCGTGCCAACATTGGCGCAGGCGTAACGACGGGCCCGACCCGCCAGGCTCTGCTCGGCGAGGAGCAGCCCCACGAACTGCTCGCTGGCATAGACCCGGCCGGGCAGCGTGATGGGCTCGATGCGTGCGGCGCGATTGACGTGTGACCCGTAGTAGTTGGGACGCCGCGCCAGCGCGTCCATCCCGTGGAAGACCGGGCCCGCGTGCAGAGCCACGCGGACCTGCATGCGTTGCGGCAGCCCGTGGCGATCCCAGTCCGTCCGCTCGACGGTCTCCGTCAGACGCAGCGCGAACTCGGCCATGCGCATCGCGGTGGCCTCGACCGCGAAGATGCCGTCGCCCCAGGTGTTGAGGAACTTGGGCCGAACGCGCTCGAGCTTGCTCGCGAGCTCCTGCAGGAACGCCCGCATGAACGAGGGCGCCTGGGCCTCTTCGAGCTTGCTGAAGCCGACCACGTCCGCGAACAACAGCGCCTCGACCTCGCGGCGCGCCGCGGCGTTCTTTCCGCGTGATGCCACCTTGGCGACCCGGGGCCGCCGCCGGGTCGGCGCGGCGGCGGTGAGCGGAATGATGTCGACCTGGTCCCGCGCGCGCCAGCTGGCGACCATGTCCGCGGTGCCTCCGCGACCGCCGGGCTGTCCATCCCAGACCGCGAGCAGCCGGGGCTGGGTCGCCAGTGACTGGGCACGCAGGTCGGCCAGACCCACCATCACCGAGTTGGCGAAGGCAAACAGCGAGTCGTCCTGGAGGAGGTTCTCCTCGGTCGCATGGGTCACGCTGGCCGCCATGCGCAGCGCGTTGCGGTAGCGGGCCACCCAGTGCTCGCCACCGGGACGTACCGAGGTCCGGATGAAGTCGTCCTCTGCCGAGGGCAGGACGATGTGGATGTCCGCCCCACGCGCGAACATGGCCTCGATGAAGATGAGATCCGCGCCACAGGCCGCCGAGGCGAAACCGACCCGGGCATCCAGCGCTTCCAGCCGTTCGTCGATGCGCCGCCTCACGTCGGCCTCGAGCGTGCGAGGAAACCGGGGTGACACCCGATCGGGTGCGTCTGCCATGTGCCCGGTGAAGACCACCACCGTGGGCGGTCGCATCATGGCCAGGAGGTCGTCGGGGACCGGCAGGCCGTGCCGACGCAGCAGCTGCAGCTGCTGGTAGCTCGACACCACCAGCGCGTGCTGACGCCGCTCGTGCGCGAGCGCGACCGCCTCGGCATAGGCGCGTCGAGCCTCGCTGGCGCTCTCGAGCAGGAGGTTGGCCTCGGCGAGCGTGGCCAGGCGCCAGTAGCGGTCACTGTCGTCGCGCGCCAGCTGGGGCGCGCACACCTCGAGCACCCGTCGGGCCAGCGCGCGCGCACCCGGACGATCGCCCAGCAGCCAGGCCATCGTGGCAGCGTTGATACCGGGGTAGTAGTCACCGGTCTCGTTGAAGCCCTCCAGGTAGACCTCGCGAGAGCGTTCGCCGTCCTCGCGAGAGCCTGCCTGCCACAGCTCCTTGTAGACCCGGCCGAGCAGTCCGAACGTCTCGGCGTCGCGGGCCACCGGGGCGCCCGCGCCCGTGCCAGCCCCGATCTCGTCGATGGCATCCGACAGCGCGGCCAGGGTCGCCCCGCTGGGCTCGGCGCGCTCGCGGTCGAGGGCCAGCTCGTCGAGCGTCGTGCGCAAGGCGGCGAACAGCCGCTGCGCCTTGCCAGGATGGCTGGGGGCGCGACGACACAGTCCTTCCAGGATCGGGCGCGCCTCCTCGGGGGCACCCGTCCGCAGCAGCGCACGCGCCGCGGCCTGGCGCAGGCGCACGCTGGCAGGGAACTGCTCGAGACCGATGCGGATGAGGTCGTAGGCTTCGAAGGCCTTGCCTTCGTCCAGGAGTTGCCGACCAGCCGCCTCGAACTCCTCCTGGGAGCGTCGCCCGCCCTGATAGAACGTGGCAGCTCCAACACGAATGACCTGCCTGGTGGGCGGGGACATGGGCCGGGTCATCATATCCTGGTTGCCTGGCCAGCCACGGCGGCCGGGCTGAGACCGTGGACGTGGGCGGCCAAGCAGCTGTTGTGCACGGCAGCGCCGCACACGTGGCAGAAGACGCCGACGCGGATGCTGATGAGCTTGTGCGCGCACACCGCGCACGGGCTGCCGGGCAGCTGCCCAGGTGGCAGTCTCCGGGCGGGCGCGGGAGTGCACTTGGCCAGCTCGAGGTCCCAGGCCCGAAGCGAACGGCGCAGCGCGCGGCGAAACCGCCAGCGTGCACGCCAGGCGCCCAGGAGCGAGGCGGTGTAGGGCAGCACGTTGCTGGTACCTTCCGCCCGCGGCGGTGCGTCCTGGTGATGCAGCACGATCACACGCTCGGGGGGCACGAGCCTCGCAGCCAGCTCGCGCTCCCAGCGCACCGACTCGGTGTCGACGCTGTGGTCGAACACGACCACGCTGGCGGTGCGCATCTGGGTCTCGACCCAGGCCTGCCACTCGTCGTCGGGCACCATCACGAAGCGGGCAGCGATCTCCGTCGGATCAGTGACGGCAAAGAAGTCGCTCGGCCGCTGGCGCTGGTGCGCCAGCGCGACCACCACGCCCCGTGGGCGCGCGACCGGCGCCACGATGCGCGCAAACGCGGTCGGCGCCGCGCCATAGCCGAACGAGCGCAGGTACAGGATCGGCGCCCGCACCAGCCGCTCCCCGATGGCGTAGCGCACCAGCAGCTGCAGCAATGCGAGCGGCGGCAGCGGCAGTGCAGGGGCCACGAAGTAGCACGGCACCAGGAGCCAGAACCACTCCGTGCGCCAGAGCATCCTGGTCAGGCGGCCTGGCGGCCGGGAGTCGGGAACCGCGAACGGCGCGGCCAGGACGAACAGCACCAGCAGCACGATGGGCCCCATCACCAGCTGTCCAGCGCTGGGCTGAAGAGGTGGGCCCAGGAAGGCCGTCTGCATGGCCGCCATGAACGGTTGGCCCAGCCACCAGGTGGAAGCCGCCACCAGCACGACCTGGTACTTGAGCCGCCGACTCGAGTTGGGGACGTAGTGCAGGTAGTTTCCGACCAGGAGCCACATCAGCGTCAGCACCAGCAGGACCAGTGTCGTGGCCACGACTGGTGGCCGCAGCACGGCCAGCGCCAGCGCCACGCCCAGATAGCCGACACCCACGGCCAGGAACGGTAGCGCCGCAGGGGCCTCTCTGGGCAGCGGCGGGCACGACACCCCATCGCGGCGCAGGTGGCGATCCTCGATTCGACGCATGGTCCAGCGGCCGAGCACCCGCTTGTAGGCGAGCAGCAGCCCCAGCAGCAGCAGCCCCGACGCCAGCAAGAGGGCCAGCATCCAGCGCGCTGGCTCGGCCGTGCGTGAGACCTGGTAGATGGTGAAGGTGAGGACCCCTGCGGTGAGCGTGGCCAGGACGGCGCCGGCCCGGTTGGCGAGCCGCGACCAGCGCGGGGGTACCAGCCAGACCACCAGGCGCGGCACCACCAGGGGTGTCAGGATGACCCCGATGACCAGCGCCTCGCCCACCCCCACGCCCACGCGGCGATTGTCCTCCCCCAACCGTGTCGGGATCAATCGCGGCGTTTCTAGGCCTCAGAACGGTACGCCGATGACCTTCGAGGCCGGAACGAAGCCCCAGTGACGTGAGTCGTGGCTGTCGTCGCGGTGGTCCCCCAGCACGAAGAAGTGGCCGGGCGGAACCACGGTCTCAGGGAAGTCGGGCTGAGGCCGGTCGGGCAACGCGAGCACGGTGTAGCTGTGCCAGCCCAGCCGCTCGCGGTATCTCGCGCAGCGTCGCTGGCGTGGCTCGGCGCTCCCCTCGTCGCGGTCCACCACCACGCAGGGCCCGGCCAGCGGCTGGTGGGGCAAGGCGATGCCGTTCACGAACACGACCCCGTTTGCGACCCGGACCCGCTCGCCGCCAACCGCGATGACCCGCTTGAGGAAGTGCCGACGGGGCTCGGGCGGGAAGTGGAACGCGATGACATCGCCGCGCTGCACGCGGGCCAGGCGATTGATCCAGAGCCGCGCCCCGGGAGCGATCCCGGGCCGCATCGACCCTGACGGCGCCTTGAACGCGACCACCACGAAGAGACGCAGGACGACCGCCAGCACCGCCAGGGCCACCAAGGAGAGCAGGAAGGTCGCTGAGCCAAACCGCGGCAGGACGCGCGTGAGCCAGCCGCGCCGTGGCGGCGCCGTCGAACCAGGCGGTGGCGACGCCGGCTTCGGGCTCGGCAACTCGTTCAGCGCGGCCTCGATCGACCTCGCATAGTCATCGCCGCCCCGGCAGCCCTGGGCGATCAGGTGGGACGCGCCGCTGGCGACGAAGCCGAGCACAGCGCCTGGGCCAGGATCGGTCGCTGGCGGCTGGAAGCCCGCGCTGACGAGCGCCCGCGCGAAGCCGGGCCATGTGGTGGAGGCCGACGTGCGCATCGAAGCAGGCGCGGTCAGCACGAAGACGCGCGACAGCTCCTTGCTCGCGCGCAGATGGGTGAGCTCCCAGCGAAGTCCGTCGGTGGAGCCCTCGACGACCACCACGGCCACGGCTCGCGCGACCAACCCTGCGACGGTGGCCTGCCAGTCATCATCGCGCTCGTAGGTCTTGATGGCGCCGAAGGTGGGCAGATAGTCGGTCGGATTGCCGATGGCCACGAGGGGCCCGATGCTGCGGTGAACGGGTGTAGCCAACAGCTCTTCGAGGCTGCTGGTGTCGGTGGTCGGGAGGACGAGGAGGAATCGGCGACGCACCCGCTGCTCGTCGAGCAGGAAGGTGCGCAGGAAGACCACGGGTGCGCGGGGATCCCTGCGCGCGACCTCTTCCAGTCCAGGGGCGCGCTGGCGGCGCGCCAGATCGGCGCTGCGCACCGCGGCATCGATGAGGAGCAGGGCGCCGATGATTGCGCCAGGCAGCAGCACCGGGAGCAACCGAATCAGCGTCCACGATCTCGTCTGGAACAGCCCGTAGACTCCGAGCAGCGCCGCCAAGGCGCCAGCCCCGCACAGCCACGCCAGCGCCGCATACGGTGCCCGCGAGGCGGGCCGGATCCCGCTGTGACGTGCGCGGCGCGGGAGCAGCCTGACCCCGGCCACGACCGCCGCCACCAGCACCAGTGTGCCCACCGGGTAGAGCCAGACCGACTGCTGCCCGGTGGCCAGCGCCGCACCCAGCGTCGCGAAGTAGCTGGCCACCACGAGCCATCCCGGCCACGGTCCGCGATGTCCCCGCGTAGCCGCCAGACGGTTCACCCACCCATATGCAACCATCACGAGAACCAGCCCGCCCAGCACGCCGGCCATCGTAGCCCGTCGGGCCTTCTCAGGCTCTGGAAACAGGTGAGCGCGTGCTCGCGGCGGTGGGTCGGGACCCTTGCCTCACATGTGGCTGGAGATCCAGAGCACCGCGTAGATCACCGCGGCCGCGACGACCAGCATGATGAAGATCGCCACGCCGCGGCCCGAGCGCACGTTGGTGTTGCCCAGCGCGTCGAGCTGGCGCTGCTCCTCGCGCCAGGGCAGCTCGGGCGTCGCCTGCTTGAGCGCCTGGGCGCACTGCCTGGCGACCACCAGCCCGCTCAGATCGAGCTGGATCTTGGTGACCTCCGGCAGACCCGCCACCGCGTGCGCCACGAACGACACGCCGTCCTTGGTCGGTAGCGGCGTCTGCTTGGCCGCGAACAGATCTCCAGGCGCGGTCGCGCGCAGCCCGTCGTAGGCCTCGACCGCATGGCCCGCCGCCAGCGCCGCCGCGCGCGCCTCGTCGAGCTGCGCCCACAGCGCCTCGTACAGCTGGCGCGCTCGCCCGAGGGCGCCGGGATCAGCATGATCGTCGAGCGCCGCCGCGACCTCGCGCAGCGTCGTCTCGGCCAGCAGCACCGGCCGCGTGATGCCCTCGCCCCCCATCGCGCGATGGTAGCACCGGCCAGTCGAACCAAGGATGCCCAGCGCGCCCGGGGTCGTGACCCGATTCACCGGGGGCCCACCTCTACCTAGACGTCGGCATTGCGTGCCGACCTCGAAAGCCAGAGGAGCCCCCCCCATGACCCGACACGCGCTGTGCTGCATCGTGCTCGCTGCTCTCGTCGCTGGTTGCAGCGAGCCCGCCGTCAACGAGGCTCCAGCCGAGCTGTCCGCCGCCGAGTGCGCGTCGGCGCGGGCCTGGTCGGAGTGGACGCCCTACGCCGTGGGCGCAGCCGTGAGCTTCGCGGGCGCCACGTATCAGTGCATCCAGGCCCACACCAGCCAGCCGGGATGGACCCCATCGGCGGTGCCCGCGCTGTGGCAGCCGGCCAGCTGCGCAGGCGGCGCTGGCCCGACGCCGACGCCGACGCCGACGCCGACGCCGACGCCGGGCCCTGGCACCCCCGGCGGCGCGACCACCTGCAACCCCAGCGCATGGGTCTACATGGGCAACGACGCCAACGCCTGTGCCGGCCATGTCGGCGAGTCGTGCGGCTGGACCGCCAGCAACCTCGGCCAGGGCTATCACTGCACCGTGGTCAGCTGGGGTGTCGGCTGCTCGCCCGGTGGCACCACCTGCCCGAGCGGCACCGGCCCGACGCCCACGCCCTCGCCGACCCCCTCGCCGACCCCGACGCCGACTCCCACGCCCTCGCCGACGCCGACCCCCAGCCCGACCCCCGGCGGCACCGCCCCCGCCGGCATGATCTTCAGCCCCTACAAGGACACCAGCATCAACATGGACTGGAACACCAACGTGGTCAGCACGCTGGTGCCCGGCACCCGCACCGCGCTGGCCACCGATCTGCCCGCCCACGGCGGCAAGCGCATCACGCTCGCCTTCGCAACCGGCGAGTGCGGCAGCGAGAACTGGGGCGGCGTCCCCGGCGCCGCCATGGCGCAGGCCAACGCCAGCCGCTTCGCCGCCGCCAACGTCGACTACATCCTGTCCACCGGCGGCGCCGCCGGCTCCTTCACCTGCTCCAGCGACGCCGGCTTCGCGACCTTCCTGGCGCGCTGGGCCTCGCCGCACCTCATCGGTGTCGACTTCGACATCGAGGCCGGCCAGTCGCAGCCGCAGATCGAGGCCCTCATGCGCCGCGCCCAGGCCGCCCACGCCAGCCACCCCGGCCTGCGCTTCACCGTCACCCTGGCCACGCTGGCCAACAACCGCGGCGCCGCCACCGCGCAGTCGCTCGGCGCCGGCATCGAGGAGCACCTCAGCATCCACGGCCAGCACACCCTCGACGCCATCCGCACCGTGTTCGGCTTCAACGGCAGCGCCTCGACCTGGCCGTCCTACCTCACCGTCAACCTCATGGTGATGGACTACGGTCGCGCCGGCCCCGGCGTCTGCGTGGTCAGCGGCGGCACCTGCAACATGGGCCAGTCCGCCATCCAGGCCGCCTACAACCTGCGCGATCGCCGTGGCGTCCCCTTCACGCACATCGAGCTGACGCCCATGATCGGCGGCAACGACGTCATCGACGAGCTGTTCACCCTCGACGACGTCGACACCATGACCCGCTTCGCCATCGCCAACAACCTGGCCGGCATCCACTACTGGTCCTACGATCGCGACCTCGACTGCCCGCGCGGCTCGGCCTCGCCGACCTGCAACTCCTACGGCAGCGCCGGCCCCTACGCCTTCCTGCGCCGCTTCCTCGCCGCCGGCCTGCGCTGAGCCGCCCCGGTCTGATATACAGGGCCCATGCGCGCAGCCTCCCGTGTCGCTCTCGCCGCTTGCCTCCTGGGTCTCCTCGGCTGCGGCAGCAGCGGCGGCGGAGGTGGTGACGACGACGCGGGCCCCCCGACCGGCGACGGCGCGGTCACCCGCGACAGCACCGTCACCGGCCCCGACGCCAGCACCCGCATCGTCATCAGCGGCCTGGCCCAGACGGTCCAGAACACCGCCGCCGTCCCGCTCGCCGGCGCCACCCTCGAGGCCTATCGCCGCAGCGGCGGCGCCGCCGTCGCCACCGCCACCTCCGCCGCCGATGGCACCTACGCGCTCACCGTCGACACCGGCGGCGCGCCCTTCGACGGCTACCTGAAGGGCGTCAGCTCCGGCCGCCTCGACTCCTACCTCTACTTCCCGCGCCCGCTGACCGCGGACACCCCGAACGCCACCGTCCTCATCATGAGCCAGCAGACCGTCGGCCTGCTCGGCCTCGCCGGCGGCTTCACCCAGCAGGCCGGCAAGGGCCTGGTCGGCCTCGCGGTCGTCAACGCCGCCGGCACCCCGGTGGCCGGCGCCACCGTGACCATCATGCCCGCCGGCACCGCCAAGGTCAGCTACCTCGCCGGCATGGTGCCGAGCTCCAGCGCCACCAGCACCGACGCCAGCGGCGGCGTCCTCATCGCCAACACCGAGACCGGCGACGTCACCGTCGACGCCACCATGGGCGCCACCAACTTCCAGGCCGTCACCATGCCCGCTCGCGCTGGCGCCTTCACCTCGACGCTGCTCCTGCCCTGAGCCCGCCTCGCGCCAGCCATCGTCGTCGTCCGCCGTGTATCATCATGAAGGGCGCCGACGAGTGTGGGTGGTGAGTCATGAAGCGCATGATCGTGTTGATGCTCCTCGTCAGCAGCTGCGGCGGGGACGACAAGCCTGGGCACCTCGAGGCGACCGGCGTGCAGGACGGCACGGCCTTCCGCTACAGCAGCAGCTGTGTGCTCGGCGCCGAGGGTGGCCAGCGCTTCGCCGAGGCGCTCGATCCTGGACGCTACGGCTTCTACGTGACGTGGGACCCTGACCAGGTCAACGCCCCGGGCAGCTATCCCAACGGCCCGGCGGTCAGGGTGGGCATCCGGCACCTGGCCGATGGCCAGGTCTGGACCCGCAGCACGCAGGGCGGCAGCGTGGTGTTCCAGACGCTGACCACCGACCAGGTCACCGGCACCTTCAGCGACGTCGTGCACGACCCCAGCCCGGCTGGTGGCAGCTCGACCGCCCACATCACCGCCAGCGGCAGCTTCGACTGTGTGAGGGAGTAGCGCGGGCGGCCTGGCGGCGTGAGCGCACACCTGCCCCGCCGCGCAAGATGATAGATTCGACTCGAGGGGGAGGGGAGCGTGGACGACAAGGATCTCGCGCACCAGCTCGGCGAGAGGGTCAAGGAGCTGACCGCGCTGCACGACGTGGCTCGCCTGATGCTCATGGTGAACGAGAGCCACAGCGAGACCCTGGTCGCGGTGGCCGCACTGCTGCCTCCCGCGGTGCAGTTCCCTGCGCTCGCCACTGCGTGCGTGACCTATCGCGGGTGCGCGCACGCGACGCCCAACCACACCGCCACGGCGTGGACCCTGCGTGCACCGTTCGCCACCTCCGATGGCTCCCTGGGCGCCGTCGAGGTCGCCTACCGCGAGGCCGCGCCGTTCCTCGACGAGGAGCGCGCCCTGCTGGAGTCGATCGCCGAGATGCTCCAGGTCGCGCTCGATCGCCAGCACAGCGGGGAGCGCCTGCGCCAGGCCAACCAGCGCTTCGAGCTGGCGATGGAGACCGCGCAGATGGGCGTGTGGGAGTGGGATGTCACGCAGAACTGGGCGCGCTGGTCACGCCCGCTGGCCCGCATGTTCGGTCTCGACGGCGAGGACGGCCCCATGGGAGGCCAGCGCGAGCTGGTCCACCCTGACGATCGCGACGCCTTGTTCGACCGCCTGAACCGCGCCGCTGACGGCGCCGACGACCTCCGCCACCTGGAGTTCCGCATGGCCCGGCCCGGCGGCGGCTGGCGCAACATGATGGCCAGCGCGCGGGTCGTCCGCGAGCCGCCCGCGCGTGCCACCCGCATCATCGCGGCGCTGCTCGACATCTCGGAGCGGCGCGCCCTCGAGGAGGGGCTGCGCCAGGCCCAGAAGGTCGAGGCGCTGGGCCAGGTCGCCAGCGGCGTCGCCCACGACTTCAACAACCTCTTCACCGTCCTCCTCAGCGGAACCGAACTCCTCCTGAGCGGGCTGCCCCACGACCACCACCTGTACGAGATCGTGCAGGACATGCGCACCGCCAGCCAGAGCGCTCACGGGCTGGCGACCCAGCTCCTGGCCTTCTCGCGCAAGGCGGCCTACCACCCCGCACCGGTCGACGTGACCGCGCTGGTGCAACGGCTGCTGCCGCTCCTGGTCCGCATCGCTGGCGTCGACATCCAGGTGCGGGTCGAGGCGGCTCCTGACGCTGGCGTGGTGTGGGCTGATCCAGCACAGATCGAGCAGGTCGTGCTCAACCTCTTCGTGAACGCGCGCGACGTCAGCGCAGGCGGCTCGATCACCATGACCACCGCGGCAGTCGACGGCGCCGCCGCGTCCGGCTGGGGAGCGCGCCCCGAACCCCACGTGGCCATCGCCGTGCGCGACAGCGGCCCCGGGCTCGCCCCCGGCATCCGCGACAAGATCTTCGAGCCGTTCTTCACCACCAAGGAACCAGGCAAGGGTACTGGCCTGGGCCTGGCGGTGGTGTCCTCGGTGGCCCGCCAGTGGCGCGGCCACGTCCAGGTCGACAGCCAGCCCGGCCAGGGCTGCTGCTTCCGCGTCCTGCTGCCCCGCCTGCCCGGGTAGGCGCTGTCAATCCCGCCGCCGGCCGGCCCAAGACCACCTCCTACTTGCCGAACCCCGCGCTCAGGTTCGACGGCGTGCCCCACAGGCCGCGCTTCCACTGCTTGCGCAGCCCGAGGTAGAGGCTCATGGCGTCGGTCATCAGGCGATGCGCCTCGGGCTGCGTGGCGGCCACGTCGTTCATCTCGAAGGGGTCGCTCGGGATGTCGTGCAGGTCGGTGTCGCCCTTGCTGCCGGCGCGCAGCTTCCAGCGCCCGACCCGCATGCTGTGCGCGAAGTCGTACTGCGTGGTGATCGCCGCGGTGGGATAGCCGCGACCGACACCCTGCATCAGGCCGACCAGCGACATGCCCTGCCACTCCGGCGGCTGCGCGAGGCCCAGCGCCTCGACCACCGTGGGCATGACGTCCATCAGCTCGACGGGCTCGTCGATCACCGCGGGCGCGAACACCCCGGGATAGCTGATCAGCAGCGGGATGTGCGTGAGCTCCTCGCGCGACGACTGGCCGTGGCCGATCTTGCCGTGCTCCCAGAACTCCTCGCCATGGTCGGCGCACACGATGACCATGGTGTCGTCGCGCAGCCCGCGCTTGTCGAGCTCGGCCAGCAGCACGCCCAGCTGCTGGTCGTTGTACGAGATGTCGGCGTCATACAGCGACACGATGCGCTGCTTGTCGCGGGCGTCGATCTTGACCTTGCCGGCCGAGATCAGCGAGTTCTCGCCGTCGCGGAAGATGGTCTTGTACTTGCCCGTGTACGGCCCGTGCTCCTTGTCGTACTGCGACAACCAGGGCTCGTGCGCCTTCCACGAGGTGTGCGCGTCGATGGTCCCGACATAGAGGAAGAACGGCTTGTCCCAGCGCTTCTCCATCAACTTCAGCGCCGTCGCCACCAGATCCTCGCCCTTCAGCCCGCCGCCCTGGTGCAGGTTGTTCTTGAACACGTCCCAGCCATCGCCGAAGCCCCAGCGCTTGATGATGTAGCCGTTGCCCGAGGTGCCCACGCGCTGCAGCCCCGACGGCTCGACCGCCTCGGCCATGGTGACGTGCCGCGCCGGCAGCACCGCGGTACTCGAGATCATGCCGTGCGCGGCTGGATACATCGCGGTCCACAGCGACGCGTGCGACAGCCGCGACTCGTTGCCATTGGCATAGGCATTGGCGAACACCACACCGGTCTTGGCCAGCCCATCCATCACCGGCGTCTTCGCGCGCGCCTTGGGGTTGAAGGTCCCGACCTTGTCCGCCCGCGTGTTGTCGGTCAGCCAGATGATGATGCGCTTGGGCGCCTTGATCGCGGCCTTGACCGGCGCCGCCCCCGGCACCGTCAGCGCCGCCGTCGTGATGTCCACCCGCGCGCAGCCAGCGACCCCGAGCTCCAGCCGCACCGCCCGGCCCGCCACCACGCCCAGCGGCACCGCGCTGCTGCCCACCTTCAGCGGCAGCGTCAGCGGCGGCGCCCCGGTCGCCGTCACCTTGACCCACGGCTTGCACGCCGCCTCGCCGCGCAGCACCGTCTCCAGCGCCCCGCCCGCCGGCACCATGACATACCAGGCCACGCCACCCCCCGGCGCGAGGTCCCCCGCCGGCAACCCCGCGTCACCGCCCGGCAGCCCCGCCGCCGGCGCCTCCCCGCCCACCTGCAGCCAGTCCACCGCCACGTCCCCCGGGACGTCGAGTTCCAGCTGGTTTTCCCCTGCTTTCAGCGCCCCCGCCGGCAGCTTGACCAGCGCCACGCTCCAGCCCACCGGCACCTCGGCGACCGCCTTCTGCTTGTCCACCACCACGCCCAGTCGCCCCGCCTTGCCCGCCTTCAGCCGCACCGCCACCACGCCGCTCGCGGCCTGCTCCGCCGTCAGCGGCACCCGCAGCCCACCGCCGCCCTTCACACGCGCGACCTCGACCCCGGCCTCCTGCTCGCGCAGCCGCCACTCCGTCCTGGCCCGCCCCAGCCCCACATACTTCGCGAAGCCCGGCGCCCCCGCCGCGATGAACAGCCCGCCGCGCACGCCCTGGTGCGCCAGCGGCCGGTTGTGCACCAGGTCGAACACCGGATGCGTGGCCCCCCGCGCAAGCCCGGTGAACAGCATCAGCACGAGCCAACCTCTTGCCAC
>JBGASF010000044.1:0-53286 GCA_044229835.1 Polyangia bacterium | reverse complement strand
CTCGACCCCGCGTGCACGCCGGTGGCGCTGGCCAGCGGCGTCAGCGCCTCGCGCAGCGCGGCCATCACCTGGGGGCGCAGGCGCTCGGCCTCGGCGCCGGCCAGGCGCATGACCTCGCCGGCCGGGCCCAGCGCGAGCGCGAACTCGATGGCCTGATCGACGTCGCGCCCGATGCGCAGGGGCAGCTCCAGGCGCGTCAGCGTGACGTCCTCGAAGCCGGCCGCCAGCAGGATCGTCGTCAGGGTGTCGGCGTCGGCCATCGAGAACGGCCCCGGCCCGCAGGTCGGGGCGTTGTCCTTGTTCTCCTGCGGCACCAGCCCCTTCACGATCTGCTCGGCCAGGTAGAAGCACGGGTTGTCGTCGCGCCGGCGCCACACCGTCTTGACCAGGCGCGCGCCCGGCTTCAGGGCGCGCCGCACGTTGCGCAGCGCGCGCACCGGGCTCGAGAAGAACATGGTGCCGAAGCGCGCGAAGGCGTGGTCATAGGGGCCGCCGAGGTCGTCGCTCTCGACGTCGGCGGTCATGAAGCGCGCGTTCTTGACGCCCTTGTGCGTCGCGGCCGTGCTGGCGTCGGCGATGAAGCGCGCCGCGGCGTCGACCCCGACCGCCTCGCCGGCGTCACCGACCAGCCGCGCCAGGTCGAGCGTGGTGCCGCCGAAGCCGCAGCCGACGTCGAGCACGCGCCCGCCCACCGGGGGCGGATGGCTGGTCATGGCGACCTCGCCGTGCTTGCCCAGGTTGAGCTCGACCAGGTCGCGAAAGCGCACGAACTTGTCGAACAGCACCGTGTTCCACGCCTCGATCGCCTCGCTGTTCCCGGGGGCCGCCATGGCCCGATGCTATCCGACCCGTCGCCGCCGGGGTAGGCTGAGGCGTGTTCGGCCTCTTCGACTGGTGGCGGCGGCGGCGTGCGCGGCGGCGCGGCTTCGACCCCGCGTGGCGCGCCATCCTCGAGGCCCACGTGCCGTTCTACCCGGCCCTGGCCGGCCCCGCGCGCGAGCGCTTCGAGACCGCCCTCAAGATCTTCCTGCTGACCAAGCACTGGATCGCCGCCGGCGGCATGGTGATCGACGACGAGGTCAAGGTCGTGATCTCGGCCGCCGCCGCGCGCCTGGTCATGAACCGCCCGCGCGATCACTACCAGCGCCTGACCGAGATCGTGGTGTACCCGTCGCACTACGTGCACCCCGGCGGCGACGGCATCATCTTCGGCGAGGCGCAGTCGTGGGGCACCGTGGTGCTGTCGTACGACGCCACCACCCACGGCATGAAGAACCCGGGCGACGGCCACGACACCGCGCTGCACGAGTTCGCCCACGTGCTCGACGCCGCCGACGGCAAGTTCGACGGCACCCCGGTGCTCGACCACCTGACCAGCTACGCGCCGTGGACGCGCGTGATGTCGACCGAGTTTTTGCGCCTGCGCCGCAAGGTCGAGCGCCGCGGCGTGCTGCGTCGCTACGGCGCCACCAACGAGGCCGAGTTCTTCGCCGTCGCCAGCGAGGCCTTCTTCGAGAAGCCGCGCCAGCTGCGCGAGCGCCACCCCGACCTGTACGCGCTGCTCTGCGACTACTACGCCAGCGACCCGGCCTCTGACGCCTGACGCCTGACGCCTGACGCCTGACGCCCGACGCCTGACGCCTGACTACAGCCCCAGCACCTCGGCCATCTTGTCGACGTCGCGCACGTAGGCCGCTGCGATCTCGCGGCTGCCGCCCTGCTTCAGCTTGACCAGGATGCTGATGCCGACCATGCCGGTGCTCTGCGACGTCACCCGGGTGGCTTGCAGCTCGATGGCGTCGAACGGCATCGGGTACAGCGCGGCGTGGTCGGCGTACATCAGGCCGCGCTGGTACACCGCCCAGCCGTTGCCATGCTTGCGCAGGCGGCGCCAGACCCAGAACGCCGAGATCGCGCACAGCACCAGGCCGAAGCCCATCACCCGCAGCGCACCGGCGCTGCCCTTCATGTCGTCGCCCCAGAACGACACCCCGGCCAGCCCGAGCACCCCCAGCGTGATGAACAGCCCCCCGAACGCCGCCGGCACCAGGCCCGCCGCGGCCACGGTGAACTTGCTGGTCGGATGCGCCGAGCGCAGCTGTCCGAGCTCGCTCTGCTGCGGAAACTGCCCCGTCCACGCCGCCGGCGCCATGTCAGCCCAGCCGCCGCGTCAGGAGCTCCTTCACCTTCTGCGCGTTGGCCCGCCCCCCCGAGGCCTTGACCACCACGCCCACGAAGAAGCCGATGAGGCCGGTCTTGCCGGCCTTGTACTCGGCCACCTTGCCGGCGTTGGCCGCCAGCGCGTCGGTCACCAGGCTCTCCAGCGCGCCGTCGTCGCTGACCTGCGTCAGCCCGCCCACCAGGTCGCGCGGCTGTCCGCCGCTCTCGACCATGCGCGAAAGGACATCCTTGGCCACCGCGCCCGACAGCGTGCCGGCGTCGAGCATGGCGCACAGCTCGGCCAGCTCGGCGCCGCCGAAGCGCAGCCCGCTCACCTCGCGCTCGCCCAGCGCGCGTGGCAGCTCGTTGATGATCAGGCGGGCCACCGCGGCCGGCTTGCCGCCCGCCGCCACCGCGGCCTCGAACAGCGCCGCCGTGGCGCGCTCGCCGGTCAGCAGGTCGGCCTCGTCCTGGCTCAGCCCCAGCGCCTGCACGCGCGCGAACGCCGCCGCCAGCTCGGGATCGCGCACCCGGGCCTCGGCGCGGAACTCCGCCTTGGAGCGCCTGGGTGGCCGGATCTTCACGGTCGCCTTCTCGTCCGGCCCGGTCTCCGCCGCGGCAGCGCCCGCCGATCTGTCCTTCGCCTTCTTGTCGGCCGCTCGGTCCGGCCCCGCGCCCGCCGCCGCACCCGCCGCCACCACGGTCTCGCGCAGCCCCACGATCCGGTTCCACACCAGCTTGCCCGGCCGCGAGTCCACCGGGTCGACCGCGAAGTAGCCCAGCCGCTCGAACTGCCAGCGGCTGCCCACTTCGGCCTTCGCCAGCGCCTGATCGACGAGACACCCTGTCAACACCTCGAGCGAGCGCGGGTTCAGGTGCTGCACGAAGTCGCCATCCTCGTCGGGCCGCGGCACCGCGAACAGCCGGTCATACAGCCGCACCTCGGCGGTCACCGCGTCGGCCAGCGACACCCAGTGCAAGACGCCCCACACCTTGACGTCCCCGGTCGGATCGCCGCCGCCCCGGGTCTCGGGCAGCACCCGCACATGCAGCTCTTCCACGCTGCCGTCGGGCCCCTCCACCACGCCGTCACACACCACACAGCCGCCATGGCGCAGCCGCACCACGCGCCCCGGCGCCAGCCGGTTGAAGCCCTTCTCGGGCTCGACCTGGAAGTCGTCGCGCTCGATGGCGAGCTCGCGGGTCTCGCCCGCGGCCTCGTCGGCGTTGCTCACCACCACGCGCAGCGGGCGCAGCACCGCCATGGCGCGCGGCGCGCTCTTGTTGAGATCGTCGCGCACGCAGAACTCGAGCTTGCCGAGGTCGACCACCGAGTTGTTCTTGGCCACCCCGATCATGTCGCAGAAGGCGCGGATGGCCTCGGGCCGGTAGCCGCGCCGGCGCATGCCCGCGATGGTCGGCATGCGCGGATCATCCCAGCCCGACACCAGCCCGCGCGTCACCAGGTCGAGCAGCTTGCGCTTCGACATCACGGTGTAGTCGATGTTGAGGCGCGCGAACTCGTACTGCCGCGGGCCATGCTCCTGGCCGGCGCCCGTGTGTGTGATGACCCAGTCGTACAGCTCGCGGTTGTTCTCGAACTCCAGCGTGCAGATGGAGTGCGTGATGGCCTCGAAGGCATCCTCCAGCGGATGCGCATAGTCGTACATCGGATAGATGCACCAGGCGTCGCCGGTTCGGTGGTGGTGCGCGTGCCGGATCCGGTACAGCAGCGGATCGCGCATCTTCATGTTGGCCGCCGCCAGATCGATGCGTGCCCGCAGCACGTGCGCGCCGTCGGGGAACTCGCCCGCGCGCATGCGCGCGAACAGGTCGAGGTTCTCCTCGATCGAGCGCGCGCGCCCCGGGCAGGGCCGGCCCGGCTCGCTCAGGGTGCCGCGGTAGGCGCGGATCTCGTCCTCGTTCAGGCTGCACACATAGGCCTTGCCGTCGCGCACCAGCTTGACCGCGAGGTCGTACATGCGGCCGAAGGTGTCCGACGCGTACAGCACCTCGGTGGGCGCAAAGCCCAGCCAGCGCACGTCGGCCTCGATCGACGTCACATACTCGACGTCCTCCTTGGTCGGGTTGGTGTCGTCGTAGCGCAGGTTGCAGGTGCCGCCGTAGTCGCGCGCCAGCCCGAAGTTGAGGCAGATCGACTTGGCGTGGCCGATGTGCAGGTAGCCGTTGGGCTCGGGCGGGAAGCGGGTCGCGACCCTGGTGTGCCGCCCCGCGGCGAGGTCGGCGTCGATGATGTCGCGGAGGAAGTCCTTGCGCTCGGTGCTCATGGCGGCGCGAAGCATACACTGCGTCAGTTGCGGTGATATGATCACCCTGTGCGAGGTCTCGGGCTGCTCGTGCTGACGCTGGGGGCGGCGTGCTCGCGACCCGTGGCGCGTCGCACCTGGGTCTTCGAGGTCCCCGGCCACGGCGGCTACCGGCACCCCGCGCGGGTCGCCGCCGCCGATGTCAGCCCTGCGCTGGCGGTCGTCCCGGCCTACGATCGCGCCGGCCTGGCCACGGTCATCGCGCGCACCCTGGGGCGCATCGGCCCCGACGAGGTGGTCTACTACCGCCACCCCCACGGCGGCGCCTGGCTGTTCGGCGTGCGCGGCCAGGAGCTCGTCGCCGAGGGTTACGGCCTGCGCCACGGCGAGCACCGCTACCCGTTGCCGCCCGAGCCCGGCAAGCCGCCGCCGCGCCTGGTCGGCCCGGTCAAGGTGGTCGACCCCGGCCCCACCGAGGACAACGGCAAGGACTACCCGGAGCTGATGGTCATCTCGTCGATCGCCATCGATCAGTACCTGTTCGTGGGCGGCGACTTCCTGGGCATGGTGCGCGCCGGCCAGTCGGCCACCTTCCAGGTGCCCGCGGGTCGCGTCGCCGTCACCGCCACCGACGACCGCGCTGGCGAGGTCAACCCGATGGCGCAGCAGTTCGAGTTCATCGCCGGCCTGCGCCACGATCTGCTCATCATGCCCTGGCTGGGTCGATGACCCGCGCGTGCGTCGCGGTCGCCGCGGTCCTCGTCACCGGCGCGCTCGGCGCCACCGGCTGCACCTCGTTCTCGAGCTACCAGACCGCGCGCATGCTGGCCCCGCGTCAGCTCTCGGTCGGCGGCGCCGTCGCCGTGGCCACGCACTACCGCGGCGTCGCCACCCCCGAGGTGCCTCCCGGCGTGCAGGGCCGCGCCGTCCTGGTCGAAGGGCTGGCCCGCTTCGGCGTCACCGACCGCCTCGAGGCCGGCCTCAAGCTCGGCTATGCGCACAGCTTCGGCGACTTCGAGCTGTCGCTCGAGCAGGCCTTCGTCGACGCCAAGCTGTCGCTGCTGCCCGACCAGCTGGCCGTCGCGCTGCCCGTCGGCGGCACATTGATCGACGGCGAGGCGTTCGATCTGCAGACCCAGCCCGGCCTGATCTGGACCGCCACCCTGGGCCGCCGCCTCGAGCTCGACAGCGCCTTCAAGCTGGTCATGGTCAAGACCCGCGGCGAGGCCAGCCTGGGTTCGCTGGGCGCCGCCGCCGTGGTCGGCGTGCGCATCCGCAGCGATCACCACCGCTTCGAGCTGCACCCCGAGGTCGGCGTCCACGTCGCCGACCTCGACGAGGACAGCGTCGCCTTCGGCGACTCGCTCATCCTCGGGATTGGACTCGGGGTTTTCTTCACCCCCTGAGTGCGGGAATGGCGGCCCTGGCGGCGCCGTCTTTCCATCACTTGATCGCGCGCATCGCCTCGATGAAGATGCGCGCCGGAGGTGAGCGATGCGCAAGGTGGCGACTGGTAGCAAGCTGGCTCTGGCGTTCTTCCTGGTGACCGCACTGGCGAGCACCGCGGCCCTGGCCGACCCCTCGGTCGAGCTCAAGGCGGCCAAGTCGATCGTCAAGCACGAGGCGGTCGATCCGCAGACCGAGTTCGCGGTGGGCGACACCGTCTTCGTGTGGTCGAAGATCCTCGGCCTCAAGGACAAGACCGCGACCCACGTGTGGAAGAAGGACGGCAAGGAGGTCTGGCGCATGGACCACACCGTCAAGAACGCGAGCTACCGCACCTACTCGAAGCGGCGCTCGATCAAGGCCGGCGCCTGGTCGGTCGAGGTCCTCGACGACACCGGCAAGTCGCTCGGCGAGCTCAGCTTCACCGTCAAGTAGCCCGCGTCTCGCCGCGCGCCGCAGCGCACCGCCCACACCGCACGCGCCATTCCGCCATCATCTCGCGCCAGCCCGCGCCGCCCGGTTGACAGCCCCGAATTGGTCGGGCTATTCAGCCTCCGTTTTTCACCGGAGGAGCTGGGATGTCACGCGCGCAGAGGGCGATGGTGTTGCTGATCGGGCTGGGGCTGGGGTCGGTGCTGGGCGGCTGCGCGTCGGAGCCCGTCGGCGATGACGGCGGCAAGGATCCCGGCACCGAGGCCCCGTTCGCGTTCGAGGATCCCATCGCCGGCAAGGCCGACGGCCCCCAGGCGGTGCTGCCCGCGGCGCAGCTGCAGCAGCTCGACGCCCGCCTGCGCGACGCCATCGCGCTGGCCGAGGCCCGCGTCGCCGCGCTGAGCGCCGACCTGGCCAAGCTGGAGCGCGACCTGCCGGGCAAGCAGGCCGAGATCGACGCCCTGGTCGCCCGCATCGACCAGCGCCGCCGCGAGGTCCAGGCCGACTATGATCGGCAGCGCAACAACGCCCTGATCTTCGCCTTCTTCGGCGTGCCCGCCGGCTTCTACATCAGCCTGGCGCAGGCCTTCGACTCCGACTCCGCGCTGCGCCAGCTCGAGGCCGACCGCGCCAGCGCCGTGCGCGAGCAGAGCGACATGCGCGCGCGCCAGGCCGACTACACCACCCGCCGTGACGGCCTGCGCACGCGCCTCGCCACCCTGGTCGAGGCCAAGCGCGCCCTGGTCGCGCTGCTGGCGAGCCAGCGCACCCCGCGCCCCGCGCCGGCGGGGCTCGCGGCCATCGACTGGGCCGAGGTCGACCGCCTGGCCTTCCGCGTCGACATCCTGGCCCGCGTGCTCGGCAACACCCGCAGCCAGGCCGCGCTGCTCGACGAGATGGTGACCCTGGCGCAGGGGCAGAGCGACGCCCTCGATCGCGCCGTGCGCGCGCTGCGCCAGCTGGCCGCCGACGCCGACCGCGCCGCCGCCGAGTCGCGCACCGACGCGCTGACGCTGCTGAAGATCCTGCTCTCGGGTGACCCCACCGCCGCCGCGCGCAGCTTCCTGGAGGACCGCCTGGCCGCGCGCGCGCGCGCCGCGCTGTCGACCCTGGGCTGGGGCGCCGGCCCGTTCGTCGACATCCTGATGGGCGGCGATCCCGACGCCGTGCTGCACGACGCCCTGCTGGCGCGCCTCGAGACCGCGGCCCGCCCGGGCACCCCGGCGCCGGCGCTGCGCACCCTGCGCGTCACCGGCGCGGGTGGGCGCATCCAGGACTTCACCACCCTGACCTCGACCGCGCGGGTCAGCGCCAGCGGCGTCGCGCGCCGCGTGCACGTCAAGATCGACCTCCGCCACAGCTTCCGCGGCGATCTGGTGCTGACCCTGGTGCACGGCGGCCAGCGCGCCATCCTGCACCAGCACGAGGGCGGCGCCGCCGACGACCTGCACATCGACACCGACGTCAGCGCCTTCGCGAGCATCGTCGCCGACGGCGACTGGACCCTCGAGGTCCGCGATGACGCCAAGGCCGACGAGGGCAGCCTCGACGGCTTCGCGCTCGGCCTCGAGGTCGAGTAGCCGCCGCCGCCCGCCGCCTGCCGTCTCAGTCCAGCGCGGCCGGGCGCAGCTTGAAGATCCGGTTGAGGTGCGCCAGCAGCGCCTCCTCGTCGGCCGGCTGGCTGCGAAACCCCACGTACAGGTCCGGCCGCACCAGGTACAGACACTCGGCCTGCGCGCCGTAGCGCTCCTCGAGATCGCCGTCGACGTCGGACAGCACGCTGCCCGACCAGTCCAGCGCCGCCGGCCGCTCGGCGCCCGGCACCACCACGTGCACCGCGATGACGTCGGCGAAGCGACGCTGCACCAGCTGCGCGATGGTGGCCAGGCGCTGGTAGCCCTCCAGCGTGGCGGCGCGGCCGTCGAACAGCAGCAGCATGTGGCGGTGATCCATGAGCTGCATCAGCCGGACCGGCCCGCGCGCCGACACCACGTGGGCATCGGGCGCCCGCTCGCCCGGCCCCGGCGCCAGCGCGAAGTGGCGCCACGCGCGCACCGTCGGGGTCTCCTCGGCGGCGTCGCGTCCGACGCGCGCGCCCAGCACGCTGCGGGTGTACTCGCCCACGATGGGGCTGCCCTTGTAGTTCAGCGTCAGCTCGGCGGTGGTGCGCACCAGGCGCGCCTGCACCACCTCCAGGCTGGTCAGGAAGCCGGCCACGGCGTTGCGCAGCACGCGCGCCACCGGCGACTTCAGCGTCGCGACCCGGGTCGCATAGTCGGTCGCGCGCAGCAGGCCCTCGCCGATGCCGTGGCGCTCGCTGTGATAGCTGTCGAGCAGCCGATCGTCGGCGTTGCCGGTGGCCACCAGGGCCAGCTTCCAGGCCAGGTTGTGGGCGTCCTGCAGCCCGGTGTTCATGCCCTGCCCGCCGACCGGGCTGTGGATGTGCGCGGCGTCGCCGGCCAGCAGCACGCGCCCGACGCGGTAGCGCTCGACCTGGCGCGCGTGGATGCGGAAGCGCGCCAGCCAGCGCGGATCGCTGACCTCGCAGGCCTGCCCGCTGCGCTCGCGCAGCGCGGCCTCGATGTCCTCGCGCGTGGGCGGCGCATCGCCCGGCGGCGCCGTCATGATGATGCGCCAGCGCTCCTCGGGCATCGGGAAGCAGGCCGCCAGCCCGCTGGCCGAGAAGAACGTGGTCACCGCGTCATGGCCGACCTTCCAGGCCACGCGCACGTCGGCCAGCATGAAGGGCTCGTCGAAGGCGTCGCCATGGAAGTCGAGGCCGATGGCCTTGCGTACCCTGCTGTGCGCGCCGTCGCAGCCGATGACCCAGGCCGCGCGCACGGCCTCTTCCGGGCCGCTGGCGCTGCTCAGGGTCACGCTGACGCCGTCATCGTCCTGGCTCAGCGCGCTGACCTCGACGCCGCGCTCGATGCGCCCGCCCAGCGCCTCGAAGCGCGCCGCCAGCACCGCCTCGGTGTCGCACTGCGGGATCGACAGCAGGAACGGATAGCGCGTGTCGAGCTCCTCGAAGCTGGCCGACGTCACCAGCCTGCCGTCGCCATACAGCTGCACCCGTGTCACCGGCAGCCCGCGCGCCACCAGCTCGTCGGCCACCCCCAGCGGCTCCATCACCTCCAGGCTGCGCGCGTGCACCACGATGGCCTTCGACAGCGGCGACGGCTCGGTCGCCTTGTCGACCACCCGCGCGCGCAGCCCGTGGCGCAGCAGCTCGCAGCCCAGCATCAGCCCCGTCGGCCCAGCCCCCACCACCAGGACGGTCTCCATGACGCCATCGTATAGGTGCTCGGCCCGGTCGGGTGGCTTCGCTGCGGCCGAGCAGTCCTGGTGAGCGACGGCCCCGCTGGCAACCCGAGCCGCCAGCCGCCGCAGCCGCCGCCCTGGCTCAAGCGCCTGAAATGATGGGCGCACAGCGAGGCATGCTTCTTGGATTGTCCGGACACATGCGCCTCGCGTCCCGCCTGACCCGCCTGTCCGCCCTCGCTCTCGGTCTCGCCTATGCCTCGGCCAGCCTCGGCTGCGCGACCGAGGACGGCGGCAACGGGAGTGACGACCCCGGGGTCGCCGACGACTTCGAGGTCATCCCCGACGGCAAGGTCGACAACTATCGCAGCTCCAACACGCAGGAGTTCTCGGCGACCGCGACCGCGGTGGTCGCCCTCGACGCCTCGTTCGCCAGCAAGAACGCCGACGAGCGCCTGGCCGCCGCGCGCGAGCTGGTGTCGGCCAAGCTGCTGCAGATCGGCTGGTTCCTGAACCTGTGGGTCAGCGACAAGGAGCCCGAGGACAGCAACAAGAACTACGGCAGCTACCACGCCATGGCGCGCGCCAGCTCGGTCAAGGCGCTCGAGGTCAAGGCCACCGGGACGCTGACCTTCAGCTACAACTTCGAGGCCACCATCGCGGCCGGCGACGGCTTCCTGGCCAAGCTGCCGGGCCGCAACGTCAGCGGCGGCGGCAAGATGGTCGACCTCAACATGGGCCTCATCGACAACGCCACCCTGCTGGCCGGGACCTGGCAGTCGTCGTATGGCGTGCACTCGTGGGACCCCAGCACCGTGGCCCCCGACAAGCTCGAGATCCTGCCCGTGCTGGTCAAGCCGGCGCCGCGCTCGGCCAACGCGTTCCTGAACTACGCCGCGCTGTACGCCGACGGCAAGCTGACGGTGGGCGCGCAGTTCGGCTGGGACTACAACGAGGGGCGCCAGGATCTGGCCAACGCGCGCCAGCTCTACGACGACCTCGTGCGCGCCGGCTTCACCTCGCCGGTGACGAAGTATGACGACTTGAAGCTGGGCTCGGGCCCGCTGACGCGGACCTCGCTGGTCGGCGGCAACACCGTCGATGTCGAGGTCACGCTGATCCACCCCGGCATGGTCGCCAGCGCGTCCGCCAACGCCGCCGAGCTGCGCGCCGCGCTCCTCGATCTGCTGGCCACCCGCGAGGTCATCCTGTTCAACGGCCACGCCGGCGTGTCGGGCCGCCTGCTGCCGGCCGACTTCAAGTCGGCCTCGGCCGGCAACATCCTGGCCAGCGAGTACCCCACGCTGCGCCTGCTGCCCGGCTACCAGCTGCTGCTCATCGAGGGCTGCCAGACCTACGCCACCTTCACCGACGGCTTCCGCAAGAACCCGGCGAAGCGCGGGCCGAACGGCGAGCTCGTCAACATGGACATCGTGACCTCGACCTCGTACACCTGGACCAGCCAGGGCGCCGAGGCCATGGAGGCCATCCTGTGGCCGCTGGTCGGTCGCAGCGCGCGCAGCGCGGTCAAGGCCTCGACCTGGGACGACGTCCTGCGCACGCTGAACGCGCCGCCCAACAACACCTCGTTCCTGGGCGTCAACGGCATCGACAACGATCCCCACGCGCACCCCTTCGCCAAGCCCGCCAACCTGGGCAAGAGCTGCACCACCACCACGCAGTGCGGCGGCGACGGCAACATGTGCATGCGCCCGACCCCCGGCGCCACCCGCAAGGTGTGCGGCACCGTGTGCCTGGATGACGCAGGCTGTGGTAGCGGCTATCGCTGCCAGCTGGTCGCCAACGCCGGCACCGTCGCGAAGACGGGCGGCTGCATCAAGCGCTAGTCGTCCCAGACCGACGGTCACCGTCACGGTCACGGCCCACGGCCCACGGCCCACGGTTCACGGCACTCGGTCGACGGCACTCGGTCGACGGCACTCGGCACCGGTTCACGGCCTCGTGTGCCGTGTGCCGTGGACCGTGTCGCGTGACCGTGACCGTGACCGTGACCGTGTCTAGGGCAGGGTGGGGGCGACGGGGCTGGGGAGACCTTCCAGCCGCGGAGCCCTCGAACTCCCCGCTTGATCGCCGTCAATATACAGTGTAAAAGGAGATCACTTTACACCGTACAAGAAGGCGAGGGCTGCGCGCATGTTCGACCTGAAGATCACCGGGGCAACCATCGTGGACGGCACCGGGGCGGCGCCCGTGACTGGCGATGTCGCCATCACGGATGGCCGCATCGTCGAGGTCAGCGCGACCGGCGCCCTCACCGGCGCGGCCCGGCGCAGCATCGACGCCGCCGGCGCGCACCTGCTGCCCGGCTTCGTCGACATCCACACCCACTATGACGGCCAGGTGTCGTGGGACGCCGAGCTGACGCCGTCGTCGCTGCACGGCGTCACCACCTGCGTGATGGGCAGCTGCGGCGTCGGCTTCGCCCCGGTGCGCCCGGGCCAGGAGAGCAAGCTGATCGAGCTGATGGAGGGCGTCGAGGACATCCCCGGCTCGGCGCTGGCCGAGGGCATCCCGTGGGGCTGGGAGTCGTTCGCCGAGTACATGGCCGCGCTCGACGCCATGCCGCACGCCATCGACTTCATGCTGCAGGTGCCGCACGACCCGCTGCGCATGTACGTCATGGGCGAGCGCGCCATCGCCGAGCAGCAGGCCACCGACGACGACATCGCCGCCATGCGGCGCCTCCTGCGCGGGGCCCTGGAGGCTGGCGCGGCCGGCTTCTCGACCGGGCGCAGCGACAACCACCGCACCGCGCGCGGCGCCGAGACCCCGGCCTCGGAGGCCACCGCGCGCGAGCTCTGCGGCATCGCCGCCGCCTTCCAGGGCGTCGGCCACGGCGTGGTCCAGGCCGTCAGCGACTTCGACATGATGCGCGGCCCGGAGCGCTTCGACGCCGAGTACGATCTGCTCGAGCAGATGGCCGAGGCCAGCGGCCGCCCGCTGTCGATCTCGACCATGCAGCGCGACCACGCGCGCGACCAGTGGCGCCAGATCTTCGCGCGCAGCGAGCGCGCGGTGGCACGCGGCCTCGAGGTGCGCTGCCAGGTCGGCGCCCGCGCCATCGGCGTGCTGCTCGGCCTGGAGGCCACCTTCCACCCCTTCATGGGCTTCCCGTCCTACAAGGCCATCGCCAACCTGTCGCTGGAGGAGCGCGTGGCGCGCATGCGCGACCCCGCGCTGCGCGCGCGCATGCTGACCGAGAAGAGCGAGAAGGTCGCCGGCGACGGCACCCCCATCCCGCCGCTGGCCGACTTCTTCCTGGCCAACCTCGACATGGTGGCGATGCGCCTGTACCGCATGGCCGAGCGCCCCGACTACGAGCCGGGCCCCATGACCTGCCTGGCCGGCGACGCCGCGCGCGCCGGCAAGCCGGTGCTGGAGGTGATCTACGACGCCCTGCTGGCCGACGACGGCAAGGCGCTGCTGTACTTCCCGATCTACAACTACACCGGCGTCAGCCTCGACGTGGTGCGCGAGATGATGACGCACCCGCTGGCGCTGCTCGGGCTCGGCGACGGCGGGGCCCACGTCGGCACCGTGTGCGACGCCAGCATGCCGACCTTCCTGCTCACGCACTGGGCCCGCGATCGCGGCCGCGGCGGCGCCAGCGCCGGCCGCCCGGGCCTGCCGCTGGAGCAGGTCGTGCGCATGCAGTGTCGCGACACCGCGCGCTTCGTCGGCCTGACCGATCGCGGCACCATCGCGCCCGGCATGCGCGCCGACCTCAACCTGGTCGAGCTCGACAAGCTGTCGCTGCGCCGCCCGGTGATGCAGCGCGATCTGCCCGCGGGCGGCCGCCGCCTGATGCAGCACGCCGACGGCTACCTGGCCACCCTGGTCGGCGGCGAGCTCATCGCCGAGCGGGGCGCGATGACCGGGCTGCACCCCGGCCGCCTGGTGCGCGCCGGCAAGGCCGGCCTGGACAGGACCCCGCGATGACCACCACGCCCACCGCGCGCACCACGCCGACCACGCGCACCATCCGCGCCGCGCGGACCACGCGCGCGCCGGTCGGCCTGTCGCACGACAAGATCGTGACCGCCGCCCTGCGCATGATCGATCGCCACGGCCTTGCCGCCTTCTCGACCCGCAAGCTGGGCGCCGCGCTGCGCTGCGAGGCCATGGCGCTGTACTGGTACTTCCCCAGCAAGGACGCGCTGCTCGACGCCGTGGTCGCGCGCCTGGTGGCGCCCATCGGTCTCGCCACCAGCGCTCCCGGCGACTGGCTGGAGGCGCTGCGCCGCGTCGCGCGCGCCTACCGCAACATCGCGCGCGAGCACCCGCACGCCTTCGCCCTGCTGGCCACGCGCCGCTTCGCCAGCGAGGGCGCCTACGGCTTCCTGGAGCAGCTGCTGGCGCTGGCCGAGCGCCACGGCGTGCCCGCGCGCACCGCCGCGCGCACCTACCGCGTGGTCAGCTCGTACTGCAACGGCTTCGCCCTCAACGAGCTGGCCGGCGAGCGCGAGGCCCGCGACGCCAGCATCGCCGACCTGCGCAAGCGCTTCCCCCACGTCGACGCCGCGTTCGCCTTCCTGGGCCCCGAGCACCTCGACGACACCTTCGAGCACGGCCTCGAGCTCCTGCTGGGCGGCCTGCGCGCGCCGCGCGCGGCGCGCTGATCGCCCCAGTTGCGCCCACCGCCGCGCCGGGCGCAAAATCGCCGGCGGGGGTGAGCGGTGGAGCTCGGGGTGTGAGCACGGCCGAGACAGCGCTGGGCGAGCTGGGCGAGCTGTGGCGAACGCTCGCCGAGCACTCGCCCGATCACATCATGCTGCTCGATCCGCTCGGGCACATCCTCTACATCAACCGCACGGTGCCCGACCTGTCGCTCGACCGGGTGCTCGGCCACGACCACCTGGAGTTCATCCCGCCGGCCCAGCGCCCCGCCGCGCGCGCCGCCCTGCAGCGCGTGATCGACGGCCGCGCCTCGACCACGTTCCAGACCGAGTACCACACCGCCACCGGCGAGGTGCGCCACTTCGACGTGCGCCTGGGGCCGGTGCTGCGCGAGGGCGTCGTCAAGGCCGTCATCTCCAGCTCGACCGATGTCACTGACCGCGTCCGCGTCGCCGAGGCGCTGCGCCAGACCGCCGAGATCCATCGCCTGACCTTCGAGCACTCGCCGTTCGGCATCTGCCACTTCGATCGCAACGGCGTGGTCACCGCGTGCAACCAGGCGCTGGCCCGCATCCTGGGCGCGCCCGCCGAGCGCGTGGTCGGCGTCGACATGCAGCGCGCCATGACCAACCCGGCGCAGCAGGCCGCGCTGCAGGAGGCGCTGGCCGGCCGGGTCGGCCACTTCGAGGGGCCGTACCGCTCGGTGACCGGCGACAAGCCCAGCTTCCTGCGCACCGCCTACTGCCCGCTGCTGGGCCCCGACGGGCAGCCCGCGGGGGGCATCGCCTGCGTCGAGGATCTGACCGAGCTGCGCGATCGCGAGGCGCAGCTGGGCAGCGCGCAGCGGCTGGAGTCGCTGGGCCTGCTCGCGGGCGGCCTGGCGCACGACTTCAACAACCTGCTCACCCCGGTGCTGCTGTCGACCGAGCTCCTGGTGCAGCGCGCCGCCGGCACGCCGGCCGAGCCCGCGCTGGTCGCCATCCGCAAGGCGGTCGAGCGCGCCGGCATCCTGACCAACCAGCTGCTCACCTTCAGCCGCCACCAGGTGCTCGATCTCGAGCGCGTCAACCTGTCCGATCTGCTGCTGGCCAGCCAGCCCCTGCTGCGCCGCCTGCTGCGCGAGGACATCGAGCTCGAGCTCGACCTCGGCGCCAGCGCGGGCGCCGACGCCTGGATCATGGCCGACTCCGCGCGGCTCGAGCAGGCGCTGCTCAACCTGGCCGCCAACGCCCAGGAGGCCATGCCGAAGGGCGGCTCGCTCACGCTGGCGCTGCACCACGACCCCACGGTGGCGTCGCGGCAGCCCGGCGGGGCGCCGAGCCCGCTGGGCTGGAGCCTGCTGACCGTGACCGACACCGGCTGCGGCATGGACGAGGCCACGGTGGCGCGCGTCTTCGAGCCCTTCTTCTCCAGCAAGCAGCGCAGCCGTGGCACCGGCCTCGGCCTGGCCACCGTGCACGGCATCGTGCGCCAGCACGGCGGCTGGATCGAGGTGCACAGCGCGCCCGGCAAGGGCTCGAGCTTCGTCATCGGCCTGCCCGCGCTGGCGGCGCTGCAGCCGGCGGCGCCCCCACCGGCGCGGCCGCAGCCCGTCTGTCAGGGCGGCAGCGAGACCATCCTGGTGGTCGAGGACGATCCCGACGTGCGCCTGCTGACCACCGAGATCCTGGAGGGGCTGGGCTACCGGGTCCTCAACGCGGGCGGCGCGCGCGAGGCCCTGGGTCGCCTGGCCGGCTTCACCGGCGACGTCCACCTGCTGGTGTCCGACGTGGTCATGCCGGGCATGAGCGGCCCGCTGCTGTTCGAGACCCTGTCGAGCACGCGCCCCGGCCTCAAGGTGCTGTTCATCTCCGGCTACGCCGACGGCCTGACCCCGCCGCCCCCGCCACACCGCTACCACTTCCTGCCCAAGCCCTACGACGTCTCCGGCCTCGCCCGCACCGTGCGCGAGGCGCTCGACGAGCGCGCTCCCTGAGGCGCTGCCTGCCGCCCGGGTCGGTGGTCCGTCGCGAGACATGGGATCCCATGCATCTGCTAGAGTGCCCTTCCACCTCAGGAGGGCACCATGGACATCCAGCCGGCCAATTGCTACGCACGTGCCCAGCGACTGCTGGGCGAGCTCCGCCTCATCGGCGCCGAGATGGGGCGCAGCCCCGACACCCGCGCGCTGCCCGAGATCAAGGACGCCGCCCCACGCGAGTGCTACTTCGAGGCGCTGGCGCTGTTCGCCAAGGCCGATCGCCTGAACCAGGAGCTGACCGGTGATCCCACCGACGGCCTGCCGCACCCGCCCGCGCTGGCGCAGCTGCGCCCGCAGCACGTGCTCGAGGTCATCGACGCCGCGCTGCGCGAGCTCGACATGGTCAAGGCCGACCTGCAGCTCGCCGAGCGCGCCGCCGAGCCCGCGCTGGAGCCGGCGCGCCAGCCCAGCGACGTCCTGCGCAGCCTGATCGACGCCAACCGGCAGCTCGGCCGCCTGCTCGAGCGCCCCTTCACGCCCAGCGACGTGTACCGCCAGGTCGGCCTGGCCTCGACCTACGCCGCCCGCCTGGTCGCGCGCGCCGGCGCCACCGCCCCGGCGCCGGCCCCGTTCGTGCGCGGCAAGCGCCCGGCCGACTGCTACGACAAGCTGCTGGCCTGCCTGGCCCGCCTCGGCGCCATCGCCAGGGCGGGCGGGCAGACCGTGCTCGACGTGCGCGGCGCGCTGCCCACGCTGGGCGTGCTGGCGCTGGGGACGGGCAACGCCTGGGCCCACGCCACCGAGGCGCCGCCCTGGCGCACCGCCATCGAGCAGGTCGGCCGGCTGGCGCGCAGCGGCGCGCCCACCCCGCTGGTGCGCTACCGCCTGGTCGGGGTCCAGGGCACCACGACGGCGGGCAAGCCGCCGCTGCTGGCGCACTACGCCGGCACCGGCTGGGACGCCGAGATCATCGACGACTTCCACGGCCAGAAGCAGGGCCCCGGTCTGTTGCCGGCGTCGCGCCGCATGGGCCTGGCCGGCTACCTGCACGGGGTCTTCACGCGCACGGTGCCGCGCAACATCATGCGCGGCGCGGCCGAGGTCGAGCTCATCAACACCGGCAACGACGCCCTCACCGTGGACGACCGCGGCAAGGTGGTGGCGCTGCCCGGGGGCGAGCACGGCAAGGTGCTGTACCGCGGCCCCGCCGGCGTGTGCGCCGCGGGCACCTGCCCGGAGTGGGGCTTCGGCTTCCGCGCCTTCCCGTTCGCGCGGCTGCGCAACGACCGCTTCAACATGCGGGTGTGCAGCGGCGGACCGGCCTGGGCGGCGCTGCACATGCGCGCGCTGTGGAAGGGCACGCACCCGTATCCGAACATGCACACCTGGCTGCTCGACGGCTGTCGCGCGGTGTTCTCGCGCCCGGTGCCGCTGCAGGCGGGCGGTGATCGCCTGGGCCACGAGAGCGTGGTGGATTACACGCTGTCGGAGCGCACGGTCGACCTGGTGGATTGGCGGGCGCTGCGGACGTAGTCGGAGAGCGCGAAAAAGAACAGGCGACAGGTAACAGGTGACAGGCAACAGGCGACGGGGAATGAAGAGGGCCGAGATCGCCGCGGCGGTGAGGGTAGAATCCTGGGCATGGCGAGGGCTGGCCGGGGGCTGTGGGTGGCGTGGGCGTGCGCCGTCGTGGGCTGCGGCGGTGGGGCAGGGGACGACGACACCCTGCGTGAGGACCCTGCGGTCGAGCGGGGCTGCCGGGCCAGCGCGCCGGCGGCCGGGCAGACCCGGGCCAAGTATGTCGAGTGCAGCGAGGAGATCCCGCGCGGGCGGCTGGCCTCGGCGCGCCTGGGCGACGTCATCCTGGAGTCGAGCCGCGCGCGCTTCGTGATCCGGCAGCTCGGCGAGGGCCACTTCCTGCTCGGCAGCGGCGGCGGCCAGCCCATCGACGCCACCCTGACCGGCGGCGAGGACGTGCTCAAGGAGATCATCCCGCTGTTCGCGCTCAACGCCGGCGACTACAAGGAGCTGGTCATCGTGGACGCCGGTGGCGCCGGGCCGGCCGAGGTCGTGGTGCGCGGCCCCATGCTGCGCCCGCCGGTGCTGGCCGCCACCATCGGGGGCCGGCCCATCGACGGCATCCTCGAGCAGCACTACATCCTTGCCCCCGACGAGAGCCGCCTCCTCATCCGCACTGTGATCCGTGCCGGCACCGGCAAGGTCCCCAGCGGCGGGGTCGCCGACGTGGTCTTCCTGGGCGGCGACGCCCGCGTCTTCCTGCCTGGCAGCGGCTTCGAGCACGAGGGCGCCGGCACCGGCGAGTACCTGGCCAGCCAGGGCCTCGGCGTGAGCTACGCGATGGTCTATCAGCCCGCGATGCAGATCGGCGTGCGCGTGCTCGACACCGGCGGGATCCTCGGCGTGCTGGGGCCCGACGCCCGCGCCGGCCACCCGGTCGAGCGCTGGCTGGTGGTCGGCGACGGCTCGGTGGCGGCGCTGACCGACCAGGCGCGCGAGCTCATCGGCAGCCCCAGCGGCGTGCTGGCCGGCAACCTGGGCGCCGCCGCCGCCGGGGTGCCGGTGCTGATCAGCGACGTGGCGATGCGCCCGCTGACGGTGGCGCGCGCCGACGCCGGCGGCAGCTTCAGCGTCCGCCTGCCGCCCGGACCGGTCGACGTGCGCATCGACGCCGCCGATCGCGCGCCAGGGCAGGGCGTCAGCGCGACCATCACCGCGGGCGCGACCACCATGGTGGCGCCGCTGCTGCCGGCCCAGGGGCTGCTGGCGCTGACCGTGCACGACGACCTCGGCGCACCCAGCCCGGCGCGGCTGACGCTGACCGGCGCCGCGCAGCGCACGCTCTACCTCGGCCCCAGCGCGCCCGCGCACCCGGTGCCCCTGCCGCCCGGCAGCTATCACGTCGCGGTCTCGCGCGGCATGGAGTGGTCGCTGGCCGAGGCCGACGTCACCATCACGGCCGGGCAGACCACCACGCAGGCGCTCACCCTGACGCGCCTGCTCGACACCGCGGGCTGGGTCGCGGCCGACTTCCACCTGCACAGCGAGATGTCGACCGACTCGACCATGCCGCTGCCCGAGCGCATCCGCGCCTGCGCGGCCGAGGGGCTGGAGTACGTGGTGTCGACCGATCACGACTTCATCGCCAGCTATGACGACCTCATCGACGAGCTCGGGCTGCCGCTCTCCGCGGCCTCGGGCGAGGAGCTGTCGTCGGTGGTGTGGGGCCACCTCAACGCCTGGCCGCTGGTGGCGCAGCCGGCGAAGTCGGGCGCCGGCGCGGTGCGCTGGGACGACCGCTCGCCGGGCCAGGTCTTCGACGCCCTGCGCGAGGGCGACGCCATGCGCGTCATCCAGGTCAACCACCCGCGCTTCGGCGGCGGCAGCCTGTTCGACGTCATCGACTTCGACCCGCTGACCGCGCGCGCCCGCCGCGACCCCGGCGCGCTCGGGCTGCCCGCGACCACCAACCTGAACGACTTCGACTTCGACGCCGTCGAGGTCGCCAACGGCATCGGCGACGAGGACTTCGAGGAGCAGCTCGGCGACTGGCTGGCCCTGGTGCACAGCGGCCACCCCGCCGCGGCCACCGGCGCCAGCGACTCGCACGGGCCGTCGGCGCTGGCCGGCGTGCCGCGCACCTATGTCTTCGTCGGCGCCGGAAACGACACCACGCCGACCATGCTCGACGACCGCCTGATCGCGCGCGCCATCAAGGAGCGCCGCGTGATGGCCTCGGGCGGCGCCTTCGTCACCTTCACGGTGGCGCGCCCCGGCGGCGGCGTGGCCAGCATCGGCGACACCGTGACCGACAGCGACGGCGAGATCGAGGTCGCCATCCAGGTCCAGGCCCCGCCCTACCTGGCGCTGCGCGCGGTGCGCGTCATGGTCGGCGCCAGCACCACCATGGTGACGCTGGATCAGTCCAATCGCAGCGTGCTGCGCTACGCCGCCACGCTGCGCCTGCCGGTCAGCGGCGACAGCGCCGTCGTGGTGCTGGCCGATCCCGCCAGCGACGGTGACCCGGTCATCGGCAAGCGCATCCCCTCGCTGGCCAACCCCATCCTCATCGACGCCGACGGCGACGGCCTGTTCGCCCCCCGCCTGGGGCCATGAACAACCGCATCGGCGTCGATCTCGGCGGCACCAAGCTGGAGGCCGTGGTGCTCGGCCCCGACGGCCACGAGCTGGCGCGCCGCCGCGTGGCCAGCCCGCGCGACTCCTACCCGGCGAGCATCGAGGCCATCGCCGGCCTGGTCGAGGCGCTGGAGGCCGACACCGGGTCGCGCGCCAGCGTCGGCATCGGCACTCCGGGCGCGCTGTCCCCGGCGACCGGCCTCATCAAGAACTCCAACAGCACCTGGCTCAACGGCCAGCCGCTGGGGCAGGATCTCGAGCGCCGCCTGGGCCGCCCGGTGCGCCTGGCCAACGACGCCAACTGCTTCGCGCTCTCGGAGGCGGTGGACGGCGCGGCGGCGCGCGCTGCGTGTTCGGCGTGATCCTCGGCACCGGCACCGGCGGCGGCGTGGTGGTGCGCGGCCAGGTCTGGACCGGGCGCAACGCGGTGGCGGGGGAGTGGGGCCACGGCCCGCTGCCCTGGCCCACCGACGCCGAGCGCCCCGGACCGCCGTGCTACTGCGGCAAGCACGGCTGTGTGGAGACCTTCCTGTCGGGGCCCGGCCTGCTCGGCGACTTCCGGCGCGCGGGCGGCCACGTGGCCAGCGCCGAGGAGGTCGTGGTGCGCGCCGCCGCCGGGGACGCCGCCGCCGAGGCCGCGCTGGTGCGCTATGAAGGCCGCCTGGCGCGGGCCCTCGCGGTGGTGGTGAACATTCTCGACCCCGACGTCGTCGTCCTCGGCGGTGGACTCTCGAAGCTCGGTCGCCTGTATGCCGCGGTGCCCGCCCAGCTGGCCGACTGGGTGTTCTCGGATCGGGTCGAAACCCGCATCGTTCCACCACGTTTCGGCGATGCCAGCGGAGTCCGCGGAGCCGCCTGGCTATGGAGTGAAGACGCCGTTTAACCATCCGCGACAGCCAGGAGTCAGAACCGCCATGACCCACAAAGTTCGCTTGCTGTCCGGCCTCTGTGCCGGCCTGATGTCGCTGTCCATCGCGGGGGCGCAGACGCCCGCCGCACCGCCCCCGTCGGCGCCGCCGCGCATGATCCCGCCGCCGATCAAGCCGCCGCCCCCGATGTCGCCGCCGCCGGCGGCGTCGACCCCGCCGCGCATGCTGCCGCCGCCCATCAAGCCGCCGCCGCCCCAGGACGTCACCGTGGGCTGGACCCGCCTGGGCCTGGTGCGCGTGCAGGGCAAGCGCGACCGCGACGTCATCAAGGTCGGCAAGCAGCCCGCCAAGTTCACCAAGCTGATGCTGGTGTCGCGCGACGGCGCCTTCGTGCTCAAGCGCCTGACCGTGAAGTTCGGCAACAACCAGGTCGCGACCATCGACACCAACGCGCGCTTCGCCGACGGCGCGCGCTCGAACGTCATCGACCTGCCCGGCGAGGCGCGCAACATCAAGTTCGTCGAGCTGGTGTACAGCGACCTGCCGCGCGACGGCGCCGCCGAGGTCGTGCTGTGGGCCAAGTATGTCGCCGCGACGCCGACGCCGCCGACGCCCCCGCCGCCCCCCGTGGTGGTGCCCGCGCCCGTCCCGGTGCCGCCGCAGCCGACGGTGCCGGCCGCCGCGGTGCCGCCCGAGCCCGGCTACCAGCTGCTCGGCGTCCGCGAGGTCGATGGCAAGGTCGATCGCGACACCATCAAGGTCGGCATCAAGGACGGCCGCTTCCAGAAGATCATCCTGCGCGCCGAGGGCAGCGACCTGGCCCTGTTCGACATCATGGTGCACTTCGGCAACGGCGAGATGTTCTCGCCCAAGACCAAGCTGGTCTTCGACCAGGGCGCGCGCACGCGCAGCATCGACCTGCCCGGCAAGGCGCGCTTCATCACCCACGTGATGTTCCGCTACGGCAACCTGCCGGGGGGTGGCAAGGCGCGCATCCAGCTGTGGGCCAAGTAGCCACCTGGTGAGCCGGCCAGTCGAGCCGCCGTCGTCGTCGAACGCGACAGTTTCTCCGCCCGTCTCTCGCTGCAACTGATCGAAATCCCGTCGCCGTCAGCGCCACCGTCCCGGGCACGCAGCGTGCTAGGGGCGCGCTCATGACAATCTCGAAGCAGTGGTTCGTGGCGCTGGCGGCGGTGACGCTGCTGGCTTCCTGTGCAAGCGAAGATCAGCAGGGTGACGAGGGCGACGACCTCTCGGCCACCGAGCTGGCGTCCCTCGAGGACGGCACCGACGCCAAGGCCGACACCCTGGTCGGGCTGCCGGCGGGCTCGCAGCACCTCTACTATGACTCCCCCGAGCGCGTGTACCTCAGCGAGGACCAGGACGGTCCGGTGCGCGAGGATCTGGCCTACCGCTGGTTCGGCTCGTTCGACAGCGAGTTCAAGGTCAGCGCCGTGGTCGAGGACGAGAACCACTTCCCGATGCCGGGCATCCACGTCGGCTTCAAGCTGCAGCGCCTGGTCAAGCAGGGCAACGGCTACCGCTTCGTGGTGGTCGCGCAGGCCGAGGGTGACAATGGCGCCGCCGTGGTGACCTACAAGGCGCCGCGCAACACCCCGCGCCGCCTGTACCTGGTCACGGTGACGTCGTCGCCGCTGCCCGCCGAGGTCATCATCGCCCTGGGCTGCCGTGGCGGCACCGACAACTGCAGCGCGCGCCAGCAGCCCGGCGAGTCGTGCGGTGGCCACACCCGCGAGCCGATGGTGTGCGACAGCGGCCTGGTGTGCAACTACGTGCCCGGCGACATCTGCGGCTTCGCCGACGCCCCCGGCACCTGCGCCATCAAGCCGACCCAGTGCCCGCGCGGCATCCGCTACACCCCGGTGTGCGGCTGCGACGGCAAGACCTACGACGGCAGCTGCAACGCCCTCAAGGCGGGCGTCGGCGTGATGCGCGTCGGCTCGTGCACCGATCCCGACATCACCGGCAGCTGGACCTACCAGCCGGGCGCGCACTACGACTACACCTTCAGCCCCGACGGCTCGTTCACCTCGGTGGCGCAGCCGGCGTGCGCGTTCGGCAACCCGCGCTGCCTGGTCAAGCTGGCCCTGGGCGAGGGGCGCTACGAGGTCCTCGGCAACACCGCGTACCTGAACTACACCAACGAGATCTTCGCCGGCCGCAGCGCGACGTTCACGATCAGCGGCACCGGCGCCAACATGCGCCTGCGCGGCACCGACTACGACGTCGCGCTGACGCTGCGCCGCAACTAGGCGGAGAAAAGCAACAGGTCACAGGTCACAGGTCACAGGCGACGATCTTTGCTCGGCGCCTGTGTGATCGGGCTAGGATCGTGGGGTGGTGTTCCGCCTCATCGCAGTCGCAGTACTCCTCAGTAGTCGTCTCGCTGGCGCAGCTTCCACTTCACAGCCCATCATCGCTGGCACACCGTCGGGTGATGCCGACAATGCCGTCGTGCTGCTGGTCGCCTTCAACCAGCAGCAGGCGCTGTCGCGCACCTGCACCGCCACGCTGGTGGCGCCCAACCTGGTCTTGACCGCGCGCCACTGTGTCGCCGCCGTCAGCGCGGGCACCTATGCCTGCGCCCCCGACGGCACCGTGGCCGAGGGCCCCGGCGGCACCGTGATGGCCGACCGCGCACCGGCCGACCTCTATGTCATGCCGCCCGGATCGGCGCTGCCCACCGTGACCCCGGCCATCCTGGCCACCGCGCCGCGCGGGGTGCGCCTGTTCGTGCCCGACGATCCCGACGTGTGCGCCGGTGACCTGGCGCTGCTCGAGCTCGATCGCGAGCTCGCCGCCCCCACGGTCGCGCTGCGCCTCGATCGCCCGCCCGCGCGCGGCGAGAGCTTCGCCGCCATCGGCTGGGGCGTCACCGACAGCGGCCCCGGCCTGCCCGCGCAGCGCCAGCGGCGCGACGGCGTGGTCACCACGCGGGTCGGCCCGAAAACCCAGCCCGGCCTGGCCGCCAGCGAGTTCGAGGCCGGCGAATCGACCTGTCATGGTGACAGCGGCGGCCCCGCCATCGCGGGCAACGGCGCCGTCATCGGGGTCGCCGCGCGCGGCGGCAACGGCACCGTCGACCCCGCGAACCCGGCCCGCGACTGCACCGATCCCGGCTACCGGGGCACCTGGACCCACCTCAGCGCCCACCGCGCCCTGATCGAGAACGCCTTCTCCGAGGCCGGTTTCGTGCCGCTGCTCGACCCGGCGCCTCCCGCCGACGCCTCGGGCTGCGCCATCGCCCGGGCGTCCCGCGGCCCGCGCTGGCCGGGGCCCGTCGCCCTCGCCCTTGCGCTGGCCCTGGCGCTGGGGCTGCTGATTGGCCGAAACCGCCGACCGGCGCTACCATAGCCCCATGGCCGAGCGCCGCCTCGAGGACTCGATCGAGCGCCTGTCCACGATGGTGGCCGCCGCCACCATCGAGAGCCGCCCCAACTCCACCATCGAGCCGCAGCGCCACGACGACTCTGGCGGGCGCGCCCTCGAGCTGCTCGGCCGCCTCGCCGGCGAGGTCCACATCGCGCGCGAGCTCGAGCTACATCGCACCCTGGGCGAGGGCGGCATGGGGATCGTGCGCCTGGCCACGCAGAAGTCGCTGGGCCGCAAGGTCGCGGTCAAGACCCTGCGCGACGAGCACAAGAACCCGGCCGCCGCGGTGCGCATGCTGACCGAGGCCTGGGTCACCGGCTCGCTCGAGCACCCCAACATCGTGCCGATCTATGACGTCGCCCTCGACGCCGACGGCGCCCCGGTCATCGTGCTCAAGCGCATCGAGGGCACCTCGTGGGACGACCTGATGGACGACGCCGCCGAGCAGCGCCGGCGCTTCCGGGTCAGCGACTCCCTGGAGTGGAACCTCGGCGTCTTCATGCAGGTGTGCAGCGCGGCGCACTTCGCGCACTCGCGCGGCATCATCCACCGCGATCTCAAGCCCGCCAACGTCATGCTGGGCGAGTTCGGCGAGTGCTACGTGCTCGACTGGGGCATCGCCGTCAGCCTGCAGGACGACGGCAGCGGCCGCATCCCGCTGGCCAAGGACGCCGGTGATCTGGCCGGCACGCCCAGCTTCCTGGCCCCCGAGATGCTCGACGGCCACGGCCGCCGCCTGTCGGCGCGCACCGACGTCTACCTGCTCGGCGGCATCCTGTACCAGATCCTCACCGGCGAGCCACCGCACCAGGGCGAGACCTTCGCCGAGCTGGTCACCAGCGTGATGACCTCGCGCCCCAGCTTCCCGGCCGACGCCCCCGCCGAGCTGGTGCGCATCTGCACCCGCGCCCTCGACGCCGACCCCGACGCCCGCTTCGAGACCCCCGAGCAGCTGCGCCTGGCCATCACCGGCTACCTGTCGCGCCGCGGCGCCACCCGCCTGGCCACCGAGGCCGAGCGGCGCCTGGAGCGCCTGCGCGCCGAGCTGGCCCGCCCCGACGCGCGCGCCCGCCGCCTCATCCTGTACGGCCTGTGGTCGGAGTGCGCCTTCGGCTTCCGCGAGGCGCTGGCGGCGTGGCCGGGCGGCGCGCATGACGCCGCGCGCGCCGGCCTGGCCCGCGCCGCCGAGGCCATGGTCGACTACGAGCTGGCCGGCAACGACGCCCGCGCCGCCGCCGCGCTGATCGCGGATATTGACGACGTGTCAACAGAAGTACGCGCCCGCGTCGGCAATGCGCTGACCGCGCAGGAGGCCGAGGAGGCCCGCCTGGCGCGCATCAAGGTCGAGCACGATCCCCGCGTCGGCCAGGCCACCCGCGGCTGGCTGGCCATCGGCATGACCCTGGTGTGGACGCTGGCCCCGCTGATCGTCGCTCTGCGCCCCTCGGGCTGGGAGACCCACCGCCACATGATGACGGTGCCGCTCGGCTTCCTGGTCCTGATGGTGCTGCTCAGCATCGGCACCGGCGGCGCCATGCTCAAGTCGGGCTTCAACCGCAGCATCGCGCTGTCCGCCATCATGATGACGGTGGCCATGCTGGCCAGCCACGGCATCACCTACAAGCTCGGCATCCCGGCCAAGCAGACCTACGTGCTGCACTTCTTCATCTGGTCGCTGCTCGGCGGCATGCTGGCCATCACGCTGGAGTGGCGCTTCGCGCTGCCCGCGGTGGGCTACCTCATCGGCACCTTCATCGTGGCCTGGCACATCGACTGGGTGTACTGGACCATGTCGGCCACCAGCGCGGTGCTGGCGGGCACCGTGATGTGGGTCTGGCACCCCAGCGGCAAGAAGCCGTGCGGGCCCGAATCACCACAGGCGTCGAACTTCTGACACCCGCGGGCGTGCTTTCGCGCCCCTCGCCGCGGCCCGCGCCCTGCAATCACCGCAGGCCATGGAAATGGACCTGCGCACCCACGACGTCCCCAGCATCTCCGCTCGCGCCCTGCTCGAGCGCCCGCTGGCCTCGCTGCCGCCCGCGCAGGCGGCCGCCTTCGTCGCCGCGCTGATGGCGCCCGGGCAGCGCTTTGCCAGGGCTTTCCACCAGCACCACCGCGTGCGCCTCGGGCAGCCCCACGCCGTCGCCACCGCCAGCACGCTGGAGTCGCTGGCCGGCGCCGCGCGCGGCCTGCTCGGCGAGCTCGGCTATCCGCGTGTGCACACCCTCGGCTTCGGGGCCGGCGCGGCCTATCGCCCGGTGGCGCTGTTCGCGCTGCGCGAGCTCGACTTCACGCCGTGGGCGCCCGGCCCGGGCCCATTTTCGCTGGCGTCCTCGCTCGGCCTGCTCGACGAGCACGCCCACCTCGACGTGGTCAAGGCGCTGCTGCTCTCGATCGTGAACAAGGCGCTGGCGCGCAAGCAGCGCCGCGTCTTCGTGCTGTGCGCCGACGGCTGTCTGCGCGACGTGCTGAGCCACTTCGGGGTCGAGTTCCGCGCCGGGCTGGTGGCGCCCGATCCCCTGCACCAGGTCGGCTGCTTCGACCTCGAGTCGATCGACAACCTGGAGCGCCTGTACGAGGTGGCCTACTCGCTGGGCCGCGCGCTCGAGCTGTCGGCGGCCTGACCCAGCCCGGCCTGGCCCAGGACGACGCGATCGCGACCCTCCGCCTTGGCCCGGTACAGCGCCTCGTCGGCCACGCGCAGGAGATCCTTGGCCCGCGCCCCACCTGGCGGCATCTCGACCACGCCCATGCTGGCGGTGATGCCGAGCGGCCCCTCGGGCAGCATGGTGCGCGCCGCGCGCAGGGCGTCGAGGCAGCGCGTCGCCACCTCCATGGCGCCGACCGCGCCGGTGTCGGGCAGCAGCAGCGCGAACTCCTCGCCACCCCAGCGCGCCACCAGATCGGCCTCGCGCAGCCCGCGCGCCAGCGCCTGCGCGGACGCCACCAGCACGCGGTCCCCGACCTCGTGACCGTGGGTGTCGTTGACGTGCTTGAAGCGGTCGAGGTCGACCAGCACGCACGACAGCGGACGCTTGTAGCGCGCCGCGCGCGCCAGCTCGCGCTCGAAGACCTCCAGGAAGCGGCGCCGGTTGGTCAGGCCGGTCAGCGCGTCGGTGCGCGACAGCTGGACCACGTTGCGCTCGTGCTGGCGCCAGCGCGTGATGAGGAACATCGCCAGCCCCATGGTGAAGCCCATGAACAGCACCGCGGTGACGCCGAAGCCGATCAGGCCGCCACCCGCCAGCGGCTCGGCGCGCACCGGCACCGGGATCCAGCCCTGGCGACCGGCCACCATGGCCGCGACCAGGCCGAGCACGAAGGTGAGGATGCCGACCAGCGCGGCGGCGCGCTCGAACAGCAGGAAGCCGACCATGGCGCCGCCCATGGCCGCCATCCAGCCCGGGCTGTACAGCGGCCCCGTGATGTAGGTGAACGCCGCGATGGTCAGCGCGTAGGCCTGGATGGTCAGGTGCACCAGCAGGTCGGCGCGGGTCTGGCGCCGGCGCGCAACCATGGCGGCGATGCCCAGCCCGCTCCACGGCGCCAGCACCCACCACGCCAGCGCGCCGAGCTCGCGCATCGCCGCGCGGTCGGCGCCTGGCGGCAGGTACGGCCAGCCGGAGCGGAAGTTGATGAGGAGGACGAAGACCAGCGAACCGGGGAGCAGGATGGCGATGACCAGCAGGCAGCGCTCGGCCGGTGACCAGCCCAGCGGGTCGAGCAGGCGCTCGGCCCATCGCCCCCAGCGCGAGCGCTGCGGCGACTGCTCCCCCTCGGACACGACCGGGCGGCTAACCTTGCGGCTTGGGCTTGAGCACCGAGCCGACCACCACCAGCAGCCCGCCGACCATGCACAGGTACAGGCCGATGCCGACGGTGATGCTGCTGCCGAAGCGGCCGATGAGGTCGCGCACCAGCTTGTAGTTGTAGCCCGCCAGCCCGGCGCCACCGAGGCCGGCCAGGATGCCCACGATCATCAGGCTGGCCTTGGGCGCGCCCTTGCCCGTCGCCGCGACCAGGCCGAGCACCAGGGCGATGATGCCGCACGCCAGGGTGACCTTGCCGTCCGCGCCCGCCACCCAGCCACTCTTGGAGATGACGTCCTTCACGGTGACCCACGGCGTGAAGGTTCCAGCAGCCAGACCAGCACCACCCGCGATCATCAAGACCGGACCGATCTTCATCGATACCCCCTGCGAAGGTTGGAGCGCCAGGGTACCCAAGCACCGCGCGGCGCACAACTGCTGCGTGCGCGACCGAGCCCCCGGCGCTACTCGACCTGGTGGGCGCGAAGGCGCGGAGACGGAGCAGCCTCGGGCGCTGCCGCGCCTGGGGCTGCTACCGCCAGCTGGCGAACCAGAACCAGCGCGAGCCCGCGAGCGCCGACTTGGCCACCGGCAGCCCGGTCCAGATCGGGTAGAACCACACGAACAGCGCCACGCACACGCCGGCATAGCCCAGCGGCACCCAGCGCCCGCGCTTGCCCAGCGCGCTCGCCGCGTCGGTCACCAGCCGCGCCACCGCCAGCGCGCCGAACGGCACCGCCGGCAACAGGTACTGCATGAAGGTGACGCGGCCGATGAAGGCCCAGGGCAGCCAGAAGGCGCAGAAGCCGACCAGGATGACGCCGTCGGCGGGCAGCCGCTGGCGCACCCAGCGCACCGCGGTCCAGGCCAGCGCGGGCAGGAACAGCCACCACAGCGCGGGCGACCCCATGGCGTAGATCACGCGCGAGGTGTCGCCCTCGTTGTGCAGGAACATCCACACCGGGCGCGTCACCAGCGGCCACGTGTACCAGACCGAGCTGCGCGAGTGCGTCGCGCGCAGGGTGCGGTTGTAGTGGATGATCTCCTTGTTGAGGACGACGAAGTCGTGCCAGCTGTAGCCGTTGGCGAAGTACGGGATGAAGCTCATCATGTACACCGCCAGCGGCAGCGCCAGCAGGCCCACCACCCAGGCCACGCCATGGAACGCCAGCGCCTTGCCGCGCAGCACGCGCTGGCGGGCGTCCCAGCCGATCTTGCCCGCGCTCAGCACGATGACGCCCAGCCACATCGGCATGGCATTCCACTTGCTGGCCAGCGCCAGCCCGACCAGCGCGCCCGCCAGGTACAGCCAGCGCGCGCGGTGCTTGTCGTCGGTCCAGAAGCGGTACACCACCAGCAGCACGCAGGCGGAGAACCCGGTCACATAGATGTCGTTCATGGCCACGCGCGCCATGCTGAAGACCATGCCGTCGACGGCGAGGATGCCCAGCGCCAGCAGCGCATACGCCGGCCCCGCCATGCGCAGCCCCAGGCGCCACACCGCGAACATCGCCAGCAGCGCCATCAGCACGCCGCCGATGCGATAGGCGAACGGCTCGAACCCGAACATGCCGATGCCGGCGGCCATCACCAGCTTGGCCAGCGGCGGGTGGATCCACTCGTAGGTGGTGTTCTCGGTCATGTCGCGCTTGTCGAACAGCTCGGCCTTCTCGCGCCCGGCGCGCGGGTCCCACGCCGAGCGATCGCCGCGCACGTAGCGGTTCGCGGTGAAGGCCTGGTAGCACTCGTCGTGCACGTACACTGGCGGCGCGCCCACCGCGCGGTAGCTCGAGGGCGGATCGCCCAGCCGGTAGGTGTACACCAGCGCCGCCACCGCCAGCACCACCCACCCGGCGCGCCTGAGCAGCCGGTCGCGCTTCGACGCGGGCGGGCTGCTCGGCTCCGTCGCCGGGGCGCTGCCCGGGGCTGCCTCTGCGGCCTCGGCCTCGGTCACCACCCCCCCACGCCCACGACCGCGCCCTTTCGCTCTCGGACTCATCTCGTGTTGGTCTCGCTGGCTCGGGTCTTCTTGGCTGTCACTTCACGCCGGCGTGCGACTTCAGCCAGCTGGTCACCTTGTCGAGGGCGCCGGGATCGAACGTGGTCTCGATCTCCCCGTACTCCTCGACCACGCCGACCTTGGCGGGCTGGAACAGGTGGTTCAGCCCGGGCAGCACCTCGGTGGTGACGTCGGTGTTCTTGGCCTTGGCCAGCGCCGCCTTGATGGCATCCAGGTTGGCCTGCGCCGGCACCTGCAGGTCCAGCGAGCCGCCCAGCGCCAGCACCGGGCAGGTCACCTTGGCCAGCGCGACCTGCGGGTCGGAGCGGATGAAGGCCTGCGCCGCCGCCGAGCTCACGGCGGCCATGGCGCCGTCGATCATCTGCTGCTTCTGCGCCTCGGGGAGGCCGGGCGCATCGGTCAGGGCCTCCTCGACCTGCTTGACCACGGCGGCTCGCAGCGTGGCCAGGTCGGCCTTGGCCATCACCGCATCGAGCAGCCGCTTCTGGCCCGCCATCACGCGCGCCAGCACCTCGGGCGGCGCGCCCTGGGCCCGGGTCAGAAGCTCCATCTGGCTGCGCATGACCTCGACCCCGGGCAGGCCGGTGCCGGCCAGCAGCACCAGGAAGGCCACCTTGGGCCCCTTGCCGGCCGCGGCGCGCACCGTGATCATGGGCGCCACCGTGCCGCCCTCGCTGTGGCCGATGAGGCCCAGGCGCGCGGGGTCGATGCCCGGCTGCGCGGCCAGCCAGGCCAGCGCGGCCAGGTTGTCGGTGATGCGGACCTCGTGATCGCTGGCGCCGGTGTCGCCGCCCGAGCCGCCGATGCCGCGATCGTCCAGCCGCAGCACCGCGAACCCGGCCCGGGTCAGGTGGTCGGCCAGCACCCCGAACGGCTTGTGATCGAACACCGTCTCGTCACGATCCTGCGCGCCGGTGCCGGTGATCAGCAGCAGCGCCGGGTGCGGGCCGCCGTCGCGGGGCACCGTCAGCGTGCCCGCCAGGGTGACACCGTCGGCGCCCTTGATGTCGGCCGGGCGCTCGTCGTACGGGAACGGCGGCGCCGGCGTCTGCGGACGCTTGGGCGGCTCGAGCGTCTCGCCCTCGGCGAGCCGGCGCAGCCTCAGCACCATCTCCATGCCGTTCTGCTTCAGCGTGCCCTCCGCGGTCTTGCCGTCGGCCGCGCGCCTGGCGCTGAAGCGGGGCAGGGCCTCGGCCTTGACGCCGGGCTGCTGCAGGGTGAACGCGATGACCTCGCCATACTCGACGTCGGTCAGCTCGGTCGGTGGCACGCCCTGCGACGGGATGGCGATCTTGGCGCGCGGGGGCTTGTCCGCCCTGAAGCGGACCTCGAACTCCAGCTTGGCGCCGCCAGGCAGCTCGACCTTGCCGGCCCAGCGCTCGCTGGCGGCGGCGCCGGCATCTGGGGCCGCCGCGCCTGGGCTGGCGCTGGCCGAGGGCGACGCCGTCGCACCGGGTTTGCCTGCCTTCTTCTTGCACCCCGCCGCGACCAGCCCACTCGCCAGCAGCAGGAGGCTCGCCCACCGCGCCACGCTCTTCATGCGGCGCATCCTACCGCATCCAGCCGTTGCGCACGTCCGCCCCTCGCGAGATGCTGCCCGCGATGAGCGACCAGCCCCCCGACGCGCCGCCGCCCCCCGACGCGCCGCCCCCGCCGCCGGCGCCGACCCCAGGGGTGTTCTCGTCCGGGCCCACTGCCCAGGCGCCGACCCCCGGGGTGCTGACGCGCGGCCCCGCCGCCGCCAGCAGCGCGATGGCGGACTTCAACCAGCTGCTGCGCCAGCAGACGCCGCTGGTCTGGGTGACCTGGCTCATCGTGGCCGCCAACGTCGCGGTGTTCGCCATCATGCTGGGCTCGGGCGTCGACGCGCTGGAGCCCAGGGTCATCGACCTGGTCAAGTGGGGCGGCAACTTCGGCCCCATGACCACGCGCGGCCAGCCCTGGCGCCTGGTCTCGGCGATGTTCCTGCACGCCGGCATCCTGCACATCGCGCTCAACATGCTGGTGCTGATCGACATCGGTCGCTTCATGGAACGCCTGACCGGGCCGGCCGGCTTCCTGGGCGCCTACCTGGCGGCGGGCCTGGCCGGCAGCATCGCCAGCGCGATGTTCATCGGCGACCGGGTCTCGGTCGGGGCGTCGGGCGCCATCTTCGGCCTGTTCGGCGCCATGTTCGGCTTCCTGGTGCGCGCGCGCGGGTCGATCCCCGACGCCGTGATCAAGCGCCTGATGCGCTCGGGCGGCGTCTTCCTGGTCATCAACGTGGCCGGCAGCGCGCAGATCGCCAACATCGATCACGCCGCGCACTTCGGCGGGCTGGCGGGCGGCTTCCTGGCCGGCCTGATCCTGGCGCGCCCCATCGACGGCGCCGGGCTGCACCTGCGCGGCAAGCGCGCGCTGGCCAGCTTCGGGCTGGTCGCCGTGCTGGCCGCCGCGGGCGCCTTCGCGCTGCCGCACAAGACCGGCTTCGGCAACGAGTTCCAGAGTGCCTTCGCCGAGGAGCCCAGGCTCCTGACCCGGTTCCAGACCGAGGTCGGTCGCATGCAGGCCGGCGAGACCACCGCCGCCGAGGTCGCCACCACCATCGAGACCGAGATCCTCCCGGCCTGGCGCGCCATGGAGGTCAAGGTCGCCAAGCTGGAGGGCGAGAATCCGGTCGCCAGGCGCCTGGCCGCGCTGGCCAAGCGTTATGTGCTGGTGCGCCGCGAGTGGCTGGAGCTCCTGGTCAAGGGGCTGCGCGGCGAGGTCGGGGCCACCGCCGCGGCCAAGGCCAAGCTCGACGAGTCGCAGGATCTGCTGGGTCAGATGAAGCTGGCCGGCCAGTAGCGGCGCGGCCGGGCCTGCCTCAGGGGCAGGTGAACTGGGCGTTGGTGCTGGTGTCGGTGTTCAGCGTGTAGCTGCACTGTCCAGAGCTGCCTGCGCATGGGCCTGAGGCCCAGAAGATGAAGCTGCACGGGGCGACGGACCGCCCCAGCATGATGAGCGAGGTCCCGGACGCGAACAGGTAGCTGCACGAGCTCGACATGCAGGGCAGCGAGGTGCTGTCCCAGATGGTCTCGACGTAGCCGAGGGACGCCGGCGGGGTGCGCGACACCGAGTGCAGGTAGCCGCCGGTGGCGTAGCCCTGCACCCCCGCAGAGACCACGCCATAGTAGGCCGAGTTGCCGTACGCCGACAGGTAGGCGGTGCGCAGGCCGCCGGCCGCCGGGGTCACCGCGTAGAGCTGGGTGCAGCTCGACATCGGCGCCAGCGTGGTCCCGCAGGTGCCACCCGCGACGGGCGCGAACTCGCCGCTGGGCGAGGTCTGGTAGGTCACCCCGGTCACCGGCTCGTCGCCGTCGTTGGTGAACGTGACCACCTTGGTGCCCGAGCTCTCGCCGACGTGGACCACGCCCCAGTCGAAGGCGCCGCCGGTGTGGCCGATGCTGCCGGGTACGATGGCGTCGCCCGACAGCTGCAGGGTGTCGCTGGAGCCGGTGATGCTCGCGGTGAAGGTGCCGGGCGCGTCGGTGACGCGCTGGGTGGGCGCGAACTTCACGTGCATCGAGCACGACGCCCCGCCCGCCAGCGTCTGCCCCGCGCTGCAATCGCCACCCACCGTCAGGATGTCGTAGTAGGTGCCCACGATCGAGAACGCCAGCCCGTCGCTCTGCCGCGTGCCGGTGTTCCTGATCTGGAACTGGAAGTTGCCGCCCGCGTTGACGTAGTTCAGGCCGAAATCGAAGCTGGCCGGCGACACGTCGAGCCGGGGCGGCAGCTGGCCGACGCCCGACAGCGCCACCGAGGCCGAGCCGCCCGGGCTGGCGCTGAGCGCCAGCGAGCCGACCGCGCTGCCGCTGGCGCTGGGCTGGAACCGGACGCCGAAGCGACACGAGGCGTTGCCCGCGAGCGGGGCGCCCCAGGTGCAGGCCGGCCCGAGCCCCGGCGCGACCACGCTGAAGGTGGCGGGCGTCGGCACCGGCATCGCGATGTTGCCGGTGGCGCTGGCGCCGTTGTTGCTCAGCACCACGTCGGTCACCGCGCTGCTTGCGCCCACGTCGACGTCGCCGAAGGCGATGCTCGCGGGCGCGGCGCCGAGCGAGGCGCCGCTCTGGCCGCTGCCGGTGACCGTGGCGCTGTCGCTGCCGCCGGGCGCCGCCGAGACCGTGATGGTGCCCATGTAGTTGCCCACCGCGGCCGGCGTGAAGCGCACCAGGAAGCCGCAGCTGGCGCCGCCCGCCAGCGCGGCCAAGCCGGCGCAGTTGGTGGTGGCGCCGCCGGGCGGCAAGGTGGTGAAGCGGCCGTCGCTGCTGGACGGGCCGACCAGCATGCCGGCGGCCTGCTCGCCGGTGTTGGTGACGGTGAAGGCCTGGGTCGCGCTCATGCCGAGGTCGACGCCGCCAAAGCCCCAGGCCGCGGGTGTCAGGTCGAGCTGCGCGGGGCGCTGGCCGGTCCCGGTCGCCATCACGCTGGGGCTGCCGCCGGGCGTGGCCGAGACGCCGATGGTGGCGCTCCTGGCGCCGCTGGCGCCGGGCGTGAAGCGCACCCCGAAGCGACAGCTGCCGCCCTGGGCCAGCACCGCCCCCACCGTGCATGGGGTGCCGCCGGTCGGGGCCACGATGGCGAACTGCGCGGCGTCGCTGGTGCTGGGGGCGGCCAGGGCGCCGCTCGGCTGCTGGCCGGAGTTTGTCACCGTGACGTCGAGCGTGGTCGACGAGCCGACCAGGCGGGTGCCGAACGCCAGCGGTGACGGCGTCAGCGCCAGCGCGGCTGGCGTGGTGCCGGCGCCGGTCAGGGTCGCCGTGGCCATGCCACCCGGCGTGGCGCTGACCGTCAGCGAGGCCGCGCGCGCGCCGCCCGCGGCGGGATCGAAGCGCACCGTCAGGGCGCACGACGCGCCCGGGGCCAGGGCGCCGGTGCAGGTGCTGTCGCTGACCACGAAGTCCCCGGGCTGCGCGCCCGACAGCGCGGCGCTGGGCGCTCCGCTCGGGACCTCGCCGTCATTGCTGACGGTGAAGACCTGCGACGGCCCCATGGCCCCGACCACCACGGTGCCGAAGTCGCGCGTGCTCGGCGCCAGCGTCAGGCGGGCCGGGGCCAGGCCGCGGCCGCTCAGCGAGGTCGCGATGACCCCGCCCGGCGTGCCCGCCACCTCCAGCTGAGCGGCGAGGTTGCCCGCGCTCATGGGCGAGAAGCGCACCGTCACCGTGCACGAGGTCGTGGGCGCCAGCGCCATGCCGGTGCAGGTGTTGGCGGTGATGGCGAAGGCGCCCGCGCCGGCGCCGAGCAACATGGTCGTCAGGTTGCCCGTGGCGCTGCCGCCCGAGTTGCTGACGGTGATGGTCTGCGTCGGGGTGCTCTGGCCGACCAGGGTGTCGGCGAAGCTGGCGCTGGCCGGCGTGGCCGTGAGCGCGCCCTGGGTCAGGCCGGTGCCCGACACCGGGACGCTGAGCGGACCGCCGGGCGTGGCGGTGACCGCGAGGTTGGCGCTCTTGGCCCCGGCGCTGAGCGGGGTGAAGCCGATCATCAGCGCGCACGAGCCGCCCGGCGCCAGGCGCTGCCCGGTGCAGCCGTCCGACACCAGGCTGAACTGGGCCGCATCGCTGCCACCCAGGGTCACCGCCAGGTTGCCGGTGGACAGCCCGCCCGGGTTGCTCAGGGTCAGCGCCGCGCTCTGGGTCGTGCTGGTGAGGACGCTGCCGAAGGCCAGCGTGGCTGGCTGCGCCGTGATGCTGGCGGCGACCTGCCCGAGGCCGCTCAGGCTGGCGGTCAGCGCGCTCTGTCCGGTCGGGGTCACGGTCAGGCTGGCGCTGCGCGTCCCCGCGGCGCTGGGCTTGAAGACCACCGCGACGGTGCAGCTCGCGCCCGGGCCGACCATGGTGCCGGCGCAGCCGTCGCTCGACAGCATGAACTGCGCGGCGTCGGCGCCGCTCAGCGCCGTCGCGAGCATGGTCGAGGCCACGCCCCCGGTGTTCTGCACGGTGAAGGTCTGCGCCGTGCTCATGCCGGGCAGCACCACGGCGCCGAAGTCGACGCTGGGCGGCGAGAGGGTCAGGCTGGCCGGGGCCTGCGCCGCGCCGACGAGGTTGGCCACCGCCGCGCCGCCCGGGCTGGCCTGCACCGTGAGCGAGGCCTGCTTGCTGCCGGCCCGGGTGGGCGCGAAGCGCGCCATGATGGCGCAGGTCGCCGCCGGCGCCAGGGTGTTGCCGACGCAGCTGTCGGCGACCACCGCGAACTGGGTCGAGTCGGAGCCGCCGAGCTGGGTGGTGAGCAGGCCGGTGGCGGCGCTGCCGTTGTTGGTCACCGTGAAGCTGACCGGGCTGGAGGCCGAGCCCAGCACCACGGACGTGAAGTCCTGGCTGGTCGGGCTGATGGCGAGATCGCCCGCGGGCACCGCGGTGCCGTCGAGCGGCGCCCTGACCATGAGCCCCGCCCCGCCCGAGACCACCAGCTCGGCCGAGGTCGCGCCGGCCGCGGTGGGCGCGAAGCTGACCTCGACGGTGCAGGTCTGCCCGGGTGGCAGCGCGCCGGTGCAGCTGCGCGCGCCCAGCGCGAAGGCGGCGGGGCTCTGCCCGCCGAGGCTGACCTGCAGCGCGGGGGTGTCGAGGCCGCCGCCGTTGCGCACGGTGAAGGTCACGGGGGCGCTGCGCTGCCCGACCACGACGTTGCCGAAGTCGCGCGTCACGGGGTCGATCGAGAGCGCCGGCGTGGCGGGCGCGTCGGTGCCGCCGTCGACCGGCGGGGTGACCTCGACGCCGAACTCGATCACGACCCGCGCGGTCTGGCCGCGCACGACGTCGGCCCACACGCTGCCGTGACCGACCATGGCGCCGCCCGCGCCGCGCGCGGTGGCCGCGATGTAGAGCTGGCCGCTGCCGCTGGCGACCTCGACCACGGTCGACGTCGGCAGCGCGATGGCGGTGTCCCCGGGCTCGGCCAGCGTGATCATCGCGGGCCGGCCGGCCAGGTCGAAGTCGACCTCGATGCGGTGCACCGGCACCGCCACGTTGCCGGCGCGCAGCTCGATGCGCACCCAGGTCTTGCCGTCGCCGCCGCCACAGGCGCCGAGGCCGCTGGCGAGCACCGCCAGCAGGCCCATCCGCGCCGCTACAGATCTCGTCATCGTTCCTGCCCCCGCCCGTTCAGGCTAGTAGATCGTGAAGCTGCCGAAGTGAGAGTCGGGCGGCCCGTCGCTGCCGCCCGAGGTCAGCGCCACCACCGCCACCGTGCCCGCGGCGGCGGCGCCGAGGCCGGCCCAGAACCACCAGCGCTTGTAGATCGGCCTGCCTGCGCGGCGCGGCGCGGCGCCACGCCCGAGCCCGTCGTCCCCGGGGCCCGGGCTGGCCGCGGGCTGGCCGCCGACCGACGCCGGCGACGGGATCCGGGGCGTCGCGCCGGGAGCCGCGCTCGGTTCCGGCCGCGGCCGCTCGGGTCTCGGTTGCTCGCCGGGGGCCACGGTGTCGTTGGGTGGCTCCGCGGTCTTGGCCTGCCGCGCCAGCGCGCCCTGCATCTCGGTGATGCGCGCCTCGACCTCGGCCCGGTTGGCGGCGTCGGGCATGTTGCGCAGGAAGGACTGGTAGAAGAACAGCGCCTGCTCGAAGTCCTTGGCCAGGCGGTAGCTCTGCGCGATGTTGTAGAGGAAGACCGCCTCGGGCAGGGCGTTGTAGGCCGCGCGGTAGTGCTCGATGGCGCGCGCGAAGTCACCCAGGTTGTAGGCCTTGGTACCCTCCTCGTAGTGCATGCGCGCGGCGTCGCGCTGGGCGTCGCGGGCCTTGTCGGCGCGCGCCCCCGGCGCCATCAGCACCAGCAACAGCCCGAGCACCCCCGCAAGCCCGCGCGCGCTTCGACGAACCATCATCCCCCTCCTGTACTGGCATGGTACACCGCGCTCTTCCCCGCTTCACGCGAGGTTTTCCCCCTGTGACGACCGCCACCCCGCCAGCCGCCCCCGCTGCACCCACGGACCACATCACGCTGCTGGTGTCCGCCCCCGACCGGCGCGGCCTGGTCGCCGCGCTGGCGCAGCTCTTGTACGACGTCGGGGCCAACATCGTGCACGCCGATCAGCACCTCGATCGCCAGGCCGGCCGCTTCTTCCAGCGCGTGCAGGCCGACCTGGCCGGCGTCAGCGTGGACGACGCCGCGCTCGACGCCCTGGTCGCGGCGCGCTGCACCGAGCTGGGCATGACGCTGCGCATCCGGCGCAGCCGCGTCACCCAGCGCACCGCCGTGCTGGTGTCACGCCAGGATCACTGCCTGTACGACCTCATCTTGCGCCAGCGCGCCGGCGAGCTGGCCACCAGCATCGCCTGCGTCATCTCCAACCACGAGGTCGCGGGCGACGTCGCGCGCAGCTTCGGGCTGCCGTTCCACCACCTGCCGGTGAGCGCCGCGACCAAGCCGGCGCAGGAGCAGGCGCTGCTGGCCCTGCTGCGCGAGCACCAGATCGATCTGGTGGTGCTCGCGCGCTACATGCAGGTGCTGTCGGCGCCCTTCCTCGACGCCCTGGCGCGCCCGGTCATCAACATCCACCACGGCTTCCTGCCCGCCTTCGTGGGCGAGCGCCCCTACCACCGCGCCTGGGAGCGCGGCGTCAAGCTGATCGGCGCCACCGCCCACTACGTGACGCCCGATCTCGACGCCGGCCCCATCATCGAGCAGGACGTGGTGCGCATCAGCCACGCCGACGAGATCGAGCACATGATCCGCGAGGGCAGGGACCTCGAACGGCGAGTCTTGGGGAGGGCGGTGCGGCTGCATCTGGAGGATCGGGTGCTGGTGTATGACAACAAGACGGTCGTCTTTTAGCCGGACCCGGACACACAGGTCACAGGCCACAGGTCACAGGTCACAGGGAACAGGCACTTTCGGAGGTGCGCCGACCGGGGCAATCGAGAGATGCCCATTCCGGCATAGCTCATCGCTCATGGCCTGTGACCTGTACCCTGTGGCCTGTTTGTCCGGCTACCCGCCGTGGCCGCCGCCTTCACCCATCGCGTAGCCCTCTTCACCATGCAGCGCGGCGTCGAGGCCTTCGTTCTCCTGCTCGGGCGTCGGGCGCAGGCCGATGGTCTTCTCGATCACCTTGAGGAGGATGAAGGTGACCACGATGGCGTACGCGGCGGCGGCGCCGATGGCGATGAGCTGCTCCACGAACAGCTTGGTCTTGCCGTAGGCCAGGCCGATGTTGCCGGCCGGGTTCCACTTCACGTGCGCGAACACGCCGGTCGCCAGCGCGCCGAACAGACCGCCGATGCCGTGCACGCCGAAGGCGTCGAGCGAGTCGTCATAGTGGAACTTGTTCTTGAGCAGCACGCCGCCGAAGCAGATGGCGCCCGCCGCCGCGCCGATGGCCAGCGCCGGCATCGGCCCCACGAAGCCCGCCGCCGGCGTGATCGCGACCAGGCCTGCGACCAGGCCCGAGGCCACACCCAGCGACGACGGCTTGCCCAGGCGCGCCCACTCGATGGTCGCCCACACCATGGCGCCCGCGGCGGCCGCGATGTGCGTGTTGACCAGGGCCAGCACCGCCAGCTCGTTGGAGGCGCCCGCGCTGCCGGCGTTGAAGCCGAACCAGCCCACCCACAGGATCCCCGCGCCGAGCAGCGTCATCGGCAGCGAGTGCGGCGGTGACTTGCGCTTGGGCCAGCCCGCGCGCTTGCCCAGCACGATGGCGAACACCAGCGCGCTGGCGCCGGCGGCCAGGTGCACCACGGTGCCGCCCGCGAAGTCGAGCGCGCCGCGCTTGAGCAGCCAGCCACCCGGCGCCCACACCCAGTGCGCCAGCGGGTTGTAGACCAGCGTGGCCCACGCCAGCGTGAAGACCACGAAGGCCGAGAACTTGAGGCGCTCGGCGAAGGCGCCCGAGATCAGCGCCGGTGTGATGATGGCGAACATCAGCTGGTAGACCATGAAGAGGAGGTGCGGCACCGTCTGCCCGGCGCGCGGCGCGAAGCCGACACCCTCGAGGAAGGCGTGATCGAAGCCGCCGATCCAGCCGCCCTGGGTGGGCCCGAACGACAGCGTGTAACCGATCAGCACCCACTGCACCGTGATGAGCCCCATCGCGAAGAAGCTGTGCATGTGGGTCGACAGCACGTTCTTCTGGCGCACCATGCCGCCATAGAACAGCGCCAGGGCGGGGGTCATGAGGAGCACCAGTGCTGCAGAGACCATGAGCCAGGCGGTGTCGGCTTTGTCGATCAAGGCGGGACCTCCGTCGTGTGTTGCGACGGTGGGTCACGCATGTTTCGAGATGATGTCGAAGATTTCGGGGCGGGTTGACGCGGCTCGTCAGTTACAAGTCATTCCAGCTGGTTGCACGCGACCCAGGTTCAGTGAGGTCACGTCCGCCCCGGCCTCGTCCAGCAACGCGAAGTCGAGCATCGACATGTTGAACCACCACGACAGCTTGCGCTGCGGCGTGCTGGGGCGCACCGGCCAGCCGATCTTGTTGGCCGTGATGAAGGCGGCCGGGTTGGCGGCGCCGGCCGCGAGCTCCGCGCTGGTCCAGCTCGACGGCGCGCGCTTGAGGCGGGTCCACTCCACGAAGGTGCGCTGCGCACACGAGCTGAGCTCGTGGTGCAGCGCCAGCAGCGACGCGCCCTCGGTCGCGAACGGCCCGATGGCGGGGCCCGCGTCGAACTTGCCCTGACGGCGCAGCCCGCGCAGCGCCGCCGCGGTCAGCGCGGTGGCGTCGGTGCAGTGCTCGTAGTCGCTGTAGTCGCCGTAGGTCATGCGCGTGCCACCTGCCGCCAGGCCGGCGCCGTACAGCGGCACCAGCCGCCGCGCATTCTCGCCGTCGCCGACCCGGAAGCACGCGGATGGTGCGAGAAAGCTGTCGGGCAGGATGTCGGACGTGAAGTACGACGAGCCGACGTCGCGCAGGAAGCGCGCCAGGCGGATGAAGATCTCGTCGACGCGCGGATCGTCGGTCTGGGCCTGGTAGGCCAGCAGCGCGTCGAGGGTCAGCTCGCTCATCCAGCCCGAGCACCACGGCTCGGTGGTGTCGCCCTCGGCGTGCTGGGCGGCGTTGTGGATGAAGCAGTTCTGCGGCGGGAAGGCGTTGCCGGTCATGGTCATCAGCGCGGCCTGATCGGTGGTCGTGATGTGCGTGTGCGCGGTGGTCAGCATGGCCTTGAACGCGGTCAGGTACTTGACGTCGCCGGTGAGGCGGTGGCCGTAGTAGAGGCCCTCGAACGCGGTGCCCAGCAGGCGCTCGGTCCAAAGGCGATCAGCGCCGCGCAGGCGGCCCATGGCGTACGGCACCGCGAAGCTGGCGTCGTTCAGCCACAGCTCCGCGATGGCGGTGCCCGCGGCCAGCGCGCTGTCGTCGCCGGTCAGCGCGTAGTAGGCGTACAGACCGCGCAGGTGCGAGTACTTGGTGTCGGGATCGGGCTTGCCGCTGAAGATCCCGGCGTTGGCCCCGGTCAGGTTGATCTTCGACGCGTAGTACGAGCAGCTGCGCAGCGCGTGGCGGTAGGCCTCGGCGTCGCCGGTGTGCACATGCACGGTCAGGAAGGTGGCGCAGCGGTCATACAGCCAGCCCTCGTACTCGACCACGGGGTCGACCACGGCGTCGGGGTTGACGCGGTAGCCGTCGCGGTACATCGCCGAGCGCGCGAACGGCAGCAGGGCGTCGGACAGGAACTTCATGCCAGCGAGGCGCGGCTGCGCGGCGACGTCGGCCGCGGTGCGCTGCGCGCCCAGGATGCCGGTCTCGGCCAGGTAGCCGGGCGGGAACGTGGCCAGCGCGGCCGGCTCGCGCCCGGTGAACAGGGTGCGCGTCGCGGTCGACATCTCGTAGAGCTCGTGACCACCACCGGCGGCGCGGATGCTGCGCACCGCGGTGTCGACGTTCTCGGGGCCGGCGATGCTGGCCATGGCGAAGGGCTGCCGCGTGGCGGCGGGGGCGCTGCCAGCGCCGCCGTCGAAGGCGATGTCGATGTCGATGGCGCCGCCGGCCAGCGCCGTGATGGGCAGCTGGACCACGAAGGCGCGCACCCCGGTGGGGGCGCCGGTGGGGCCGTGCTCGGCCAGGGTCTGGGTCGCGGTGGCCCCGGGGATGGCGCTGCCGCCCACGCTGAGGCGGACCTCGGCCATGCTGGCCAGCGCGCCTCGCGGCACCGGGACGCCGAAGGCGGCCAGCGGGGTGGTGGCGGCGCCGTTGCGCTCGAGGTGCACGCGCACGCCGGTCGCGGGCGGCCCGCCGTCGGGGCGCGGCTGCAGCGAGCCGTCGACCGCGGGCTCACCGCCGTCGCCATCGCCGCCGCCACCGGCGTCATCATCACCACAGCCGGCCAGGGTCACGAGGCTGGCGAGCACGAGACCGATCCGCGCGAGGGGAGTCATGTCGGCCCAGTCTGCAAGAACAGCGCCCGTGACTCCAGGCGCCAAGTCGAGCCACGGCGCCGCGCGCGCCCGCCCTGGGACGGTCCCGGGACAGCTGGCGATGTCCCGAGACATAGCCCTTGCGCGCGTCGGCCCGGCTTGCAACTCTCGCCACCCATGATGCGCCGCCTGGTGTACGTGCTGTCCGCCATTGCCCTGTTCAGCTGTGCGCCCAAGAAGAAGCGCAAGCCGCCGGCGCCGCCGGTGCCGACCGTGGTCAAGCCCGACCCGCTGACCATGGACGCGCCCACGCCGCAGCTGGTGCGCGACCTCGGGCGCGGCGAGATCGCGATGGCCGCGGTGGTCGATCTCGACAAGGGCGCCTACTACGCCTACTACAACGGCGATCTGGGCAGCGAGCGCCGCATGTGCGGCGACGCCCTGCGCACCAGCGTGGAGCCCATGAAGCGCCTGATGCAGCGCATGGATCAGGAGGGCTACCAGTTCCGCTGCGAGGGCCTGACCTGCCAGATGATCAAGGGCGCGCAGTGGCGCGGCGCGGTCGAGTTCCGCCCCGCGGCGGGCGGCGGCCTCAAGCTCGAGGGCGTCATGCTGTTCATGCACCCCGACGCCGGCGACGTCTTCGAGTCGCGCCTCGACGCCGCGCACGCGCAGGCCTGCGGGCCGACCGTGCACGACCTGCTCGATCGCGAGAAGCCCGACTACTGCGCCAAGCTGTGCGAGCGCGCCAACACCTGCGCCGCGCTCAAGCCGGTCAAGGCCACCGCCGCCAAGTGCGAGGAGCTGTGCACCAAGAACAAGGAGGTCTACGCGGTCTCGTACTGCGACCTCGCCGGCAAGGACTGCCCGACCCTGGTCGCCTGCGTGACCTCGCACAAGACCCAGATCCCGTAGCCCCGCGGCCGCGCCCGTCCAGCGCAGCGCGCATGCACGACCGGCCCGACTCGACTTGACGGTGGTCAAGTCGCCTGTGTGCGGCTGGGTCCACCTTGCCGGCAGGAACCACGGACCCCAGACGGAGGCACGTCATGAAGAAGGTGCTCTGGCTTTGCGCACTGGTGCTGGCGGCTCAGGCCGGCGAGGCGCGGGCCGAATGGCCGCGCATGAGCCCATATCTGGGCGTGGCCGCCGGCGGCCATGTGCCGGCGCGCGACTGGGACCTGGGCAACAAGCTCGATGACGGCGTGAAGCCCGCGACGTCCCTGGTGGTGGATCTGCGGCTCGGCCTGCAGCTGCTTCGTCAGCTGGCCGTGGAGGTCAACGCCGGCTACCTGCCCATGACCCCCGATGGTGGCGACTCGACCAGCGTGCTGGCGCTGGACCTCGCGGTGCTCTACCACCTGACCGCGGGCAAGTGGGCGCCGTTCGTCGAGGCCGGCGGCGGCGGGTACCTGAACGGTGCGGGCGGCGGGCTCGAGGGCGACGAGGATCCCATCATCCATGGTGGCGTCGGCCTGCGCGGGCTGCTCACGAAGTGGATGGCGCTGCGCGTGATGGGGCGCGATCTCATCAGCGACGGCATCGACGGCGGCGGCGCGCACAACCTCGAGCTCACCGCGGGGCTCGACCTGTTCTGGGTCAGGGGCGGCAAGCAGTCGCCTCCGCCGCCGGCGCCGCCTGCGGATCGTGACGGCGACACCGTGAGCGACAGCGAGGACAGCTGCCCCGACACCGCGGGCGTGGTGGCGCTGGGCGGCTGTCCCGACCAGGACGGCGACGGCGTGACCGACGCAGAGGACAGGTGCCCCGACGTCGCGGGTGTGGCGGCGCTCGGCGGCTGCCCCGACCAGGACGGCGACGGCGTGGCCGACGCCGAGGACCGCTGCCCCGACAAGCCCGGCCTGGTCGAGGAGCAGGGCTGCCTGCCCAAGGAGGTCGAGCAGTTCACCGGCGCCATCCAGGGGATCTTCTTCAAGACCGGCAGCGCCGTGATCGAGAAGAAGTCGTTCAAGGTGCTCGACAAGGCGCTCGCGGTGCTGGTCAAGTTCCAGGCCCTGCGCCTGCGCGTCGAGGGCCACACCGACAACGTCGGCAAGCCGGAGGACAACCAGGCGCTGTCGCAGGCGCGCGCCGAGTCGGTGCGGACCTACTTCGTCGGCAGGGGGATCGCCGAGGGCCGCCTGGAGGCGGTCGGCTATGGCGACACCCGCCCCAAGGCGGACAACGCCACCAAGAAGGGCAAGGCGCAGAACCGCCGCATCGAGTTCACCGTGCTCGGCCAGCAGTAGCCCCCCCGGCTCGCCCTCTCTCCTCGCCGCGACTTGACGCCCGTCAGGGGCCGTCCGCGCGGTCGTCGCACCATGGCCAAGGGTGTGCACCGGGCGTGCGCCCAGGGGAGTGCCATGAAGGCGATCAAGATCCTCACCACCGTGCTGATCCTCGCGCTGAGCGCAGGGGGCGCATTCGCCGATCCGAAGCAGGATGCCGAGGCCAAGCGCCTCTATGAAGAGGGCACCAAGTTCTACAGCCTGGGTGACTTCCCGCGCGCGATCGAGGCCTACAAGAAGGGCTTCGAGCTCAAGCCCGACGCCGTCTTCCTCTACAACATCGCGCAGGCCTATCGCCTGTCGAAGAAGTTCGAGGACGCGCTGTTCTTCTACAAGTCCTTCCTGCGCAACCTGCCCGGCGCGGTCAACCGCGCCGAGGTCGAGAAGCGCATCGAGGAGATGAACGCCGCGCTGCAGAAGCAGCAGGAGACGGCGGACAGCCCGCCGACCGGCCCGGTGGCCCCGGGCACCGGCGGCGCGCGCACCGGCACCAGCACCGGCGACAACAGCAGTGGCAGCACCAGCGGCGGCGAGGGCAAGCCGGCGGGCGGCAAGCCGGCGGGCGCCGAGGGCAAGCCGGCGGGCGGCGAGGCGACCCGGCCGGGCATCCCGTCGCCTGGTGCCACCGCCGGCGCCAGCCACGCCGGCGAGGAGAACCGCACGCCACCGTCTGGCCAGGGCGACCGCGACAGCGACAGCGGCGGCGGAGGCTCGCGGCCCATCTACAAGAAGTGGTGGTTCTGGGCCGGGATCGGCGCGGTCGCCGTCGGCACCGCGGCGGTGATCGTGGCCACCTCGGGCGGCGGGGACACCCCCGACTCGCACTTTGGCACCTTCGACGTCTACTAGCTTGCGGGGGGAAACCATGCGTCGCCTGCTTCTGCTCGGCCTCGTGGCTGCCTCGCTGTCCTCGTGCGGCGGCTCCAACGACACCCTGGTCGTGGTCCACTTCGAGAAGGGCAACCTCACCGAGCCCATCGATCGCATCGAGGTCACGCTCGATCTGGCGGGGCAGCCCGCCAGCCAGACCCTGAGCGAGGGCGGCGCCGCGATCGCCCTGCCGACCAGCGCCGTGTTTCGCATCCGCAACGGCGAGGGCACCCTGCGGGTGCGCGGCGAGGCCTTCGCAGGCGCGCGCTCGCTGTCGGTCGGCTCGAAGTCGGGCGCCGTGGTGCGCGGCGACACCCTGACCCTGGTGGTCACCTTCGGCATGGAGGAGCAGCTGCCCGACGGCGGCACCGACGCCACCCCGGGGGACGGCGGCCCCGACCTCGACGCCGGCAACGCGCGGCTGGTGCTCGACAAGACCACGCAGGATTTCGGCACCGTGGTGACCGGCACCACCAGCGCGCCGGCGAGCTTCACCGTCACCAACAGCGGCACCGTGGCCTCGGGGGCGCTCACGGTCGCGCTGGGCGGCGCCGACGCCGGGCTGTTCGCGCTGGCCAGCAACGGCTGCGCCGGCATGACGCTGGCGCCCGCGGCCAGCTGTCAGCTCACGGTGACGCTGACCCCGACCACGCAGGGCACGCCGAGCGCCACCCTCACGGTGAGCGCGACGCCGGGTGGCAGCGTGCAGGCCACCCTGAGCGGCATGGCGGTCACGCCGGGCGCGCTGATGCTGTCGACGATGAACCACGACTTCGGCTCGGTGGTGCTCGGGCAGACCAGCGCGCCGACCACGCTGACGGTCACCAACAGCGGCGGCTCGGCCACCGGCACCCTGATGACCAACCTGGCCGGCACCGACGCCGGTCAGTTCGCCATCACCGCCGACGGCTGCAACGGCCAGACGCTGGGCGCCGCGCAGGCCTGCACCATCACGGTGCGCATGGGCCCGAGCAGCGCGGGCGCCAAGAGCGCGACGCTGTCGGTGGCCGGCTCGCCCGGCGGCACCGCGGTCGCGGCCCTGACCGGCATGGGGCTGGAGCAGGGCGCGCTGTCGATCGCGCCGGCCACCCGCGATTTTGGCTCGTTCCTCACCGGGACCAGCAGCACGGTGCAGTCCTTCACGGTGACCAACACCGGCGGCTCGGCCACCGGCATGCTGGCGAGCGCGCTGGGCGGCACCCACGCCGGCGAGTTCGCCATCGTGAGCGACGGCTGCAACCAGGTCGCCCTGGCGGCCGCCGCGACCTGCGCGGTGACGGTGCGCTTCAACCCGGCCAGCGCCGGCGCCAAGTCGGCCAGCCTGACCGTCAGCGGCAGCCCGGGCGGCGCGGCCGTCGCGGCGCTGTCGGGCGTCGGCCTGGGGCCCGCCGCGCTGTCGCTGACGCCCACCACGCAGGACTACGGGCAGCTCGTCATCAACAACGCGTCGTCGGCGACCTTCACCGTGCGCAACACCGGCGGCGTCATGTCGACCACGCCGAGCCCGACGCTGAGCGGTGCGGCCGCGGCGGAGTTCTCGATCACCAGCAACAACTGCTCCGCCGGTCTGCCGCCCAGCGGCACCTGCACCGTGATCGTGCGCTACCTGCCCACCAGCATGGGCAGCAAGAGCGCGCTGCTGACCGTCACCGCGACCACCGGCGGCACCGCGACGGCGACCCTGACCGGCAGCGCGGTCACCGCGGGCGCGCTGCTGATCTCGCCTGCCAGCAAGGACTTCGGTGGCGTCCTGCTCGGCGCCAGCAGCGCCAACGAGGTCTTCACCGTGACCAACACCGGCGGCTCGGCCAGCGGCATGCTGACGACCACCATCGGCGGCGGCTCGGCCACCGAGTTCGAGAAGATCAGCGACACCTGCCACGGCCAGACCCTGGCGGCGGCGGCCGCGTGCACCGTCGTGGTGCGGCTGACCCCGAGCGCGCGGGGCTCGCGCACCGCTTCGATCACGGTCGCCGGCACCCCGGGCGGCACCGCGCAGTCGTCGCTGTCGGGGACGGGCCTTGCGCTGGCCAGCCTCAGCATCACGCCGACCACGCAGGACTTCGGCATCCTCACCACCGGCACCACCACGACCAGGAGCTTCACGGTGCGCAACGAGGGCGACCAGACCACCGGCGCGCTCGCGGTGGCGGTGACCGGCGCCGACTTCACGGTGGTCGCGCCGTCGAGCTGCGCCGGGGTGACGCTGGCCGGCGGCGTGCCCTGCACCCTGACCATCCAGTTCGCGCCGACCACCAGCGGCGCCAAGACCGGCTCGCTCAGCGTGACCGGCTCGCCGGGCGGCTCGGCGCCGGCGACCCTGACCGGCACCGGGCAGACCCCGCCCAACGTGGTCGCTGGCACCAGCAGCCTCGACTTCGCAACGGTGGTGATCGGCCAGAGCAGCACGGTGCGGTCGTACACCCTGACCAACACCGGGCAGGCCACCTCGGCGGTGCTGGGGCTGACCGCCAGCGGCAGCACCGAGTTCGTGCGCCAGACCGGCGCCGGGGGCGACTGCGTGCCCGGCACCACCACGCTGGCGGGCGGCGCGGCGTGCACGGTGCGCTTCGTGTTCACGCCGACGATGGCCGGCGCGCGCAGCGGCACCAGCGCCTGGTCGGCGGGGGCGCAGAACGGCAGCGTGGCGCTGAGCGGCACCGGGCAGACCGCGTCCGGCGTCACCGCCAGCCCGGCCTCGCTGGCCTTCGGCGCCGTGACGCTGGGCAACTCGAGCGCGGTCATGAGCTATGTCCTGACCAACAACGGCGGCGCGACGGCGCCGGTCCTCACCCTCAGCAACACCGGCGGCGACTTCGTGCAACAGACCGGCCAGGCCGGCGACTGCGTCTCCGGCACGACGGCGCTGGCCGGCGGCGCGAGCTGCAACGTGCGCTTCGTGTTCACGCCGTCAGCCGCGGGCGCGCGCAGCGGCTCCAGCGCGTGGTCGGCCGGCCAGTCCGGCACGGTGACGCTGTCGGGCACCGGCCAGACCGCCGCCAGCGTGGTGGCCAGCCCGACCACGCTGTCGTTCGGCGCGGTCACGGTAGGCAGCTCGAGCGCCGTGGTCAGCTACACCCTGACCAACAGCGGCCAGGCCACCTCGCCGGTCGTCAGCCTGACGCCCGGTGGCAGCGCCGAGTTCGTGCGCCAGACCGGTGGCGGCAGCGACTGCGTGCCCGGCACCACGACGCTGGCGGGCGGCCTGTCCTGCACGGTGCGCTTCGTCTTCTCACCGACCTCCTCGGGCGCCAAGAGCGCCACCAGCGCGTGGTCGGCGGGCCAGACCGGGACGGTGAACCTGTCGGGCACCGGCCAGACCCCGGCCAGCGTCGCCGCCAGCCCGGCCTCGCTCAGCTTCGGCACCCTGACCATCGGCCAGAGCAGCGCCATCGTGAGCTACACGCTGACCAACAGCGGTGAGGCGACCGCGCCGGTCCTGACCTTCACGCAGACCGGCGCCGCCGACTTCGCGCGCCAGACCGGCCTGGGCACCGACTGCGTGTCGGGGACGACGACCCTGGCCGGCGGCGGCAGCTGCACCATGCGCTTCGTGTTCACGCCCACCGCCTCGGGGGCGCGCAGCGCCACCAGCTCGTGGTCGGCGGGGCAGAGCGGCAACGTCGGGCTGTCGGGCACCGGCCAGACCGCCGCCAACGTCGTCGCCAGCACGACCTCGCTCAGCTTCGGCTCCGTGGTGGTCGGCAGCTCGAGCGCGGTGTTCTCCTACACCCTGACCAACAACGGGCAGGCGACCTCGCCCGTGGTCACCCTGACCCAGACCGGCTCGACCAACTTCGTGCGCCAGACCGGCCTGGGCACCGACTGTGTCAGCGGCACCACCACGCTGGCCGGCGCCGCGTCGTGCACCGTGCGCTTCATCTTCTCTCCCTCCGCGACCGGCTCCATCACCGGCACCAGCTCGTGGTCCGCGGGGCAGAGCGCCGACGTCGGCCTGTCGGGCACCGGCGCCCCGGTGGGCTCGCAGGTGCTGACGGTCACCCTGACCGGCCTGGCGTCGGTGACCTCGGCGCCGGCCGGGATCAGCTGCCCCGGCACCTGCTCGGCCAGCTTCACCACCGGCACCTCGGTGGTCCTGACCACGGTGTCGGTGTCACCGTCGCGGCAGAGCATCGCGGCCATCACCGGCTGCGACACCCGGGTCGCCAACAAGTGCACCGTCGCGATGTCGGCGGCCCGCGGGGTGGGCGTGCAGATGGTCGCCGGCCCCAGCGTCTTCCGCGGCGGCTCGGGCGGCGACGAGGAGGGCGGCGGCCCCATGGCCGGCGGCCGGGTCAGCACCATCATCTACTCGGGCGGCTACGACTATCTGCGCCGGCTCAACGCCGACGGCTCGGACGCCTGGCTCAAGAAGCCGGTCTCGGTCACCGGGGTCACCGGCACCATCAGCGTGGACGCCATGGTGGTCGACGCCTCGGACAACGCCGTGCTGGTCGGTGATCGCGGCGCCAACGGCGGCATGGCGGTGGCCAAGGTGAGCTCGACCGGCGCCACGGTGTGGGCCAAGACCTGGGGCGGCGCCAGCATCAACGACTACCCGCTGGCGGTGGCCGTCAACGCGGCGGGCGAGGTCGCGGCGGCCGGGCGCCAGTATGTCGGCACCTCGTACGACATGGTGGTCGCGAAGTGGGACAGCGCGGGCACCCTGGTGTTCCAGACCACCTATGCGGGCGCGGCCGGGGTCTACGATCACGGCTACGCGGTCGCCATCGACTCCGCGGGCAACGTCATCCTCGGTGGCGAGGAGGGCCTGGCCAGCGGCCGGCAGACCTTCCTGCGCAAGTACGGCCCCACCGGCGCCATCCTGTGGACCCACTCGCCGGCCATCGTGGGCGCCGGGATCTACCACGTCGCCGTCGATAGCGCGGACAACATCCTGGCCGCGCACGCCGGGACGGCGATCGCGATCCGCAAGCTGACGCCGGCCGGTGTGGCCAGCCCGTTCCTGACCCTGACCCAGTATGTCAACGCCCTGAAGGTCGACGCTGGTGACAACGTGCTGGTGGCCACGCAGGACATCAAGCGCTACTCCTCCGACGGCACCATGGTGCTCTCGAGCGCGATCTACCCGAACACGTTCGCCGGCCTGGGCACCGACACCTACGGCAACATCCTGGTCAGCACCTACGACGATCTCGACTTCGTCTACAACGAGTCCTACCGTATCGGACCATGAGCACAGGCATGCGGAGGGGCGCGGGGCTGGCAGGTGCGCTGGTGCTGGGCTGGCTCGGGCAGCAGGCCAGCGCCGCGGTGTGCGACTCCAACCTGCTCATCGTGCTGGATCGCAGCTGCTCGATGGACAGCCCGGTCGGCGGCGGCGAGACGCGCACCAAGTGGGTCGTCGCGCTGGAGGCCATCAACGCGATGCTCACGCAGTACGCCGGCAAGCTGAACTTCGGGCTGACGATGTTCCCGGACAAGACCACGCCCAACTGCACCAACACCGGCCCCATCCCGGTCACGGTGGGTCCAGGCAAGGAGGCCATGGTGTCGGCCGCGCTGGCCGCGATCCAGCCTGACGGACCGTGCGTCACCAACATCACGACCGGTGTCGATCAGGTCAACGTCGAGCCCTCGTACGCCCAGCCCTACGTCGCGGGCGCGCGGCGTGGCTTCGTCCTCCTGGTCACCGATGGCATGGAGACCTGCGACTCCGACGCCATGACGGTGGCGCGCCTGACCGCGCTGTACGGCAAGGGCTACCCGACCTTCGTGGTCGGCTTCGGCGGCGCCGTCGATCCGGCCGCGCTGAACATGTTCGCGACGGCTGGTGGCGTGCCGCGCGCGGGCGCGACCAGGTACTACCAGACCAACACCGCGACCGAGCTGGCACAGGCGCTGAAGGACATCGCGGGCAGCGCGGTCGGCGATCCCGAGTTCGGCGGCTGCCTGGGCATCCCGTGCCCTGACGGCCGCTGCTATGGCGCCGGCGAGGTCTGCGTGATGAAGCAGTGCCTGGTGCCTCGCCCCGACGGCGGCAGCGGCAGCGGCAGCGGCGACGGCGGCGCTGGCGGCGACGGTGGCGCGAGGGGCGACGGTGGCGGCGGCGGCGATGGTGACGACGACGCCGGCTGCGGCTGCCAGGCCGGCGCCCGCGGCAGCGCCCCGGGTGGCGCGGCCATGCTGGTGCTGGCGCTGGTGCTGGTGGGGCGCCTGGGCCGTCGCAGGTTGCCCGGACGCCGGCTCAGGGCGCGCGGAAGATCTGCGTGATGTAGAGGCCGTCGCTGCCCTGGGCGGCGCCGACGCCGAGCTCGGTGAAGTCGGGGGACAGGATGTTGGCGCGGTGGCCGGGGCTGCCCATCAGGCTGGACTGGATGCCGGCGGGGGACTGGCCCATGCCGATGTTCTCGCCCTTGGCGTGGCCTGACAGGGTGGCGGTGCGGGCCTCGAAGTCGCCGTTGGTCGGCGAGACGTGGGCGAAGAAGCCGCCGGTCGCCATGTCCTGGCTGTGGGCGCGGGCCAGCGCGGCGGCCTCGTCGCTCCAGGTCAGCGCGGGCAGGCCGGCGGCGGCGCGGTCGGCGTTGAGGCGGGTGAAGACCTGGCGCTCGGCGTCGCCGAGGTCGCTGTAGCCGCCGACCTCCAGCTGGTCGACCACGACCGAGGTCGGCGGGCGCATGCCGCAGTAGACCGGGAAGATCCCGGCCACCATCGGCCCCGCGCTGTCGCTGGCCAGGACCTCGAGGACGATCCGTCCGGGGCGGGCAGGGCAGGTCACCGTGGCGGCGAAGCTCTCCGGCGTGGGGTGCGTGACCGCCACGCTGCTGACCTTGCCGTCGATCCCGGTGACCTCGAGCGCGGCGTCGCCCAGCGGCGGCACCACCGCGCCCCGGACCTCGAAGCCGGCCCCGGTCGCCACCATGCGCGGCACCGGCTGCAGCGTCATGATGTCGCGGCTCAGCGCGACCCACAGCATGCGCAGGCCGCTGGCGCGCGTCGGCCCCACGCCGGCGCCGAAGCGCAACACCCCGCCGCGCTTCAGCGCGTTGACGAGCTCGAGCAGGTCGTCTTCGTAGCTGGCCAGCGCGTCGGCCAGCGAGCCGTTGCTGCCGGCGCCATGGAAGCGCACGCGCTGATCGAAGAGCCCATGATGCTCGAGCAGGAAGCGGGCCACGTCGCGCGACTCGCCGGCGTCGGACTCGGGCAGCGCCGCCGTGCTGCGCGCCAGCGCCGACAGGCGGACATCCAGCACCGGCGCCGCCACTCCGGCACGCTGCGCGACCCGCTGCAGCGCCGCGCTGGCCAGGGTCTCGAACTCATCCATCCCCGCCGCCACCGCCGGCGCGTCAGAGCTCGCGGCCGGCACCGTCGCCGGCGCGAACGACGCCCCATGCTTCGCCAGCGCAGGCTCCCACACCGGCCAGCTTGCGACATCCGCCTCCGCCCCC
>JBGASF010000043.1:0-53728 GCA_044229835.1 Polyangia bacterium | reverse complement strand
CGGCCGGTCGTCGCGGCGGGGGCCGCGGTCGTCGCGGCGGGGCCCGCGCTCGTCGGGCCGGCGGCCGCGCTCACCGCCGCGTCGACCTTCGGGCCGTGGGCCGCGCTCACCTTCGGGCCGTGGGCCGCGCTCACCTTCGGGGCGTGCTGCGCGCTCGCCCTCGGGACGCGGCCCGCCCTCGAGCGGCGTGCCCGCTTCGGGAGGTGCGCCCTCGGGGCGCGCAGGAGCGCCTTCGGGGCGCGGCCCGCGCTCACCGTGCGGGCGGCCACCGCGGTCACCCTGCGGGCGCGGTCCGCGATCACCCTGCGGGCGACCGCCGCGATCACCCTGCGGACGGGGTCCCCGCTCACCAGGCGGGCGACCACCGCGGTCACCCTCGGGCCGCGGTCCGCGCTCGTGGCGATGGCGACCCTCGGGCCTCGGCCCGCGCGCCTCGTGCACCGGTCGCTCACCCGCGGGTCTGGCCTCGCCGCCACCCGCCTGCGCCGCTGCCCCCGGCGCCCCCGGCGCCGCATCATCATCGGGCCCGTCATCCGGCCCCTCGGCCTCTCCACCAGCCGAGACCCCCGGGCGATCACCACCGCCACGCCCACGCCGCCGCCTGCGCCGCCGCCGCTCGCCGTCCCCGCCACCGCCGCCACCACCGCCGCTCGCACCACCACCGCCGCTCGCACCACCACCGCCGCTCGCACCACCACCGCCGCCCGCACTGCTGGCAACGCCACCGCCCGGAGCACCGCCGCTGGCAGCACCGCCGCCGGCGCCACCACCACTCGCACCAGCAGCGCCTGCGCCACCGGGGCTCCCGCCCGCGCCTCCGCCAGCACCGCTCTCGTTCTCGCTCATCTCGCTTCGGCTCCGCCGCTCGTCCCTGTGCCCGCGCGACTCACGCCGCACGCAGCTGGAACACGAGCTGCTCCAGTGTCAGATCCACCGCCGCGAACGCCCGCAGCGCGGTCGCGGCCTCGGCCGTCGCGCGCGCCGCCGCCACACAGCGGGCTCCGCCGCGTGCGGCATCGACCGCCAGCCCTTCATCATCCGCATGCACCAGCCGACCGACCGCGGCCCCGCCGGCCAGCAGCGCGGCGTCGCGCCAGTACAGCGTCAGCAGATCCAGCGCATCCGCCAGGGTCTCTTTCTCGTGCTCCTGCTTGAGCTCGGCCGCGGCGTCGAGCACCTCGGCCGCGCCGGTGCCGCGCGCCGCGGTGCGCAGCCGCCGCGCCACCGCGCGCCGCGCCGCCATGGCCTCCTCGTCGAGGCTGGCCAGCGCGCGACCCAGGCTGCCGCCCGCCAGCGCGGCCAGCTCCTCGCTGCGCGCGGCGGGCACCGCGTGGCGTTCGCGCAGCACGCGCGCCACCACGCTGGCCGGCAGCGGCGCGAAGCGCACGCGCTGACAGCGCGACCGGATGGTCGGCAGGAGCTGCTCGGGCGCCGCGCTGACCAGCACGAAGACGGTGCGGGGCGGCGGCTCCTCCAGCGTCTTCAGGATCTGGTTGGAGGTGCCTGCGTTCAGCTTGTCGGCCGGGTCGATGATGATGACGCGGACGCGGCCCTCGTGCGGCGGCATCGTGAGCCGGTGGCGCACGTTGTCGATGGACTCCTTCTGGATTTGGCCGGCCGGCCCCGTTCCCTGCACCATCAGCACGTCGGGGTGCAGGTCGCGCGCGATGCGGTCGCACGCCGCGCACAGCCCGCACGGACCCGCCGGCTCCAGACAGTTCAGCGCCTGCGCCAGCACCAGCGCGGCGCGCGCCTTGCCGATCCCGGTCGGCCCCGCGAACAGGTAGGCGTGGGCGACCCGGTCCGAGGTCAGGGCATGGCGCAGCATGGCCAGGGCACGCTCCTGCCCGTGCAGCTCATCCCACGTCGTCTTGCCGCTGCTGCCGCTCACCGATGCACCATAGCATGCTACAAACGGGACATGACCCCGGCCGAGCGGGCCCTCGCCATCGGAGACCGCTATCGCGAGCTCGGGCTGCCTGCGGCTGCGGGCGCCGCCTACCGCCGCGCCGGCGCGCTCGATCCCTCACCCGGCGTGGCCTCGCGCCGGCTGGCCGAGCTGGCGCTGGCCGAGGGCGACGGCTCCGCCGCCAAGCGCCACGCCGACGACGCCAGCCGCCGCCAGCCCGGGCCCTCGACCCGCCTGCTGGTCGGGCGCGCCGCGCTGGCCGCCGGCGAGCTGGCCGCGGCCCGCTTCGCCTTCACCGCCGTGGTCGAGAGCGCCGCACGCGACGCCCGCCTGCGCGCCGAGGCGCACATCGGCCGCGCCGAGGTGGCGCTGGCCGAGGGTGACAGCGCGGGCGGCTTCGCGCACCTGGCCGCCGCGGTCGACGACCACCCCGACGACGCCGACGTCATCGCCCGCATCGGCACCCTGGCCGTGGCCACCGGGCGCGCTGCCGAGCTCCTGGCGCGCACCCGCGAGGAGGTCACCAGCCGGCCGCAGTCGCACTCGGCGCAGGCCATCCACGCCGAGGTGCTGGCCGCCGCGCAGGCCGCCGGCGCCGCGCCGGTCGCCGACGCCGAGATCGAGCAGGCGCTGGAGCGCACCTTGACGCTGGACCCGCGCGATCACGGCGCCCGCCTCAAGCTGGGGCTGCGCCTCCTGCGCCGGCGCTTCCGCGACACCGGGGCGCGCCAGCGGGCCCTGGTCGAGCTCGAGCGGCTGGCCGCGGAGCTGGGCGCCGGTCCGGCGCGCGCCCGCGTCGATCTCTTGCTGGCCGGCCTGTATGACGACGACGAGGCCACCGCGACCGCCGCCGCCGCCGCCGCCGAGCGCGCCCTCGACGCCCGCCCGGGTGACGCCGCCGCGCTGGGCACCCTGGGCCTGCTGGCGCTGCGCCGCGACGACCTGCCGCGCGCGCGCGCCCGCCTGCTGGCCGCGGTCGGTCGCGCCCCGCGCGACGACGGCGCCTACCACACGCTGGCGCGCCTGCTCTACGCCGAGCGCGCCACCCAGACCCTGGCCGACGACGTCGGCGCGGTGCTGGGCGCCGCGGTGCCCGCGCTGGGCGAGGCCGCCGCCGACGCCGGGGACGCCGCCGCGCGCCTGCTGCACGCGCTGACCGAGGTCGCGCGCGCCGACGTCTACGAGGGCCTGTACACCAAGGGCCACCAGCTCAAGAACCTGCTCGGGATCGCGGGCGCGCGGGCGCGCAGCGCGGTCAAGGCGGCGCGCGCCGCCGGCGCCAGCCCCGACCTGCTGGCCAAGCACGAGGAGCTGACCAGCCACATCGGCGCGCTGTACGACGAGTGGGCCAGCTACCTGCGCACCATGAAGGACGATTCGCCGCGGCTGGAGGCGGTCGCGGTCAATGGCCTGGCCGCCGAGGCCGCGCAGCTGGCGGCGCAGCGCGGCGGCGGCGCGCCGGTGCGCCTGGTGCCGGGCGGCGCGATGCCCGAGATCCGCGGCGATCGCGCGCGCCTGCGCGAGGCCCTGCTCAACCTGGTGGCCAACGCGCTGGAGGCCCAGGCCGAGGTCGACCCCACCATCGCGGTCGAGGTCGCGACGCGCGCGCTGCCGGGCGCGTCGGGCGCCGCGCCGCGGGTCGAGATCGAGATCCGTGATCGTGGGCCGGGGATCGCGCGCGCCGATCTGCGGCGGATCTTCGCGCCCGGCTTCACCACCAAGGAGGGCGGCTCGGGCTTCGGCCTGGCCATCGCCGAGCGCGTGGTCGCCGCGCATCACGGGCGCATCGCCATCGACAGCGAGCCCGGGCGCGGCACCACGGTGCGCATCGATCTGCCCAGCGACCTCGAGGGGCTCGCCGCGGTGCCCAGGGTGTCGGGCTGATGGCGGCCCCGACGGTGACGGCGACGACCGACAGCCCGGTGCAGACCATCGTGGCGGTCGACGATCAGCCCGAGGTGCTGGCGCTGCTCGGCGAGGTCTTCCGCGCCCGCGGTCGCGCCTACCAGCCGTTCTCCGACGGTGAGGCCGCCATCGCCTATGTCGCCGCGCACCAGAGCGAGGTCGTGCTGGTGGTGCTCGATCTCGAGCTCGGCGCCGGCAAGCGCGGCGGCATCGAGCTGCTCGGGGACCTGCGCGCGGCGCACCCCGATCTGCCGGTCATCATCCTGACCGGCAACGCCACCGTCGACGCCGCGGTGCGCGCGGTCAAGGCCGGCGCCACCGACTTCCTGGTCAAGGACATGTACCTCGAGGACACCCTCGACGTGTCGGTCGAGAAGATCGAGCGCATGCTGGCGCACATCCGCGAGCGGCGCCGGCTCGAGGGCGAGAACGTCGCGCTGCGCAACGCCAACCGCGCCCTGCGCGAGGAGGCCGATCGGCGCCTGCAGTTCGTGGCCGAGGCGGCCTCGATGCAGGAGATCCGCGAGAAGATCGAGCGCATCTCGCAGCTGTCGCGCCCGGTGCTGGTGCTCGGCGAGCGCGGCACCGGCAAGGAGCTGGTCGCGGCCGCCATCCACCGGCTGTCGCCGCGCGCCAACGGGCCCTTCATCACCATCAACTGCGCCGCGGTGACCGAGACCCTGCTGGAGTCGGAGCTGTTCGGCCACGAGCAGGGCGCCTTCACCGGCGCCACCAAGCGCAAGGAGGGCAAGTTCGAGCTGGCCGACGGCGGCACCATGTTCCTCGACGAGGTCGGCAACATGACGCCGGAGTTCCAGACCAAGATCCTGCGCGTGCTGGAGTACCAGCGCTTCGAGCGCGTGGCCGGGTCGAAGACCATCTCGGTCGACGTGCGCGTGGTCGCGGCCACCAACGAGGACATGGAGAAGGCCATGGCCGAGGGGCGCTTCCGGCGCGACCTCTACGATCGGCTGGCCTTCGAGGTCATCCGACTGCCGCCGCTGCGCACGCGCAGGGAGGACATCCCGGCGCTGGCGGCGCACTTCCTGGCCCAGTTCCGCGCCGAGGTGCCGCACGTCACCGCGCGGGTCATCTCGGCCGAGGCGCTGGCGCGCCTGATGCGCTACGACTTCCCGGGCAACGTGCGCGAGCTCAAGAACGTGGTCGAGCGCGCGGCCTACGGCTGTGACCGGCCGGCGCTGGACGAGCGCGCGGTCGAGCGCGCGCTGCCGCCCGAGCCGCCGAGCAAGACCCCCGCGGGGGGCAGCCGCGCCGCGCGCGCGGTCGAGGGCAGCTTGCCGCCCGAGTTCTCCGACGATCCCGCGCTGCCGCTGCCCGAGCGGGTGGCGGCGTTCGAGCGTGCCCTGGTCAAGGACGCGCTGCTCCGGGCCAAGAACAAGCAGCGCGAGGCGGCGGAGCTGCTCGGCATGTCGTACGATCAGTTCAGGCACCTGTACCGCAAGTACGGCATGAAGGATGGAGGGCTCGCGTGAGCGTGTTCGACCGCATCCGGGCGGCGCTGAAGTCGAACCTGGATGGCCTGTGGGGCAAGGCCAAGGGGGCGCGTGACGCCCGCAAGGTCAGCGCGCTGGAGGCCGATCTGGCGACCGGGCGGCGCGAGCTCGCGCTGCTGCTGGCGGCCGAGGCGCGGCTCGAGCAGCAGGGCCGCGACAAGGTGGCCATGGTGCGCAAGCTGGCGGCGCAGATCGAGCAGGCGGCGCGCGCGGGCAACAAGGCGCTGGCCAGCGCGGCGCTGGCGCAGAAGAAGCGCGCCGAGGACGAGACCCGGGCGCTGGCCAAGGTGCTGGCGGGGCAGCGGAAGGAGACTGACGAGCTGCAGAAGAATCTGGATGAGCTGGAGGGGAAGCTGGCGGAGGTGAAGGGGGAGAAGGAGCACGGATCGGGCACGGGCACGGGCACGGGCACGAAGACGAGCACGAGCACGGGTTCGGGTTCGGGTTCGAGGGCGGGCGCGAAACCCAAGTCGACGTCGTTCGTCGATGATGATGGGTTGCCGGATCTGTCGCGTTTCGATGTTGGCGATGATGACATCGATCAGGAGGCCATCCGGGCGGCGGCGGATGCCGAGGTCGAGGCCACGGTGCGCGCGGCGGAGAACTTCGGCATGGCCGAGGAGGAGCTGAAGTCGCGCCGCATGGATCTCGAGCTGGAGCGGCTCAAGCAGAAGATGCGTGCCGGTGGGGCAGGGGGCGGAAGCAGGCCCGCCAGCGCAAAGGCGGCGCCGGCCAAGGCCGCTGGCAAGAAGCCGGCGCCCAGCAGCGATCCGCTGGCCGACCTCAAGAAGAAGCTGGATCGCAAGTGAGCGCGCGCCCGGCCGAACAGCGCCTGGGCGATGCGCTGCTGCTCCGCCTGGCCGACCTGGCCCGCGTCGAGCTCGACGTCCTGGTCGCCGGCGCCACGCCCGAGCACGGCCGCCAGCTGGTCGCCGCGCACGTCGAGGATCTGGCCGACGCCCTGGCCGACGCCCGCGATCTGGTCATCTCGCTGGACCGGCCGCCGCCCGGCGCCCGCGCCTCCGAGCAGGATCCGCTCGGCTTCGCCGAGGCCCCCGCGGCCACCCGTCGCGAGCTGTCCGACGAGGAGCTGGAGCGCCTGTCGGCCGCCCTGCTGACCCGCGCCGAGCGCCGCCGCCACGCCGCCGCCCTGGAGGCCGCCGCCGCGCCGCTCCTCATCAAGCTGCGCGACGCCGAACGCCGCCTGGTCTGACTCCTCGTCGCCCGCCGCCCGCCGCCGGCGTGGCGGCGCGAGCGCTGCGCTACACCCCGCTGCGCCGGTGCCGCAGCAGATCCAGGAACTCGCCGCGCGTCCTGGCGTCCTCGCGAAAGCGCCCCAGCATGGTCGACGTGATGGCGTAGCTGTTCTGCTTCTCCACCCCGCGCATCATCATGCACAGGTGCTGTGCCTCGCTGACCACGGCGACGCCGGGGGCGCCGATGAGCTCCTCGATGGTGCGCGCGATCTGGTTGGTCATGGTCTCCTGCACCTGCAGGCGGCGCGCGAAGACGTCGACCAGCCGGGCCAGCTTGCTCAGGCCGATGACCCGGCCGGCGGGCAGGTAGCCGATGTGACACTTGCCGAAGAACGGCAGCAGATGGTGCTCGCACAGGCTGAAGAACTCGATGTCCTTCACGATGACCATCTCGTCCGAGTCGGTCTCGAACATGGCGTCGTTGAGGACCACGCGCGGATCCTGCTCGTAGCCGCGGGTCAGGAACGACAGCGCCTGCGCGACCCGGCGCGGTGTCCGCGCCAGCCCCTCGCGGTCGGGGTTCTCCCCGATGAGCTCCAGCTGCCGGCGCACCAGCGACTCCAGCTCGGTGCGTGCCGCCTCCGGGATGCCGGGGCGCTCCTCTTGTTTTCCCATGCCGGGACGCTACCGCGCGCCTCCGCGCTTGGCCACCGGGATCACCAGCTTCTCCGCGGTGTGGGTGGCCGAGAACGCCACCACCTTGACGTCGACCAGGCCGGCCGCCTTGCCGGCCGCCATGACCTCGGCCTCGCTGATGGCCGGGCTGCCCTTGGGGCGCACGGTCCAGATCGCGCCCGCGGGCTGGATGGCCTGGCGCAGCGCCGGCAGCCGCGCCAGCGCAGCGCGCGTCTCGGCAGCCACGAAGACGACGTCGGCGCCGGAGCTCGCGCGCCGGGTCACCCGGGCCCCGCGCGCCTCCAGCTCGGCCGCGAAGCGCTCCAGCTCGCCGCCGATGTCGCCCAGCAGCACCACCGTCAGCCCGGGTTGCTTGATGCCCAGCTTGTCGAGCCGCCCCGGCGGATTGCGGATCTTGTCCAGCCACCGCGGCGCCGCCGCGCCCAGCTCGAGGCGCAGCGCTGCGCCCTCGCCGTCCACCAGCAGCCAGCCGTCGCGGGCCTCGACCCGGGCCCCCGCCAGCGCGACCTTGACCCGCGGCCCGCTCTTCGCGGTGGCCCGGAACACCAGCTCGTGGGCCTCGAGCTGGGCCCGCCCGGGGTGCCGCGCGCCCGCGATCTCGGCCACGCAGCGCGCCTCGGCGCCCATCAGAACAGGCTGTCGCAGGCGAAGTCGTCGGGCCTGGGCCGGGTGCCGCTGCCGCTGCCCACCACGACCCTGAAGTCGCTGACGCGCACCACGGTCTCGCCGGCCACCGCACCCGCGTTGCTGCCGACCTGGAGGCCCAGCTTCAGCGGCGTCTGGCCGTAGAAGCCCTGCACCGTGGCGGTCTGCCCGCCGGCCGTCGTGGTCACGGTGATCGAGTTGCCGGTCTTGACGATGCGGAAGGTCGCCGCGGTCGCCGCCACCGGCTTGATGTCGCTGCTGCCCGGCTGCATCGCCGCCGAGATCCCGACCACCGGGCTGGTGCCCATGCCGGCCGTGAACATCTGATCGGGCACCAGGTCCTCGTTCGACAGCACCGCCTGCACGAAGGCGCCGGTGCCACCGGGGCTGAAGCTCTCGACCTCGAAGCTGGCCTCGAAGTTCCCGCTCAGGCCGGTCTGCTGCACGCCGATGCTGCCGGTCCCGGTCGCGCGCAGCACCAGCGCGCCGCCCTCGACGCGCGCGGTGGCCCCGCCGGCCGCGCCCGCGCGCCGCCACAGCACGGTGCACTGTGAAGCATCGACCGCGGCATCCGCCCGCGCGGCGTCGGGCGGGCTGGCGTCGGCCGCCCCGCCGTCGTCGTCGTCGCCACACCCTGCCAGCGCCAGCAGCGCCAGCAGGGCGGTCAGCGCATGATGCTGTCGCACGAGAAGTCGTCCGTCTGCGCCGGGCCGCCGGCGCCGCCGCCGGTGATGGCGATCTCGGTGATGCGGATCGACGTCTCCGGGTTGAAGGTCTGGCTGTTGGTGCCGATCTGGAGGCCCAGCTGCAGCGGCATGATGGTGAAGGCCTGGCTGGCCATCGACGCCGGCGTGCCGCCCTGCGCCACCGCGGTCACCGTCAGCATGCCGCCGGTGCGCACGAACTGGAACTCGCCCGACTTGATGCTGGTGGCATCGACGTCGGTCATCCCGGCCGGGTTCTTGAACGCCGCCGACAGCCCCTCCAGCGGCACGTTGCCGATGGCCGCGGTGGCGAACGGCGCGTTGGCGCCCAGGGTGGGATCGGCCACCGCCGACTGCACGAACGCGCCCATGCCACCGGCGACGAAGTTCTCGAAGCGGATGGTGGCGCTGAAGTCCCCGGTCAGCGTCATCATCGGTAGCACGTTGAGCAGATCGGTCTGCGCGCTCATGGCCGACTTCAGCACCAGGGCGCCGCTCTCGACCGTGGCGCTGGACACCGCGGCGGTGCCGATCTTCTGCACCCGCCAGCGCTTGACGCAGGCGACCGTGGCGTCGGCCGCGCTGGCGTCGACCGCGACGCTGCCATCCACGGTGGTGCCGCCGTCATCGTCGTCGCCACAGCCCGCGAGCCCCAGCGCCAGCGCGGCCGCCAGCACCACTCCAGTCATGCGCCCCATGGCGCCATGGTACCTCAGGGGCCGGCTCAGTGTCCCTTCAGCGCGTCGCTGGCGAGCAGGGCCTGGTAGTCGATCCGCGCATGGCCATCCGCCAGCACCGGCGGCAGCGCCCCCAGCGCCAGCGCGCGCACCCGCGCCGCAAAGGCCGCCGCGATCTCTGACCGGGGCGGCAGCGCGGCCGCCATGCGGGCGTCCATCTCGATGTCGGCGCGCTCGATCTCGAACGCCAGCCGCGCGCCCTCGGCCAGCGCCAGCCGCCCGCGCCGCAGCAGGTCCTGCAGCGAGTTGGCCAGCGTGGCCAGGTGGTACTGGCCGGAGTCGAGCATCTCGAACGCGACGAACAGCAGCTGGCGCGCGTCGAGCACGCCGTCGGCGAACAGCACCAGCGCGCCCTGGAAGTAGTTGTAGATGGGCACCACGCGCGGGCCGTACTTGGCGAAGCGCGCCGTCGGCGAGCGCTGATCCAGGTGGATCAAGATCCGGCGCACCACGTCGTGGCCGACCCGCGCCACCGCCGCCGCGGCCAGCGTCGCCTTGCGGGCGTCGGGGTAGGCGCGCACCTTGACCAGCACCTGGTCGAGCTCGCGATCTGCGACGCGCCCGGCCAAAACGTCGCCGTACAGCGAGTAGATGAAGGCGTCCATCTCGGCATCGTCGCCGAACAGCGTCTCCTCGACCTCCTTGGGCTGCTGCGCGCGCGAGCGCAGCAGCGCGGGCAGCTTGTAGCCGACCTGCTCGCGCACGGCGCGGAAGCGGCCGCGCAGCATGTTCTCGAGGTTCGGCTTCAAGACGAACTCGTCATACTCGACGCCGTCGAGCTCGAGCCGCTTCTCCAGCACGGTGCGCATCTGGGTCGGGCTGCCCGACACGATGCAGATGCGCCCCAGCGCCCCGCGCTCGCGGCGCAGCGCGCGCAGCAGCGCCGGCGCCCCCGGGACCGCGCGCTTGTCCTCGGCCTTCTCGAAGGCCGACTTGAGGAGCTGGGTGAAGGTCGAGAACTCGCTGCGCAGATAGGTCTTGTCGAGATCCCAGCGAAACACGTGGCGCCGCTCTGGCGCGGCGGAGGCAGCGGCCACGCTACCCGGCCTTGGCCCCGCCGCCGGCGCGGCTGGCCTCGAACTCCTGCATACCCTTGCCGATCTCTGCGATCACTCCATGAGCCACGGCCTTGCCGGCGACCTTGATGGCGTTGGCGATGGCGCGCTGCTTGGAGCGGCCGTGGGCCTTGATGTACAGCCGGTCGAAGCCCAGGAAGGGCGCGCCGCCGTACTGCTCCCAGTCGGTGACCTCCTTGATGCGCTGGAAGCCGCCCGACAGCATCATCAGGCCCAGGCGCCACACCATCTTCTCCTTGTAGGCGTAGCGCGCCAGCGACATCACGGTCTCGCTGACGCCCTCGAGCATCTTGAGGACCACGTTGCCGACGAAGCCCGAGCACACGATGACGTCGGCGGTGCCGCGCGGGATGTCGATGCCCTCGACGTTGCCGATGAAGTTCAGCCCGGTGTGCGAGGTGAGCAGCTTGTGCGCCTCGACCACCGAGGCCGGCCCCTTGCCGGCCTCCGAGCCGTTGGACAGGAGCGCCACCTTCGGGCGCGCGTTCTTCGACACCCGCGAGGCGTAGGCCGCGCCCATCAGCGCGAAGGCCGCCAGATCGTCGGCGTCGGCGTCCAGGGTGGCGCCGACGTCGAGCAGCAGCGAGAAGGGATCCTGCTTGTCGCCGTGGCGCTGCTCGGTCGGGTACACCGCGGCCAGCGCGGCGCGGCGCACCCCGGGCACCCGCTTCCAGGTCCGCGCCGCCGCCAGCACCCCGGCGCCGGTGTTGCCGGCCGAGACCAGGGCGTCGGCGCCGCCCTCGGCGACCAGCTTGGCCGCGACCAGGATCGAGCAGTCGGGCTTCTGCGTCAGCGCCTCCGACGGCTTGTCATCCATGGTGACGAAGCTGCCCGCGTGCAGCACGCTGAGGCGCTCGGCGTCGTGCCGGGTCTCTTCCAGGATGGGCTCGATGCGCCGCTGATCGCCGACCAGGACGATCTGCAGGTGGCGCGCCTCCAGCGAGGCCAGCGCCGCACCCCGCACCGTCTCCAGGGGCGCATTGTCGCCGCCCATCGCGTCGACCGCGATCGTGAGCATGCCCAAGCCTACCCGAAACCACGCGCGCGGCCTACTTCGCCGCGCGGTCGCTACAAATAGGCCGGATCTCTGTGCTCGCCGAAAACTTCTCGAAACACCTGGCTGATCTCGCCCACGGTGACCCCGGCCTTGACCGCGGCCACCACCGGGGGCACCAGGTTCTGGCCGTCGTCCTTGGCGGCGGCGCGCACGGCCTCGATGGCGGCGCTGGCGCGGGCGGCGTCGCGCGACGCGCGCAGCGCCTTGACGCGGGCGATCTGGCCCTGCTCGGGGCCGTGATCGATCTTCAGGGTCGGGATGTTGTCGCCGGCGCCGTCCTCGACGTACTTGTTGACGCCCACGATCGAGCGCGCGCCGGTGTCGACGCTGCGCTGGAACTGGTAGGCCGAGTTGGCGATCTCGCGCTGCGGATAGCCCTCCTCGACGGCGCGCACGATCCCCCCCATGGCGTCGATGCGCTCGATGTAGGCCATCGCGGCGGTCTCCATCTGCGTGGTCAGCGCCTCGACGAAGTAGGACCCGCCCAGCGGATCGGCCACCGCGGTGACGTTGGTCTCCTCGGCGATGACCTGCTGCGTGCGCAGCGCCAGCGAGGCGGCGTCCTCGGTCGGCAGCGCGTAGGTCTCGTCGTACGAGTTGGTGTGCAGCGACTGGGTGCCGCCGAGCACGGCGGCCAGCGCCTGCATGGTCGTGCGCACCACGTTGTTCCACGGCTGCTGCGCCATCAGTGACACGCCCGCGGTCTGCGCGTGCGTGCGCAGCAGCCACGAGCGCGGGTTCTTGGCCCCGAAGCGCTCGCGCATGACCTTGGCCCAGATCCGGCGCGCGGCGCGGAACTTGGCGATCTCCTCGAAGAAGTCGTTGTGCACGTCGAAGAAGAACGACAGCCGCGGCGCGAAGGCGTCGACGTCGAGGCCGGCGGCCCGGCCGAGCTCGACATAGCCGATGCCGTCGGCCAGCGTGAAGGCCAGCTCCTGCACCGCGGTCGCCCCGGCCTCGCGGATGTGATAGCCGCTGATCGAGATGGTGTTCCAGCGCGGCATCTCGCGGGTGCAGAAGGTCAGCATGTCGCGGATGATGCGCATCGACGGGCGCGGCCCGCAGATCCACTCCTTCTGCGCGATGAACTCCTTGAGCATGTCGTTCTGCAGCGTGCCGCCCAGCGCGGACGCCGGCACGCCCTGCTCCTCGGCCACCGCGATGTACAGCGCCAGCGCCACGATGGCGGGCGCGTTGATGGTCATCGAGGTGGTGACCTTGTCCAGCGGGATGCCCGCGAACAGGCGGCGCATGTCCTCGATCGAGCACACCGAGACGCCCTCGCGCCCGACCTCGCCCAGCGAGCGCGGATGGTCGGGGTCGTAGCCCATCAGGGTCGGCATGTCGAACGCGGTCGACAGCCCGGTCTGGCCCTGCTCGAGCAGGAAGTGGAAGCGCTTGTTGGTGTCCTCGGGGGTGCCGAAGCCGGCGAACATGCGCATCGTCCACGGCTTGCCGCGGTACATCGTGCGGTGCACTCCGCGCGTGTAGGGATACTCGCCCGGCTCGCCGGCGTGGAAGTTCTCGGGCAGGTCCTCGGGCCCGTAGCTCTCGGCCAGCGGCAGCCCCGACAGGGTGCGGTAGTCACGCGCGGCCGGGTCGGCTGCCGGCTTGCTGCTGCCGTTGCTGGTGCTGTTCGCAACCGCCGTGGTGGCGGCGCTGCCGGGCTGCTCGGGAGGCGTGCTGGACGGGGCGGCCATCAGCAAGGAGTATGCGCCGGTTCGCGGGGTGTCAAGCAAGCGGAAGACCCGGACAAACAGGCCACAGGGGACAGGCCACAGGCCACAGGCAATGAGCACTGCCGGAGGCCTCAGGCGAGGGTACAGACCGGGCACCTCGGTGACGGTGACGAGTTGTTGGGGCTGGGTCGATGGGAAAGGGTACAGACGGTACCGGTGACTCCGTCATTCCCCGCTGCCTGTGGCCTGTATCCTGTGGCCTGTGGCCTGTTTGTCCGGCTACACCGCCGCCGCCAATTCCCTCTTCAGATACGTCCGCGCCCGGTACGCCCGCGTCTTCACCGTCGACACGTTCAGGCCCAGCTGGCGCGCGATCTCGGTCTCGGTGTAGCCCTCGAAGAAGCGCATCATGAAGATGCGCCCGTACTTCTCGCCCATGTCGTCGAGGTGGTGGTGCGCCAGCGCGGCGGCCTCGGCGCCGCCGACGTCGTCCTCGGGGCTGGGGCCGGGGGCGATGGGCTCGACCCCGCGCGGCTCGTTGCCCGAGGCCTCGCCGACCGCCAGGGTCAGCACCTGCGGAGTGCGCCGGCGCTTGCGCAGGTGCATCAGCGAGGTCGTCGCGGCGATGCGGTACAGCCAGGTGGTGTAGCGCGAGGCGCCGCGGAACGAGGCGCGGTGGCGGTACGCCAGCAGCATGGCGTCCTGGGTCACGTCGGCGGCCTCGTCCTCGTCCTTGACGTACTTCATGGCGACCGAGAAGACATAGTCGCGCTCCTTGGCGCCGAAGCGGACCGGGTCAGGAGAGCTCGTCTGCACAAAGGGCCGGGTCTCACGTGCGTTCATCTCGAACCTCCCGGGCACCTGGCACTGCGAACCATGTGCCGACGCGCCTTTTGCGCGATTTCAAGCACCTGGGGGCTGTCCGCCCCGGACAGCTGTCCGGCTGGCTGGACAGATCCCCGTCCGGCCGGACACTTTGTCGCTGGACACGGCGACGTTCCGTTACCCATGCGCGCCAATCTTGCGGCGCGGCCGGCCGCGTGGACGCCATGGCCGGCGGCGTGGTAACCCTCGCGCGTGGCCGATGTGGTCTACCTGGTCGACGACGACCCCCTGGTGACCCGCAGCCTGTCGACCGCGCTGCGCCTGGAGTCGCCCTGGGAGGTCCACGCCTACGAGTCGCCCACCGAGGCGCTGGCGGCGCTGACCGGGGACGCCGCGGTGCGCGGGCCGGCGCCCGACGTCGTCATCTCCGACTTCAAGATGCCGGGCATGGACGGCCTCAGCCTGCTCGCCGCGGTGCGCGCGGCTCACCCCGACGCCGTCCTCATGCTGCTGACCGGGTTCGCCGACAAGGACGCCGCGATCACCGCCATCAACCAGGTCGGCATCTGGCAGTTCGTCGAAAAGCCCTGGGATCTCGGGGATCTGCTGCACAAGATCCAGACCGGCCTGGACAAGCGCCGGCTGGCCCGCGAGCTTGGCGCCGCGCACGCCGAGCTGTCACGGCGCAACGCCGAGCTGTCGCGCTCGCTGGAGGAGCTGGGCCGCGCGCAGGAGCGCCTGGTCGAGACCGAGCGGCTGGCCGCGGTCGGGCGCGTGGTGTCGGGCCTGGCGCACGAGCTGGGCAACCAGCTGTCGCTGGTCGGCTATGCCGAGCCGATCGCCCGCCGCGCCCGCGAGCGCGGTGACGCCGAGACCCTGGAATATGCCGAGATCCTGATCGCCACCCAGCGCCGCCTGATGGCCATGGTCGGCGAGATCAAGGACTTCGCGCGCGAGCGTGGCGCCGCCTATGTGCGCGAGCCGCTCGACGTCGCCGCCGTGGTCGACGAGGCGCTGGCCATGCTGCGCTATGACGGCGATGTGCGCCGGGTGCGCGTCCGCCGCGTCGAGGGCGGACATCCCATCGCGGTGGGCCACGCGGGCAAATTGTCACAGGTGCTGATCAACCTGGTGCGCAACGCCGCACAGGCCAGCCCCGACGGCGCCGAGGTCGTGGTCAGCCTGCGCGAGAGCGCCGCCGGGACCGACCTGGTGGTCGAGGATCACGGCGCCGGCATGACCCCCGAGGTGCTGGCGCGCATCGGCGAGCCCTTCTTCACCACCAAGGGCGAGCGCGGCACCGGCCTCGGCCTCGGCATCGCGCGCCGGATCGTGGACGAGCACGGCGGCAAGCTGGAGGTGCGCTCGCAGGCCGGGCAGGGCACCACGGTGACCGTGCACCTGCCGCCGCTGGGCCGGGCATGAGCGCGGCGCCGGTGGGCGCGCGCGTGCTGGTCGTCGACGACGAGCCGCACATGGCGCGCCTGGTCACCGCGCTGCTGGGCGACGGCTACCGGGTCGACGCCGCGCCCAGCGGCGACGTCGCGCTGGGCATGCTCGAGGTCGAGGCCTATGACGTGGTGCTGACCGACCTCATGATGCCGGGCATGACCGGCGTCGAGCTCCTGCGCCGGGCGCACCGGCGCGAGCCCGACCCGCCCTTCGTGGTGCTGACCGCGCAGCCCACGGTGGAGAGCGCGGTCGAGGCCATGCGCGCGGGCGCCTTCGACTACCTGCGCAAGGGTGCCGGCGGCGACGAGCTGCGCGCGGTGGTCGATCGCGCGGTCGCCCACGGCGGCATGGCGCGCGAGGTGCGCCGCCTGCGCAGCGAGGTCGATCGCACCCGCGGCGCCAGCATCATCGGCTCCAGCCCCCGCCTGCGCGCGCTGCTCGAGCTGACCGCGCGGGTGGCCGAGTCGGACGCCTCGGTCCTGATCCTGGGCGAGAGCGGCACCGGCAAGGAGCTGCTGGCGCGCGCGCTGCACCGGCAGAGCCCGCGCAAGGACGCGCCCTTCGTGGCCTTCGACTGCTCCGCGCTGGCGGCGCCGCTGCTGGAGAGCGAGCTGTTCGGGCACGAGAAGGGCGCCTTCACCGGCGCCGATCGGGCCCGCCGCGGCCTGTTCCGCGAGGCCCAGGGCGGCACCCTGTTCCTCGACGAGATCGGCGACATCGCGCCCGAGGTGCAGAACAAGCTCCTGCGCGTGCTGCAGGAGCGCGAGGTCAAGCCGGTGGGCGGCGACCAGGTGGTCAAGGTCGATGTGCGCCTGCTGGCCGCGACCAACAAGGATCTCAAGGCGCTGGTGGCGCGCGGGGCGTTCCGCGAGGATCTGTTCTACCGGCTGGCGGTGGTGCCGCTCGAGATCCCGCCGCTGCGCGCGCGCCGCGAGGACATCCCGGCGCTGGTGGCGCACTTCATGGGGCGCAAGGCGGGGGCGCGCCGGCCGACGCGGATCTCGCCCGAGGCGCTGGCGGCGCTGGCGGCGCACGACTGGCCGGGCAACGTGCGCGAGCTGGAGAACGTGATCGAGCTGGCGTCGATCCTGGCGCCGGGGGATGAGATCCGGGCGGCGGATTTGCCGCACCTGGTGGACGGGGGGCGGAAGGGGCCCGGAGCGGGCGCGGGCACGGGCACGGGCACGGGCACGGGCACGGGCGCGGGGCGGACGTTGAAGGAGGTGGTCGACGAGACAGTGAAGATGGTCGAGCGCCAGGCCATCGAGGAGGCCCTGCGTCGCGAGGATGGCAGCGCGACCCGGGCGGCGCGCGCGCTGGGCCTGAGCCGGGCCACCTTCTACAACAAGCTCAAGGCGCTCGGGATCAAGACGTAGTAGGTTCTGGGCATGGCGTTCGAGCCAGTGGCGCGCACCTCCCAGATCAAGGTGGGGGAGTGCCGCATCGTCGAGATGGGCAGCCACGGCGGCCCCACGGCGCCGCGGCGGATCGCGCTGTACCGGCTGGCCGATGGCTTCTACGCCACCCAGAACGAGTGCGTGCACCGCGGCGGCGAGCTCGGCGACGGCATCGTCTCGGGCGGCAGCCACGTGGTCTGCCCGCTGCACCAGTGGCGCTTCGACATCCGCACCGGGACTTGCGAGGTCGCGCCCGGGACCCGCATCCGCACCTACCCGGTCAAGGTCGAGGCCGACGTCATCATGATCGATCTCGACGGCGGCACCCCGGCGGTGCTGGGCCTGCCGCCCGACCAGGACTGAACCCGCGCTCGCCCGAGGACCGACCCGATGACAGCCAACGTTGAAGTAAAGGTTGAAGAAACTCCCAAGGTCACGCTGATCGCCGGCGACGGCATCGGCCCCGAGATCACCCGGGCCACGCAGCGCCTGCTGGCCGCGGCCGGCGCGCGCGTCGCCTGGGAGGAGCAGGTCGCCGGCGTCACCGGGGTCGAGCGCGCGGGTGATCCGCTGCCCAGCGCCACCATCGAGTCGATCACGCGCAACAAGATCGCCCTCAAGGGGCCGCTGGGCACGCCCATCGGGGGCGGCTTCCGCTCGGTCAACGTGGCGCTGCGCCAGCACTTCGATCTCTACGCCAACGTGCGCCCGGTGCGCACCCTGGCCGGGGTGCCATCGCGCTACACCGACGTCGACCTCATCGTGGTGCGCGAGAACACCGAGGACATCTACTCCGGCGTCGAGCACTACGTCGGCCCCGGCCGCAACGCCGCCGAGTCGATCGCCATCATCACGCGCCACGGCTCCGAGCGCATCGTGGCCTACGCCTTCGAGCTGGCCATCGCGCGCGGGCGCAAGAAGGTGACCCTGGTGCACAAGGCCAACATCCTCAAGATGTCGAACGGCCTGTTCCTCGACGTCGGCCGCGAGGTCGCCAAGCGCTACCCGCAGATCGCCTTCAACGACATGATCGTCGACGCGACCTGCATGAAGCTGGTGACCAACCCGGCGCAGTTCGACGTCATCGTGACCATGAACCTGTTCGGCGACATCCTCAGCGACCTGACCGCCGGCCTGGTCGGCGGCCTCGGCGTCGCACCCGGCGGCAACATCGGGCGCGAGGCGGCCATCTTCGAGGCCGTGCACGGCACCGCGCCCGACATCGCCGGCAAGGGGATCGCCAACCCGACCGCGCTGATGCTGTCGGCCGCCATGATGCTCGATCACATCGGGCAGGGCGGCGTGGCCGACGCCGTGCGCGCCGGCGTGGTGGCGGCGCTGGCCGGGCCGCACCGCACCGGCGATCTCGGCGGCGACGCCAACACCGAGCGCTTCACCGACGCCTGCATCGCCGCGCTGCCGAAGTAGCCCGCAGTGGTCAGCCCGCGGGCGGGGCCGGGCAGCGGCCGGTGGTGCGCACCGCGCAGGTGCCCTTGCTGCACATGACCTTGCCCTCGCAGCCGGGGGGCGCGCCGCCGCTGCACCTGTGCGTGCTGCAGTCGATGTCCTTCAGCCCACAGGCGCGGATGCTCTGCGAGCGCTGCTCGGCGGCGGCGGCCTTGCTGAGGGCGACGAAGGGGAAGCTGGGGCCGCAGTCGCCGCAGCACGAGAAGACCTGCGCCAGCTCGCAGTCGGCGGCCGTCGTGCACGGCGGCGGCACCAGGTTGCCGGGCGGGGTGCCACCGGTGGGCGGCTGACCCATGCTGGCGGGCTGGCAGCTGGCGCTGGCGACCACGACACAGCGGCCCTTCTGACAGCGCGGGGTGGTGACACAGGAGGGGTCGGTGTGGACCCTGGCGCTCGAGCAGTGGACCTCGTCGCAGTTCATGTCGACCCGGCTGCACAGCCGCGCCAGGTCGCGGGTGCGCCGGGCCTGGGTGCGCTTCGAGATGGCGGCGAAGGGCTGCGCCAGGCCGCAGCCGCCGCAGCAGCTGTCCTCGGTCGCCATGACACAGTCGCTGTTCCTGGCGCAGGTCAGCTCGGACTTCTTGTAGCCGGGCGGCGTGGGCAGGACCGACGCGGGCTTCGGCGCCGGGGCTGCGGCGGCGCCTGCTGGCGCTGGCGCTGGCGCTGGCGCTGGCGCTGGCGCTGGCGCTGGCGCTGGCGACGGTGCAGGCGGAGCGGCCCAGGCCATGCCCACCAGCAGCGCACCGCACACGATCCCCAGCAGCCACCCCCGCAGCGTCATCGACACAGGATACCTCAGTGCTGCGGCGCTGCCTCGCGACGCCCGGCGCACACCGCGATCAGCACCGCCACCAGGGCCGCCAGCACGCCGCCGATGAGCAGCACGGTCCAGGCGCTGCCCAGCAGCGACAGCCCGACCACCAGCGCCGAGCCGAGCGGGAACACCAGCGCCAGCAGCGCGCTGCGATGCAGCGGGCGCAGCACCAGGAACCAGACCCCGAACACGAACAGCGCCACCGGCACCCCCAGCGCCGCGCTGGCCTGCCAGGCCGCCGTGGCGCCGTGGCCGCCCAGGTGATCGGCGAACACGCCGAGGCCGGCGCCCACCGCCGCCATCGCCGCGAACAGCACGAAGTGGCCATAGCCCCACAGGAAGCCCTCGCGGTTGCTGCGCAGCAGGCCGTGCATGGGCCGGTCGAAGTAGATCCACCACATCGAGAAGAACACCAGCAGGGTGCCCACGCTGTTGCCGATGAAGCGCACCGACAGCCGGCCGGCGTCGAGCGCGCCCTGGATGGTCGTGGTCGCGGCCAGCACCGACTCGCCGAGCAGGATCAGCGTCAGCAGACCATAGCGCTCGCTGATGTGGTGCGGGTGCCAGGGCGTCGCGCCGGCGCGCTCGCCCCACACCGGCACCAGCAGCTCGCACGGCACCAGCACAAGCCACGCCCAGCCGCGCCAGGCCGCCGGCACCAGCAGCAGGCCAATCCAGCCCACCTCGCACAGCGTGACCCCCAGCGCCATGCGCAGCGCGGTGCGGCGCCCCGCCGGATGGCTGGCCGCCGCGCGCAGCCACTGCGCCACCAGCGCCACGCGCATGATGGCGTAGCCCAGCGTCATCACCGTGAAGTCGCCGTGCTCGAACGCGCGCGGCACCCCGGCCGCCAGCACCAGCACGCCGGCGATCTGCACCAGCACCTTGAGGCGGTAGGGCACGTCGTCGGAGTCGTAGGCCGAGGCGAACCAGGTGAAGTTCATCCAGGCCCACCAGATCCCGAAGAACACCATGGCGTAGCCGCGCAGCGCGGTCGCGAAGTGGCCGGCGCCGAGGCCGTGGTGCAGGTGCGCCGCCGCCTGCGCCACCGCGACCACGAAGCACAGATCGTAGAGCAGCTCGAGCGGGGTGGCGACGCGGTGGGGCTCGTGCGGATCGCGCGCGCGCATGCCGCGCCGCCGTGGCGGCGGGTGGGCGTCGTGGGCGTCGGGGCCCTGGTGCGGGTGCTGCCCCGTCGGGCCGTGGCTCATGGCCCGACGAGCTTACCCTGAGAGCCGAACCGCAAGCCTGGTGAGCGGATTCTCTAGCCGCGCTGGGGCTTGACCGGGGCGCGCTTGGAGAACTCGCGCAGCAGGCGCGCGGCCTCGTCGTCGACCGACTTGGGCACCTGGATCATGATGCGGGCGTAGAGATCGCCGCGCTCGTCGCCCTTGCTGCTCTTGAAGGCGCCCTTGCCGCGCAGGCGCAGGCGGGCGCCGCTCGAGGTCCCGGGCGGCACCGACAGCGAGGCGCGCCCCTCCAGGGTGGCGACGTCGACCTTGGCGCCCAGCACGGCCTCCTCCACGGTGATCGGTAGATCGACCATGAGGTCGTCGCCCTGGCGGGTGAACAGCGAGTGCGGCTTGTGTTTGATGCGCAGCAGCAGATCGCCGGCGCCGCCGCGCCCGGGCTCGCCCTTGCCGGCCAGGCGCATGGTGGCGCCGTCCTGGATGCCGGGCGGGATCTTCACCGTCAGGGTGTCCTTGCCCAGGGTGAAGGTCATCTTGCCGCCCAGCGCCGCGGTCTCGAGGTCGACCTCCAGGGTGGCCTCGACGTCGGCGCCGACGCGGGCCCGCCGCGGTCCACCGTCGTCGCCGGCGTCGCCCCCGAGGTCGCTGAAGAAGTCGAAGCCGGGAGCGCGCCCGCCGCGCCCGCCGCCGCCAGCGCCGCGCGAGCGGAAGAACTGCTCGAACACCGAGGGATCGAAGCCGGCGCCGCCGCCGGGGGCGCCGCCGCCGCTGGTGCTCCAGGTGTACTGCCCACCCGGGAAGCCGCCCGCGAAGCCGCCCTGACCGCCGGGCCCGCCGCCAGCCCCGGCCCCCGCGAAGGGGTTGGCGCGCATGGCGTCGTACTCGCTGCGCCGCTTGTCGTCGCCGACGGTCTCGTAGGCCTCGGAGACCTCCTTGAAGCGGGCGGTCTTGTCCTTGTCGCCGCCGGTGACGTCGGGGTGCAGCTTGCGCGCGAGCTTGCGGTACGCCTTCTTGATGTCTTCGGCCGAGGCGTCCTTGGCGACGCCGAGGACCTTGTAATAGTCCTTCACCGGGGGCATTTCAGGGTCCTCTCAGCTCAGGCCTGCGGGCGAACCTTACCGGGGGCGGTGACGGTCGCGCGCGGCGCGGGCTGTCCGACGCCGGCGCCTGGCCCACCCTCCGACTTGCCGAATGACAGCTCGCCCCCGCGGACATCGACCAGGACGGTATCACCGGGCTGGTACTCGCCGGCGATGATCTTGAGCGACAGCGGATCGGCCAGCCAGCGCTGGATGGCGCGCTTGAGCGGGCGGGCGCCGTACTGCGGGTCGTAGCCCTTGTCGCCCAGCCACTCGCGCGCGGCCGGGGTCACCTCCAGGCCGAGGTCGCGCGCCGCCAGCAGCTTGTGCACCCGGCTGAGCTGCACGGTGACGATGTCGCTCAGCTCCTCGCGGCCGAGGCGGTGGAAGATCACGGTCTCGTCGATGCGGTTCAGGAACTCGGGCTTGAAGGTCGCGCGCAGCGCCTCCTGGACCCGGCGCTCCAGCGCGGCCTGGCTGGCGCCGTCCTCTTCCAGCTCGGCGATGGCCGCCGAGCCGACGTTGGAGGTCATGATGAGCAGCGTGTTCTTGAAGTCGACCACGCGGCCCTGGCCGTCGGTCAGGCGACCGTCATCGAGCACCTGCAAGAGGACGTTGAAGACATCGGGGTGCGCCTTCTCGATCTCGTCGAACAGCACCACCGAGTAGGGCCGGCGCCGCACCGCCTCGGTGAGCTGGCCGCCCTCGTCATAGCCGACGTAGCCGGGAGGCGCCCCGATGAGGCGCGACACCGCGTGCTTCTCCATGTACTCGGACATGTCGATGCGCACCATCGAGGTCTCGTCGTCGAACAGGAACTCGGCCAGCGCGCGCCCGAGCTCGGTCTTGCCGACGCCGGTGGGGCCCAGGAACAGGAACGAGCCCAGCGGCCGGTTGGGATCCTGCAGGCCGGCGCGCGAGCGGCGCACGGCGTTGGACACCGCCTTGATGGCCGGCTCCTGGCCGATGACGCGGTGGTGCAGGCGCTGCTCCATGTGGGTCAGCCGCTCCAGCTCGCCCTCCAGCATCTTCTCCACCGGGATGCCGGTCCATTTGGCGACCACGGTGGCGATGTCCTCCTCGGTGACCTCCTCGCGCAGGAAGCTGGCGCCCTGCTTGCGCGCCTCGTCCATGGCGCGGGTGGCGGCCTCGGCCTGCTTCTCCAGGGCGGGCAGCCGGCCGTAGCGCAGCTCGGAGGCCTTGGCGAAGTCGGCCTCGCGCTGGGCCCGCTCGGCCTCGGTCTTGGCCTGGTCGATGGCCTCGTTGGCCGCGCGCACGGTGGCGATGAGCTCCTTCTCACGCTGCCACTTGGCGCGCATGGTGGCCGACTGCTCGCCGAGGTCGGCGATGTCCTTCTTGACCTCCTCGAGGCGGACCTTGGAGGCCTTGTCCTTCTCCTTCTCGAGCGCCAGGCGCTCCAGCTCGAGGGCGGTCTTTCGGCGCTCGACCTGGTCGATCGGGGTCGGCACCGAGTCGATCTCCATCTTCAGGCGGCTGGCGGCCTCGTCCATCAGGTCGATGGCCTTGTCGGGCAGCTGGCGGCCGGTGACATAGCGATCGGACAGCTTGGCGGCCGCGACCAGGGCGTTGTCGCGGATGCGGATGCCGTGGTGGACCTCGTACTTCTCCTTGATGCCGCGCAGGATCGACAGGGTGTCGGCCACCGAGGGCTCGCCCACGAAGACGGGCTGGAAGCGCCGCTCCAGGGCCTTGTCCTTCTCGATGTGCTTGCGGAACTCGTCGAGCGTGGTGGCGCCGATGCAGCGCAGCTCGCCGCGGGCCAGCGCCGGCTTCAACAAATTTGCGGCGTCCTGGGCGCCCTCGGCGGCGCCGGCGCCGACGATGGTGTGCAGCTCGTCGATGAAGAGGATGATCTGGCCCGCGCCGGCGGCGATCTCCTTGAGCACCGCCTTGAGGCGGTCCTCGAACTCGCCGCGGTACTTGGTGCCCGCGACCAGCGCGCCGAGGTCGAGCGACATCAGGCGGCGGTCCTTGAGCGACTCGGCGACGTCACCGGCGGCGATGCGCTGCGCGATCCCCTCGACGATGGCGGTCTTGCCGACGCCGGCCTCGCCGACCAGCACGGGGTTGTTCTTGGTGCGCCGGGCCAGGATCTGCATCGAGCGGCGGATCTCCTCGTCGCGGCCGATGACCGGATCGATCTTGCCCTTGCGGGCAAGATCGGTGAGATCGCGGGTGTAGCGCGCCAGGGCCTCGTACTTGCCCTCGGGCTCGCGGTCGGTGATGCGCTGGGTGCCGCGGACCTCGCCGAGCGCCTTCATCAGGGCCTCGTGATCGAGGCCGGCCGCCTCGAGCAGGCGGGTCGCGGCGCCGTGGTCGCCGGCCAGCATGGCCAGCAGCAGGTGCTCGGTCGAGATGAACTCGTCCTTGAACTTGTCGGCCTCGATGACCGCGGCGTCGAACAGCTCCTTGAAGCGGCGGCCGAAGCCGACGTCGAGCGAGCTGCCGCGGGCGGAGGGCTGCTTCTCGAGCTCCTCCTTCACCATGGTGGCGAGGGCGTCGGGATCGGCGCCGACCTTGTCGAGCAGACGACCGGTCAGGCCTTCGTCCTGCGCCAGCAGGGCCCCGAGGACGTGCTCGGGCTGGATCTCGGAGTGGCCGTATTTGCCGGCGAGATCACGTGCGTCGGCAAGGGCTTCCTGGGCCTTGATGGTCAGCTTGTCAGGTCGAATCGCCATGGCGGCAAGGTAACCAGCGTTACCAGGGCGTCAATGGAGGGATGGAAGGAGACGAGTCGGAGGGCGGACAAACAGGCTACAGGTGACAGGTGACAGGCAACAGGCAACAGGCAACAGGCAATGACGGAGGCGGAGACGGGGGGAGGCGGAGACGGGGGGAACGGAGACGGAGCGGAATAGCCGGCTCGAAGCAAAGCTTCGGGGGGGCTAGAAGAGGTCGTCGATCTTCTCCATGAGGCGCTTGGCCTTGGCCTTCTCGACCTTGTTCTCGGCGGTGACCTCGGGGATGGCGTTGTCGGGGACCGAGAGGACGAACTCGAGCTCCTTCTTGAACAGGTCCTTGTCCTGGCGCTTGGTGGCGTAGAACTCGGCCAGCAGGACGTGGGTGGACAGGTAGTAGGGGTAGCGCTCGGTGGCCTTCTTGAAGTGCTCCAGGCTCTTGTCGAGGTCGCCGCCGGCGAAGGCGGGGGCGATGGCGTAGAAGGCGCCGAAATAGCGGTCGGCCGCGGCATAGAAGTAGTCGGCGTTGAGATCGGCGACCCGGGTGACCACCTTGAAGATGCGGTCCTTGTTCTTGAGGCGGGTGGCGAAACCCATGGCGTTCGACCACTTGCCGAGGTTGGTCGCGTACCAGTACAGCGGGCCCACGCCGGGCTCGCCGATGACCTCGACGGCGTCCTCCACCTTGGTGCCGGCGCGCACCCGGGCGGCGAAGTCGTCGGAGTAGGCCGCCAGCGCCTTCTCGGCGAAGGTCACGCCCTGGTTGTGCAGATCCAGGTACTCCTTGCGCTTGGTCGGCTCGAACTGCAGGAAGCCGTCGGCGATGTAGTAGGCCGCGCGCGAGGCCATGGTCCACGACTCCCAGTCGGCCGGCTGCAGGGTGGCGGCCTCCTGGTACTTGGCCAGCGCGATCTCGGCCTTGGCGACGTCGTCACGGACCGCCCAGGCCGCCGCGGCGTCCTTCTTGGCGGCCTCGTACTGGGCCAGCTGCGGGCCGGTCAGCTCGACGCGCTTGACCCGGGTGTCGAACCCGCTGGCGCGCTTGGCGGCACAGCCCGTCAGGGACAGCGCGAACGTCGCGGTGAGCAGGCTGGCGGCGAGCAACTTCATCGGCTTCATGCGGGGCGTCTCCTGGCGTGGCGGAATAGATGACGGCGGGCTGCGGCAAAGGACAGCACGCGCCCCGCGCGCTGTCAAACGTGGTAGATCTGGCCCGTGGCGGGCGACGATCCGAATCGACCGAAGTTCGTGCAGTCGAGCACGCAAGTCACCGCGGTGGTGCCCCCGGCGCGCCGCACTCCAGCGACCGGCATCCCGGTCGCGACACCGCTGGCGCCGGCCTACAACGCGCCGCCCATCGACGAGGCCGCGCTGGCCGCGCTGCCACCGCCGCAGGAGAACCACGCCGCGGAGTTCGAGGTCATGGTCGGGCGCAACCTGACCGAGTCGCAGCCCGAGTTCGGTGAGCTGCTCAAGCAGTGCAGCGGCCTGACCTTCAGCCGCGGCCAGCTGGTCGCGGTGCACCAGCGCGCCGACTTCGTGGAGATGATCGACCCCGCGACCATGGCGCACCGGCGCGTCGAGCTGCCGCGCGGCGGGGCGCTGGCGGCGGCCGGCCTGCGCGCCGGCGCCTCGCTGGAGCTCGAGGCCGTGGTGGCCACGCGCGACTGGCGCGGCGACTTCCTGATGGCGTTCGGCGCCGGCACGCGCGTCGACGTGCAGCGCGTGGTGCGCATGCGCGTCGGCGCCGGCGAGCTGGATCTGTCGGTGGTCGAGGCGCAGCGGCTGTATCGCGCGCTGTGGGAGCTGCCCGGCCTGGCGACCTCGGCGCTCAACATCGAGGGCGCCGCGTGGCTCAAGCCGCCGGGGTCGCCGGCGGTGATCCGGCTGTGCCAGCGCGGCAACGGCAAGCCGCGTGGCAAGACCGACGCCACCAGCGCCACCGTCGACATCCGGCTCGACGTCCTGATCGCGTACCTGGAGCGGGCGCGGCGCAACCCCGATGCCCAGATGGGCGACGACCTGGTCAACCTGCGGCGCTACCACCTGGGCGTCATGGGCGGCGTGCAGCTGGGCTTCTCGGACGCCTGCGGCCTGCCCGATGGACGCATGCTGTTCGTGGCGGTGGCCGAGAGCTGTGTCGACGTCGGCATCCCGGGGCGCAACTACGGGACCGCGCTGGGCGTGATCGATCACAAGGGGTTCGCCCGGGTGGCGCCGATCAGGGAAGCCAACGGCGAGCCGACCACGGCCAAGGGCTCGGCGCTGACCATCGATGACTCCGGCTGTGTGTACGTGGCGCTGGGCGCGGGCGGCGGCGCCGCGCCGCGGCTGGTGCGGCTCGACATCACCGGCACGCTGTAGTCCGTCCTGGCTGGTACGGAAGAAGACGGAGCCGGACGTGGGGGGGGGGGGTGAGCGGGCGCGGGCGGGCCCGACCGCCCCCGGGGCCGCCGGGGGCCCCGCGGCGGGGGGGGCGGCCGCCCCCCCCCGCGCCATGAAGACGGTCACCGCCAGCCCGGGCGGCAGCGTGACCATGGACGTGAGCGGTGGCGGCAACTTCAAGATCACCTACACCCAGGGCGGCGCCGGCGCGGGCTCGACCACGTTCGCGACCGGCGTCAGCTGCAGTGCCAGCTGCGTGCGCTACTTCGCGCCCGACACCGTTGTCACGCTGCGTGCGCGGCCGACCAACGGCACCAACTCCATGTTCTCGGGCTGGTCTGGCCAATGCGGCGGGATCCAGCACGACTGTGTCAAGACGCTGACCAGCGACGTCACCGTGGGCGCCGACTTCCTGATCCAGGGCTACAACCTGGTCTTCATTTCGTCGCAGAAATATGCCAGCACGCTGGGCGGCACTGCCCCCTACGACGTGCGGTGCAACGACCTGGCCACCGCCGCCGGCATCAACAACGGGTCCAACGACGGCTTCCAGGCGTTGATCTCGGACGCCAGCAGCAACGCCGTGACACGTCTGGGGAGCGCGCGGGGCTTCGTCGGCATGGACAACCGCCCCATTGCCGACGATCTGGCCAGCCTGTTCGGCTCGCACCGGGTCTTCAACTCGATCATCCACGACGAGGGCGGCGTCGAGAGGCCTGCCCAATTTGCCTTCACCGGTACCAACAACGACGGCACCAGCAGCAACAACACGTGCACCAACTGGACGGCGGTGAACGGCGCCGGCGGGGACCAGGTGACATTGGGCCGCACCCAGGGCGGACCGCTCGACTGGGCGGGTAACACGTCCGGGAACTGCGCCGACACGCGCGCGCTGTTCTGCTTCGGCAAGACCAAGACCGTGACGCTGACGCCAGCACAGGCTCCCGGAAAGCGGATCTACATCGCCTTCAGCCAGAGCCCCGGCATCGCCGCGGCCAACGCCGCGTGCCAGAACCCCAAGCCCGCGGGCGCCGGGACGGTGGTGGCGCTACTCCCGCTGCTGGGACCGCCGGCGCGTTCGGCAGCCAGCTTGCTATCGCCCACCACGACCTATGTCCGCCCCGACGGCATCGTGGTCGGCACCGGCGCCGAGATCATCGCCGGCATGGTGCGTAGCGGCGCCTGGCAGAGCGGCGGCGGCGTCTATGACGACAAGCAAATTTCGACCGGCACCGCGAGCATCAGCGACGTGCCCACCAGCGCTGCAGTCACCTGCGCCGACTGGACGGCCCAGACCGGCAGCACCGGCGTGGGCACCGCCGGGACGACCGAGCCGTTCGCGTTCTGGGGCTACAACATGAACCAGTGGCCGTGCGGCGGCACCTGGCACTTCTACTGCGTCGAGCAGTAACCCTCGACGACTGGGCTTCTTGTTCTGCTCATCGTAGGCCAACGCCGGCCACCCCCCGGATATGCCGGTCGTGCCTGCAGCTAGATCGCCCCCTCGCGCGCAGCGTTCTTGCCCCACATCGGCCAGCCGGTGAGGCTCTCGTCGCCGGTGTCGATGGCGACCAGCTTGCCGTCCTCGGTGCCGACATAGATCCAGCCGTGCGAGACCACCGGCTGCGACCGGATCGGCGAGCCGACCGCGAAGCGCCGCTCGACCTTGCCGGTCTTCGGGTCGACGACCTGGATCTCGCCCTCCAGGGTGGCGACCAGGATCTTGTCCCCGGCGGCCAGCGGCGGTGGCCCCAGGTGGCCGCCCGACTTGGCGGCGTCGCCGCTCAGCTTGTAGGCCCAGCGGCGCTGGCCGGTGCGTCCGTCGGTGGCCACCACCTCGTCACCCATGGTCGTGATGTTGGCGCCGCGGAACGACAGCATGCGGCTGCCCTGGAACGACTGCAGCGTCGACACGTTGGCCTGACCGATCAGGTCGGCGGCGACGCTGGCGTTGGCCGACGCCGGGGCGCCGCCCGAGAAGCCGTTGGCGCTGTCGAGCTGGGCGCCCTTGCTGGCCATGCTCGAGCGCGCCTGCACCTCGCGCGCGAGGTAGGGCGCGGCGCGGCGCTCGGCGCTCCAGTACGCCCTGGCGCTGCGCGCGTCCTGCGCCACCAGCGACTCCTCGGCGCTGCCCTCGGCGCGCTGCGAGAAGTAGACCTGGCCGTCGACCACCACCGGTGCCGAGGTCGCGCGCGCGCGGCGCGCCGACTTGATGTCACCGCTGGCGGGATCGAAGCGGTACACCGTGCCCGCGAAGCTGGTGGCGTACAGCTCGCCGCCCGCGGCCACCGGGGCGGACATCACGTCGGCGTCGATCCATCGCTGCCACAGCACCTTGCCGGTGTGCAGGTCGAAGGCCGCCATGGCGTGCGACTGGCCGGGCGGACGGGGGCGCGCCACGCCGGCGACCTCGCGCTTGCCATTGGACTCGGCCGCGGGCAGCGGCGGCACCGGCACTGACGGCGCCACGTTGCCAAAGCTGCCGTTCATCCCGTTCGCGTTGCCCAGGTTCTGCCCGCCGCCGGCCATGCCCGCGCCGGCCGGGTAGGCCGTGAACACCTTGCCGCCCGCGATGGTCGGCGACGACATCAGCGGGTCACCCAGCCACCACGACCACAGCAGCTTGCCGGTGCGCGCCTCGACCGCGAACAGCGTGCACGACTCGGTGTTGATGACACACACGCCGTCCTCGCACGCGGGCGCCGACGGCCCGTCGTCATCGAGATCGATGGCCCACGCCAGCTTGCCGGTGGCGGCCTCGAAGGCATACAGCTCGCGGCTGTGAAAGCCGCCCGGCGTGATGACCAGCCCGCCATACACCGCCGGCGACAGCACCGGCGCGCCGCTGGGCAGCTTGATGCTGAAGCCGCCCGCCGCCTTGGTCAGCGCCGCGGTGTCGAGCTGCCGGGGCCGCGCACTGCCGGCGCGGAACGCCGTCGCCGGCGCCGCGAACGCCGCCGAGTTCCAGCTGCGCACCTCGGCGGTGACGTCCTTGCCCAGGGTCTGCTCGGCGACCAGGCCATCCAGCTTGGGTCGCCCGACCGCCGGCTGTGAGCCACCGCGCGTACACCCTGCCACCGCGAGCACCGCCAGAGCCAGTCCGCGTCGCTTCATCATCACGACCTCCCGCCCTGGCTGTAGCAGTCGCCTGCGCGCGGGCTCGTAACAGCTATGTAAAGGCTGTCCCTGGGACACCCGAGACACCCCGCTGTGCGCTGCCCCACCCCGAAAACCCGCCGCATTTGCGCGCCTGGTCCTGGTCGCGCCCTTGCATTGTCCTCGCGCATGAGACTGCCTTGGCTTCGCCTGCCGCCGCGCACCGCCACCGCCACCGCCACCGCGGCCGCCGCCTTCGCGACCGCCCTCGCCCTCGCCGTGCTGCTGCCCGGGTGTGGTGACGACGACGACACCCCCGCCCGCGACGGTGGCAACCCCGGCGACCCCGACGCCGGCCCCGTGGTCGACGTCCCCTTCGGCCTCGACAGCCGCCCCGCCAACGCCACCTGCCGCGCCCCGGCGCGCCCGGTCGTGGTCGCCACCGGCGACTACGACCTGCGCCCGCTGTTCCCCAACCTGGTCACCGGCAGCCACGGCGGCCACGCCCCCATCGTGCTGCGCCGCGTGCGCCTGCCCACCCAGGCGCCCGATCCCGCCGCCCCCGGCAAGGTGCTGCCCGGCCCCTACCAGTGGATCGTCGGGCTGCGCTCGGGCCGCGTCTCGATCATCACCGACCCGACCGCCGCCGCGCTGCCGGCCGTCAACCTGCGCGAGCCCGACACCACCTCCGACATCTCGCAGTCCGAGGGCGGCTTCCTCGGCCTGGCCTTCGACCCCGACATCGGCACCGATCCCACCCGCGCCTTCGTCTACTTCACGCGCACCAACTACCAGTCGAACGAGAACTACCTCTGGCTGTACCGCGCCCGCCTGCAGCTCAGCGGCACCACGTACAGCCTGGTCGAGACCACGCCCATCTTCCGCGCTTTCACCACCAGTCATCACCACGGCGGCGAGGTCCTGTTCGGCCCCGACGGCTTCCTCTATGTCTCGGTGGGCGAGGGCGACCTCGGCGCGGGCGCACAAGATCCCCGCGAATTGCGCGGCAAGCTCCTGCGCTTCGACGTGCACTCGACCGCGCTGACGCCGCACTATGGCGTGCCGGCGTCGAACCCCTACGCGCGCACCGGCACCACCGCCAACCCGGCGTGCTCGGACACCAGCGCGTCGACGCGCCACGCCGCGGCCTGCCCCGAGGTCTACGCGGTGGGCTTCCGCAACCCCTTCCGCTTCAGCTTCGATCGCCAGGGCGGCGCGCTGTGGGTCGGCGACGTCGGCTCGCAGAACGAGGAGATCGACCTCGTCGAGCTGGGCAAGAACTACGGCTGGAACACCCACGAAGGGCCCGGCGCCAGCAGCAACCCCGCCATCACCCCCGCGGTGTCCGAGATCCCGCGCATGGGCTGCACCGGCTACGGCTACGCCATCATCGGTGGCTTCGTCTATCGCGGCCCGGTGGCCTCGCTGCAAGGCAAGTACATCACCGCCGACAACGACGCCGGCAAGCTCTACGTGCTCGAGAGCCCCTACGCCCCCACGCGCACGCTGCGGCGGATCTACAACGAGACCTGCAGCGACTCGAGCTTCCACCCCGCCTCGTTCGCCGAGGACGAGGACGGCAAGCTGTATGTCGTCTCGCTCGATATCCGCCCCGGCCGCGGCATCCTCGCCCTCGAGCCGCGCACCATGGAGATGCCGCCCCCCGGCGGCAACGGCCCGGCGCCCACGCTCAGCGCCACCGGCTGCTTCGACGCCGCGACGCACACGCCCGCGCCCGGCCTCATCCCCTACGAGGTCAACGCCGAGCTGTGGTCCGACGGCGCCAGCAAGCGGCGCTGGATGGCGCTGCCCGACGGCGGCAAGATCAGCGTCGGCCCCGCGCCCGGCGCCGACTGGGACTTCCCCAATGGCACCGTCCTGGTCAAGGAGTTCGCCATGGCGGGCCGGCTCATCGAGACCCGCCTCCTGGTGCGTCACGACGACGGTGACTGGGCCGGCTACGCCTACGCCTGGAACAGCGCCGGCACCGAGGCCTACCTGCTCGAGGACTCCGCCGAGGTCGCGCTGCCCGATGGCCCGGCCTGGCACATCCCCGGCCGCAGCGAGTGCCTGGGCTGCCACACCTCGTCCAAGGGGCGTTCGCTCGGCCTCGAGACCCGCCAGCTGGCGCGCAGCGCGGTCTACCCCGGCGGCCGCCGCGCCAACCAGCTCGACACCCTGAGCCACATCGGCCTGCTGGAGACACCCATCGCGGGCGCGGGTGCGCCCGCCTTCGTGCCGCCCTACGGCCCCGGCGACACCACCCAGCGCGCGCGCGCCTACCTGCACGCCAACTGCTCGCACTGCCACCCCGGCCCCGGCGCCAAGCCCGAGCTGGCCTACGATCTCACCGACCTGCACGTCTGCAACGAGGCCCCCAGCGCCCCGGTCCCCGGCGGCACCGCCCTGGTGGTCCCCGGCGACCCCGCGCACTCGATCCTGGCCCTGCGCATGCGCGACACCGGCATGTACCGCATGCCCAAACTGGGCAGCCGTCGCCTCGACCTGGCCGGCATCACCCTCATCGAGTCCTGGATCAGCAGCGGCGCCTGCCCCTAGACTGGCTCGCAAAAAAAAGTGCAGCCGGTTGTCGATCTGGCCCGGCCTCGATCGACGACCTCGTGAAGCCACACCTGCACAGGAGAGCCGCCATGAAGTTCGTCTGTTTCGGATACCTCGACGTCGAGAGCTGGGCCAAGAAGTCGCCCGGCGAGCAGCACGCGATGATGGACCGCTGCTTCGCCTATGACGAAGTCCTCAAGAAGAACGGCCACTGGGCCGGCGGCGAGGCCCTGCAGAGCGCCACCACCATCGGCCAGCAGGCCGGCAAGACCTACGTCACCGACGGCCCCTACGCCGAGACCAAGGAGCTCCTCGGCGGTCTCCTGATCCTGGAGGCCCGCGATCTCGACCAGGCCATCCAGCTGATCTCGAACCACCCCGGGGTTGCCATGGGCCGCTGGGAGATCCGGCCCACCGCGGACCTCGCCGCCATGGTCGAGGCCAGCGAGAAGCGCCGCGCCGCCGCGCGGTAGCTCGCCCGCGCCGGAGCCGCGTTACGGCGACGCCTCGGCGCCGTTGACCTGGATCGGGGTCAGGCTGCCCCCGACGCAGTAGCGCATCGGGCGACGCTTGATGCCGCCGGTCCACAGGCTGCCGCCGAACCAGGTCCCGTCGGCCAGCACGTTGTGCAGGGCCTCGTCGGCGTCGAGCATGCCGGTCACCTGTGAGGTGTTGGGCGTGCCCAGGGTGACCTGGAGGACGCGGTTGCGGGGGGCGGCGCTGCACGTCACCAGGACGCTGAGGGTGGTCGCGTCCGGGGCGGGGATCCCGACGAAGTCGGCGATGCCGGTGCAGTCGGCCGGGATCGGCACGCCGCCGCGGCTCTCCCAGGTGCGCGTGTCGAGATCGAAGTGCACCAGCGTGCGGCTGCTCTGCACCGCCCAGAAGCCGCTCTGGTTGCCCGCGATGGCACCCAGCGTGGTCGGTGGCGCCGCCGTCATCTCGATGGCCGGGCCGACCTCGTAGCGCTGGGTCCCGGCCGGCGGCGGCCACACCGCGCGGTAGAAGCTCGGCGAGGCCGCGAACACCGCGTAGCCCGGCGTCAGGATGAAGTCCGACGCGTGCACCCGGGTGGCGCCGTCGCGCACGTCGAACAGGTACTCGTCGACCTCCCCATCGAGCGCGATGCGGAACATGCGCGACTCGCCCACGGGTGGCGTGTACATCACGTAGGCGTGGCGCGATCCGCCGGCCAGCCCGCACATGGTGCCACCACCGCTGTCCCGCGCCGCGGCGTCGCCACCGCCGGCGCCGTCATGCGGGGCGACCGCGCCGTCGGTCGCCTCGTCGTCACCCCCGCCGCCGCACGAGGCCAGCAGCCAGACCCCCATCACCAGCCCTGTCGAGCGCATGGAGCCATGAAAACACAACTCGGGCGCCGGGTCACATGGCGTGGACGAGCGGCTACGTCCCGGCCTCCAGCCACTCCCTGATCTGCACCATGGTCGTGCGCGTCCACGCCGGCCGTGCGCGCACGCCCAGGAACTCCGCGAAGGCCACGCGTAGCGCCGCGTCCAGGGCGCCCAGCAGCATGAGGCGCTCCTCGATCGGCTCGTCGCCGTCGTCCGGCTCGGTCAGGAGCTCGGGCAGCTTGACCCGCTTGAGGTCGAAGTTGTCCGCGCTGAGCCCGAAGGTCCAGCGCCGATCACCCTGCTCCAGCGCCAGGTCGACCTCGCGCACCGACAGCCCGCCGGCCAGCGCATAGCGCAGATCCGCGCTGAGGCCGGTGGTCGGCCCCTTGAGCGCCACGTCGGTGACGCCGCCCATCGGCGCCCGCAGCGCCACCCGCGCACCCACCGTGATCGCGAACGGCGCCACCTCTCCGGCCTGCTCGAAGTTGCCGCCCTCGACGTCGGCGTGCCAGCACAGCCAGGCCAGGAACTCGCGCGCCAGGAAGGCGAAGTCCTCGCGGTCGGCGCGCTCGGCCGCCGCGGCGGCGTCCACCGGGGTCTCGCCCGACGCCGCGATCTCGTCGCGCAGGGTCGGCTCACGCTTGACCGCTCGCTTGGCCGCCATGGTCAGGCCACCTCCGTGGCGCCGCCCAGCGGCCGCACACCCGGGAAGCCGGCCCACAGCTCGGGCGTCGGCTCCAGCCCCTCCAGGCCGCGCCCCAGCTTGGCGCCGCGCACCCAGCGCGCCGGGCCGTCGATATCCAGCTTCATCGCGCACGACTTGGCGAACAGCTCCAGGAAGGCCTCGTTGACGCCCTTGGCCTGTGACCACAGCCACAAGACGCCGGTGTCGAGGTTCCACACCACGTCGGTCAGGCGCACCCGCGGCAGCGTGCGCAGCCGGAGCTGGCGCGCGACCTCGTCCTTGATGGCCTGCTTCTCGCGCCGCGCCAGCGCGCGATCCTCCACCTTCTCGCGCTCGGCCACGCGCACCGCGGTCTGGCGCTTGACCTCGGCCGCCGGCGGCTTGAGGACATCGATGCGCAGGGTCACGCGCAGCTGCTCGCCATCGGCGCCGTTCCAGAACAGGAGCTCCGGCCCGAGCTCGGCGTTCTCGCCGTCATGCAGGTCGACCCAGCCCACGCTGCGCTCGGCGTCCCCGCGCGGATCCACCGGCACGAAGGCGTGCGCGCGCAGCCCCTTGGTCAACTTCTTGCGCGCCTCGGCCGGCAGCTTGTCCAGCACCACATAGCGACGCACGCTGATCGATCCCTTGAGCGCACCCATGGCCGCGCAAGGTACCGAGCCGCTACCGGAAGATCCAGCGCTCCTCACCATGGCTGACGATCTCGGCCACCGTGAACGGAATGTCGAAGTGTGACTCGGTCAGGTAGTACCGATCCATCAGGTCGCGGTAGTGCGGGCTCTTGGGGTCGAACACCACGCCGCCCGGCAGCGCCATGCGGGCCCGGATGGGCTGCCCGGGTGCCGCCTCGGCCAGGAAGCGCTGCGCCGGGCCGTCCTCGTCCTGCCTGAAGTCGAGGTCGCGCCAGCCGGCGTCGGCGCGGTTGACCACGAAGGTGTCGCCCGGCTTGGCGAAGCCCCCGGTGGCCGGCACGTCGAGCACCTCGTTGGGAAACAGCGGGTGCAGCGACAGCGTGTGCTTCTTGCCCCAGCGCCACATGGTCGGATCGGCGCTGCCGAAACCCTCGGTCGACTGCAGCCAGTCGAGCGCCTTCAGCATCGCGCGCAAGACGGCCACGGTGCAGCTCTGGTCGGCGCCGGCGGCGTCACCGTCGCACACGATGGGCTGCCCCGAGCTGGCGCTCTGCGTGAGCTTGCTGGGCTCGACCAGCACGGCATAGATCGATCGCGCGATCAGGTTCTCCTCCAGCACCCACACCGAGCGGTTCATCGCGGTGAACTCGTCGTTGAAGACCTCCTCGATGAAGTAGTGCATGAAGACGTTGAACAGCGAGGTCGCCGCCGAGTCGTCGATCTCGGCCGCGGTCGCCGTCGCCGCCACCGCCGTCGGCGTCGCGAAGGTCCAGCCCGCGAGCTTGGCCTTGGCCACGCGCAGCCGGGCCTGGTCGCCCGTCGACAGGCCGGCCACATAGCCCGCCACGTCGGGCGCCTGGGTGCCGCCATCCAGCGCACCCAGCGCCGTCACCAGCGCGTCGCGCAGCTTGCGCCCCATGGTCGACGTCGAGTCGTGCTGGATCGACGCCAGCGCGTCCAGCGTCACCGGCCCCGCCGCCGCCGCGGCCTGGATGCGCGCCGTGATGCGATCGCTGCGCACGCCTGCGGCGTACGTCGTGCCCACATACAGCGGACGGCCATCGACCATCGGCCCATTCAGGGGATCGCCATCGAAGGTCGCGCCCACCGGATCCGAGTTCGCGGTGACCAGATAGCCCTGCGCCGGGTTGACCGCGTGCGGCACATAGCGCGGGGCCATCATGCCCTCCCAGTCGGCGCTGCCGTCGCCGGGCAGCACGAAGAACGGCGCCAGCCCGCCGGGGTTGGTCTTGGCGTTCCAGCTGTACGCCGCCGCCTTGCGCAGCGGCACCTTGGCGTTGGTGGTCCAGCCGAAGTTCTGCGCGTCGTCGATGAGGACCCAGTTCTGCGCGCCGTACGAGAAGTGTGCCAGCGCCTTGAAGCCGTCGTCGACCGTGCGCGCGTGCATCAGGCCCCAGGTGGCGCGGATCTCGAACGACGGCTGGTACCCGGTGTAGGCCACCGACAGCGCGGTCCCCGCCGTGCGCGGCACGATGGCGCCGTTCTCGATCTTGGGGATGAAGGGCCCGTGGTGCGCCACGCGCTCGTAGGTCGCCATCACGGTGCGCGTCACCGTGCCCAGCGCGCCGACCTTGATCTCCTCGGTCCACTTCTCGATCGGCTTCTGCCCGCCGGCGTGCTGCACGCAGTCGCCGCCACCGCTGCTGCACGGCACGATGGTCTCGAGATACACGTCGCTGACGTCGTGGTACGCCGTGGTCGCCGTCCACGCGACCTTGCCGTTGTGGCCGAGCACGATCCCCGGGATGCCCGGGAAGGTGATGCCCTCGACGTCGAGCTCGCCGGCCACGGTCAGGTGCACCGGGTAGAAGATCGACGGGTTGGGCAGCGACAGGTGCTGGTCGCCCGCCAGCAGCGCCTTGCCACCCGCCAGCGTCGGCCCCACCACCCAGTTGTTCGACCCCGCGCGCGGCGCCACGAAGCTTCGCGCGTCGACCGGCCCCTCGCCCCACGGCGTGCTCGCGCGCGCGAAGAAGTCGCGCGCGCCCTCGAGCAGCTCGCGCGGGACCTCGGGCTGCCTGGGCCCGCGGGGCCGGCGCGTGCGCGTGCGCCGCGCGGTCGGCCCGCGTCCGGCGTCGGCGCGCGACCCGCTGTCGCTGGCCACGTTGGGGAAGCCGTCGATGGTCGCGGCGCGCCCCACCGGCGTGATGGTCAGGATGTCGCTGGCGATCCCCACCCGTGCGCGCTGGTACGCCGTCGACCCCGGGGCATCGACGAACAGCGTGCGCGCGGCCTGGTAGACGTCGGTCAGATCGACCTCGACCGGCGCGGTGTACGACAGCGCGAAGGCCTGGAAGCGCCCCAGCACCAGGGCATCGACCGGCTCCCAGGGCGAGAACCGCGTGGCATCGAAGGTGCTGGTGAAGGCCTCGTCGACCTGCCACTTGCCGGCCTTGACGTCGGCGACATAGGCGTTGACCCCGTCGGCATAGCGATTGAGCAGGCGCACCAGCTTGCGATCCTCGGCGTCGGTCGACGCCTGCAGCGCGGTCCAGGCCTCCTCGGCAAGCGGGCGCATGCGGTGCACGCGCATCTCGAGGTCGCGCTTGACGATGTCCTGCGACAGCGCGCCGAACAGCTCGGCCAGGCGGCCAGCACCGAAGCGGCGCAGGATGTCCATCTGCGGCAGCCGATCGTGCGCCGTCACATAGCCCTGTGCGAAGCCGAGATCGCCCACCGTGCTGGCGCTGATGTGCATGATGCCGAACTCGTCGCGCGCCACGTGCACCGCGCCATCGAGCCCCGCGGCGGCCAGATCATGCGCCAGCCGCACACCGTCGAACGGCCCCGCCGGCGGCTGCGTCGACGCATCCGGCGTCGTGCGACGCCCCTCGTCGTCGCCACACGACGCCCCCGACACCATCGCCAGCATCACCAGCAGTCCCAGCTTGCGCATGGCGGCAGCCTACCTGAGCCAGCCTCAGTGCGTCAGCACCCAGCTGGGTGTGACCGTCATGGTCACAGTGTCGCGCGCCTCGTCACCACCTGTGTGCGGTCAGGAGCCGCCGGACCGGCGCAGCGGAGAGGTGGGACGTGGCACGGATGCTGCTGTACCGTGGCAGGCGGTGGGCCTCGCGGGGCAGGGAAGAGCATGAGCGCGGCATCAGTCGAGAGTGAGCCTCTGGCATTTCGCCACCGGACATCGACCCGGCTGGCGGCGGCGTTCGCCACGGTCCTGGTGCTGTTCGCGGCAGCGCTGGCGGTGACCCTGGTGGCGCTGTCACGGATCGACGGCGCCGAGGCCGAGGTCGCGGGCCTCGATCACGCCAAGCACGCCGGCCACATGGCCGCTGCCCAGGTCCGCGAGCAGTACATCCACCAGGCCCATACCATCATCTCGTGGGACACCTCGCACCTCGAACACTACGAACGCGCCGTCGCGGCGGCACTCGCGTCCGCGGACCACCTCATGGCGGTCGCACGCTGGCCGGAGGAACAGCGCCTGGCTGTGGAGATCGGCCGGCTGGCCCGGGACAACGACCGGCAATTTCGCGACCAGGTCGTGCCCAGCATCGTGGCCGGCGACAGGGACCAGATCCACGAGTTGCACGAGCGCATCGAGGTCGTGGTGAGCCGCGTGGTGGCGCTCAACGAGCAGCTCAACGCGCTGCTCGAGCGCCGCAGCGCCGACGCCAGGGCGCGCGCGGCGCAGCTGTCGCGCAGGGCCCGCACCGCGACCATCGCCTGCTTCGCGCTCGCCATCGCGCTGGCTGCGCTGGTCGGTCTGTGGCTGACCCGATCGATCGTGCGGCCGATCTCGGCGCTGCGCACCGGCGCCCGCAAGGTGGGAACCGGCGATCTCGAGGCGCGAATCCAGGTGCCCGGCAAGAGCGAGATCGCCGACCTCGGCAAGGCCTTCAACCAGATGACCGTCGATCTGGCCCGGCGCCAGGCCGAGCTGGTGCGCTCGCAGCGGCTGGCGGCGATTGGCCATGTCGCCGCAGGTGTCGCCCACGAGCTCAACAACCCTCTCGGCGTCATCATCGGCTACACGGCGCTGCTGCGCCGCGACGGCGCCCTGACGGCGAGTGACGAGCTGCGCATCATCGACGACGAGGCCCGGCAGTGTCAGCGCATCGTGCAGGGGCTGCTCGATCTGGCACGTCCTCAGCGCCGCGATCCGGTCCCGGTGGACCTGGCCGAGCTGGCGCGTGACGCGGTGTCGCGCCTGGATGAGCTGGGCAAGCTCGCCGGGATCTCGGTCGAGACGCCGCCTGCCGGCAGCGGCGCCGTCGCCCATGGCGACGAGTCGAAGCTGCGCCAGGTGGTCTCGAACATCATCACCAACGCCGTCGAGGCGACGCCTGGTGGGACCATCCGCATCGAGGCCGTCAGCGGCGACGGCCAGGCCCGGCTGGTGGTCACTGACACCGGCAAGGGCATCCCGGCCGAGATCATGCCGCGCATCTTCGACCCGTTCTTCACCACCAAGGCGTCGGGTACCGGACTCGGCCTCGCCATCGCGCAAGCCATCGTCGACGCGCACGCAGGGCGACTCGAGATCCAGTCCTCGCCGGAACATGGCACGCGGGTCGCATTGACGCTGCCCCGGAGCCCGTCATGAACCCGGCACGCATCCTGGTCGCGGACGACAAGGAGAACATCGTCCGCCTCTTCCAGCGCATCCTGGAGCACGACTTTCACGTCAGCACCGCGGCCGACGGGACGCGCGCCCTCGCGGCGCTGGAGTCCGACAGCTTCGACGTCGTCATCACCGACATCAGAATGCCGGGCCATGACGGGCTGGAGATCCTGCGCGAGGTCAAGCGCACCCAGCCCGAAACCGAGGTCATCCTGATGACCGCCTTCGGTTCGGTGCAGAGCGCGGTCGAGGCCATCAAGGAGGGCGCCTACGACTACCTGACCAAGCCCTTCGAGCCTGACGAGGCGCTGCTGATCGTGCAACGAGCAGTGGAGCGCAAGCGACTGCGCGAGCAGGCCCGCGACTTGCGTAGCGTGCTCGCTGGCAGCGCCCGCTTCGCCGACGTTGTCGCCAAGAGCCCTGCCATGCACAAGGTGCTCGACCTCCTGGCGCGTGCCGCCGAGTCGACCGCGACCGTGCTCGTCAGCGGCGAGAGCGGCACCGGCAAGGAGGTCGTGTCACGTGCCATTCACCTGGCCGGCCCGCGGCGGGAACGTCGCTTCGTGCCCGTCAACTGCGGCGCCATCCCCGAGGCGCTGATGGAGTCGGAGCTGTTCGGTCACCTCAAGGGCGCCTTCACCGGCGCCGTCGCCGACAAGCGCGGCCTGTTCGAGGAGGCCGACGGCGGCACGCTGTTGCTCGACGAGATCGGCGAGCTGCCGCTGGCCATGCAGGTCAAGCTGACCCGGGCACTGCAGGAGCGGCGGGTGCGCCGGGTCGGCGCCGCGGAGGAGCGCAAGATCGACGTGAGGGTCATCGCGGCGTCCAACGTCGACCTCAAGGCCGCGGTCGCGGCGGGCAAGTTCCGCGAAGACCTGTTCTATCGGCTCAACGTCTTTCCCATCCACCTGCCTGGCCTGCGCGAGCGCCGGGAGGACATTCCGGTGCTGGCGGCGAGCTTCCTGACTCGCCATGCCGAAGGCCGCGCGGTCGAGGGCTTCACGCCCGAGGCACTGTCGGCGCTGATGCTCTACGACTGGCCGGGCAACGTCCGCGAGCTCGAGAACGCCGTGGAGCGCGCCCTCGCCGTGACCTCGGGGCCCCGCATTGCCGTCGAGGATCTCCCCGACGAGGTCGCGCTGGTCGGACCGCACCGGGCGGCGGTCAACGTATCCGAGCTCAGCTACCGCGAGGTCGTCGACCTGGCGCGCGACCGGGCCTCGCGACACTACCTGGTCGCGCTGATGCGCCGCTTTGCCGGCAACGTGACCCACGCCGCTGAACACGCCAGCATGGAGCGCGAGACCCTGCACCGACTACTCAAGAAGTACGGCGTCCGCTCCGACTCCTTCAAGGAGCGCCCCTGAACCTGTGATCTCCCGCGTCACAGTTCACATGCAACCCGCGTCGGGCAGCACCCGCTCCATCATCACCATCATCTCGATCACGGCGCCGCTGTGCCGACGCACCTCCGCCTGGGCGCTGCCCAGGTCGGCGGCTTCCTCCAGCGCGGCACGGTGGGTGGGCATCGTCGCGCGCATCTGCTTCATCACGTCCATCATCGGGGCCATGCCAGCGCCCGAGCAGTGCGACATCTTGCTCATGGCGCCATCCATGTGAGACATGGTCCCGGCCATGACCTGCTCGTGGTGCGCCAGCTCCGCCATCACTTCTGGCAGGGACACGGCGGCCTGGACGACCGCCTCGTGCCGGGCATTCTCGAGCCGTACCCCATCGATCTCCTCCTGCATGGAGGCCATGCCCTCGTGCATCGCGTCGTGGCCACATCCGGCCAGGACCACCGCTGCGAGCACCAGCCAGAGCGTCGTCGTCAGCCTCATGAGCGCACCTCCAGACCCAGGACCTAGCAAGGCGTGCGCCACGAAATTTCAGGATGAAACGCGCACTTTCTGCGCCATCGCCATCGCCATCGCCATCGCCAGTGGCCTCAGGCCGTCTTGCCGCTCCGCCGCGCCAGGCGCAAACCGAGGCTCCGGAAGCTCACATAGGCGGCGGGCACGATGACCAGCGTCATCACCAGCAACGACGCCAGACCGCCCATCATGGGCGACGCGATCCGCTTCATGACGTCGGCGCCAGGCCCGTTCGACAGCATCACCGGCGCCAGCCCGACCAGGTTCATGCCCACCGTCATCAGCAGCGGGCGCACCCGCAGCACGGCACCGTCGAGGGCGCAGTCGACCAGATCCTGGGCAGAATGCAGCCTGCCCTCGCTCCGCCAGCGCTGGTAGGCCTCGTCGAGGTAGATCACCATCACCGACGCCGTCTCCGCGGCGATGCCGATGAGCGCGATCATCCCCACCCAGACCGCGATGCTGGTGTTGTAGCCGAGCCCCCACAGCAGCCAGAAGCTCCCGACCAGCGCGAACGGCACCGACATCAGCACCAGCAGCGTCAGCGACAGCTTCTTGAACTCGAAGTAGAGCAGCGCGATCACCAGCAGCAAGGTGATCGGGATCAGCACCGCCAGCCGGGCCCGGATGCGGGCCAGGAACTCGTACTGCCCGGTGAACTGCAGGCGATACTTGGGCGGCAGGACCAGCGTCGCGAGCGCAGCCTTGGCGCGGGTCACATAGCCGCCCAGGTCGGAGTCGCTGGTGTCGACATAGACGTAGCCGACCAGCTGTCCATCCTCGTCCTTGATCATCGGGGGCCCGTTGCGGATCTGCAGCTTGCCCAGCTGCGCCAGCGGCACCTGGGGCCGCGGGCTGGACATCGCGCCGCCCGCCATCGACTGGGCAGCGCCGCCGCCCATGCCTCCGCCGCCGCCCATGCCTCCGCCGCCGCCCATGCCACCCGCCCCGGGCGGTGGCGCGCTCGCCTCCACCCCGCCAGTGGCCGCGGGCACCAGCACGCGACCGAGCTGCGCCAGGTCCATGCGTAGCTCGCGCGGATAGCGCACGTTGACGCTGAAGCGCTGGCGACCCTCGATGGTCTGGTCGATGACCATGCCGCCGATCGCGGTCTCGACCACCGCCATCACGTCCATCACGCGGAGGCCGTAGCGCGAGATCGCGGCGCGGTCGGGCTCGAAGTCCACGTAGACGCCCTGGGTTTCGCGGTCGGCGAAGACGCTGCGCGTGCCCGGCACCGTGCCCAGGCGGCGCTCGATCTCCTGTCCGATGCGCTCGATCTCGAACAGATCGTCGCCATAGACCTTGACTCCGACCGGTGTCCGGATACCCGTCGTCAACATGTCGACCCGCGCCTTGATCGGCATGGTCAGCGCGTTCTGCATCCCGGGCAGCGCCAGCGCCTTCAACATCTCGGCCTCGAGGCGCGACCGCGTCATGCCCTTGCGCCAGTGTGACTTCGGGTGCAGGACGATCACGGTCTCGAACATGGACAGCGGCGCCGGGTCGGTCGCCGTCTCCGCCCGCCCGGCCTTGCCCATCACGCTCTTGACCTCGGGGAAGGACTTGATGATGCGGTCCTGCAGCTGCAGCACCTCCTTGGCCTGCTCGACCGAGATGTTGGGCAGGGTCACCGGCATGAACAGCAGCGTGCCCTCGTCCAGCGGGGGCATGAACTCGGAGCCGATGCGCGTGGCCGGGAACAGCGTGCTGCCCACCAGCAGGGCCGCCAGCACCAGCACGACGGCGCGGAACCGCAGCGCCAGCCGCAGCACGGGTCGGTAGGCGGCGATGGCCGCGCGGTTCACCGGGTTGGCCAGCACCGGGCGGATGCGGCCCCGGATGAGCAGCACCATCAGCGCCGGCCCCAGCGTCACCGAGATGACCGCCGCGGCGACCATCGCGAAGGTCTTGGTGTACGCCAGGGGGCGGAACAGTCGGCCCTCCTGCGCCTCCAGCGCGAAGACCGGCAGGAACGAGACCGCGATGATCAGGAGCGAGCTGAAGATCGGTCGCGCCAGCTCCTGCGCGGCCGCGATGATGACCTCCGTGCGTGGGCGCTTGCCGGCGTCCTCCTCGAGCCGGCGATGGGCGTTCTCGATCAGCACCACGGTGGCGTCGACCATGTCACCGACGGCGATGATGATGCCGCCGAGGGACATGATGTTCAGCGTGACCCCGGCCAGCTTGGTGGCGATGAAGGACGCCAGCACGGCCAGCGGCAGGGTGACGACGGCGACCAGGGCGCTCCTGATGTGCAGCAGGAAGAAGACGATGAACAGCAGGACCACCACCATCTCTTCGGTGAGGGCGCTGCGCAGGGTGCCCACCGCGCCCCGGATCAGCTCGGAGCGGTCGTAGGCGATCTCGACCTCGATCCCAGCGGGGAACGACGGCCTGAGCTCGGCGAGCTTGGCCCGCACTGCGTCGATGACCTGCAGTGCGTTCTGCCCGCTGCGCATCACCACGATGCCGCCGACGGCCTCGCTGCTGCCGTTCCACTCCAGCAACCCGCGCCGCGACTCCGGCCCGAGCTCGACCCGGCCGATGTCGCGCACGCGCACCGGGACACCACCCGGGCCGACGCGCAGGACCGCCTCCGCGAGATCGGCCTTGGCGGTCACATAGCCGAGGCCGCGGAACACGAACTCGCGCCCGGCCCACTCGATCACCCCGGCGCCGACGTCGCCGTTGGACATGCGCACGGCCTCGGCGACGTCGCCGATCGAGATGCCGTTCTCGGCCATGCGCTGGGGATCGACCACGACCTGGTACTGCTTCTCGAAGCCGCCCACCGAGGCCACCTCGGCGACGCCCTCGATGCCCGAGAGCTGGTAGCGCAGCGTGAAGTCCTGGAAGGCGCGCAGCTCCTGCAGGTCGTGCTTGCCGGTCTTGTCGGTCAGCACGTAGTTGAAGACCCAGCCCGAGCCGGTGGCGTCGGGCCCCAGCTCGGGGCGCACCCCGTCAGGCAGCCGCGCCTTGGCCAGATACTCGAGCACGCGGGTGCGCGCCCAGTACTGCTCGACGCCGTCCTCGAAGATCACGTAGACGAAGCTCATGCCGAACATCGAGACGCCACGCACGTTCTTGACCCTGGGTGCCGAGATGAAGCTGGTCACCAGGGGGTAGGTGATCTGATCCTCGACCAGCTGGGGGCCTCGGCCCATCCATTCGGTCCACACGATGACCTGGGTGTCGGTCAGGTCGGGGATGGCGTCGAGGGGGCTCTTGCGCAGCGCCCAGATGCCGCCCACCGCCAGCAGCCCCGCGAGTACCAGCATGAGCCCCCAGCGCCGCGCGCACCAACCGACGACGCGCTCGAACATCAGTGCCCTCCGTGGCCAGCAGGGCCGGCGGTGCCGCGCAGGCGGCTCTCGCTGTCGAGCAGGAACAGCGCGCTGACCACCACCGTGGTGCCGGCCTCGAGACCCTCCAGGATCTCGGCGCGTCCGTCGCCACGCCGCCCGACCCGGACCTCGACAGGGCGGAAGCGCCCCTCGCCGAGCGCCACGTAGACCAGCTGCCTGACGCCGGTGTCCACCACGGCCTCGTCGGGCACCGAGACCACCTCGCCCGCGAGCGTGGGCAGCTCCACCGAGGCGAACGCACCGGGCCGCAGCGCGCCATCGTGATTGGGCAGCACGATCCGGATCCTGACCGTCCTGGTGCCGGGATCGACGGTCGGATACACATAGTCCACCTTGGCCGTGCGAGGCGCCGTCTCGCCCTGCACCAGGACCTGGGCCAGGCCCTCCCGGTCGAGGCGCCCGACCTCGAACTCGTAGATCGAGGCCAGCACCCAGACCGTCGACAGGTCGGCGATGCGGTACAGCATCGCGCCCGGCTCCAGGTAGTGCCCCGCGGTGATGCCCTTCTCGACCACGGTCCCCGAGATCGGCGCCCGGATGGTCAAGGTGCGCTGGGCGCCCTCCATCTCGATGAGGCGGATCTGATCCTCCGGCACGTCCCACAGCGCGAGGCGCTCGCGTGCCGCCGACGCCAGCTGGGCGTTGCCGAGCGTACGCGCACGCAGGTAGTCCTGCACCGCGGCGTAGAGGTCCTGCGAGTAGATGGTATACAGCGGGTCGCCACGGCGGACCTTCTGGCCCACCGCGTTGACGTACAGCTTCTGTACCCAGCCCATCAGCTTGCTGTGGACATGGGCCTCGCGCGTCTCGTCGGTCTGGATGGTCGCGGATGCGCGCACCACACCGGCCACCGGTGCGCGCTCGGCCGGAGCCAGCTTGAGGCCGATGATCTGCTGGCGCTCGCTGGTGATGGTCACCTCGGCGTGGCCCACCGGCAGGGTCGCCGGGCCCGTGCCCACCGCGCCATCATGGCCAGCGCCATGGCCAGCGGGCGGGTCGCTGGGGGCGGCCGAGGTCTGCGCGTGCCCCTCGTGGTCACCCGCGCTGCGCTTGCAGCCGCTGGAGGCGAGCGCGACCAGCGCGAGCGCCCACACGGTGTGTGTTCTGGTCATCATCGCTGCTCCTCGCGTCCTGCGATGCGCGCCAGCTCGGCGCGCCCCCACTCGAGGTCGAGCCGGGCGCTCAGCGCCTGGGCCTCGAGCTGACGCAGCGCCATCACGGCCTCGAGCAGCGCGAGAAAGCCGTCGCTCGCCCCGGTCCGATAGCCGGTCTCGATCGAGGCCACGGTCTCTTGCATGCTGGGCAGCGCGCTGTGCTCGAGCGCGTCGAGCTTGCGCTCGGCCGCGCGGGCGCGGCTCCACGCCATGCGCAGCTCGGTGCTGGCCATGACCGACATCGCCGTGACCGCACGCTCGGCGCGGCGCTCCATGGCCCGGGCCATGGTCACCTCACCGCGGGCGCGTTCGCGCCACAGCGGGATGGTCAGGACCAGCGCGACCCCGTAGCCGTCCGGCATGCCGATGCGCTGCTCGTACTCGGCCTCGACCATGACCATGGGCCAGGCCTCGCGCCGGGCCAGGTCGACGCGCGCGGCCATCTCGTCGCGCATGGCGCGCATGGCCGCCACCTCGGGGCTGCCTGGCGCCAGGGGCAGCAGCCGCGCCAGCGCTGGCAGGGGCTGGCGTTCGGGGGCGGCAGGCTCGGGAACAGCCTCCTCCAGTGGGTGTCCTCGCAGCGCGTTGAGCATCGCCGCCATGGCGGCGCGCTCGTCAGCCAGCGCGGCGCGCTCGGCCTCCATCGCCGCGATCTCGGCCTGCGCGCGCAGCACGTCATGGTGCCCCATCATCATGCCCGCGCGCACCCTGGCCAGGCCCGCCTCACGCATCTCGCCGAGCGTGGCGAGCTGGCGCTCGATCACACCCGTCATCTGCTGGTTCATCCACAGCTCCCAGAACAGCCGCACCGCCTGGGCGCGCGCGTCCGAGGTGACGCGGCGCAGGTTCTGGCTCTCGGCCGCGACCTGCGCCCGCGCCGCACGCCTGGCGGCGCCACGCCTGCCGAACAGGTTCAGCGGCTGGCCGACCCGGTAGGTCACCATGGTCTCGTCGAAGGGACCGCCGCCGAGCGGGAGGCCCTCGCCCATCACGGTGATCGTCGGCTCGTCCCAGGCGCCGGCCAGCCCCACGCCCGCCTCGGCCACCGAGACGCTGCCGCGCTGCACGGCGACGGCGGGTGCCGAGCGCGACACCTCCGCCAGGAGCTGGTCGAGCGTCAGCGCCTGAGGGGGCGCCGCGTGGAGCAACGCGATGGCGGTGAGAAGCAACGGGCTCATGCGGGTTCCTTTCGCCCCACCCAGACGCAACCGCCGTGCCCGCCCCGACCCTGAGCCACGCTGGTGGCGCAAGCTCGCGACCTTCCTGACCGCCGAGGACCAGCCCGCCCTGGTGCCTTGGGTCCGCGACGATTCCCCGCAGAATCTGCAAGGGCACAGCGCAGACCCTGCGCCGACGACGGGCCCACGCGGTCAAGCCGCCAATGCGAACCAAGGTGGTGTGACCTTTTTGGTCACGGTCCGATCGCCGAGATCACACATTTTTCGGCGGAAAGTGAACGTTTTTGCGTGGCGCGGCGCGGCGCGCACGTGCTAGTTGCTCGGGAGGAGGTGTAGAGGATGTCCACGCGCGCGCTGTTGCTGATGTGCCTTGGTCTGACGGTTGGTTGTAGCGACTCCGATTCCCACTCCGACCACCACGAGGACGCGAGTGTGCTCGCGGTCGACTCGGGCACGGTCGTCGATGCGGCGCCGTCGGTCGACACCGGCGCTACCGGGGTCGGTACGCCCATCCTGGTCAGCGCCACCCTGGTCGTGCACGGCACCATGGGGCTGGCGTGGCAGAACCCCGCCTCGACCTGCACCAGCCTGATGATCAATCGCAAGAAGGACGCGGGCACCTACGCCGTCGCGCAGACGCTGACCGGGCAAGCCACGTCGGTGCAGGACATGCCAGGCCACACCGCCGGCACCTACTGCTACACCGTCACCTGCACGCTGAACGGGCAGGCCTCGCCCCCGTCGAACGAGAAGTGCGTCACTCAGTAGTCCGCGCCGGCGCGCTGCTCGCGCTGGCCACGCTGGGGAGTGCGTGCGGCGGCAGCGACGGCGGCGAGCAGCCGCGCCTGCCGACGCGCTATCCCGCCACCGGTGTGACCAAGACCATCGAGCTCCGCGTCGAGGACAAGCTGTGGGAGGTCGGCCCCAGCGCGCTGTACCGCGCCTGGACCTACAACGGGACCATCCCCGGCCCGACCATCGAGGCGACCGCGGGCGATCGCATCGTCGTCCGCCTGATCAACAACTCGAACCACCCGGCCTCGGTGCATACCCACCTGGTCGAGTTCGAGCAGTCCCAGGACGGTGTCGACGGCCCGTCCATCGCCCAGCCTGGCCAGACCGTCACCTACGAGTGGTTCGCGCCCTACGCCGTGGCGGTGCCGTACCACGATCACGCCGCCGAGGGCGAAGGGGTGGCGCGCGGTCTCATCGGCGCGCTGATCGTCCACGCCCCCGACGAGCGCCCGGCCAACGAGCATGTCGTCGTCCTGAGCGACCTCGAGACGCGCTTCTTCGCCCAGCTCCCCGGTGTGGCCGATCCGATCACAGGGGAGTTCCCCGATGGCGGCGTCTACCGCGGCGCGCACCAGTACATGCACACCATGAATGGCCACGCCTACGAGGACGCCATCCCCCACTTCGCGGGCAAGGTCGGCGAGCTGAGCCGCTGGCGCGTCATCAGCATCGGCATCGAGGCCCACACCTTCCACATCCATGGCCATCGCTGGTTCGAGGCGGACGGCACCTTGACCGACAACATCCAGCTCGCCCCTGGCACCTACAAGTCCTTCGAGTTCCAGGAGGACAAGGCCGGCGACTGGCTGGTGCACTGTCACTTCCCCAACCACATGGAGGGCGGGATGATGACGAGGTATCTGGTCACTCCATAGCTTGGTCCGCGTCCAGCGGCTGCTTCTGGGCGTCGATCCGCTTCACGAAGTCGAGCATCAAGTTGCGGGCGGTAACGTCCGCGAAACCCGCGGCAGTCACGTTCGCGACCGTGTCGCGATCGAGATGCGCTCCCCAGAGCCGCAAGACCAGCGGCTGGAGCCGTCGCAGGATCCAGCCGAGAATGCGTCGCCGCGAACCGACGTGCTCGATCATCAGCAGCCGTCCGCCTGGTCGCAGCACACGGCGTGCCTCCCGCAGTGCGAGCACCGGATCCGGCACCGAGCAGAAGACGTAGGTCGACACCACGGTGTCGAAGCTCGCATCAGCAAACGGCAATGCCTGCGCGTCCGCCACGAGCAGGCGCGGAGACAAGTGGAGTTTTCGTGCCCGCCGGCGTGCGCGCTCCAGCATGCGCTCCGAGATGTCGAGCCCGGTGACCCTCGCGGCCGAGGGATAGTGGCGCAGGTTCTTGCCGGTGCCGACCCCGATCTCGAGCACGTCGCCCGGGCCGACGCCAGCCCACATCTCACGCCGCCACCGCGCCGAGCGCAGCTCCATCAACGACTCGACGGCGTCGTAGATGGGGGCGACCCGATCATAGCGTCGGCGTACCAGGTCCGTGTTGTTCACCGCCATGACTACAGACGGGTCTTGAAGTAGCGGTCATGCATCCGGTGCACGATCTCGTCCTTCGAGAGCCCCTGCTCGTGAAGCTCCCATGCCTCGCGGCCAAGCTGGTTGCATGGACCACACGTGCCGGGGCAGGCGCCATGGAAGCAGTCGGCGAGTTTCTTGCCGCAGCATGTGCACTCGATCTCGCTCACCACGTCGGGGATTTCCTTGAGGAGAAAGGCGAACAGCTCATCACCGTCCGGCGGGAGCCTCGAAGCGTGGGCGGGCGCCGGCTCCTCCGCAGTGGCCTGTTCCGCCGCAGCACGGGCAGGGACATCTTGGCGTTTGGCCGTGCACGATGTGAATGGAACTGCGAGCACCGCGATGACAGCCCAGTACGTCTTCCTCGTCATGGTTCCCTCACGCGCAGAGGTTGCGCGCGACGAACCCCCTTTGCCGCCGCGCAACACTGGACACTGCATCCCGCATACCAGGATCGCGCTGCTCGACCTGCGCATGAGCCCCATCGCCAACGCGAAGCTCCAGAGACAGCTCACAGTCGAATGCTCCGCAGACGAAGGGCATTTCCGATGACCGAGACCGAACTCAGGCTCATCGCGGCGCTGGCGATCATGGGGCTGAGAAGGACGCCGAAGAACGGATACAGCGCCCCCGCGGCAACCGGAACACCCAGCGCGTTGTAGAGGAACGCGAACAGCAGGTTCTGCCGGATGTTGCGCATGGTGCCGCGGCTGAGGCGTCTTGCTCGAGCGATGCCGCGCAGGTCGCCACGCACCAGGGTGACGGACGCACTCTCCATGGCGACGTCGGTGCCCGTGCCCATCGCAATGCCCACGTCGGCCTGCGCCAGTGCGGGAGCGTCGTTGATGCCGTCGCCTGCCATCGCGACCTTGTGACCTGCGGCCTGCAGCCGCTTGACCTCGGCAGCCTTCTGCTCGGGCAGCACCTCAGCCAGGACCTGGTCGATGCCGAGCTTGCGTGCCACCGCCTCCGCGGTGGCACGACTATCGCCGGTCATCATGACCACGCGAATGCCCTCACTGTGAAGCATGCCGATGGCCTCGACGGTGGACGGCTTGATGGGATCAGCGACCGCGATCAGCCCCGCTGCCTGGCCGTCGACGGCGACCATCATCACGGTCTGGCCATCGGCGCGTAGCGTCTCGGCGCGTGCCAGCAAGGGGCTGGCGTCGATGCCGAGTTCTTCGCACAGCGCGGCGTTGCCGAGCGCGACGCGATGACCGTCCACCTCACCCGTGACTCCCTTGCCCGTCACCGACGCGAAGCCCGTCGATTTGGCGATCTTGATGCCGCGCGCCTCGGCACCTCTCACGATGGCGGCGGCCAGCGGGTGTTCGCTCGCCAGCTCCAGGCTGGCGGACAGCCGCAAGAGATCATCCTCACTGCCCTGGACCGCAACCGCCGCGGTGAGCGCGGGTTTGCCCTCGGTCAGCGTACCCGTCTTGTCCACGACCAAGGTGTCGACCTTCTCCATCACCTCGAGCGCTTCGGCACTCTTGATGAGTACGCCCGTGCGTGCGCCGCGACCGGTGGCGACCATGATCGACATCGGCGTCGCCAGGCCCAGCGCGCAAGGGCACGCGATGATGAGCACGGCGACAGCGTTGACGAGCCCGTAGGCAAGGCGTGGCTCGGGGCCCCAGACCGCCCAGCCTGCGAAGGTCGCGATGGCGATCAGGACAACTGCCGGAACGAAGTAGCCCGACACCACGTCAGCCAGCCGCTGGATCGGGGCACGCGTCCGCTGCGCCTCGGCGACCATGTGCACGATCTGCGCGAGCAACGTCTCGGCGCCGACCCGCTGGGCGACCATGATGAAGCTGCCGGTGCCGTTCACGGTGCCACCAGTCACGCGGCTGTCGGGTTCCTTGGTGACGGGCGCAGGCTCGCCCGTGATCATCGACTCATCGACCAGGCTCTTGCCCTCGACGACCTTGCCGTCCGTCGGGACCTTCTCGCCCGGGCGCACTCGCAGGCGATCCCCGGGCTTGACCAGGTCCAGCGGCACGTCGGCCTCGGCGCCGTCGTCGGCGATGCGGCGCGCGGTCTTGGGGGCCAGGCCGAGCAACGCGCGGATGGCGCCGCTGGTCGCGCTCCGGGCGCGGAGCTCCAGCACCTGGCCGACCAGGACCAGCGTCGTGATGACGGCCGCGGCCTCGAAATACACGGGAGGAGCCCCCCCATGGCTGAATGCATGGGGGAGGAGGCCCGGCATCAGGGTCGCAAAGACGCTGTATACCCAGGCGGCCCCTGTCCCGATCGCAATCAGGGTGAACATGTTGAGGTGGCGGTTGACCACCGAGGTCCAGCCACGCTGGAAGAAGGGAAGGCCAGCCCAGAGCACGACCGGCGTGGCCAGCGCGAGTTCGACCCAGAGCCGAATCCGGGGCGCAATCAGCCCCGCAGTCGCAGGGATCATCTCGGCCATCGCGATGGCCAGCAGAGGCAAGGCGAGCGCGGCGCTGAACCAGAGACGGCGCGTCATGTCCTTGAGTTCGTGGTTGGCGGGCTCCGCGCTCTCGATGGTCCGGGGTTCCAGTGCCATCCCGCAGATCGGGCAGGCGCCTGGCGCGGGGCGCACGATCTCGGGATGCATCGGGCAAGTCCACTCGGTGCGCGAGGTTGGCGCCGCGGACACCTCGGGCTCCAGCGCCATCCCGCACTTCGGGCACGGTCCGGGATGGTCGCTGCGGACCTCGGGGTCCATGGGGCACATGTAAACCGTGCCCTTGGGCGTCGGCGCCGGCGGCGCCTCCTTGATCAAGAACTCTGCTGGTGCGGCGGCAAATCTCTCGCGGCAGCGCTCGCTGCAGAAGTGAAAGGTGCGGTTGGCAAAGACGTGAGTGCCTGCGGCCTTCGCAGGATCGACCGTCATGCCGCACACCGGGTCCTGCGTCGGATTGGTGGCTAGCGGGCCGGTCACTGGGGCCGCGTCGCGGCGACTCTCTCTCATGGCTTTCTCTCCCTTGCCCGGCAGACGTAACCCATCGGTGGACATTACGGTCGCTTCTTCTGGTCGATCCCGCTCTCGATGCAGCGGACGTGCCGCGGCAGTTCTGACCCGAGCAGGACCTGTTCCAGTGGCTCGCATCGTCACCGTGTGACTTCCGAGATCACGCCAACCGCAGGCGCGTGACTCGACATTCGCTCACTCTGTCATGCCAGTCTCGCGGAGTCTCTGCATGATCACCGGCGTCGCTCCCTGTTGCCGGCGGGGTCACCAAACGGGTTTCTGCCTTGCAACGTGTCAATGCATGGCACCAGTCTTCGCGAAGCACACATGGGTCATCGTTCTCGCCGCTGGCGATGGTGTCCGGCTATCGCCGCTGACCCGACGGCTGTACGGAACCCCGTTGCCAAAGCAATTTGCGGTGCTTGCCGGCGACCGCTCCATGCTGCAAGACGCCCTTCGGCGCTTTGCCCCGTTGGCTCCCCCAGATCGGACGGTCGTGATCGTACCGCGCGAACACGCAGGCCTCGCCCATGCTCAGCTGGCGCAGAGCCTAGGGGTCCATGTCCTGAGCCAGCCGATGAACCGGGGTACCGGGGCAGGCATTCTGTGGCCGCTCACCTACATTCTGGCTCGCGATCAACACGCAACCGTCGTGATCGCGCCGTCGGACCACTTTGTGCCCTGTCCAGCCCCCTTCGTGGATGCGGTGGCAGAAGCAACCGCGTTGGTCGGGCAGGTGCCTGTGACCCTCGTGGGCGTCCGCACGGAGCTCCCGGACCCGGACTATGGCTGGATTGTGCCCGGGCGGTGGTTGCGCCCGCGCGTCCGTGTCGTGGCACGTTTCGTCGAGAAGCCCGCCGTCTCGATCGCGCTCGGCCTTCACGCCGAGGGCGCGCTGTGCAACACCTTCGTGACCATCGCGTCGGGCCGCGTCCTGGCCCAGCTCGCAAGGGCACGCCTCCCTGAACAAGCGAAGGCACTTGCCCGCTGCAGCTCGGCTGAGTGCGCGACAGACGCGATGCTGCTCGACCGCGTGTATGCGGGTCTGCCGGCATCAGATTTCAGCCGGGACGTACTCGAGCAAGCGGGCGGTCTCGCGGTGATAGCTGTCGAGGCCGCCACTATCTCGCCCGCTTCGGCGTGATTCTCCACCACAACGTCGACAAGGTGTTGCTCTGCGGCGGGGCTGCGCGCGCGGCCTTCGGTGGGGGCGAGGTGCTGGCACCGATCGAGATCTACCTCGCTGGTCGCGCCGTCGAGGAGCACCGCGGCGAGGTCATTCCCATTCATGACATCGCCATCCTGGCTTGTCGCGAGTGCTCGCCTCGAACCTGCCCACGCTCGACCTCGACCGGCATGTCAGGATTGTCTCGCGGTTGCGCCCCGGCTCTGCGGACCTGACCCGCCTGTTCGCACGTTCGCGCGGTGCCCCGCTCGCGAACGACACATCCTGCGGGACCGGATTCGCGCCGCTGACCGACCTCGAGCGAGCGGTCCTCGCCGTGGGCCGCACCCTCAAC
>JBGASF010000042.1:0-55159 GCA_044229835.1 Polyangia bacterium | reverse complement strand
TGGCGGGGCTGCGGTGAGGCCGAAAAACCTCGTGGTACGGAGGAGGTGCGCAAGCGAACGGGAGGACGGTGATGGAGCGAGCGGAGCTTTTGCGGCTGGCCGACGACAGGGTCAGGGCGGCGGTGCGGCGGCGACAGGGCGTCGAGGCCGAGGAGATCGCGGCGCTGCTGGAGGCCAGACGGCTGGGTGTGGCCGAGGCGCTGGGGTTCGGGTCGTTTCACGAGTACGCCGAGGCGCGGCTCGGGCTGTCGGCGCGCATGGCCTACGAGCGGGTGCGTGTGGTCGAGGCGCTGGCCGAGCTGCCGCGGACCCGCGAGGCCCTGGCAGCTGGCGGCATCAGCTACTCGGCGGTGCGCGAGCTGTCGCGCGTGATGACGGCCGCCAGCGAGGCTGTCTGGCTCGCCCACGTCGGCGACATGAGCGTCAGGGAGATCGAGCGGCAGGTCGCGGGGCTGGAAGCCGGGGACCTGCCCGGTGACGAGCCAGATCCTGCCGAGGCACGACGGCTGGTGCACTTCGAGTTGAAGCCGGCGACGCAGGCGCTGCTGTGCGAGGTGCGCAAGATGCTGCACAAGCAGGCCGGCGCGGCGCTCGATGACGACACCTTCATGGACCAGCTCCTGCGACTGGCCGCCGCCGGCGCCGATCGCAGGCCGGGGACGCCGAGCTACCAGATCGCCATCGGGGTCTGCGCGCGCTGCGAACGCGTGACCCAGGACGGCGGCGGCAAGGTCTTCGACATCGATCCCAAGCTGCTCGAGGTCGCGCTGTGTGACGCCTCCGTGGTCACGCTGCAGCAGGCAGATGCGCCAGTGTCACGCAAGATCCCGCCGGCACGTCGGGCCGCGGCGCTGCGGCGTGCGCATGGCTGCTGCGAGGCCCCTGGGTGTCGGGCCGCAATGTGGGTCGACGTGCACCACTGGCGCTTCCGGTCACGCGGTGGCGACCATGCCCTGCGCAACCTCATCGTCCTATGCAGCGCGCACCATCGCGCCGTCCATGACGGGCAGCTGGCCATCGACCGTGACCCATGTGGGCAGCGCTTCGTGTACCGCCATCGCGACGGAAGACCCTATGGAGGCAGCGCGCCTGCGGTTACCGAGTAGCCACTGGCCGGGTGACGACGCGCGCAGGGTTGGCCGAGAGCGCGGCCGCGCCAGGCGGAGCGGCGATGAGCGGGCCCCCTTGTCGGGGCCCGCCGCCGCGCAGCCCGTCGCCCGAGGCACCCGCCGACCTCGGCCGCGCGGGGCCGACCAGTTGACCGGAGGCCCGCCGCAGGGCTGCACCGGCGACCACGACGGGAGCCAGCCTTCGGAGCGCTCCGGCCGCCCTATGGCAGCGCGGGCATCGTCACCAGCGCGCGCACCACGTCGAGCGCCGAGACCACGCCGACCACATGGCCGCTCGGGCCCACCACCACCAGGCGGTGATGGCCGGTCACGGCGATGCGACGCGCCGCCTCGCGCACATGGTCGCCCTCCGACACCATCACCGGCGGCACGCTCATGCAGTCGACCACCAGCGCCCCGGGCGGCGCGTCGACCAGATCGTTCCAGGCCACCACGCCGACGGGGCGATTCTCGAGGTCGAGCACCGGCGCACCCGAGACATGCATCGAGCGCAGGTACTCCAGCGCGTGGGCCGCCGGCTCGGACGGCCGCACGCTGCAGACCTCGCGCGTCATGATCGCGTCGACCTTCATCATGCTGGGGTGTTCTGCAACAGCCGGGCCGTCGTCACCGATCAGTGCTGCGCCGGCAGGTCGCTGCGGTCGAACACGCCCTCGACCAGCTGCGCCTCGCTGAGCACGACGGCGCGGCGCGCGCTGCGGCCCTCCAGGCGGGCGGCCACCACGTGGGCATCCTCGCTGGCGCGGCAGGTCGGCACCGTGCGCGTCATGACGTCGGACACCGAAGCGACCACGTCATTGGCGCTGGAGGCCAGCCGCAGCATCACGTCACGATGGGTCACGGCGCCCAGGAACTTGCCACTGGCGTCGACCACCGGCATCAGACCGGCCTCGAGATCGGCCATTTTTCGGGCACATTCGTGCAGGCTGGTGTGCGGGTGCACGTGCCCCACGTTGCGCCGCATCAGCTCGCCGCAGGTCGGCTGCAGGCGGGTGTGGCGGTGCGACTCGCGGGTGGCCTCGGTCATGCGGCAGGTCAGCACCGAGCACGGCGCCAGCCGCACCACGCGCTCGGCCACCGAGCCGATGACCAGGTGGCGCAGCCCGGTGCGGCCGTGGGTGCCCATGACGACCAGATCGACGTGGTTCTTGGCCACGTAATCGACAATGGCGCGGTAGGGCTCGCCGGTGGCCATCGCGGTCTCGACCCGCGGCGCGCCCTGCTCGAGGGCGCGCACCCGCCAGCGCTCGAGCTCGTTGTCGCGCAGCTGGCGCGCGCGCTCCGCCGCCTCGGCGGTGGTCAGGCTATAGGCCTCGGCGACCAGATCGAGGTGCTGGGGGAAGACATGAAACACCGTCAGCGTGGCGTCGTGCAGGCGGGACATCGCCGCGGCCACACGCAGCGCCTCACCCGACCCCTCCGAGAAGTCCACGGGACAGCAGATCTTGCGCCAGGTCGGGGTTTCCATGAGGTCCTCCACACCCTGATTCAGCATGCGCTGTGCCAGCAGCGCCCGGGTCCCGAGCCGCAAGACCACGGGTGCGCCGCGATACACCTCGGCCATGCGCCCGCATCCGATGCGGTGTGTCGAGGGGGTGCCGCAAAATCTGCGCGGCGGATACCCCTGAATTCACGGTGGAGTCCGGCATGCACCTTGCGTAAGGTGCGCGGCATGCGTGCTCTACTTCTGGCATCCTTGGTCACGATCCTGGTCGGGTGCGAAGGCCCCGTCGGCCCCTCGGGGGCCCCGGGAACCCCCGGTGAGCCGGGACCGAGCGGCCCGCCGGGCAGCAGCGGCGATGGGGGCAGCGGCGGCACCAGCCGCAACACCTGGGTGGTCGGCGGCGGCCTGCAGCTCGAGGTCATGGCGGTCGCGGTCGACGAGGCCGGCAAGGTCATGGCCAGCATCCGGCTGCGCGACAAGGCCGGCAAGCCGCTCGACCGCGACGGCACCTTCACCGAGGGCGCGGTCAGCGTCAGCTTCGTGCTGTCGCGCCTGGAGCAGAGCGCCACCGCCGAGCCCGGCGCCTACACGGCATACACCACGCGCACGCAGACCAGCCCCATCAACGGCGCCAGCGCGGTGCAGCCGTCCACCGACAGCGGCGGCACCTGGGAGGAGATCGGCGTCGGCCAGGGCACCTTCCGCTACACCTTCAAGACCATGCTGCCGGCCAGCGCGCCGCGCAACTTCACCCACTCGCTGGGCGTCTACGCCACCCGCACCTTCCGCGACGAGCCGCGCGCCGTGGTCAACGTGGTGCAGCACTTCCGCCCCGACGGCCAGCCGGTCACCGTGCTGCGCTCGTCGGCCGACGGCAACGCCTGCAAGGGCTGCCACGGCAGCCTGAGCGCGCACGGCGGCTCGCGCACCTCGTTCGACCTCTGCATCATGTGCCACGTGCCGGGCGCCATCGACCCCGACACCGGCCACAGCATCTCGATGGACAACATGATCCACGCCATCCACCGCGGCCACGAGCTGCCCTCGGTGGTCGCCGGCGGCAAGTACCAGATCATCGGCTTCAACCAGGCCGTGGTCGACTTCTCCGAGACGCGCTTCCCGCGCGACATCCGCGCCTGCACCACCTGCCACACCGCGGGCAGCGCCCACCTGGCCAAGCCGGCCGTGCTGGCCTGCACCGGCTGCCACGACACCACCTCGCTGGCGGTCGGCACCGTGACCCACGCCGGCGGCGCGCAGACCGACGACAAGTGCACCGTGTGTCACCCGCAGCAGGATGGCCTGGTCGGCATCGGCGAGGTCCACCGCATCAAGGAGGACGACCCCGCGCTGCGCCCCGCGGTCGAGATCCTCGACGTCACCGGCGCCGCGCCCGGGGTGGCCCCGCGCATCAGCTTCCGCGTCACCGTGGGTGGCCTGCCGCGCGACATCCTGACCACGCCGCTGACCACGCTGCGTGCGACCTTCGCCGGCCCCAACACCGACTTCGCGACCTACTCCCAGACCACCATCGCGATGGCCAACGTGACCGCGATCGACGCCAGCGACGGCCGCTTCCTGTGGACGCCGCCGACCACGTTCGCGTTCCCGGCCACCGCGGCCGACAGCTGGACGGTCGCGCTGGAGAACGCCAGCCAGCCCACCGGGCTCGGTCGCATCGGCGGCGACGCCCCGCAGAAGCCCTTCCTGGTCAGCGGCAGCACGCTGATGCCGCGGCGCCAGGTCATCTCCGCCGAGAAGTGCAACGTCTGCCACGGTGACCTCGCGGCGCACGGCGGTGGCCGGCAAGACGCGCGCTACTGCACCATGTGCCACAACGCCAACAACCCCGGTGACGAGCGCATCTCGCGCCAGGAGGGCAAGGACATCTTCGTGGAGTCGGTCAGCTTCGCCAACCTCGTGCACCGCATCCACGCCGGACCGTACCTGACCCGGACCCACATCATCGGTGGCAACCCGGCGCCCGACAAGCTCAACTCGCTGGGCAAGCCGCTCGACTTCGGGGACATCCGCTTCCCCAACAAGCTGTCGGAGTGCCGCGCCTGCCACGTCGGCACCTCGTACAACGTGCCGCTGCAGGCCGGCGTGCTGCCCGCCATCCAGGAGGTGCGCACCTGCACCGAGCCGACCACCGGCCCCACCGCCGACGGTGACACCTACTGCGATGCCCCGTACTGGATCGCCAAGGAGACCATCAAGGTGGCGCCCGCGACCGCGGCCTGCATCGGCTGCCATGACACCCCCGACGCCCAGGCGCACGCCGGCGCCGCCACCACCGTGCTGGGCTTCGAGAGCTGCGCGGTCTGCCACGGGGAAGGCGATGCCTTCAGCGTGTCGACGATGCACGGGCTGCAATGAGCAAGAGGGGCGCCACCATCCTGGCGCTCCTCTTCTTCGGCTGCTCGCAAGAGCGGGCGCGCGACCTTCAGCTCGGTCGAGGCGCAGTGCACGAGGCGGGGGTGCAGGATGTGACATCGGAGAAGTTCCACGGGCGACTCCTGTCCGCCAGTGGCTACGACTTCGCGCAGTGCGCCACCTGTCACGGCAGTGACTTCTCCGGGGGCAAGGCCAAGAAGAGCTGCCTGGGCTGCCACCAGGACGGCCCCACCGCCTGCACCACCTGCCACCGTGGCCCCGCCGGCGGCGCCCACGCGGTGCACCTGAGCGGCACCCTGCTGGGCAAGAAGTTCGCCTGCAGCGAGTGCCACGTGCAGCCCGCCAGCTGGGACGCCGCGGGCCACATCCGTGACGCCCGCGGCAAGGTCGATGCGCGGCCGGCCGAGGTGCAGTTCGGCGCCCTGGCCGGCGCCGCGGCGCGCTTCGACGCCAGCACCGGCGGCTGCGCCGGGGTGACCTGCCACGGCGGCCAGCCGGTGTCCTGGCAAGGCGGCACCCCGGTCACCTGCGGCAGCTGTCATGGCGTGCCGCCGCCCAGCCACGCCGATGATCGCTGCGCGGTGTGTCACGCCGGCGCCGGCGATGACGTGCGCTCGCCGCTGCACGTCGACGGCGTGGTCCAGGTCGGCCACGGTCGCAACGACTGCGCGGCCTGCCACGGCGGCGTGGTCGACGCCAGCGGAGCCCCGCCGCCCGATCTGTCGGGCCGCTTCGACCGCGCCTCGCTCGGGGTCGGCGCCCACGTCGCCCACGTCAAGGCGGGCCGGCTGACCGGGCCCATCGCCTGCCAGAGCTGCCACGTGGTGCCCGCCACGCTGGCCAGCCCGGGCCACATCGACAGCCCGGCGCCGGCCGAGGTCAGCTTCGGCGGCCTGGCCCGCGCGCGCGGGGCCCAGCCGACGTGGCAGCGCGCCAGCGCGACCTGCGCCGGGGTGTACTGCCACGGCAGCGTCACCCCGAGCTGGACCGGCGGCCCCGACGAGGCCACCTGCGGCACCTGTCATGGCGTGCCGCCCAGCGACGCAAACCACGTCTCGACCCTGACCCTGCGCGACTGCGTGACCTGTCATCCGCGCACGGTGGATGGTTTCGGCAGCATCCTCTTCAACAACGGGATGAGTGAGCACATCGATGGAACCATCGACGGCATTTGACAATGTGGTGCAGTCGCCGATGTCGGCGATCGCCCTGGCGTTCGCGCTGGGTGCATCGATCATCTTGGTCTGGTTCCTGGTGCGCAGACCCAAGCTGACCTTGACGGTGAAGATCGTCATGTTCCTGGGGCTCGGGGCCATGCCCATCGCGGCGGCGCTGGCCGCCAACGTGGCCAGCTTCCAGACCATGTCGAAGCGCAAGTTCTGTGGCTCGTGTCACGTCATGACGCCGTACACCGCCGACGCCGCCAACCCCAAGAGCACCTCGCTGCCCGCGCTGCACTCGCGCTCGCCCTGGTTCGGCAACCAGAGCTGCTACACCTGCCACTCCGACTACGGCATGTTCGGCACCGTGGCCACCAAGATGGCCGGCCTCAAGCACGTCTGGCACTACTACACCGGCTACCGGACCATGACGGTGGCCGAGGCGCTGCCCAAGCTGCACCTCTACAAGCCGTTCCCCAACCTGACCTGCATGCAGTGCCACTCCACCTCGCTGCCGGGGTGGAACCGGGTGCCCGAGCACGCCTCGCTGATCGCCGAGGTGCGTGACGATCGGGTCAGCTGCGCCAGCGAGGGCTGCCACGGCCCGGCGCACAAGTTCTCCAAGGACGCGCGCAAGAAGCTGGCGGAGGTGCTGAAATGAGGCTGAGGCTGCCTCGGAACGAGACCCTGCTGCGTATCGCCGCCATCGCCGCCCTGGTGGCGCTGGTGCTGATGTGCTGGGGGTTGTTCGACCCGCGCGCGCTGCCCATCATCGTGTCGCTCAGCGTCGGCCAGGGCATCGGCACGCTGTCGTTCCTGCTCTTCCTGGTCGTGATGCTGCGCGACCTCAAGCGCAAGCCACCGGATGGCGGCGCATGATGTGGCGACCGACAGGGGCAGGCGCGCTGCTGCTGCTCATGCTGGCGGCGCGTCCCGCCGCGGCCCAGTGGCGCCTGCGCAGCGAGGCGCTGGCCGGGGTGGCACCGCCGGTGGGGCTGGTGGTGCTGGAGGCCGACGGGCGCGCCTCGTCGTGGCTGTCGGCCGAGGCCGTGGTGTGGACCGGCGCGACCAGCGCCGACACTGGAAATGACGCCCTCGGGCTCAGCATCGGCGGCGACGACGTCGTCGGCGACGTCCAGGTCATCACGCTGCACATGCGCGCGCCCAGCGGCCGCGCCGAGGCCCGGGTCGGGCGCTTCATCGCCGCGGTCGGCGCGCTGCCGCCGCTGCACCTGGACGGCGCCGCCGCGGTGGCACGCCAGGGGCGCTTCCGCGTCGAGGGCTTCGCCGGCATCCCCGCGGTGCCGCGCCTGGGCGCCGCCGAGTTCGACTGGACCGCGGGTGGCCGCGTGGCGCGCCGCTTCGGCAAGGAGGGCGCGCTGGGCCTGGCCTACTACCAGCGCCGTGGCGTCGGTCGCCTGGAGGACGAGGAGGTCGGCGTCGACGCGGCGTGGCCGGGGCCGGTCGACCTGGCGGCGCGCGCGGCGCTCGATCTGCAGGACCCCATCGGGCTGGCCGACGCCCACCTGTCGGCCGCCGCGCGCAGCGGGCCGCTGCGGGTCGAGGTCTTCGTGACGTCGCGCTCGCCGTCGCGCCGGCTGCCGGCGACCTCGCTGTTCAGCGTGCTGGGCGACGCCCCCGCGCACCGCGCCGGCGTCAGCGCCCGCATGCGCGCGGCGCCCCGGCTCGACGTCGATCTGCTGGCCTCGCTGCGCGCCCAGGACGGCGAGCCCGGCGGCGAGCTCGCGGTGCGCGCCCTGCTGCGCCTCGACGACCGCGGCGACGGCGCCGTCGGCCTCGAGCTGCGCCGCGACATGCTGTGGACCGGCACCCGCGCCTTCCTGCGCGCGCCGATGGGCCGGCTGACCGGCTCGCTGGAGTGCGAGGCCGTCATCGCCGACGAGCCGCACGGGCGTGGCGCGGTGTGGCCGTGGGCGCTGGCCGCCCTGCGTGCGGCGCCGGCCAGGCACTGGGAGGCCGCGCTGGCGCTGGAGGCCTCGGCGTCGCCCGAGTACAGCTCGCGCATGCAGCTCATGGCCTCGCTGTCGCGGCGCTGGGACGTGCCATGAGGACCCTGCGCATCGCACTGATCGCGCTGCTGGCTGCCCTCGGCCTGGGCGCGTGCGCGCGCCTGCTCGGCTACCGCTCGGCGGAGCGGGCGCCGTTCGCGCACCGCGCCCACGTCACCAAGGGGATCGGCTGCCTGACCTGCCACACCGGCGTCGACAAGGCTGGCGACGAGGGCCCGCTGCACCTGCCCGACACCGCGACCTGCGTGAAGTGCCACCAGAAGCCGCATGACAACCGCACCTGTTCGAACTGCCACGGCACCCCCGGCACCGCGGTCGACCTGGCCGACGCGCGCCGCCACCTGCGCTTCGCGCACGCCAAGCACCTGCCCACCGTGAAGTGGAACTGCATGCGCTGCCACCTCGGCGCCGCCGCCCCCGGCGAGCACCTGCGCCCGGCCATGGCCGCGTGCACCGCCTGCCACATGCACGACGCCCAGTTCGCCGGCCGCGACTGCGACAGCTGCCACGTCGATCTGCCCGGCGAGAAGGTGCGCCCGATGAGCCACCTCGTGCACGGCCCCGACTTCATGCGCGAGCACGGCGCCCGCGCCGCCTCGTCCGCCGACATGTGCGCGACCTGCCACGCCGAGCGCTTCTGCTCCAGCTGCCACGGCCAGACCGTGCCCACCCTGCCCTCGCGCATGTCGCTGGGCGATCCCATGCGCGCCGACATGCACCGCGCCGGCTTCCGCGCCCGTCACGCCGAGGCGGCGCGCACCGACCCCGGCACCTGCATGACCTGCCACCGCCCCGAGAGCTTCTGCGCCGGCTGCCACCAGCAGAAGGGCGTCGCGGCGGGCCCCATCGGCGGCGTGCGCCGCTCGCCGCATCCGCCGGGCTGGGTCGGCCCCGCCGTGGGCGACAACCAGCACGGCCGCGAAGCACGTCGTGATCCGGCCTCGTGCGCTTCGTGTCATGGTGGCGCCGGCGAGGCCATGTGCGTGTCGTGTCACAAGGTCGGCGGCGTGGGTGGCAGCGTGCACCCGCCCGGCTGGACCTCGACCCGGAATCTCGGTGAGGTGCCGTGCCGGTCGTGCCACCGCGTGGGGCCCTGAGGATGACCAAGCCGAAGATCGCGCTGGTGGCAGCCGCGACCCTGCTGGCCCTGGGTGGGGTCGGCGTGGCCGCGTGGCGCATCCTGCGCTGGACCGGCGCCGGCCCCGAGCTGCCGACGCCCAAGCTGCACGTGCCCGAGCGCTGGAAGGTGGTGCGCACCTCCGACGGCCACAACGTGCACATCGTCGGCGGCGTGGCCTGCGGCAAGTGTCACGACATGGCGCGCGACGGCTTCATCGCGGTCACCGCCGAGCGCTGCACCGACTGTCACGCCGACCACCCGCTGTCGATCCACACCACCTCGCTGGCGCGCGCCACCACGACCTGCCTCGACTGCCACGGCTTCGACGAGGACACCTCGCGCAGCCCCGACAACTGCGCGCGCTGTCACACCGGCGTGGGCGCCCACAAGCGCGTCGACCTGCACAGCCAGGAGCGCTGCACCCAGTGCCACCGCCCGCACGAGACCCCCGCGCTGCTGCCGCGCACCTGCACCGAGTGCCACACCGAGGTCGCCCAGGCCAAGCACGGCAAGCGCGCCGCCGACGCCGGCACCTGCACCACCTGCCACGGCGTGCACGATCCGCGCGACGCCGCCGACAAGCAGTGCTCGGGCTGCCACCAGCAGCGCCAGCCCGAGCTGGCGCACGCGCTCGATCGCGGCCACAAGAGCTGCACCGGCTGCCACCAGCCCCACGTCTTCACCAAGGCCGCGGTGAAGCCGTGTATCGGCTGCCACCAGAACAAGCCGGTGCTGGCGGCGAGCAAGCACACCGCCTGTCGTAGCTGTCACGACGAGCACTCCCCCAAGAGCACCGAGGCCGTGTGCAGCAAGTGCCACAAGGAGAAGACCACGCACCCGATGGTCGCCGCCGGCAAGTGCCTGGGCTGCCATCCCATCCACCCGCCCGCGGGCCAGATCTTCGCGGCCACCGCGGTGCCCGGCTTCGGCCCGGCCACGCTGCAGGCGGCGTCGTGCACCAGCTGTCACAAGGAGGTCGCCACCGATCGCGGCCACCACGCCGGCAACCTGGCCTGCGTGTCGTGCCACGACACCCACGGCAGCCACGGCGGCGTGGTCAAGCCCGACAAGGTCAAGCTGTGCTCGCGCTGCCACGCCCCGCAGGTCAAGCTGGCGCGCAGCGCCGCCGGCCACACCTGCAACGTGTGCCACCTCGAGCCGCACCAGCCGCAGCAGAAGCCGCCGGCGTGCGCGACCTGCCACGTCCAGCAGAACGCCACCGCGCCCGCCGGCCACTCCAACTGTCAGAGCTGCCACGAGCCGCATGGCGGCACCCAGCTGGCCACCGCCAAGTGCGCCACCTGCCACGTCACGCAGGCCAAGCAGCCGCACAGCGCCGCCGGCAGCTGTCAGACCTGCCATCGCGCCCACGGCCCCGGCGGCAAGGCCGCGCCGCCGACCTGCACCGCGTGCCACCAGCCCGCCAAGCTGCCCGCGATGCACGCCATCACCGCGCACCAGAGCTGCGCCAGCTGCCACAAGATGCATGAAGGTCCGCCGCACTCGAACCGCGCCAGCTGCACCGCCGGCAGCTGTCACAAGAGCCTCGGCGCGCACGAGCCCACCGCAACCTCCTGTATTGGTTGCCATCCCTTCTCGACTCCCTGACGCGCAAGAAAGACGGGCCAAAGCCGGCGCGGGCGCGTCGCTTGCGCGCCCCAGGGCCGCCAGGGCATCTCAGCCCTGGCATGACGCGTGCTCTTTGATGCTGACGAGGAGCCGCCATGAAGTGCCACGAGCTGGAGCTGGGAGACGAGGAGCTGAGCGCGTTCATCGCGCGGGTGGCCCGTGGCGCCTGTGCGGTCGCGCCGGCGCTGGGCCAGGAGCGTGCCCAGTCGCTGATCGACCTGGTGCTGCGCACCCGGCTACGCAAGTGCGCGGTGTGCGCTCAAGGCGCCGACTGTGGCTGTGTGCGCCCCGGCCGCCACCTGCACGACGACGCGCGCGAGCTGGCCAACATCTGCGCCATCAACGCCGCCGACCTGGTCGGCGAGGCTGGCACGCGCGCGAATCTGGAGACGCGCCTGGCCAGCGCGCTGTACGACGTGTTCTCCCAGGTCATCCGCGACGGCAAGGAGTGCAACGGCTACAGGGCGGCCTCGCGCGGGAGGTAGCCGAGGTCGCGCGCGGCGCGGGCCCCATCCAGCACCCCGGAGAAGTGGAAGCGATCGCGGTTCACGCCATACACGAAGGAGCGCCCGAACAGCCGCGCCCGCAGCGCGTACAGCGGGCCCAGCAGCGGCCCCGGCAGCGCCAGCCCGATGCGCCCGGCGGCCTCGATCAGCGCCGACAGTGGCAGCGTGGTCTTGCCCGCGATGTTGTAGACCCCGGCCCGATCGGCGCCCAGCGCGGCGACCACCGCGCGCGCCACGTCGCCAGGCGCGATCAGGTTGATCATGGGGTCGTAGCCCAGCGCCCGCACACACACGCGCGAGCCCAGGAAGTCCTCCAGCTGGCTGCCCGCGCCGCGCGCCAGCACCTCGGCCAGCCGCAGCACGGTGATCTTCAGGCGGCCCATGCCCATGCGCGCGCACACTGTCAGGTCGCCCTCGACGCGGTCGCGCAGCCAGGGCTGGGCGACCCCGAGCTGCAGCGGGTGATCCTCCTGGATGGTCTCGGGAAAGCCGGGGCGCTGGCGATACACACAGGCTGGGCTCAAGTAGATCAGCCGGCGCAGCGTGGGGTGGCGCTCGGCCAGGCGCAAGAGCTCGCGCGTCGACTCGACGTCGAGGGCGTGATGACGCGGGCCGCCGTCGGTGGCGCGCCGGTGCAGCGGGCCGTGCACCACGGCGTCGATGCCGAGCTCGCACACCGGGCCGAACAGCACGTCGTGCACCGCGCGGGTGTGCGTCCAGTCGGCCTGCACGGCGTGGATCTTGGGGTGAAGTGGCGCCTGGCCGCCCAGCGCCAGGACATGGTCGATGCCGGGCTGCTCGGCCAGCGCGCGCGCCACGGCGTCACCGACCGGGGTGCCGGCGCCGGTGCACAGCACGCCGCTCATGCGAACACCCCGCGGCGCTCGGCCAGCCCCTGCTTGATCAGCGCCTCGACCGCGGCGCGCACCTCGGCGGCGGCCGCCGCCACCACGGCGGGCCGGTCGGCGTCCTCGGGCGCGTAGCGCCGCCCGAGCTCGATGGGCTCGCCATACCGGATGTGGTAGCGCACCGGCAGCGGCAGCGGCGTCAGCGGGATGGGCAGGTAGGGCGCCCCGAAGGGGTGCAGGCCGCGCAGCTTGAGGAGCTCGGGCCACTGCTCCTCGGCGCCGATGACGGCGGCCGGGATGACCGGGGCGCGGTGGCGGATGGCCAGCTCGGCGTGGCCGACGCGCCACTCGGCGAGGTGATAGCGCTGCTCGCGCGGCTTGCCGATGCCGGGCGAGCCCTCGGGGAAGATGAGCAGGAGCTCACCGCGCTCGAGCAGGCGGGCGCAGCTCTCGCGCGCGCCGCCGATGACCCCGGCGCGCGCCACCAGGGTGCTGAACCAGGGCAGCCGCAGCACGAAGTGGTCGGCCACCGCGCGCAGCACCCGCGGCGGATCGGTGAAGCCGAGCACGTCGGCGTACAGCATGGCGGCGTCGACCGGCAGCATGCCCGAGTGGTTGGCCACCACGATGCCGGGGCCGGTCGCGGGCAGGTTCTCGGCCCCGGTCGACTCGACGCGGAAGTAGCGTCGGTACGGCCCGCGGAGCAGCGCCGCCGCCAGCGCCACGCCGTCGGGGTGCATGCCGAACTCGTCGAAACCCTGTCCGGCGTCGCGGTGCGCCACCTCGTGCAGCCGGGCCAGCTCGTGCTCCGGAATCAGCCTGCGTGTGATGGCCTGGACCAGTCGCTGGGATGGCTGCATGACAGCCCCCTTTCACCCCCCGATCCCCCTACCAGAACGTCCACTGAAACCGGGGTGCCGGCCCCCTGGCCAGGCCCCGGATGTAGCCCACCAGCGCGTCGATCTGGGCCGCCGTCAGCTTGCCCTTGAAGTGGCGCATGGCCTGCCGGTTGCCGAACTTCACGCGCGCGAGGCCATTCCTGATGGTGTCGCGAATGTGCGCGTCGGTCATCTCGATCTGCCACGCCTCGGTGGTCATGTCGCCCATGGCCATGCGCTGCGCACGCTGGTTGAAGCCGCGGCCGCTGACGCCATGGCAGGGCGCACAGCGGGCGCGCCACAGCGCCTCGGTGGTCGGCTCGGCGCGCGCGCTGGCGACGCCGAAAACGCTGCCGTCATCACCGCCGCCTGCGCCCCCCCCCAGGTTCACCAGCAGGGCGCAGACGACGATGATGACGGCGCGCATGGCATCCTCAATGGCCGTGGTGCTTGGCTGGTGCGACGTAGCCGGCCTCGCGCGCCAGCCAGCGCACGACGTCGAGCGCGGTCAGGATGCCGACGACCTCGCCGCCCTCCCCTGTGATCACGATGCTGTGCACGCCCTCGTAGCCCATCAGCCCGGCGGCGCGTGCCAGCGACGCCGTCTCCGGCAGCGTGAACACCATCGGGGTCATGATGTCGCCCACGGTGGAGTTGCGCATGCGCTCGAGGTGGAAGCCGGCGCCCAGCTCGACCTCGATGCCGCGGCTCTTCATGCGCAGCGGCTGCGTCGGCTCCTCCTCCTCGACGTTGCGGCGCCCGAACTCCTGCACCACGTCGGTCTTGGACACCATGCCGACCGGCTGACCGGCGTGGTTGACCACCGGGACCGCGCTGATGTTGTGCTCGATCATCAGGGCGACCAGGCTCTCGATGTCGAGATCCGGGCGCACACACACGACCGCCGGCGTCATCACGGTGGCGATGGGCGGCTGCTCGGTCAGGGTCGGCTCGGGACCACCGTCGGGCGGGCGGGCCGCCACCCCGTCACAGCGCAGGAACGACTCGCGCCCGGTCTCGTCGATGCGAAAGCCCGAACAGGCGACACAGGTGACGCACTCCTGGACTGGCATGCTGACCCCTCTCCGGTCGCAGAACACCGACAGCGTGCGCCCCGATTCGCCTTCGCCCCCCACCGTGGTGCGCACACGCACCTCCAGCCAGCGACCTCCATTGGCTGAACCGTGTCGCTTCATGTCGGGCCTCCTGCCGCGAGGTAATGGAAGACTCGTGCCAGCGCGGCGACAGGGGGTTTCGGGTGCCAAGCCCGCACGGGTTGCGCGCCCCTCCAGGCCGCGTGCAGTGGTTGCGCATGGCGGGTGGGGGGTGGCAAGCTGACCCCGTGGATCCCAAGGCCCGAGTGCTGGTGGTCGATGACGAGGCCAACGCGCGCACCGCGCTGGCCGACCTCCTGCGCGAAGAGGGCTACCAGGTCGACACCGCCGCCGACGGCTTCAAGGCGCTGCCCAAGCTGGAGGAGATGGCGCCCGACGTCCTGCTGACCGACCTGCGCATGCCCGGCATGGCCGGCCTCGAGCTGCTGGAGCGCTCGCGCACCCAGGATCCCGAGCGCGTGGTCATCGTGATGACCGCCCACGGCGCGGTCGACACCGCGGTGGCCGCGATGCGCGCGGGCGCCGCCGACTACCTGCAGAAGCCGCTCAACTTCGACGAGCTCCTGCTGGTGCTGGCGCGCGAGATCGAGCGCCAGCGCCTGCGCGCCGAGGCCGGCTCGCTGCGCGCGCGGCTGGCCGAGCGCCACGCGCTCAAGAACATGGTCGGCTCCAGCGCGCCGATGCAGGCGGTGACCGACATCGTGCTGCAGGTGGCCCCGTCGCGCGCCTCGGTGCTGATCACCGGCGAGAGCGGCACCGGCAAGGAGCTGGTCGCCGCCGCCATCCACCAGTACAGCCCGCGCTCCGACAAGCCCTTCGTCAAGCTGCACTGCGCGGCGCTGGCCGAGACCCTGCTCGAGAGCGAGCTGTTCGGCCACGAGCGCGGCAGCTTCACCGGCGCGGTCGGGCGCCACGACGGCCGCTTCATGGAGGCCCACGGCGGCACGTTGTTCCTCGACGAGATCGGCGAGATCTCGCCCTCGGTGCAGATCAAGCTGCTGCGCTTCCTGCAGGAGCACGAGTTCCAGCGCGTGGGCAGCGGGCAGACCATCAAGGTCGACGTGCGCGTGGTCGCGGCCACCAACCGCGACCTGATGGAGCAGATCAAGGCCGGCAAGTTCCGCGAGGATCTGTACTACCGGCTCAACGTGGTCTCGATCGAGATGCCGGCGCTGCGCGAGCGACCGTCGGACATCCCGCTGCTGGCGATGCACTTCCTGCGCAAGTACTCGCGCGAGAACGACAAGCCGCTGACCGGCTTCGACGACGCCGCGCTGGCGCGCCTGGCGCACTACAACTGGCCCGGCAACGTGCGCGAGCTCGAGAACGCCATCGAGCGCGCCGTGGTGCTGGCGCGCGGCGACGTGGTGGCCGAGAAGGATCTGGCCGCCAACATCGTGCCCACCAAGGGTGGCCTCGGCCCCGGCGCGCCGGTCATCCCGGGCGCCAGCATGGCGGACATCGAGCGCTTCGCCATCCTGAAGACGCTGGAGTCGACCGGCGGGTCGACCACGCGCGCCGCCACCGTGCTGGGCATCTCGCCGCGCACCATCCAGTACCGCCTGCAGCAGTATCAGGGCAAGCCGCCCAGCGGCGAGAACGACCCCAAGTAGCTCGGCGCGTTCAGCCCTGGCGCGCGCGGCGCCCGGTCAGCTCGGACAGCGCACGCAGCGCGTCGGTGGTGGTGAACACGCCGATGACCTCACCGGCCTCCATCACCACCGCCGAGCCATAGCGCCGCTTGGCCATGGTCGCGGCCACCGTGCTCAGGCGCACGTCGGGGCCGACGGCGTAGGGCTCGTCGCTCATGGCGTCCTCGACGCGCACGGTCTCGACGTCGACGTCGGCGAAGGTCTCGATGAAGTGCAGGTCACGCATCGTCACCATGCCGACCAGCTTGCCGCCATCGAGCACCGGCAGGTGGCGAATGCGTCGCTTCTGCATCAGCTGGTGCGCCACCGCGAGCGGCTGGTTACGCCCGATGGTGTGCGGCTGCGCGGTCATGTACTCGCGAACGGTTGCTGCGCTCATGGGCGTCCTCCAGCCCAGTGCACTGCATTTGCCGCGCCACGGCGCTGGCTGTGCGGGCCGGTGCTAGCCGAGGTCGAGGTAGCCGTCGGGGTGGAGGCTGGTGGCCAGCATGACGTCGTTGATGTCGGCGTGGTCCTGGTAGCCGGGGCCCTGGCGATGCGAGGGATCGAGCCAGAAGCCGATCAGCTGGTTGCGCAGGGCGCTGGCGCCGAGGAGCTGGTTCAGGCTGACGCCGGTGGCCGGGCCGTTGCCGCGCAGGCGCTCGATGGCGCCGAGGCCGATGGCCAGACCGAGCTCGCGAAACGCCAGCCGCGCCGCGGCAGGTCCCGAGAGGGCGGCGCCGTCGAGGCCGCGCCGCAGGCCCTGCGCCGCGGCGGCCAGCACCAGCTCCAGCAGCGCGGCGCCGTCGGGCAGCGTGGTGCCTTGCATCAGGGTGGCCAGCCGGCAGGCGTCGACCAGCAGGCCACCGAGGCCCAGCGGATCGGTCGTCACCAGCGCGCTGGCGTCGACCATCGCGGCATAGTCGGTCAGCGCGGCGCTCATGGCGGCCCGCGTCTCGGCGTCGGCGCCGGGCTCACTGGCCAGCTCGAGGCAGGTCACCAGGCCGTCGAGCGCGTCGTGCTGGCCCATCGACGCCACCTGCGGGCGGGTCAGATCGATGCTCATCTTCCAGAACATGCGCGGCCGCGCCCCAGCCCGTGGCCGGTAGGTGAAGGCACGGTGGGCGACCAGCGCCAGCTCGCGCGCCCAGCGCACCGGGACGTCGCTCTGGGTGGCGTGGCCGACCGCGCGCAGGGCGTGCATCCAGCGCGTCAGGTAGTGGAAGTACTGCCCGTCGCGCTGCCACTCCTGGCGCTCGTCGGGGGGCTCGCCGGCGCCGCGCTCGGGCAGCGGCTTGCCGATGCGCAGGCCACCACGGGTCGGGCTGGCCTCGTCGGCGTCACCCAGCCAGCCGCGCCGCGGGTCGTCGAGGCGATGCCGCCCCAGCGTGTGGTGCACCGCGGCGACCAGCTCCAGCGCCAGCTCCTGCAAGCTGGCGTCGCCGGTGGTGCGCGCCAGCCCGAGCCAGTTGCACACCGCGAAGGCGTCGGTCCACAGGTAGCGCCGCCCGGGCGCGTCACCGCCGAGCCCAGTGCGCGCCGCGAAGCCGGCCATCAGCTGCACCGCGGCGTCGACCTGCGCGCTCCCCGGGCGCAACCGGGTCGGCCCCGCTGTCTCTGCTCGTGTGTCCATGCCGCGCTTCGACGCAAGCCGTGTGCCGCCGGCCGCCCCCGGGGCCAGCCCCCGGTCCCCGGCAAGCGCTGCGCCGGGCCCCTCCAGCCCTGAAACGGTTGCGCCTGCGCGCCGCCTAACCCTGCGTCAGACCGTGGCACCGCCGATGCAACACCGCAGGTCATGACGACCATGACGACTGAGGAGAGCCGCGGCACGGTCCGTCCGACGGGCTGCTGCCCCCCGTTCGATCCACGCCCCTGGCACGAGCACGAGGTGGTCTGGCACGACAAGCTCTTCGTCAAGGAGCACGTGCACAGCCTGCTGCACGTGCCGCTCGACATGGGCAAGGTGGTCACGCGCGCCACGCGTCAGATCGAGCTGGCCGGCGCGCAGCCGCGGCAGCCGATGATGCTGGCCGACGACAGCTCGCTGTGGGGCTCCGAGCTCTTCATCGAGGTCACGCGCGCGGTGCCCGGGGCGCACATGGTCACGCTGTCGGGCACCTTCATGACCAAGGTCTACGACGGCCCCTTCCGCAACATGAACAGGTGGCGCAAGGACATGCACCGCTACGTGCAGTCGCACGCGCGCCTGATCGAGAAGCTGTACTTCGCCTACACGACCTGTCCGAGCTGCGCCAAGGCCTATGGTCACAACTACGTGGTCGCGTTCGCGAAGGTGGCCTGACGTGGGCCGCAGCGGTTGCAGCTGCCGCAACCTGCGCCATCCCGCGCGCCTGGTGGTGCTGACCGGTGGCCCCGGCGCGGGCAAGACCGCCGTGCTCGAGGTGGTGCGGCGCAGCTTCTGTCGCCATGTCCTGGTGCTGCCCGAGTCGGCCGGCATCCTGTTCGGTGGTGGCTTTCCCCGCCACGCCACGCCGTCGGGCCACCGCGCGGTACAGCGCGGCGTCTTCCACGTGCAGCGCCAGCTCGAGCGGCTGGCCATCGAGGAGGCCGAGGCCGGCCTCATCCTGTGCGACCGCGGCACCCTGGACGGCTACGCCTACTGGCCGCCGCCGCGCGAGGACTACTGGAGCGAGGTCGGCACCACGCACTCCGCCGAGCTGGCGCGCTACAGCGCGGTGATCCACCTGCGCACGCCGCCGCCCAACAACGGGTATGACAACTCCAACCCGCTGCGCATCGAGACCGCCCAGGAGGCGGCCGAGATCGACGAGCGCATCGCCGACGTCTGGGCGCCGCATCCCCACCGCGTCGAGGTCGAGGCCGCGGCGCTGTTCGAGGACAAGCTGGCGCGCGCCATCGCCCTGCTGCGCGGCGAGGTCCCGGAGTGCTGCCAGCCGCTCAAGAGCTGACTTCATATGTACAGGCTGTCAAGGGAGTGAACCATGCGCGCAAACGTCTTCCGGGGCATCGACCAGTTCGGGCTGGAGACCCGTGACAAGCCCTTCCCCGGCGCCGGCGACGCCATCGTGCGCATGACGCTGACCAGCATCTGCCACACCGACGTCGACATCGTGCGCGGTGCCTACCCGGCCCGGCCCGGCCTGATCCTCGGCCACGAGCTGGTCGGCGTCATCGACGACGTCAGCCCCACCGTGGTCGGCTACCACCGCGGCGAGCGCGTGCTGGTGCCCGCCTTCACGCCGTGCGGCCAGTGCAGCGCCTGCCTGAGCGGCCAGCCCTCGCAGTGCGGCAACGGCGACCGCTACCACAGCGCCGGTGGCTGGCGCCTGGGCAACACCATGGACGGCACCCAGGCCGAGTTCGTCCACGTGCCGCACGCCCAGGCCAACCTGACCAAGCTGCCCGACGCGCTGAGCGACGAGCAGGTGCTGCTGCTGTCGGATACCGCGTCCACCGGCTTCTGCGCCATCGAGGCGGCCAACCTCCGGCTGGGCGACAGCGTGACGCTGTTCGGCCTCGGCCCCATCGGGCTGTGCGCCGCGCTGGGGGCCCGGCTGCTGGGCGCGGCCCAGGTCATCGGCGTGGATGTCGACGACGCGCGCCTGGCCATGGCGCGCCGCCTCGGCGTCGACGTGGTGCTCGACCCACGCAAGGTCGACGTGCTGTCGGAGCTGCGCCGGCTCAGCCAGGGCGGCGCCGACGTGGCCGTGGTGGCGGTCGACAGCCCGGCGCGCTTCGAGGCGCCACAGCGCTGCCTGCGCCCCGGCGGCGCCCTGGTCCGGGTCGGCGAGCACCACCTGGTGACGACGCCGTGCCCGGGCGGCAAGGAGCGCATGCGCCGCCTCATCGAGCTGGTGCGCACCGGGCGCATCGACCTGACCCCTCTGCTGACCCACCGCTTCAGGCTGGCGCAGATCGCCGACGCCTATGCCCTGGTCAGCCAGCGCGCCGACGGGGTGTGCAAGGTCGCCATCGCGCCCTGACCACACGATCACACGTGATCCCGGGTACCCAGGAACGCGCACGCTTTGCGCGCGCGACGGCCAGCGGCGCAAGTGCTGCCGGAAGGCGGCCCTCGAACCGCCTCGCCAGGCTGGAACGGCGCTTGCTCATGATTCATCGGCCCCTCACAGGAGTCGTTGATGCCCAGCGCCCTCATCGAGCCCCTCGACGCCCGCTGCCCCGTCACCTGGACCTGGGACTACAAGAGCAGCCTGGAGCGCCTGCGCGCCCTCTATGACAAGGCCAAGCACGAGCAGTGGGACGGCCAGACCACGCTGGACTGGTCGATCCAGGTCGACCCCGAGCACGAGAACTTCCCCGACATGCAGGTGCCGATCTACGGCACCCCGCTGTGGAACAAGCTCGACGCCAAGAACATCCGCGAGCTGCGCCACCACCAGCTGAGCTGGACGCTGTCGCAGTTCCTGCACGGCGAGCAGGGCGCCCTGCTGGCCACGGCGCAGATCGTCAACACCGTGCCGTGGATCGACGCCAAGCTGTACGCCAGCACGCAGGTGGTCGACGAGGCGCGCCACGTCGAGGTCTACGAGCGCTACCTGCGCGAGAAGGTCGAGATGAACTACTCGATCAACGGCTCGCTGCACACGCTGCTCGACCAGATCTTGTCGGATTCACGCTGGGACATGAAGTACCTCGGCATGCAGATCCTGGTCGAGGGGCTGGCCCTGGCCGCCTTCAAGTTCATCCACAGCTTCACCTCGGAGCCGCTGATCCGCGACCTCACCCACCACGTCATGCGCGACGAGGCGCGCCACGTGGCCTTCGGCGTGCTGTCGCTGTCGGGCTACTACGCCACCCTGACCGAGCGCGAGCGCCGCGAGCGCGAGGAGTTCACCTACGAGGCCTGCCGCCTGATGCGTGATCGCTTCCTGCAGCGCGAGGTCTGGGACCACATGGGCATGCCGGTCGAGGAGTGCGTCGAGCTGACGCTGCACTCGCCGGCGATGCGCGAGTTCCGGCGCCTCCTGTTCATGCGCGTGGTCCCCAACGTCAAGCGCCTGGGCCTGCTGTCCCCCTTCCTGCGCGCCCGCTTCGAGGAGCTGGGCATCCTGCAGTTCGAAAACGAGGCACCCGATGCGTGAGCTGTTTCCCATCCTGGACGACGTGATGCAGATGGTCCGCGACGGCGAGCTGGAGCGCGCCGATGACACCTTCCGCGCCTTCGACGAGGGGCTGCAGCGCCAGCTGCGCCTGGGCGACGAGCGCGGCGAGCACCAGGAGCTCCTGGCCCAGCTGCGCGCCATGCGCGGCGCCCTGGCCAGCGCGCGCGCGCGCGAGGCCGAGGAGCACGGCACCCGCCTGGCGCAGTCACTTGGCCGGGTTGCGGATCAGCTTGGGCACGAGGTACGCGGCCCACAGCAGCAGGCCCGCTAGCCACAGCCCCGAGGCCAGGGTCAGCGACTCGAAGTAGCGCCGCGGGAAGCTCTCGGCGTAGATCCGGACGATGGCGGCGGCCACCGTGATGAGGCCGACCAGCGCCACCGGCCAGCGGTTCTGCTCGGCCTCGCGCTCACGCCCGGTGTGCAGCAGGGTGACGTGCACGCTGACCGCGAACACCAGCAGCGACAGCCCGGCCACGAAGCCGAGGTGCAGCAGCGGGATGCGGCGCAGCGGGTTCATGCCGGCCGCGAACAGGCTGGCCGGGAGCGCGATCAACGCCAGCCGGTACAGCACGCGGTGCAGGCCGCGCCGGGTCGCGGAGGCCCAGATCCCGCTGCCCACCGTGATGGCCAGGGTGACCGCCAGCGCGCGCAGGTAGAGGCCCTGCTGCACCGAGCGGCGGTGCTCGACGAAGAAGCTGGCGATGACCGCCAGGCCGAGCAGCAGATAGGCGGCCTTCATCCACAGGCGCTTGCGCGGGGACGCGTCGGGTGGCGGCTCGCCGGTCAGGAAGATCGGGGTCAGCATGGGCACCAGCGCCATCACCAGGCACAGCATCAGCCCCTGCTGCGCCAGGCCGCGCCCGAGGTCGAAGGCCCACAGCGGGTTGCGCCAGTGCAGGAAGCGGATGGCCAGCGCGGCGCCGCCCAGGCCGCACAGCAGGCCGAGCGGGATCAGCACGAACGACGGCGGAGCCGGCCGCGGCGAGCGGCGCGCCAGCATGCGCCGCACCACGAACTGCGCCAGCACCAGCAGCACGCCGGCGAAGACCAGCTGCGCCTGCAGCAGGCGATTTTCCCAGGCCAGCCACGGGATGGCCGCGGTGCCCACACCCAGCAGCGCGAGCTCCAGCCAGGACAGCGGCTCGCCGCCGCTGCGCCGCGGCACCATGGTGCCCAGGAAGCCGGCCGCGACCGCGACCAGGAAGGCCTGGGTCATGGTCACCGAGTGGAACGGCCCCGGCCAGACCCGGGTCAGACCGCGCCCGAACAGCAGCCACGGCAACATGCCGGCGCCGCCGATGAGCAGCGCGAGCGGAAACAGGATCCGGAAGGGCTCTCGTCTGAGCTGGTGCATGGTCGCACTCGAATGCACGCATCACGCCAGCACGCGCGAACTGCACCTCGGCGGGGGGTGCGCGCAAGCCTTGCGCGCTTCAGCCCTCGCGGCCCCCACCAGGTGCGGGCAAGGGCCTTGCAACTACGATGAGCAACCCCGGAGGATGCCCATGTTGCCCAGTGAAGCCCGCGAAGAGCTCCTCAACCAGCACGTCGAGCTGCGCAGGCTGCTCAGCCTGGCCGCGACGCTGGCTGGGCAGGTCCTCGCCGACGCCGCCGCGGGCACTCCGAGCCCCCCCGATCTGCCCGAGCTGCATCGCCTGCTGGCCCGCCTGCAGGGCGCGCTGGCCGACCACAACCGCAGCGAGGAGTCGCTGCTCGAGCCCATGCTGCGCGACGCCGACGCCTGGGGTCCCCAGCGGGTCGCGCGCATGGTCGAGGAGCACAAGGGCGAGCACACCGCCTTCCGCAAGGCGCTCGAGGGCGAGGATCTCGACGTGGCCGCCCGCTTGCCCGAGCTGGCCGAGGAGCTCGAGGCCCACATGCTTGCCGAGGAGCGCACCTTCCTCAGCGCCGGCGTCCTGCGCGACGACGTCATCGTGGTCGAGTCGTCGTCGTAGTCGTAGTCGTCGTCGCAGTCGTCGTCGTAGTCGCAGCCGTGGTCGCCTCGCCCTGCCTCACTCGATCAGTGCACCGCGCGCACCCGCGCCCGCCCCAGCAACGTACACAGCTCCTCGTGCCGCGCCCGCGCATCGGCGCGCCCGAGCTCGATGAGCTGCGCGGCATAGTCGCCGTCGAACAGCAGGTACGACACCAGGTCGGTCTCGCGGCTGGCCTCGAGGTCGGCGACCCGGCGCAGCGCCTCGGCGGCAAGGCCACAGCCGCTGGTGAAGCGCGCCGAGCGCACGTGATCGGCCGCCATGGCCCCGAGGTCGTGCGAGGCCCGCACGGTGACGACCTCGACCGGCCGCAGCGCATGCATGGGCCAGCCGATGCCGTCGTTGAGCTCGTGCACGAAGCTCGCGCCATAGCGGCGCGTGCCGGCGTGCAGCACGGCGTTGAGCTGCTGCAGGCGCTCGACGTCCTCGTCGAGGTGATCCAGCAGCAGCGCGTCCAGCGTCTTGCCGAGCAGGTACAGCGGGCTGCCATAGGCGCGCTCGCGCGCGGGATCGGCGGGCTCGGCGGCCGGCGTCGACTGACGTGGGATGATGACCACCAGGGCGTCGGCGCCCAGCTCCAGCGCGGGTGACAGCGGCACCAGCTGGCGCAGCCCGCCGTCGCAGTACAGCTGGCCATCGATGCGCACCGGCGGGAACAGCAGCGGCACCGCGGCCGACGCCAGCGCATGGTCGAGCGTGATGTCGCACGCGTGCGCCACCGGCATGCGGCGCGAGCGCCAGGCCGGCAGCGGCGCCGCGCTGCGCTGGGTGAAGACCACGCTGTGGCCGCTGGCGACGTGGGTCGCGGTCAGGCTGAGCGCGCCGACCAGGCCGCTGCCCACGTTGTGCGCGATGCGCGCGAACGGGATGGTCTCGCCGAGCAGGCGCCCCAGCGGCGCGCTGTCGAACAGGGCGGTCGCGGGCCGGCGCCCGAGCACCAGGCGCGCCAGCATGCGGCCGAAGTGCCGCACGTTGGCCCCCAGCACGTCACCGAGCCGGAGGCCGGTCCACATCCGGGTCAGGCGCGCCGCGGCCTCGCGCGGCTGGTCGGCGAGCGCCGCCAGCGCGCACGCGTGCAGCGCCCCGACCGAGGTCCCGGCCAGGATCTGCGCCGGCATGGCGACCCCGATGTCGGGGCCGACCTCCTCGATCAGATAGGCCAGCACGCCGGCCTCGTAGGCGCCCCGGGCTGCGCCTCCGGCCAGCACCAGCCCGGTCTTGTGTGGACGCGCGCTCATGGGTGGGCTCCGGCCAGGTAGCGGTGCTCGATGGCGTCCATCAGCTGGCGGCGCGCCACCGCGGTCGCCAGGCTGCCGCGCCGCACGCCATCCTCGACGCGTCCGAAGGCCTCGGCCAGCGCGTCATCCTTGAGCACCTCGTGGGTCCAGCGCGAGAAGTCGCGGTTCCCGGCGTGGTGCAGGATGACCTCGCCGTCGCAGCGCTCGAGCTCGCGGTGCAGCTCGCGCACGTTGCCGGCGATGCGTCCGGTGGGCGCGCCGTGCGCGCGCAGCACGAACTGGTACTGCCGGGGCAGCGCCGCGCTGACGTACTTGTGCCAGTGCCTGACGTGGGTGCGCGCGCGCTCGGCCATGGTGAAGTCGACCGGCCCGCGGCCGTGCCAGCGCGACAGCCGAGCCCGCCCCGCGGGACTGCCCAGCGTCAGGTGCAGGTCGGCCTCGCGCAGCGCGCTGCCACAGCGCTCCGGCACGTACGAGACCAGGCAGATCCCGCTCTGCTCGGGATCGAAGCCGCAGCCGGGTTCGGACGCCACCAGGTGGGCCTCGTCGATGAGCAGCCAGTGCGGCAGCCCGGTGCGCCGGCGCTGCTCCGACAGCAGCACGAAGGTGCGCCGCATCCAGCTGCGCTTGCCGGCCTCTTCGAGCGACGACAGGTCGACCACCGCGCTGAGATCGGGGTGCTCGAGGATCTGGCCCAGCGCCTCGGGCGTCGGCGGCCCGGCCACGCTGCCCAGCGCGACCACGTCACGCAGCCCGGCCAGCGAGGCGTGATCGCCCTCGGGATCGAACAGGCACACGCTGTAGTCGTGGTCGACCAGGCGCTCGACCAGGAGGCCGAGCAGGTACGACTTGCCCGAGCCGCTGCTGCCGGAGATCAGCACGTTGACGCCGCTGCCCGGCATGGTCACCGGCGCGCCCGCGTGGGTGCGGCCGAGCTCGAGCTGCCAGCGCCGCGGCTCGATGATGAGCTCGCCGCGCAGCAGCGGCCCCTCCAGCAGCGCCTTCACGGCGTCGCCGGCGCTCTCGTGCATGACCACGTCGGCGTGGGCCTTGAGGGCGTCGATGGCGTTGCCCACCGCGATGCCCAGCTCGCAGACGTCCATCAACGAGTGGTCGTTCTCGCCGTCCCCGATGGCCACCGTGCTGTGCGGTGACAGCGCGAGGTCGGCCAGCGCGTGGCGCAGGCCGCTGGCCTTGGTGACGCCCGCGGGCAGCACCATCATCTCGCCCCGGTTCATGGTCAGCTCGACCTCGAGGCCGAGGCGGGTGGCCTCCTCCAGCGCGGCCGCGGCGTGCACCGCCTGGCTGGCCAGCAGGACCTGGCCGGCGCGCACCGGCACCCCACGCCGCGCCAGCGCCTGCTCCAGCGCGGGCGCCACCCGCGGCGCCAGGGCGCGAGCGCGGCCACCGGCCATGACGACCGCGCCGTTCTCGGCCACCACGGCGTCGAACAGGTCGGCGTACCGGGGCAGCTCGGGGCGCAGCTCGGACAGCACGCGCCCCGTCACCAGGATCAGGCGCAGGCCGCGGCGGCGGCCCTCCGCCATCGCGGCCATCACGTCCGGTCGAGGGGGGCCACCGGCGGTCAGGGTGCCGTCGAAGTCGATCGCGACCGCCTGGTAGGTCGCCATCGCTGACTCACGCTGCGGCGTCCCTGCTCCCGTTACCACGCGAGCTCGACGGCTCGGGGGCGGGGGCGTCGCCAGGGAAGACCTGTGTGGTGGCGTCACCCAAGGTCGCCACCAGCTGTGCGGCGATGTGCGCCCGCTCGGCGTCGGGCGCCTGGAACAGCCCCAGGAAGACCTCACCCTCGATGCGCATCGGCGCGCGCACCCAGCGGAAGCCGGGGCAGGCGCGCTCCAGCTCGTGGCTGAGGCCGAACCCGATGTGCGTTGGATCCTGCCCGTCGCAGAGCATCCAGAAGGTTGGCAGTACCCGGTTGCCCTCACGCGCCATGCTGCAGCCTCCACTGCCGGGAATTAGCAACTTCGATGCCGCGGGGATGGCCCCGCCCCCGCCATCCCCGCGGCCATACCTCATGACTTGCTGCTGCCTTCGGGCTTGACCACGATCTTGCGCGCCTGCGCCTCCGGCTTCTTGGGCACGGCGATGGTCAGGACGCCGTTGTCGACGGCGGCCTTGATGTGGTCGGTGTCGACGCCGTCGGGCAGCGTGAAGGCCCGGGCGAACGAGCCATAGCTGCGCTCGCACGCATAGTAAGTGTCGGTCTTCTCGACGCGCTCGGCCTCACGCTTGCCGCTGATGCGCAGCCGGTTGCCGGTCGAGGTGACCTCGATGTCCTCAAGCTTGACCCCTGGGACGTCGGCCTTGAAGGTGTAGGCCTCCTTGCTCTCCTTGATCTCGAAGGCGGGCGCGAAGACGCCCTGCTCCGGGAACGCGGGGGCCATCTGCTGGAAGGGATCCCAGCGCATCATCTCGCGCATCCAGCGCAGCGGATCCCACTCCCCCTGCGGCTGTTGCGCGACCTGGCCCCCATTGTCCTTGCGTACCTGGATGTTCGCCATGATGCCCTCCTCGCATTTCGAAACGTCGACATCGACGCGACGCGGAGGCACGCATGAGCAATCGATGGGCCACCGAGGTCAGCGCAGATGTGGGGGGCACGGGCGCACAATCTGCGCGCTGTCGCCGGCGTGCTGCAACGGGTGCGCAGCTGCTCGCGAGGTCTACCTGCGCGGGGCGACGCCGGCGGCGCACGACGCCGCGCGCTCCAGCAGCAGCTCGCGCTCGCGGGCATTGCGCGTCAGCCCCGCGGCGCGCTCCAGCGCCACCCGCGCCTCGTCATAGCGCGTCAGCTTGGCCAGCAGGTCGCCGCGCACCGCGTGCAGCAGGTGATAGTCGGCCAGCGCCGGCGCCTCGGTCAGCGCGTCGGCCAGCGCGAGCCCGGCCGCCGGCCCTTCGGCCATGCCGACCGCGACCGCGCGGTTGAGCTCGACCACCGGCGACGGCAGCACCCCGGCCAGCACCGCATACAGCGCCGCGATGCGCGCCCAGTCGGTGTCGGCGGCGCGGCGCGCGCGGGCGTGACAGGCCGCGATGGCCGCCTGCAGCGCATACGGCCCGGCCGCGCCGCCCAGCTGCTCGGCGCGCTGCAGCGCGGCCAGACCGCGCCGGATCAGCAGCTGATCCCAGCGCGCCCGGTTCTGCTCCAGCAGCAGGATGGGCGCGCCGTCGGGTCCGACCCGCGCCCCCGCACGCGACGCCTGCAGCTCGAGCAGCGCGCACAGCCCGTGGGCCTCGGGCTCGCCCGGCGCCAGGCCACACAGGATGCGCGCCAGGCGCAGCGCGTCCTCGCACAGCCCGGGCCGCATCCAGTCATCGCCCGCGGTGGCCGAGTAGCCCTCGTTGAAGATGAGGTAGATGACCTCCAGCACCGAGGCCAGCCGCGCCGCGCGCTCGGGGCCACGGGGCAGCTCGAAGGGCACCTGGGCCTCGCTCAGCGTGCGCTTGGCGCGCACGATGCGCTGCGCCACCGTGGGCTCCGCGACCAGGAAGGCGCGCGCGATCTCGTCGGTGGTCAGCCCGCCGAGCAGGCGCAGCGTCAGCGCCACCCGCGCCTCGGTGACCAGCACCGGGTGGCACGAGATGAAGACCAGCCGCAGCAGATCGTCGCCCACGTCGTCGTCGAGGGCGTCGGCCATGTCGTCCTCCACCCGGGTCGCGGCCGCGCCGACCTCGGTGGCGTGGCCGAGCTCCTCGACCTTGCGCGCGCCGACACGGTCGCGGCGCACATGGTCGACCGCGCGGTGCTTGGCGGTCCCCATCAGCCAGGCGCCCGGGTTGTCGGGCACCCCGCTCTCGGGCCACTGCGCCAGCGCGGCGACCAGGGCGTCCTGGGCCAGCTCCTCGGCCACGCCGACGTCGCGCACGATGCGCGTCAGGCCGGCGATCAGGCGCGCCGACTCGATGCGGAACACCGCCTCGATGGCGCGATGCACGTCAGGACCGGAGGCCGCCACCTCTCCCGGTTAGCACGGACGGGCCGGTCCTGACGAGCCGCGTGGGCTGGCCTCAGCTGCGCTTCTCGGCCTGCGCGCGCATGCGCTCCTCGGCGGCGCGCAGCTCGGGGGTCAGCGCCGGGCCGAAGTCGTCGGCCTCGAAGACCTTGCGGATCTCGAGGCAGTCGCCCGGCAGCATGGGCGCGCGCTTGAAGAACTCGACGCACTCGGGCAGCGACTTCATCTGCACCAGCCAGAAGCCGGCCAGGAGCTCCTTGGTCTCGGCGAACGGCCCGTCGGTGACGTTGCGCTTGCCGGCATCGAAGTGGATGCGCACGCCGCGGCTGCTCGGGTGCAGCCCCTCGCCGGCCAGCATCGCGCCTGACGCCACCAGCTCCTCGTTGAACTTGGTCATGGCGGTGAGCAGCTCCTCGCTCGGCATCACGCCCGCCTCGGAATCCTTGCTCGCCTTGACCAGCACCATGAATCGCATCGTCGTCTCCTGTGTGGGGATGGGTTGGGCCCGGCGGCGTTCGCTGCTGCCTGGCTTCACTATCACGTCGAACCGGGGCGCGGCCGTTCGACAACCGCCGCAGCATTTTTTCTGGGGACTCCAAGTGCCGGAAATGCCACGCTCGCGGGGCATGATCGCGATGGCCATGAAGTCGTGGAAGGCGGGTCTTCCGCTGGAGCGCACCGAGCTGCCCACCCCCGAGCCGCGCGCCAAGGAGCTGCGCGTCGCGGTGCACGCCATCGGGGTCAACCCGGTGGACTGGAAGATGCGCCAGGGCGGCCCGCTGGGGCTGGCGGCGCGCCTGGTGCGGGTGTTTCGCGGCCCGCGCGGCCCGGTCATCATCGGGGTCGACTTCGCGGGCGTGATCGACGCCGTGGGGGCCAAGGTCGGAAGCGGCCTGGCGGTGGGCACCCGCGTGGTCGGCGGCACCAACTTCGCGCGCGGACAGCACGGCAGCTATGCCGACACCGTGGTGGTGCGGCCCGATCAGGTCACGCCGCTGCCCGACAGCGTGGCCTACGACGTCGCCGGCGCGCTGCCGGTGGCCGGGGTCACGGCCTGGATGTCGATGCACGAGTTCCGCAAGATCGAGCCCGGGCGGCGCGCGCTGGTGCTGGGCGCCTCGGGCGGCGTGGGCCAGTTCGCGGTGCAGATCGCCAAGCACGTGTGCAAGGCCGACCTGGTCGCGGGGGTGTGCTCGGGCAAGAACGTGGCCTTCGTGCAGGGGCTGGGGGCGGACGTCGTGATCGACTATGGCGCCGGCGATGCCCTCGAGCAGGCGCGCGCGCACGGGCCGTTCGACGTGGTGGTCGACTGCGCGGGCGGCTACAAGGCGTCGCGCTGTCGGGGCCTGCTGGCCAAGGGCGGACGCCATGTGATGGTGGCGGGTGACAGCCCGGGGGCGATGGTGCAGGTGGTGGTGCCGCCGTTCCGGTCGCGCGCCATCCTGGGGGCGCCGACGACGGCGCGCTTGCAAGGGCTGGTGGCGGCGGTCGGGGCCGGGCTGGTCAAGGTCAACATCGCCGAGCGGCTGCCGCTGGTGGAGGCGGAGGCCGCGCACCAGAAGAGCCAGACCGGGAGGATGACGGGGAAGATCGTGCTCATGGCGCGGTGACGGGAGAGAGGAACGGAACGGAGGGAAACAGGTCACAGGTGACAGGTCACAGGTGACAGGCAACAGGGAATGGGGCTAGGCGCCCTGGAAGAACGGAGCCGGACGTCGTACAGCGCGGTCAGCCGACGACGGTCACCTTGTTCATCTTGACCGGCGTGACCGGGCGGTCGCTGGCGTTGGTGCGGGTGTTCTCGATCTTGGTGACGACGTCCATGCCCGAGATGACCTTGCCGAACACCGGGTGCTTGGAGTTGCCGGGCGAGAACCAGTCCAGGAAGTCGTTGTGCACCGTGTTGATGAAGAACTGGCAGCTGCCGCTGTTCTTCTGGCCGGTGTTGGCCATCGACAGCGTGCCCGGCTCGTTCGACAGCTTGGCGTTGGCCGGGTGCTCGTCGGGGATGGTGCCCTTGGGGCCGTCGCCGGTGCCGGCGCGCGGGCTGTTGGGATCCTTGCTGTGCGGGCAGCCGAACTGCAGCATGAAGCCCTTGATGACGCGGTGGAAGTGCAGCCCGTCATAGAAGCCGCTCTTCGCCAGCTCGAGGAAGTTGCCCGCGGTGATGGGCATCTTGTCGACGAAGAGCTCGACCGTGATCGAGCCAAGAGAGGTGTCGAGAATCGCGGTGGGGTTCGCCATGGGGGGAACCTAGCACTGCCGCGCGGCGAGATCACGGCAAGGCGAGAGAGTTGCCGCCAAGGTCGATGATGCGGGCCCCGCCCAGGCGCTCGATGCTGCCGCGCACGCTGGTGTTCTGGAAGCTGATCTGGCTCTGGCCGGCCAGCGACAGCACGCGGTAGCCGTAGGTCTCGAGCGAGCTGTTCTCGATGGTGACGCGGGCGTTGCCGTGCACGTCCAGCGCGGTCGCGCCAGCCCCGATGTGCGTGTTGCGGACGATGAGCTGGCAGTTGCCGTAGGCCTCCACGGTGGTGAGACCGCCCAGCAGCGAGTGGCCTTCGAGGATCATGGTCTGGTCCTGGCCGCACTCGACCGGCGACTTCAGGCCATCGCGATAGACCACCACGGCGGGGCCGGAGGCGCGCGCGGGCGGCGCCGGCAGCGCGGGCGCGCTGGACGGCTGGTAGACCACGCCTTCGAAGTTGGTCATGGAGCCGAAGCCGTGGCTGTCGACGGCGCCGATGATGGTGGTGCGCCGCGCGCTCAGCCGGGCGTCGCCGTGCAGGTCGATGGCGGTGGCGGCGCCCTCGATGATGCTGTCCTCGATGGTCACGCGGGCGTGGCCGTGCACGTGCAGCGGCAGGCGCGCGATGATGTGGCTGCTGCGGATGGTGAGGTTGCAGCCCTGGTGCGCGTCGATGGCGAGGTCGTCGGCGCGGATGGTCTGGTGCTCGATGACCAGCGGCTGCTCGCTGGTGCAGTCGAGCGGGCCCAGGGCCGACGGCGGCGGCGCCGCGGGAGCTGGCGTGGGCGGAGCGCTGGCATGAACAGGCGCATGGGGCGGGCACGCCTCGCGTGGCGTGGCGCGGACCACGCAGGCGACAGGGACCAGGGCGAACAGGACGAGACCGGACCTCATGGGCACTCTTCTGACGGCGCGGGGTGGACGGGCGGCGATGAGCGGACATTCATGTCAGCGCAGGTCGACTCGCGCGTTGAGGCGTACGATGGAGGCACGATGCGCGTGGTGATGGTCACGATCCTGGGGCTGTGGCTGACCGGGTGTGGTGGCGGGACGAGCGGGGTTCCTGATGGGGCGCCGGGTGACGCCGCGGTGGATGCGGCGGTGGCGGACGACGCCGGCGAGGTCGATGGCGCGGGCGGCGACGCTGCAGTGGCGGTCGACGCCGCCGTGGCCGATGACGCCGCGCTCGGGCTCGACGCCGCGCTCGGGCTCGACGCCGCGCTCGGGCTCGACGCCGCCGTGGCCGACGCGCAGCCGGCCGACGCGCAGCCCGCCGACGCGCAGCCCGCCGACGCCGCCGGGTGCGGCACCCTGGCCGCCGATCCCAGCGACGTCTATGTCGACCGCAGCGCCACCAGCACCAGCGTGGGCACCCAGGCTTGCCCCTTCCACACCATCCGCGAGGCCGCCCTGCTGACCGCGCCCGCCGGCAGCCGCATCATCCACGTGCGCGGCGGCACCCCGGCCTTCGTCTACAGCGAGACCGGCCCCATCGCCGTGCGCGCGCGCGAACACCTGCAAGGCGACGGTGAGGCCCTGACCCAGGTCACCGGCGTCGGTCGCTGCAGCGTGTTCGACTGTGTCATCACGCTGGCCGCGGGCGCGCGCCTGTCGGGCTTCACCGTCACCGGCGCCGCGGTCGAGATCCCGACCGGGGCCGACGGCGCCGCGGTCGATCACGTCATCGTCACCGGGTCGAACAACGACGGCTTCTACGTGCGCGCGACCGCCCAGCTGTCCAATGTCACCGCGCGCCAGAACCTGCGCCACGGCCTCGACGCGCGCACCGGCACCGTCACCATCACCGACTCGCACTTCGACGGCAACGACGACAACGGCATCAACGCCGATCGCCAGGTCGTCATCGACTTCCGCCGCGGCAGCGCCTCGAACAACACCTCGCGCGGCATCACGCTGGCCGACTCGGCCACCATCAACAGCTCGCGCATGCACACGCTGATGGACCTCGTCATCGAGCGCAACCTCGGCTTCGGCATCGAGGTCGGCTCCACCGCCAGCCTGCGCCTGCGCAACACGGTGATGCGGCAGAACGAGGTCGGCCTGGTGTTCACGCCGAGCAGCGCCACCGGCAACACGCTCGACCTCGGCACCAGCGCGAGCGCCGGCGGCAACGTCTTCGCCGGCAACGTGCTGGGCTCGCGCAACATCCGCTCGGGCCTGTGCATCCAGAACAGCGGCGCCGCCGGCAGCCAGGTCGCCGAGGGCGACACCTGGTCGGTGTGCCCGCCCAGCCAGCGCCGCATCACCGGGCCCTTCTGCGTGTCGCAGAACACCTACGCCGATGTCGGCTACGTGCAGGCCAGCGGCGTCACCGACGCGCCGCCGCTGGCCGCTCCCGCCACCTGCACCGTCGGCCCCTGACGGAGCCGCGCGCTCAGCAGTAGAACCAGTTGCGATCGCCGATGACCAGCTCGTCGCCGCCCTCGGCGCCGTTGACGCCCGATGACGGCCAGCGATTCGGCGTGTGGTCGTTGCCCGCGGCGCTGACCAGCGTGCCGGCGCGCGCGCGGTCGGTCAGCATGGCCTGGCGGTAGCGCGCCAGCTGCTCGCTGGTCAGCTGCAGCGTGGTGCGTGCGCCGTTGGCGAACTGCAAGATGGCCTCGCCGGCGTCATTGATGGTGATGATGGAGGCCTCGAAGTCCTGCTGACGATCCTGGTGTGCCATGGCTGACTCCCCCTTCCCGCTGTCGTTGTCGGCCACCAGTATGAACTCGGTTCAAGGATGCGCACGACGATCGAACACTGATTTTTTTCGACCACTTGCGTCAATCAAGGGGATAACTGAGTCATGCCCAGACCGAGCAAGCTGAGCCCCGAGCTGATCGACGCCTGGCTGGCCACGCACCCAGGATGGCAGCGCGTCGGTGACGGCGCGATCGCGCGGGCGTACAAGTTCCCCGACTTCTCTGCGGCGCTGGGGTTCGTGGTGCGGGTCGGGCTGGTGGCGGAGAAGAAGGACCATCACCCCGATGTCGAGCTGGGCTGGGGCAAGGCGCGGATGCTGTGGTCGACCCACGATGCGGGCGGGATCACCGAGCTGGATCTGGAGCTGGCCGAGGCCAGCGACGTGCTCGCTCGGAACGGAACGGAATAGCACTCCTCGAAGCTGCGCTTCGAGGGGGCTAGTAGATCTCGTACTCGATGGTCATGACGATGGCCTGGCCCGCCGTCATGTCGCCGAGGATGAGGACGTAGTTGCCGGTCGACACCGTGCTGGCGTGGTCGGCCTGGATCAGGGCGGCCTCGGGCAGCAGCGCCGAGGTCAGGCGCTTGGCCTCCTCGCGCTTGGCCGGGATGATGAGCTTGTCGATGAACGAGTCCTCGCCGTAGCCGGCCTTCACGGTCAGGTACATGTCGCCGACGGACAGCAGGTCGACCAGGCCGGTGCCACGGCGATAGTCGCTGGCGCCGACCGAGACCTGGTAGTTCTTCGCGATCAGGCGCGACGCCGAATCGACGGCCTTGCCGAAATCGCTGTAGCGCACGACCTTGACCCGCTTCTTCACCATCTCGGCCGTGGTGTCCTCGGGGCCGAGCTGCTTGGTCAGGTTCTTGTCGTCACGCAGGAACGCGACCAGCGGCGCCAGCTTGGGGCTGATGCTGGTGGCGGCGAGGCCATCGTCCTTGCCCTCGTCGACCAGCTCCTCGGAGCGCGGCGGCGAACCCGAGCTGTTGCAGCCGGCGCTCACGGCCAGCAGGGCGGCAATCGACAGGGCGGACAATCTGCGCAGCATCATCGGAAACGACCTCCTCTTCGTGAGGCTGCTACAGCAACAGTCGGGCCACGCGCAAATGCTGGAAATTGCGCGGGCTGCGACGCGGTGCGCCACTCGACTGGCCAGGTCAGCCGTGCCGACCGGCTGACGCCGTAGCCAGCACGCCGCGCGCGCTAGCGGTACGGGCCGACCGGTCGGGGCGCGTGCGTGGTCGCCAGCCGGGTGCCGTGCTCGCTGCCGATGGGGACCAGCTCGGGCGCGCGCACCAGCAGGCGACACTCGGCGCAGCCCGCGCAGGTCAGCCAGTGCAGCGACGCGCGCGGCGACACCGCGGGGGCGGACATCGCCCGCGGCTGCGTCTCGCGCATGATGCTGCGCGCGAAGCTGACCGGCGCGCCAGCGCGCCAGGCCCAGTCACGCACCGGCGTCTCCAGCGCCGCGTGCCCGCCGCAGCTGCGACAGGGGGCGTCGACCCGCGTCGGCGCCATGCCATCGTCGAGGTCGCCGGCCAGCACCGCCTCGAGCTGCTCGACCCGCGTCGCCATCAGGCCGCACTTGCGACAGGTGTGATCCAGCAGCGCGCCCAGCGCGATCAGGTGCGGCGGCGGCACACGGTGATCGTAGCGATGCGCCAGCCCGTCGCGCACCATCAGCACGCGACGCCCGGTCAGCACGCTGACGAAGTCGACCGCGTGCGCGCTGACCGCCTCCTCGCCGCCACAGTGGCTGCAGGCCCGGAACGCCGGCGTGCTGCCGGGCCCGCTGAGCCAGGTCGGGACCACGCCGGGGCCCAGCGGGATCTCGCCCGGGTGCTCGGCCCAGCGCCGGGTCAGGCCGCAGCCCAGACAGCTGAAGGCCTCGATGGCGAACTCGGCGCCCAGCGCGGTGCCGCGGAGGATGGCTGCGACGCCGCCCGAGGGCCGATGGCGCACCCCGGTCTGGCCCAGGCGGTCAGGCGCTCCGGGCGCCGAGTACCACTGCCGCGGCTGCCACCACACCGCCTCGTGGTGGCCGCAGAACGGGCACAGCGCGCGCGCCGATCGCATCGCGGCATCCTACCCCAGCGCGCGCAAGCAGCGGTGATCGTGCGCCATTTTCGCGATGGCTCGGACCGCGCCCGCGTGCGTATGTAGGGGGCACAGGAGATGACGATGCAGATGAGGATGGCGGGGCTCGTGGCAGCGGCGGTGCTGGCGATGGCGACCAGCTGCACCAAGCAGGAGCGCGGCGGTGGCACTGGTGAGCACCCCAGGCCGAGCCCCATCACGGCGGACACTCCGCCCCAGGTCAGCGCGGTGCTGTCGGCGGTCACCCTGGCCGACGACTGCGCGCACGCCGACGCCTCCAAGGTCGAAGAGGCCAAGCGCAGCGCGCCCGACGACGCCGACCGCAGCGCCACGGTGGAGGCCGAGTCGCAGATGCGCAGCTGCACGCAGAGCTCGCTGCAGCTGACCCTGACCGGCGCCAACGGCGGCAAGACCGGCCGCGCCGAGGTCAAGCTGGTCAAGGTCGAGCTGATCGACACCGCGACCGGGAAGTCGCTGGGCCAGCTGACGCCGCGCAACCCGCGCCTGTGGGCCGACGCCGCCGGCGCCTACCAGGTCTGGGACCAGGTCATCGCCAGCGGGCAGCAGGCCAAGGTGATGTTCGATCTCAGCGCGCCCGACTGGAGCCCCATCGGCGGGCGCTGGAACGCCCCCGGCAAGGTCTTCCGCCTGCAGGCCACCATCAGCGCGGGCGGCGCCGAGAGCACCGCGACCAAGGAGGTCTCGATCGAGGCCCCCGAGGTCATGGTCGACCCCATGATCGAGACCTGATCGACCTGATCAGCCCACCGCGGCCGCGCAGCTCGAGCAGCGGTCGGCCCAGGGCAGCTGCTCCAGCCGGGCCCAGCCCAGCGCCACACCACAGTCCTCACAGCCGCCATAGCTGCCCGCCCGCAGCGCCGCCAGAGCGACGTCGATGCGCGCCATGAAGCGGCGCAGCTTCTCCTCGGGGCGCTCGCCGGGCTTGCCGCCGCCCAGCAGCGCGCCGAGGTCGGCCACGCGCTCGCCCGCCAGCAGGCGCGACAGCTTGTCGGCCAGCTCGGCGCCCTTCTTCAGCAGGGCACGCTTCAGCACTTCACGCTGGTCGGGCAGGAGGTCCGCGAGGTCGCCGCTCACGTGACGAGCTTATCAGGGCGCGCGGCGCGGCGTCGTGTACCGTCGGGCCATGGGGCAGCTTACCACCGTGATTCCCACCCTGGAGACCGCGCGCCTGCGCCTGCGCGCGCATCGCGTCGATGACCTGCCGGCGTGCATCGCGATGTGGGGTGATGCCGAGGTCACGCGCCACATCGGCGGGCGCCCGTTCACGCGCGAGGAGACCTGGGGCCGCGTGCTGCGCTATGCCGGCCACTGGGCGCTGCTCGGCTACGGCTACTGGGTCATCGAGGAGCTGGCGTCGCGGCGCTTCGTGGGAGAGATCGGCTTCTCGGACTTCAAGCGCGATCTGCCGATGGACCTCGGCGGGGCGCCCGAGATCGGGTGGGCGCTGGCGACCTGGGCGCACGGACAGGGCTTCGCGACCGAGGCGGTGCGCGCCGCGCTGGCCTGGGCCGAGACCCGCTTCCCGACCCCGCGCACGTTGTGCCTGATCGACCCCGACAACCTGGCCTCGCTGCGCGTGGCCGCCAAGTGTGGCTATCGCGAGCTCGCGCGCGTCACCTACAAGGGGCTGCCGACCTTGCTGCTGGAGCGCTGACCCGGTGTAGAGTTGAATGCGCCCGCGGTCGGCAGCGTCCGTGGGCGAGCAACTGGTACGAGGTGGCACATGGTGAAGGCCGGGCGGGTGCTGCGGGTGCTGCGGGTCTGGCTGCTGGCGGGCGGGCTGGCGCTGCTGGGTGGCGGCGCGGCGCGGGCCGATGACGGTGACGACGGCGACCAGCCGGCCATCCCGGCCGACATCCAGCGCCTGGTCAAGAAGGCCGAGTCGGGCGGGCGGCTGACCATGGCCGAGATGAAGAAGCTGGCCGAGTGGGCGCAGAAGCAGGCCGCCGCCAGCGGAGTCGCGGTCAACCCGACCCTGCCCGGCGACACGCCGCCCGCGACCATGGGGCGTGGACCCGCCGAGCCCTGCCCGCCGGCCCGGACGCTGAGCGGCAAGGCCCCCGATGCGCGCGCCGTGGGCAAGCTGCTCAAGGCGCAGACCGCGCGCCTCGGCAAGCAGCTGGGCAAGGCCAAGCGGGCCATCGACGCCATGGCCAAGAAGACCCAGCCCGCGCAGACGCTGGCCGACCTCGGCATGGTGATGGCGATGCGCGGCTCCGGTTCGGCGGCGGCCTATGTGACGGCGCTGGCGGCGGCGCGCGGCGACGATGCCGTGACGCTGGCCAACCTGGGCAACCTGCTGGGCGATCTCGACCAGGATCAGGCCGCGCTGGAGCTCTTGCTGTATGCCCGCGCGAAGTTCCCGGGGTCGGTGGTGGTGGCGACCAACCTCGGCTGGGTCTACTACAAGGCGGGTGACCGCACCGCGGCGCGCACGGCGTTCGCGGCGGCCGAGCAGGCGCAGCGGGACTTTCCCGGGGCGCTCGAGGGGCTGGCCATGGTGGCGCGCTGCGCCGGGGACGGCAAGACGGCGGTGGCGCTGGCAGAGAGGGTGCTGGCGCGGGTGGATTCGGAGACCATGAGCGCGATCGTGGCGGAGGCGCTGGGCGGTTCGAGTTCGAGTACGAGTTCGAGTTCGAGTTCGAGTTCGAGTTCGAGTTCGAGTTCGAGTTCGGGTTCGGGTTCGGGTGCGGGTTCGGGTGCGGGTGCGGGTGCGGGTTCGGGTGCGGGTGCCGCGTCGCGGCGGTTTCCGCAGATGCCTCGCTGGAGCGCGCCCGATCTCCCGCTCGGCGCGACCGTCAACGACTTCGTCAGCAACCACGACGCCGGCCAGCGCTTCCTCGAGCGCGCGACCAACGCGTTTGGCGACGCCATGAAGGCCGGCATGTCGCTGCCCCGTCCCGCCACCGCGTCAGGGCCACCGGCGGGCGGGGCCACCATCACCCTCACCGTCGAGCGCACCGGCGCGCGCGCCGCCTTCCAGCTCGCCTTTCGCCGCTTCGATCAGCGCGTGCAGCCGCTCCACAAGGCCTTCACCGCGCGCTGGGAGGTCGTGACCCGCGACCAGACCGCCGGCCTGACCCGGCTGCAGAAGGAAGAGGCCGAACGGCTCGCGCGCTGCGGCGGCGACGCCGAGTGCCAGACGCGGGTCAGCTACGACTACTGCCTGAAGTACCGCGCCTTCGGCGACCGCGCCTACGCCGAGCTTTTGCCCATCTGGGCGCGCTACTGGCCGCCGACCCGGCAGGCCATCGAGGACTACTACAACAGCACCAGCGGCCCGCTGGCCGCCATCGCCGATCGCGCCGAGCGCGACCAGCTCGACAACTTCCGCAAGGCCGCGCTGTGGCGCCACTACTCGTATGCCGCCACCTTCCTCCAGGCCTGGCGGGGCTTCGGCGCGCAGTGTGTGCTGCGGGTGTGCAACCAGCCGGCGCCGCCGGTGCCCCATGACGTGCGGCCTCCGGACGCCAGCGGCGGCCCGCCCTGTCCGCTCGGCGTGGGGCTCAGCCTCGGCCTGGGGCCGTTCAGCCTCTCGCTCGACTGCGAGAAGGCCAAGCTCGGCGCCAGCGCCGGCCTCGAGGTCGCCTACGAGCGCAACTTCGTCGACCACTCGAACACCTACTATGTCGGCGCCGGCGTGCGCGGGTCGGCCGGCTTCGCCGAGGCCGGCATGGGCGCAGGGGTCTACTTCACCGAGCGCGGCGGATCGATCACCGATTTCGGGGGCTATGCCGACGCCGGCCTCGGGGCCGGGCCGGCAGGCGTCGAGCTCGGCGCGCGCATCTCCGCGGTCAGCGGTGCGGCCGACTTCAGCGCCGGGCTCGAGCTCGGGCCCATCAACGTCGGCCTGTGATCGCCGCCGCACGGGGCCGCACGCTTCCTGGTACGATCGGCCCATGACGACTCTGCGCTCGCTGTTCATGGTGGTGGTCCTGGGTGGGCTGCTCGGGGGCGCGCAGACCGCGCGCGCCGACATGTGCTTCGGCGGAGGTGGCGACGACGACGTCGTCGCGCCCGACGCCGCACCGCCCGACAGCGGTGGACCGGATGCCCGCGGCAGCGACGCCCAGGCGTCGCGCACGCGGTCGCGCTCGGGGCGCACGCGGCAGCTCGCCGGCGGCCTCATCATCGTGGCCGGGCTGGGCACCATCTGGCTGGTCAACCGTCGCCGCGGCTAGCCGATGGCGGTGGACAGCCAGAGGCCGACCCCGGCCGACAGCGCGTTGGCGACCAGCGCCAGCACCAGGGTGTCCAGCGCGGGCAAGCGCCGGCGCTGCGCGCGCGCCAGCAGCAGCAGCGCGGCGGCCTCGACCAGCCAGACGCCGGCCTCCACGGCGGCGAAGCGCGGCCAGCTGCGCGCCAGCGTGAGCCGCCAGGCCAGCGGGTGGGTCACGACGTTCACCAGCAGCGCGGCCAGCAGCGCGCGGCGAAGGCCCAGCCGTGATCGTAAACCCCAGCCATACACCGGGGCCTCGATCAGCAAGGTGCCCGCGAAGGCGCTCAGCCACAGCAGCACGCGGGGAGCTTACCTGCCATGGTGACCGCCGTCGCCGGTGGACTCGGCCGCGCGCTCGACGTCCTCGATGGCGCGCGGCGCGCGGTGCTGCGGCGGCTGGGGCGGGTCTCGGCCATCGCCGCGCTGCGCCGGCGGCGCGAGCTCAGGTTGACCACGGTGGCGCTGTCGAGCGTCGCGCTGGCCTTCGTGCTGGCGCTGGTGGTGACGCTGCCCCTGCTGGCGCTGTCGCCCCTGTTGCTCGGGGTGCCGCATGTCGCCAGCGACGTGCGCTACCTGCTGGTGCGCCCGCTGTGCGGGTCCGGGCTGCCCGCGCGCGCGTGGCGCCCGGTCAGCGCGCTGTTCGTGCTCGCGGTCGGGCTGGGCGTCGCTGGCGAGGCCCGGCTGGCGCTGCTGGCGGCCGGCGGCGCGGTGCTGGTGGCCGGCCTGTCGACTGACGCGCCGGTGCGGGCGCGCGCGCTGTTCGCGCTGCTCTGTGGCGGCGTGCTCGCGGTCGCGACGCTGTGGCCGCGCGCGGCGGCGCTGGTGCTGGCGCAGGGCCACAACCTGGTGGCCATCGCGCTGGCGGGCTGGCTGGTGCGGGCCCGGCTGCGTGCGGGCTGGCTGGTCGCGCTCGCGCTGGCCGCGGGCATCGCGGCCATCGCGCTCGGGCTGTGTGACGGGCTGCTGGCCGGCGCGGGCCTCGGCGCGGGCTTCGGGGCGACCTGGCGCGATGCCCTGGCGACGGTGGTGCCCGACGGGGTCGGGCCCGTGGTGGCGCGGCGCTGGGTCGCCATCTTCGCGTTCGCCCAGTCGGTGCACTACGGCGCCTGGCTGCGCTGGCTGCCCGACGCCGCGCGCACCGGGGCGCGCCCGCCCAGCTTTCGCCGCTCGTACCAGCTGCTCGAGCAGGAGCTGGGCCGTCCTGCCACGCTGGGCGTGATCGGCCTGTCGCTGGCGCTACCGCTGGCCGCGTGCGTGTCGCTCGATGGTGCGCGCCACGCCTATCTCGGCCTGGCGCTGTTTCACGGCTTCATCGAGCTGGCCTTCGTGGCCTGCCTGGTGCTGACGCGCGGCGCAGCGCGGCGGGGGCCGGCGTGATCGGGCGCGGCGCCCTGATCAGCCTGGGCTTCGTGCTGCTGGGCGCGACGCTGGCGGCGCTGGTCGCGCGGGTGCGCGCCAGGCAGCAGGGCCTCGAGGTCCAGCACGCCATCGACGGCCTGTTCGTGGTGCTGCTGGCCGGGGTGCTGGTCAGCCATGTCAGCGGCGCGCTGCTGTTCCGCTGGTCCGAGGTGGTGCGCGATCCGGTGCTGCTGCTGCCCGGGTCGGGCGCGGCCTGGTCGCTGGGCGCCATCGCGGGTGCCGCCGGGGCGGGATGGCTGTACTTCCGTCGACGCGCGCCCGGGGCGCTGTGGCAGCACGCCGACAACCTGGTCCTGGCGCTGTGTCTGGGCTGGGGTGTCGGCCGCATCGGCTGCTTCTTGCACCACGACCACCTCGGCCAGCTGACCAGCTTTCCGCTCGGGGTACGGGTCGCCGGAGCGCTGCGCCATGATCTCGGCCTCTACGAGGCGGTGCTGGCGCTGGGGCTGTTCGCGCTGCTGTGGACGCTGCAGCGGCGGCGCCGGGCGCCCGGCGTCCTGGTCGGCGTGGCCGCGCTGGTGTATGGCGCGGGGCGTTTCGGCATCGAGCTCCTGCGCGCGACCGATCTCGAGCTGCTGGGGCGGCGGTCGGATGCGCGCTACCTGGGGCTGACGCTGGTGGCCCACGCCTGTGTGCTGCTGTGCGCCTGCGGGCTGGTCCTGCTGCGCTGGCCGGCGCGCTCCGCCACCGCGGTGCGCTGCTAAGTCAGCTGACGCAGCGTGCGGCAAATCGCCACGGACAGCGCAGCTTTCGTGCGCTGGTGCGCGGGTTGTGCAACCATGGTCGGGTTCATGGACGACCTGGCGGGAAAGACCTTCTGTCGGCGCTGCAACGCCTGGGTCGAGGTGGCGCACCAGCACAGCCCCTCGGGGCGGGTGCAGCTCGGCCGCCTGAGCAGCGCCAACCTGGTCAACAGCCGGGAGCGCGTGCGCGGTCGACTCCAGGTCGTCAACCGTGAACGCTGGCTCGACGGCGAGCGCGTGCGCGACGGCGACCGCCTGGAGCTCCTGCTGGCGGCCGGCAACTGGGTCGTGGGCAGCATCCGCGGCGGCGACAACTCGACGCCGACCCTGGAGATCGAGCTCGGCGGCAGCTGGGAGTCGTCCCATGGCCGCGAGGAGCCGGTGACCGCGTTCATCACGCTGCCGGGCGACGCCACCCTGCGCTGGAGCCAGGTCCGCGATCTGGCCGAGGGCAGCTTCGACGGCGCCGCCGGTCGCGAAGACGACGACGACCGCGACTGACGAAGCTACGGGTGCAGCACGCAGCCGCCGACGACCTCGCCGGTCCACTTGGCGCGCATCGCAGCCTTGAAGTCGCCGAGCGGGAACACGTGTGACACGTGCGGCACGAGCTGCCCCGACGCCGCCCACTCCATGATGCGGGCCAGCCGCGGCGGGCGCAGCGACGGATCCTTGAGGGTCCCGATCACGGTCGGGCAGCCCAGCACGTCGAGCCCCTTCATCATCATCAGGTTGGTGGGCAGCGCGTTGGCGTTGGGGGCGCCGCGCTGGCCTCGACCGCGGGCCACGAACGGCGTCCCGGCCCAGCCCACGATGAGGAAGCGCGCGCCGAAGTTCACGCAGCGCATGGCCGCCAGCGACAGCTCGCCGCCGACGCCGTCATAGACCACGTCGACGCCACGACCGCCGGTCAGCTGCTTGACGTCGTCGTGGAATGGGCGCACGCCGCCCTCGGGAGTGCCGGTGGCGATGACGTGGTCGGCGCCGTGCGCGCGCACCACATCGAGCTTGGCCTGCGAGCGCCCGGTGGCGATGACGGTGGCGCCCATCAGCTTGGCGATGTGCACCGCGGCCAGGCCGGTGGCGCCCGAGGCGCCCAGGATGAGCACCGTCTCGCCGGCCCGCAGCCGCCCGCGCGTGAGCAGGCAGTGATATGCGGTCTCGTAGTTGCCGAGCAGGTTGCAGGCCTGGTCGTAGCTCAGCTTGCCGGGCAGGCGGTGTACCGCCTCGGCGGGCGCCACCGCGTACGACGCGAAGCCGCCCCAGGCCTGGTAGGCCCCGACCGAGCGCGGCCCGGCCAGGAAGCCGTCGACCAGCACGGCGTCACCCACGGCCGCGGCGGCGCCGACCTCGGGGCCGACCCAGACCACCTCGCCGGCGTACTCCAGGCCGGGCGTGTAGGGCGGCTTGGGCATGTGCTGGTACTGGCCGCTGGTCATCAGCAGGTCGACCCAGCCCACCGACGCGCTGCGCACCGCGATGATGACGTCGCGCGCGCCCAGCGTGGCCGGCTCGGGCGCCGGCTGCGGCACCAGGGTGGCGAAGCTCTCGATGGCTTGCAGCGGCTCGTCGCCGAACTCGGACACCACGACGCGCTGACCGGCGGCCAAGGGAAGTGAGGTGGACATGGGAGCGCAATGTAGCGGATCGGACGGCACGGGGCGCCACGCAAGTGCTAGCCTCGAAGCATGAGGCTGCGCGGGTTCGCGGTGATCGTGGTCGGGGTGGCGCTGCTCGGCTGCGGCGATGACGACGATGGCGGTGGGGGCGGTGACGGTGGCGGTGGCGGAGGCGGCGCCGACTCGTCCATCGTCGGCCCGGGCGCGCCGCGCTACCAGGAGCGCGACGAGGCCGGCAACGGCCTCAAGGCCGGCGCCGAGGCCACCAGCCTCACCGTCGACACCACCGGCTTCGTGCTCGAGGGCCAGTTCGAGGCCAGCATGCCGACCACCGATCAGTACCGCTTCAACACCGGCAGCTTCGGCGGCGCGACGCAGCCCGACTTCCCCGGCATCGACGCCTTCGTCTATGTCGGCAGCGAGCGCTTCGGCACCGGCCAGACCGAGGTCCGCCTGACCCTGGACGCCATCGCCAACGACGGCTTCTCGACCCTGAGCCTGGGCGGCTTCAGCAACGCCGCGGTGACGCGCGGGGTCGACTATGCCCTCGGCGTCAGCACCGGCGCGACGCGCCTGCTGGGCAAGAGCTACCGCATCGAGGTCCGCGGCCACACGCCCTGACCTGGCGGGATGGCAGCTACGACACCGGCGCGCCGTGAGTGCTATCGTGGGCGCAGCCCATGGTGACTGCGCTCAAGTGCCCGCATTGCAGCGCCGCGCTGCCCACGCCGACCCCGGGTGCCAGCTTCCTGCAGTGCAGCTTCTGTGGCGGGGTGGCGCAGCTGGCGGCGCCGACCGCGGCGCCGGTCGCGCCCGTCGCCGCGCGCGAGCCGCAGCCGGTGGTGCCGAACGGGCCGACGCGCGACGACCTCGAGCGCTTCGTAGCGGCCTTCACCGCGGCCATCGGCGCTGGTCAGCCCTTCGCCAGCGCGCTGCAGTCGGCGGCGCGCGCGACCCTGGCGGGGTTCGGCGATCAGACCGCGATGGCCTTCGGGGTGGCCCACCTCGCGGTCGACTTCGAGCGTGACAGCGGCGCCAAGGTGCAGCACGACGGCCGGGTGGTGTCACGCCTGGCCGAGGCCTGGTACAAGGCCGTCAACGAGGTGGCGCGCGGAGGGTCGACCGAGATCAACCTGCCCTTCCTGACCGCGACCGAGAGTGGCCCCAAGCACCTGTCACGCACCGTCACCGCCGCTGACCTGGCGCGCATGACCAGCGGTCCACCTGGCCCGGGCGCGCCGCCGCCCGAGCCGGTCGCACCTGCGCCGGAGCCGGAGCCCAAGAAGAAGAAGAAGGGCTGGTTCTGGTAGTCAGCGCGCGATCGCGCGCGGCAGCAGGAAGGGGTAGCTCTTGCGCCGGATGGCGCGCTGCCAGAAGCGATCGGCGCGGCGTAGCCACAGCATGACGGCCCACATGCGGGCGTCGCGGGCGTAGTCGCGGTTGGCCTCGGCGGCGCTGATGGGCGCGGCGGCCGGTTCGACCTCGGCCAGCGCGGCGTTGACGGCGCCGACCAGCGGGGCCTGCCAGCCCAGCAGGCGCTCCTTGACCAGGTTGGCGCAGATGTCGCGCAGCACGCTGCGGCGCTGGTGGTAGCGGCGCACGATCCCGGGCAGCACGAAGCGGCGGATGGGCGCGCGCAGCGGCGCCGGGTAGGCGGCCAGGAACAGCGCGGGATCCAGCTCGGTGCTGCCGTCCGGGTGCGCCAGCAGCGGCGTGGTCACGTCGAGGTAGTGCAGGCGGCCGCCGAGCAGGGCCCAGTTGGACAGCTGGGCGTCGAGGCCGACCCGCGCGGTCACGGTGGCGCAGGCCAGCTGCGCGATCTGGTGCAAGAGCAGGTGGCCCTCGGCCGGGGTGGCGCGCGCCAGCACACGCGGCAGCAGGGCGTCGGCGGGCAGCGCCGGCTGCACGCAGTAGCCGACGCAGCTGCCGTCGGGCCGCGCCACGCGGTGGAGTTCAGTTGGCAGCGGGGTCACCCCGGCGGCCTCGAGCGCGCCGAGGTAGCGGCGCAGGATGTCGGCGTAGCGCTCGAAGGCGGCGACGCTGGCGAACACCGGCAGGCGCTTGGCCGCGACCTCCGGTGCGGCGTCGGGCCAGCCCAGCACCAGCGACATCTCGCCGTGGCCGAGCACGCGCAGGCCGTCGTCGCTGCCGCGCGCCAGGCAGGCCTCGACGCGCGCCTCCAGCGCAGCGAGCTCGTGCGCCGGGATCACGACAGCGCCTCGCACAGCGCGGCGATGATGGCGTCGGCCTCGGCGTCGGTGATGGTCAGCGCGGGGAGCAGCTGCACCACCGCGGTGTCATGGTTGGCCCACAGCGCGAAGATGCCGTGCTCGAGCAGCTTGCGCGTGGCCGGCGGCGCGGCGCCCGGGGTGCCGAGGTCGAGGCCCATGAACAGCCCGCGCTGGCGCAGCTTCACCGGCAGGCCGGCCAGGCCGCGCCGGAAGCGCTCGCCCAGCGCGGTCACGCGGGCCAGGAAGCCGGGCGCCAGGGTGACGTCGAGCATGGCCTCGGCGGCCACGCAGCCCAGCTCGGCGCCGCCGAAGGTGGAGATGTGGATGAAGGGGTGCTCGTCGAAGAAGCCGTGCAGGTCGGCGGTCATCAGCGTCGCGGTCAGCGGGTACATGCCGCCCGACAGCCCCTTGCCGGTGGTCACCATGTCGGGCGTGACGCCTTCGTGCTGATAGCCCCAGAAGGTGCCGGTGCGGCCGAGGCCGGTCTGCACCTCGTCGAGGATGAGCAGCGCGCCGCGCTGGTGCGCGAGGTCGGCGGCGGCGGCCAGGTAGCCGGGGTCGGGCAGCGCCATGCCCAGCGTGGCCGGGATGGTCTCCAGCAGCACCGCGGCGCTGTCGCCGGCGCCGAGCTCGCGCCCGCGCGCCGAGGTCGTTCCACGGCACCTGGGTGAAGCCGGGCGGGTTGGCCCCGAACGGGCGCCGGTAGGCCGGATCGCCGGCGGCCAGCGCCAGCCCGGTGTGGCCGTGGTAGCCGCCGCTGGCGGAGATGATGCGCTGCTTGCCGGTGCGCGCACGCGCGACCTTGATGGCCAGATCGTTGGCCTCACCGCCGCCGACGCCGAAGACCACGCCGGGCAGGCGGCCGTCGGTGGTCGCGGCCAGGCGCGCGGCCAGGTGGGCGCGCAGCCCCGACACCAGGTGGTGGTTGCCGATGTCGAGGTGATCGAGGGCGTCCCGGAGCGCGGCGACCACCGCGGGCGGCCGGTGGCCCAGGTTGAAGGTGCCGCCGTTGCAGTGGCAGTTCCACAGCCAGCGCCCGCTGTAGGCGTCGGCGAAGCGCGCGCCCTCGCGCTGGCCCATGATGAGCTCGCCGCCCTGGCCTGCGAACAGGGCGCGGAACAGGTTCACCTTGCCGCGGTTGACGTGGCTGGCGAAGGCGTCGGAGGCCTCGGCGCGCGTGGCGTAGGGCTGGCTGAACGGCGTCTCGGGGGCTGCCGGGGCTGCGGGCATTGCGGGCGCTGCGGGGGCTGACATGCTGACTCCTGCTGCTTGATTGTTTGAACGCGCAATCAACTTATTGCCAAAGATAGATTGCGCAGTCAATCAATTTTTGGCAGGGTGGTCGCCATGGGACGCCCCAGCCTGGCGGTGCAGCGCCGTCAACAGATCCTCGAGGCCGTCGACCGCTGCCTGCTCGAGCATGGCCTGGCCGGCACCACGGTGGCGCGGATCGCCCAGGCCGCCAGCGTACAGCCCAGCCTGATCGCGCACTACTTCGGCAACAAGGACGCCGTGGTGCGCGCCGCCGTGGAGCGCACCCTGGGCCGCTTTCGCGCCGGCTTCGAGGCCGCCCTGGCCAGCGTGCCGGCGGCGCGCCAGCTCGACGCCCTGCTCGACGTGCTGTTCGACGGCAGCCTGGCCGCGCCCGCCTTCGGGCGCATGGTCGACGTGCTGATCGCGGACGCCCACTTCGACGCCACCACGCGCGAGCACGTGCGCCAGCTGTACAGCGACTTCGAGGCGCTGCTCGAGCGCGCCGTGCACGCCAGCCACCCGCGCCTGTCACCGCGGCGCCGCGCCGACCTCGCCTACGGCCTGCTGTGCCTGGCCGACGCCAACAACACCTTCAGCTGCATCGGCTTCGATCCCGCGCACCACGCCCAGGCGCGCCGCATGGCCGACCTCTTGATCAGCGCGCTGCTGGCCCCGCGCGCCGCCTGAGGCCTACCAGCGCGGCGCCGGCGGCTCCAGCACGTAGGCCACGTCGCGCACCAGCCTGACGTAGGCGGCGAACAGCGCGATGGCGCCCGCCAGCAGCAGCACCCCGAACAGCAACATCGTCGCGGCGCCGTCGGGGCGCGCGCCCAGGAGCTGCGTCGGCCGCGCCAGCACCGTCGCCGCCACCACCAGCGCGAGCAGCCCGCCGCCGACGCGCAGCGCCCGCGCGCCGGCGTCGCCGAGCCCCGCCGCGGCGCCGACCCGCGCCAGCACGCGCAGCAGCGCCAGCAGCGCCGCCACGCCCAGCACCTGGCCGAGCAGCGACAGCATGGGCGCCACCTTCTGCAGCTGCTCGGCGCGGTCCATGATGTTGCCGTCGCCCCAGAACAGCCCGAGCACCAGCACGAAGGCGTGGGCCTCCATCAGCAGGGTGGCCAGCAGCAGCGCCGCCGCCAGGTGCGCGAGCAGCCCGGCGTCGACGCTGGACCAGGCGAACTGCAGCGTCACCGCCAGCAGCCACAGGCTGATGGCGAAGGTCGCCAGCGGCCCCGCCACCATCACGAACTTCAAGAGGTCCAGCGAGCGCGCCCGCGCCGCCGCCACCGTCAGCACCGCGACGCCGACCAGCACCACCAGCCGCGCCAGCATCGCGCTGGCGTGGCCTCGCAGCGCCACCGCGGCGACCCCGCGCCGCGCCAGCACCGGCGCCACCGCGGCGTGGCGCGACAGCAGCAGCGCGAACAGCAGCGCGGCCGCGAGCAGCAGCGCCAGAAGGCCGCCATAGGTCAGGTAGACCTTGCCGGTGTGGCGCCAGTCCGGGAACCACTTCAGCAGCGACATCAGCGTCGGCAACAGGCCGCGCACCACCAGCGGCAGCCACAGCCAGTGCGGCGTGCGCGCGCCCCGGCGGCTGCCCCCCAGCGAAAGCGCCGCTCCCAGCAGCCCGAGGCCGGCCACCTCGACCACGCCCTGCACGATGAAGACCCAGCGCACCATGCGGAGCCAGCTCAGCGAGCCCTGCCACAGCTGGGCGCGCTCCAGGCTCTCGCGGCCGGCGAGGGCGAGATCGATCGCCGCCGCGAGCCCCAGGGCCGCCGCGGCCGCCAGCGCCAGCACCCGGTCGCGCGCCAGCGTGACCTGGGCATAGCGCAGCGCCGCCCCCGCCAGCAGCCACATTGGCAGCAGCAGCGCCAGGCGCACCGCCTGCTGCAGGGCTGCCAGCCAGGTCGGCAGCTCGAAGTACGAGCGCCTGCTCAGGTAGTGCACCTGCACAAAGAATGAGCCGGCATACACGACTTGCAGCAGCGCGAGCACCAGCCACGCCGCCAGCATCGCGCGCAGCGCCGCGCCGAGGCCGCGCTCGGCCTCATGTGCCGCGGGATTCATCTTTTGATTGCCATCCGCCCCTGACCTGGTGCTAAGAATGCCGCCGCTCGGGCTAGGAAAAAAGAGGGATGGTCATGCGGGTGTCTCGGATCGTGGCGACGGTGTGGATGGTGACGGTGGTGGCGGTGGCGCTGCTGGCGGCGGGCTGCAACAGCGAGGACTCACCGGGCAATGGCCCCGGGGTCGACGGCGGGCCCGACCCGACGCCGGATCCCACGCCCGATCCGACCGACGATCCCAGCCCCAGCCCGACGCCCAGCCCGACGCCGTCGCCCTCGACCGGCCCCGACGCCGGCGTGGTCACCGGCAACAACCGCCCCGTGGGCGAGGCCTGCACCGCCAGCACCCAGTGCGCCGGCGGCGCCGCCGCGCGCTGCATGGGCTGGCCCGATGGCTACTGCACGGTGACCGGCTGCGGCACCTGCCCGACCGGCAGCGAGTGCTTCGAGTTCACCGACATGACCTTCCGCTGCCTCAAGAGCTGCACCTCGCGCAGCGACTGCCGCGCCGGCTACGCCTGTGACACCGACGGCGTGTGCACCCCGGGCTGCACCGCGACCAGCTGCGGCGCCGGCGAGGTGTGCCGCGCCGACGGCCTGTGCGGCACTCCGCCGTGCACGCCGACCAGCTGCGGCGCCGGCCTGATGTGCGCCGCCAGCGGCGACTGCATCGTCAGCACCACGGGCGGCCCCGGCGCCGGCCCCGGGCCGACCTGCACGCTGCCCCCGCTGACCTGCACCGCGGGCGCCCTGTCGTGCGGAGAGATCGTCGCCTTCGAGCCCGACATGGGCCCCGGCTACTACGACTACCCGCTCAACGGCGAGACCGTCACCAACCAGTACCGCAGCTATGCCCGCCGCGATCTCATCGGCCTGGTGAAGTACGCCGCCGCCTACGTGCAGTGCAAGGCGGTCGGCTGGGCCGGCGGCAACGGCCAGCCCCTGGGCCTCGGTGACATGAGCGAGGCCAACGGCGCCATCCCGGGCACCTCGATCGGCCAGCCCGGCCACCCGATGGGCACGCACACCAACGGCTTCGACATGGACATCGCCTATTTCCAGCTCACCGGGGCCAACAACTTCCTGCGTCCGATCTGCCCGTACACGCTGAACGGCGTCGACCAGAACCACTGCGTGGGCGCGCCCAACAACCTCGACCTGTGGCGCAGCGCGCTGTTCATCGGCGCCCTGCTCAGCTACCCCAAGACCCGCGTCATCGGCGTCGACGGCAAGGTCGGCCCGCTGGTCAAGAGCGCGCTGACCACGCTGTGCGCCAACAACTGGCTGCCGGCGGCGTCGTGCAACGCGATGAACAAGCTGGCCTTCGAGCCGACCGACATGGGGCTGGGGTGGTTCGTGTTCCACCACCACCACCTCCACGTGTCGATCTCGCAGTAGACTGCCGCCATGAGCGAGGGCAACGCAGCCAAGGTGATGCCTTGGTGGAAGATCATCGCCATCATGCTCGTGCTGTCACTGCTGGGTGGACTGGCGGTGGGACTGCTGCGTGAGCCGCTGGGGTTGGGCGGCAACGCCTACGTCGGGGTCAGCGCCTCGGTCGGGCTGGTTGGCGCGATCCTGATCGGGCGTCGGCGGTCGGCGCAGGCCCAGAAGAAGAAGTAGCTGCGCAAGAAGGGGACAGTGCGCAGCTTGCTGCGCTACTGGACCAGCACGAACGAGCGCCCGATGCGCATCCCCACCTCCATGGTGATGGTCGGGTTGTTCAGGGGATCGCAGATGATCTGGCCGCCCGAGGCCACCGCGCCGTCGAGCACGTTGCCGGCGAACCAGCTGCCCACATCGACGTCGACCACGAAGGCGACATCGTTGTCGACCGACAGCACGCGGCCCACGGTGGCGCGCAGATCGACCGGGAAGCCGCGCATCATGCCGAGCCGGACCTGGAACGGGGTGCCGCGCCAGGTGCCGTTGATCACGACGTTTTCGTAGGCCAGCTGGACGCGGCTGTAGATCCCGGGCGGCAGCGTGAAGTCGCGCCGGACCCCGCCCCCGAGGGCGTCGAAGTTGATGTCGTTGGGGGGTGGCGGACCGCCTGGCGGCGGGGCGTTGCCGAACACGCCGATGTGCGAGAGCCGCATGGTCGCGGCGGTCAGCTGCAGCTCGGGCACGCTGCCTTGCACCGGGATGAAGGTGACGCTGAGCTCGCCGGGGCGCGGGCGATCGTCAGGGCCGCCACAGCCCACCAGCCCCAGCAGGGCGACGGCCAGGGCGACGCGTGTGACCGGGGCCTTCATGCAGGCACTCATCATGCAACGTCGATACCGGAGTGACCGCACGACAGAATGGAATCCTACTACGGGGCCTCTCGGGATCGTACACTCTGCGCAGCGAGTGGAATCACGTGGGCGGGGAAACCACGATCGACGCCGGGCACGGGGACGGTGACGCCGGTCCGCGCCGGGCCTATCTGGTCGTGCGCGAGGGCGCCGGGACCCAGGTCATCGACCTCGACGAGGGGGCCGACATCCTGTTCGGGCGCTCGCCCGAGGCCACGGTGCGGCTGGAGGACGGCAAGGCCTCGCGTGAGCATGCCCGCGTGCTGCACCGCGGCGGCGAGCTGAAGCTGGTCGACCTCGGCGGCCGCAACGGCACGCTGCTCAACGACGAGGTGGTGCGTGGGCAGACCCGGGTGCTGCGCTCAGGCGACCGGGTGCGCATCGGGGCGGCCGAGATCCTGGTGGCGGAGAGCGCCGGGGTGTCGAGCCGGATCGGTGGGGCGCGGCTGGAGGCGGAGCTCGGGCAGCTGCTGGCGGCCGGGGGGCGCGCGGCGCTGCTCAGGCTGGCGGTGGGGCCCGAGCAGCTGGGCAAGCTTTCGGGGGCGCTGGCGGATCAGGTGCTGCTCGAGATCCAGCGCGACGGCGACTATGCCTGCTTGCTGGCGGACGCCGCGGCCGGGCCGGCGGTGCTTGCGGCGGTGCAGCGGGTGCTGCCGACGGCGCGGGTGGCGCTGGTGCAGGCGCCCGAGGATGGCGTGGCCGCGGAGGCGCTGTGGCGGCGCGCGGGCGAGCTGCTGGCGGGGGCGACGGGGCCGACGGGGACGACGGGGGCGCCGGGGGCCGAGGCGGGTGCGCGGGCAGGTGCACGGGGCGGTGCGGCTGCTGCTGCGGCCGCGCCGGCGGCGCCGCCGGGCGTGGTCGTGGGCGACCCCGCGATGGTCCGGGTCTTCGAGCTGGTGCGCAAGGTGGCGGCCACGCCGACCACGGTGCTGATCCTGGGCGAGACCGGCGTCGGCAAGGAGGTCATCGCCGAGCAGCTGCACCGGCAGAGCCCGCGCGCGAGCGGGCCGTTCGTGCGGCTGAACTGCGGCTCGCTGCCCGAGAGCCTGCTCGAGAGCGAGCTGTTCGGCCACGAGAAGGGCGCCTTCACCGGCGCCGACCGGCGCAAGCTCGGCTATGTCGAGGCCGCCGCGGGCGGCACGCTGTTCCTGGACGAGATCGGCGAGCTGACGGCGTCGATGCAGACGCGCCTCCTGCGCGTGCTGGAGAGCCACCGCTTCATGCGCGTGGGCGGGCGCGAGGAGATCGCGTGTGACGTGCGCGTGGTGGCGGCGACCAACCGAGACCTCGAGGCCGAGGCGCGCGCCGGGCGCTTCCGCGAGGATCTGTACTTCCGGCTGTCGGCCTTCGTGCTCAAGATCCCGCCGCTGCGCGAGCGCCCCGCCGAGGTCGAGCTCTTGGCCGAGCTGTTCTCGCGCCAGTTCGCGCGCCGCATGGGCGTGCCGGCGCCGACGCTGGGCGCCGATGCTCTGGCGCTGCTACGCCGCCACGCCTGGCCAGGCAACGTGCGCGAGCTGCGCAACGCCATGGAGTACGCCGCGGTGCTGGCCGAGCGCGGCGTGTTCGACGCCGCCTGTCTGCCCGACAGCGTGCGCGCGTCGGCCGACGCCCCGGCGCCGCCGGCCGGGCAGATGCGGCGCCAGATCGCCGATCTGGAGCAGAGGTCGATCCAGGACGCCCTCGACGCCGAGAACGGCAACCAGACCCGGGCCGCGCGGCGCCTCGGCATCTCGCGGCGCGCGCTGCTGTACAAGCTCGAGAAGTACGGGATTCGCGGGTAGTTTTCTTTACGGCGTGTAAAGCTCAGCGGTCGCCGCGCCGCCCACCAGCAGCACGGTGCCGTCGCACAGCGACAGCGCCGCGTGGTCGCCGCGCGCGCTGCCGAGCTCGACCTCGCTGACGAAGCCGACACCGCTGGTGAACAGCTCGACGGTGCGCAGCGCGTTGCCCGCGGCGTCGAAGCCGCCCGCGACGAGGACGCGCCCATCGTCGAGCACGGTGGCGCTGTGGCCGCGGCGCGCGCTGGCCATGGTGAAGGTGGTGGTGGTGCGCGTGATGGGGTTGAAGACCTCGGCGCTGGCCAGCGGCTTGCCATCGCTGCCCTCGCCGCCCGCCAGCAGGACGCCGGAGTTGTCGGGTAGCAGGGAGGCGGTGGCGCCGGCGCGCGCGGTGGCGAGCTGCGCGATGGGGGCCGCCGCGACGGTGGCGCCCGTGGTCGGATCGAAGGCCTCGATGGAGTCGAGCACGCCGTCGCCGGCGCCGCGGCCGCCGAACACCATGGCGGTCCCGGCGGCGACCACCACGGCGTGGTCGCGGCGCGCCTCGGCCAGCGGGACGCCGTCGTTGATCTGGTAGGTGCCGTCGCTGAAGACGCGCACCAGCACGGTGGTCGACAGCGGCGCGCCGGTCAGGCTGCCGCGGCCGCCGGTGACCAGCGCCAGCCCCTCGGCCAGCTCGCTGACGCTGTGGCCGACCCGCGCGTCCAGCCGGGTGTCGGTCACCGGGCGCAGGGTGCGCTGCGAGTCGAGCAGCAGCTCGCCGCCCGCGAGGGCGCTGCCGCCGGCGTCGACCCCGCCGATGACCAGGACGCCGACGCCGTCGAGCGCCACGCCCACGGCCTGGCGGCGGACCTGGGCCAGGCTGGAGGGCAGCGCCGTGAAGGTGGCGGCGCCCGGGGTCATCAGCTCGACGGTCGTGGTGTCGCCGCCGAGGATGGCCACGGTGCCGTCGCTCAGCGCGGCGGCCACCGGGCGCGTGCGCTGCACCAGCGGGGCGCTCGCGGTGGGGGCGAAGAAGTTGGTCGGCGCGAAGTACAGCGGGGCCGACATGCCCGAGGTCTGGAAGTCGATGGGACAGGTGCGCCCGGTGGCGATGACCGCGCCCGCGGCATCGACGCCGTCGAGGCGGACCACGGTGCGCGCGCCGAAGCTGACCCCGCTCAGCGCCAGCCGCGTGGTCCCGGCCGCGAACGACGCCTGCGCCAGCGCGACGTCGCCGCGCCGGGCGCTCAGGTTGAGCTGGCTGACCGCGCCCAGGCGGCTGGTGTCGGTGGGCAGGCGGATCACCAGCGCGAGATCGTCGCCGCTGTCGCCGCAGCCGGCGCCGGCGTGCGCCAGCAGCACGGCCAGCGCGAGCAGTGGCGCGCGGCGCGAGGTCACGGCCAGTTCTCGATGGTGCCGCCGACGGTGTTGCCCGACGAGGTGTCGCTGCTGGCGCGCACCGCGATGGTCACCGCGAACACGGTGGCGGCCCCGATGCCGGCCCACACCCACCAGCGGCTGCCGGTGCGCGCGCGCGGTCGCGGCGACGGGGTCGGGCTGGGCTGCTGCGGGCCGACCCGCGCCAGCAGGCGCGCGATGACGCCCTCGACCGGGGCGCTGCCCAGCGCGGCGGCGTCGCTGACGGCGCGGCCCTCGGCGACCGCGATGTCACGCACCATGAAGCGCCAGCCGGCGCCCGCGCGCTCCAGCGCGCCCAGGATGAGGCGGGTCGCGCCCGGCGCCAGCCCCAGGGTGCGGTCGCCGTCGGGCGGCTGGTAGGCGCGCAGGCGCGGGGTCAGGCGCTCGTGCGCGGCGGCCACGGTGGCGACGCCCGCCCAGGGTTCGAAGCCGGGCACGCTGACCGAGACGAAGTGCTGGCCGAGCATCACCGGGGCCAGGCCTGCGATCTCGGCGCCGTCGACCCGGATGACGGCGTCTCCGGGGGCGACGACCTCGAGCTCGGCGCGTGGCAGCGCCGCGACCTCGGTGACGGCGCGACGGTAGGCCGCGACGGCGCGCGGCGGGAACGCGGCGGGGTCGATGACGCGCCCCGAGTCGAGGCGCGCGGCGCGGATGAGATCGTCCCAGGCCGCCTCGGCGGCGCCGGTCTCCAGGCGGCTGAGGCCGCGGTACAGGAAGATCTCGCTGAGCTGGCGGCGATCGAGATCGCCCCCGCCCTGGGCATCGGCCAGGCGGGCCAGGGCGTCGAGCTTGGCGATGGCGGCGGCGAAGGCGAACGCGGCGTGATCGGCCTTGGCGGCGTCGAGCGC
>JBGASF010000041.1:0-55448 GCA_044229835.1 Polyangia bacterium | reverse complement strand
TCCCCCTCGAGTCCCCCGAGCGACGAGACCGCGCGTTCCGTCGACGTCGAGGAGCTGACCGGCGCGGAGCTCGCCGAGTGCTGGCCGTTGCTCGACGCGGACGAGCGGCTTCGTGCGCTCGCGCTGCTGCCGCGCCGCGAGGGCGAGGATCTCTTTCTCACCCGCGCGACGCCCGAGCAGGCCGAGCTGATCCTCGGGCTGCCCGCCGACGAGCGCCGTGCCTGGATCCGCCTGCTGCCGCCCGACGAGCACTATCTCGGCCTCACCGCCACCCAGCTGGAGCGCTTCTACGGCGGCCGCGTGGTCCACTTCATGGTCCACGACCGGGTCTCGTTCGCCGGCTCCATCCTCTCGGTCGGCCTGCTCTACACCTGGATCGGCAGCGTGCCGCTGCGCGCCGGCGAACCCTGGGCGTTCTGGACCCTGGTCATCTCGGGCGCGGTCGGCTTCGCCAGCTTCCTCACCTACCTGGGCTACGGCTACTACGACGCCTGGCACGGCGCGGCCACGCTGGTGCTGCTGCCGATCTTCCTGCTCGGCCTGGTCCGCTCGTATCGCGGCCTCAGCCGGCCGCGAGGACCGTCCGCCCTCATCCGCCAGCGCATCCGCAGCTGGCGCTGGTCGCCGGCCAGCCGCGGCCGCATGGCGCTGGGCTTCTCCGCCTTCGGCATGATCGCGGGCGGCATCACCATCATGATCGTCGGCATGACCCAGGTCTTCGTGCCCCAGGACCTCGAGTACATGCGCGTCGGTCGCACCGATCTGGCCGCCATCTCGAACAAGCTGGTGTCCCTGATCGCGCACGACCGCGCTGGCTTCGGCGGCGGACTGTGCTCGGGCGGCCTCATCATCGCCGCCGTCCTCGTCTGTGGCGTGCGCCCGCGCTCCCCCGGCCTGTGGTGGGCGCTGCTCTTGGCCGGCCTGACCGGCTTCGGCTGCGCCATCGGCATCCACCCCGTGGTCGGCTACAACAGCTTCATCCACCTGCTCCCCGCCTACGCCGGCGCCCTGGCCTTCCTGGTCGGCATCGCCCTCTTGCGCAAGCCCATGTGCCGCGACACCGGCCCGATCGATCACTTCCCCGACCTCTGACGCTGGTGACTCACCACGCCAGGCGCAGCGCCACCCAGCTGGTGCGGGTCCAGTTCAACGCGCGGTCGAAGCTGGGCATCTCGGTGCGGTCGCGGGGGGCGATGATGTCGGCGAAGCAGGCCTCGAGGCGGTAGGGCTCGAGGACGACCATCAGCGGGCCGGCGACCTGGACGCCGAGGCGCAGGGTGGCGGTGGCCGACACGCGCAGGCGCTGCTCGGTGTCGGTGCCGCGGTAGTCGAAGGGCATCACGCCGAGCTGCGGCTCCAGCGACAGGCGGCGGGTCACGCGCACCGGGACGCGCAGGGCGATCTCGCCGCGGTAGCGGTTGCCGTCGGGCAGGCGGTAGCCCTCGCCGGCCAGCACCACCAGGCCGCCGTCGAGCACGCCGCGCATGCCGAGCTGGTTGGCGGCGTCGAGCACGGGGCCGGCCGCCAGCCCGGAGTCGGCGGACGCCGCCGGCATCGAGATGATCGTCGACGACGCCGCGGCAATCAGGACACCACAGAGCACTCGCATCGCTTTGCGCATCGTTCCCCCGCTGCCAGCTACTGCAGCCGGGGTGCCACCACCGCGCGGTCGCATTCCGCAGGGTTCGCGCCGACCCTGGCGCCAGCACCAGAGCGCAGGCGCCAGGAATACCGGGCCTCGCCGCTGTCTACCTGCGCCTGACACCCACACATCTGCCACAATGCTGCCGCGGTTCGGATGGAGGACGACGTGACGGGGAGACTCATCCACAGCACGACCAGCCTGTGTCGCTCGTGCAAGAACGCCGTCCCCGCCAGCGTGTTCGCGCGCGACGACGGCACGGTGTGGATGCACAAGCGCTGCGCGGTCCACGGCGCGCAGGAGGTGCAGCTCTCCAGCAGCGCCGACTGGTACCAGCGCACCCGCGAGGTGCGCCCGCGCCGCGTCGCGCCCGCCACCATCAAGCAGCCCATCGAGCACGGCTGTCCGTTCGACTGCGGCCCGTGCGAGAGCCACGCGCAGACCATCCGCCTGCCCGTGGTCACCATCACCAGCGCGTGCAACCTCGACTGCCCGATCTGCTACGTGCACAACAAGAACGACGACGCCTACAACATGGCGCGCGCCGACTTCGAGAAGATCGTCGCGCACCTGCAGACCGACCACGGCGGCGAGCTCGACATCATCAACCTGACCGGCGGCGAGCCCACGCTGCACCCGCACCTGTTCGAGCTCATCGAGCTGGCGCGCGCCCACGGCATCCACCGCGTCACCGTGTGCTCCAACGGGGTGCGCCTGGCGAAGGACGAGGCCTTCGTCGAGCAGCTGGCCGCGCTGGGCGCGCGCATCGCGCTGTCGTTCGACACCTTCGAGGCCGCCGCCGACGTCGCGCTGCAGGGCGCCAACCTGCTCGCCACCAAGCTGCGCTGCCTGGAGCTGCTCGACAAGCACGGCGTCGACACCACCCTGATCCCGGTCATGACCCGTGGGGTCAACGAGCACGAGGTCGGCCGCATCATCGAGTTCGGCCTCCAGCGCGCCTGCGTGCGCCACCTCGAGATCCACACCATGACCTTCACCGGCCAGAGCGGCGCCAGCTTCGACCGCGCCGGACGCATCTCGATGTACGAGGTCCTGCAGGAGATCGAGCGCACCACCGCGGGCCTGCTGCGCCCCGACGACTTCGTGCCGTCGCCGTGCGCGCACCCGCTGTGCTACCAGATCGCGTATCTGCTGGTCGATCCCGCGGGCGGACCGCCGGTGCCCTTCACGCGCTTCCTGTCGCGTGACGAGATCTACGACGCCCTGTCGGACCGCCTGTACCTGGAGCCGACCGCCAAGCTGGAGGACGCCATGCGCGGCGCCATCGATCGCCTGTGGGCCGAGGGCGGCCCCGAGGCCGAGCGCACCCTGGGCCTGCTGCGCGGCCTGCTGGCCGCCATGTTCCCGTCCGAGCGCCCCATCTCGCGCGCCGAGGCGCTGGCCGCCGGCGAGCGCGCGGTCAAGGCGATCTACGTGCACTCGCACATGGACGAGGACACCTTCGACACCGAGCGCGCGGTCGATTGTTGCGACTCCAACTGCTACCCCGACGGCAGCAGCATCCCGGTGTGCAACTACAACGTGCTCTATCGTGACAAGGAGGCGCACTTCAACCAGACGCCGCAGGCGTGGAACGCTCGCGAGGGCGGCCAGCGCTCGTTCCCCGCGCGCGCCCACGTGCTGCCGGTCCTGCGCTGATGACGCCGCGCCGCCTGGAGGGCAAGCGCTGTCTGGTCACCGGCGGCTCGCGCGGCCTGGGGCGCGCGCTGTGCGAGGCGTTCGCGCGCCACGGCGCCCGCGTCGCCTTCACCTACTCGAAGAACCAGCACGACGCCGCCGACGCCCGCGCCGCGCTGCAGGCGGCCGGCTGCGAGCCGCTGGTGTTCCACGGCTCGGTGGCCGACAGCGCCCACGTGCAGGCCACGGTGGCCGCGCTGGCCGGCGCCTGGGGCGGCCTCGACGTGCTGGTCAACAACGCCGGCGTGCAGCAGATCCTGCCCATCGCGCTGCTCGAGGAGGCCGACTGGGACAGCGTGATGGACGTCAACGTCAAGGGCACCTACCTCTACTCTCGCGCCGTCCTCAAGCTGATGATCCGCGCCCGCGCCGGCCACATCCTCAACATCGGGAGCTTCGCCTCCGAGCGCGTCATCGAGGCGCCGGTGCACTACGCCGCCGCCAAGTCGGCGCTGCGCGGCTTCACCGAGGCGCTGGCGCGCGAGGTCGGGCGCTACCGCATCCAGGTCAACATGCTGTCGCCCGGGCTGCTCGACGTCGGCCTGGCGCAGATGCTGCCCAAGCACCGCATCCAGGAGTATCTCGCGCAGGGCTCGATGGGGCGCCTGGGCAGCGCGGCCGAGCTGGCCGAGATCGCCGCCTTCATGGTGTCGGACGAGAACACCTTCATGACCGCGGCCAAGATCGTCGCCGACGGAGGGCTGTGACCGTGGCAAGCGCAGCGAACGATCGCGAGCAGATCTTCCGCGAGGGCTTCGAGAGCTATCGCCGCTACGTCAACCCGCTGGTGCCGCTGCGCGCGCAGCTGCTCGGCGAGCCGGTGCAGGTCACCGCGGTGGTGGACGGCCAGCTGGTCGAGGAGCGAGGTCTCTACGAGGACTTCCACGGCACCCAGACCTTCGGCCACCGCAACCCCGCGGTGACCGCGGCGGTGCAGGCCTTCCTGGCCTCCGACGCGCCCAACTGGTTCCCGTCGCGCGTCAGCCCCTACGCCGGCAGCCTGGCGCGCCGCCTGTGCGAGCGCGCCAACCGCACCCTGGAGGGGCCGCGCCCGGCCTATTCCAACATGTTCTTCGCCAACTCGGGCTCGGGTGGGGTCGAGGCCGCCATCAAGCTGGCGCGCGCCGCCACCGGGCGCCCGCGCATCCTGGCGCTCGACGGCGCCTACCACGGCACCACCATGGGCAGCCTGGCCCTGATGAAGCCGGGCATGTTCAAGGACCCCTTCGCGCCGCACCTGCCCGGCGCCGAGTCGCTGCCGCTGAACGACGTCGATGCCCTGGCGCGCGCCTTCGCGGCCGGCGGCGTCGGCGCGGTGGTGCTGGAGCCCATCCAGCTCGAGGGCGGCGTGCGCACCGTGTCGAGCGCCTACATCGAGGCGCTGTGCGCGCTGACCGAGCAGCACGGCGCGCTGCTGGTGGCCGACGAGATCCAGACCGGCCTCGGGCGCACCGGTCGCTTCCTGGCCAGCGAGTGCTGGCCGCGCCGCCCCGACGCCGTCGTGCTGGGCAAGCACCTCGGCGGCGGCCTGCTCCCGATCTCCGCGATGATGACCAGCGAGGCGCTGTTCGAGCGCGCCTATGGCCAGCACTACGCCTCGGCCGAGGCGCACAACACCACGTTCGGCGGCAACGCCCTGGTCTGCGTGGCCGCGCACGCCACCCTCGACCTGCTCACCGACGAGGTCATCGCCACCGTGGCCACCCGCGGGGCCGCCCTGCGCGCGCGCCTCGAGCAGCAGCTCGGGCGCCACGCGCTGTTCGAGGACGTGCGCGGCGCAGGCCTGCTCATCGGCATCGGGCTGCGCGCGTCGGACCACCCCTGGCTGTCGTTCCAGCACTTCGGCATCGACTCGCTGTCGGAGCAGCCCACCACCGGCGTGCTGCTGTGCCATCGCCTGTACAAGCGCGGCTTCTACGCCTTCGCGTGCGGCCACGACTGGCGCATCCTGCGCGTGCTGCCTCGCTTCAACATCCCCGACGCCGTGCTCGACCGCTTCGTCACCACCATCGACGAGGAGCTGGGGTACCTGTGCAGCCTCGTGTAGCCCTGGTGCTGGGTGGCACCGGTGCGGTCGGCGGCGCGGTGCTGGCCGAGCTGGCGCGGCGCGGCGTGGCGACCTCGTTCAGCTACTGCAAGTCGGCCGAGCGCGCGCACAGCCTGGCCGCCGAGCACGGCCAGCACGCCTTCCGCATCGATCTGGCCGACGCTGCCGCGACCACCGCCGGCCTCGACGCCGTGGCCGCCGAGCGCGGCGTGCCCGATCTCCTCATCCACTGTGCCGGCGTCAGCGCGGCGCCCGCGCTGGCCGACCTCGGCGTCGAGCAGTGGCGCGAGGCGGTCGCGGTCAACGCGCACTCGGCGCTGCTGGCCTGCCAGTGGCTGGCGCGGCGGGCGCCGCCGGGGGCGCCGGTCGACGTGGTCCTGGTGGGCGGCCTCGATCGCACGCAGTCGCTGCCGCTGCCGGTCGATTTCGCGGCCACCCAGGGCATGCTGTCGGCCATGGTGATGGCGCTGGCGCACGAGCTCGGGCCGCGCGGCTTTCGCGTCAACATGATGGCGCTGGGCATGCTGGACGCCGGGCTGTCGCGCAGCCTGCTGGCGCGCCGGCGCAAGGACTACGAGACCTTCAGCGCGCTGCGCCGCCTGGGCACCCCGGCCGAGGCCGCGCGCGCCATCGTGTGGCTCGCGCTCGAGAACAGCTATGTCCAGGGCAAGGTGCTGGCGGTCAACGGAGGCATCTGATGGCGAACGCAGCGGACACCACGACGGCAGCGACGGCAGCGACGACGACGTACCAGGCGCGCGGGATCTACTACTTCGACGGGCGCGTGCGCTGCCCGCTGGCCGGCGTCGGCAGCCGCGGCGACTTCGACGGCAACCGGCTGGTGCTCGACGACGGCGACAGCGAGGTCACCATCGATCGCGCGGCGCGCCGCATCACGGTCAGAAACCCGCACGCCTACGCGGACAAGCGCAGCGTCGCCGACCTCCTGTTCCTGGCCGAGGGCACCACCCCGACCGGCGACACCAAGCCGTTCAGCATCCACCTCAAGATCTTCAAGCACCGCGACAAGTTCTCGACCGACCTGCATCGCCACCTGCGCTCGCAGGAGCCCATCGTGTCGGCCGCCTTCGAGCCCTTCGAGGTCGTGGTCACCGACGGCGGCCAGCGCCAGGTGCTGTACGACAAGGCGGCCGCCGACAAGCTGTGCCGGCGGCCCGGCCTGGCGCTGCGCATCGTGAAGGCGCTGATGGCCATGAAGAACCACCTCGAGGGTGTGAAACAAGACCCGAAAATGGCTGGTTTTCGCATCGCCGACCTCTCGGTCGGCTTCGGCGCGCTGGGCCTCAACTCGTGGCTGGGACGCGCGCGCCTGGAGTCGCTGACGCCGGCCAACGCGCCGCTCATCGAGTCGGGCTCGGTGGTCGACATGCTGCGCGACGGGGCCTGGAAGCTGGAGCTGGAGTCGTTCTCCGACAAGTGGCTGCCCGAGGTGGTGCAGCGCGACCTGTTCCTGTTCGGCCTCGACGAGGTCCCGGTGCTGGCGCCGGTGCGCGCGCGCGGCCTGCGCAAGGGCCAGTCGATGTCGTTCCGCTTCGAGCGCGGCAGCGGTGAGGTCGCCTTCGCGGGCCAGACCGCTGCGCTGCCCAGCACCCTGGACGTGGCGCGCAACTACCTCGAGTTCCACATGCTCGGGGGCCTCCTGGCCGAGCACGCCGAGGAGCTGAGCCGCAGCCTGCACAAGCAACCGCGGAGCTGACCGTCCGCGCCGAGAGGCACCACGGTCTCGACGCCGTGCGCGCCGTGACCATCTGTGTCGTCATCGTGGGCCACGCCCTGCTGGCCTTCATGGTGACGCCCATCGGCTGGGCGGTGCGCGACGGCTCGCGCCATGTCGGTGTCGACCTGGCGCTGTGGATCGCGCACGCCTTCGTGATGCCCACCTTCTTCTGGACCGCGGGCTACTTCGCGCGCGCCACCCTGCAGCGCGCCGGCGCCGCCGGCCTCTGTCGCGAGCGGCTGACCCGGCTCGCGCTGCCGCTGGCGGTGGCGCTGGTGCCGGTGTCGCTGACGCTGAACCGGCTGTGGGACCTGGCGCGCGAGCAGCAAGGGGGCCGTGCCGCCGCCGCCGCGCAGGCGCCCGGGCTGCACGCCTCCGAGCTGCCCATCACGCTGGGCCACCTGTGGTTCCTGTACTACCTGCTCATCATCACGGGGGTCGGGCTGCTGGTCGCCTTGCTGTGGCGCCGCCTGGTCACGCGGCCACTGCGCCCGCGCGGGCTGACCGTGGCCGCCGCCGCGCTGACCTTCGCCGCCGTCCTCGCCGACGGCAAGCTGCAGCCCGACACCCCGCTGTCGTTCGTGCCCGAGCCGCTGATCGCGGCCTATTTCGGCGTCTTCTTCGCATGGGGCTGGTGGGCCCACGCGCGCGGTGACGACCTGGCCCGCGAGGCGCGCACGGCCCCGCTGCACGCCGTGGCCGCCGCCGTGCTGCTGGCGGTCGTGCTGCCCGCGCTGCGTCGCAGCGTGGTCCCCGGCGCCGGCGCGCCCGGCGTGCTCGCGCTGGCGGCGAGCGCCGGCTTCACCTGCGCCGTGCTGGCCGGCCTGGTCGGCGCCTGCACGCGCTGGCTGTCGCGCCCGCGCCCGGCCATTCGCTTCGTGTCCGACGCCGCCTTCTGGGCCTACGTCGTCCACCTGCCCGTCGTCGTGCTGCTGCAGCTCGGGGGCGCGAACCTGGCCTGGCCGGGCCCGCTGGAGGCGGCGCTGGTCAGCGCCGGGGCCCTGGGCTTCAGCCTGCTGACGTTCGTGGCCGCGCGGACAGGATGGCGCGCAGCGCGCCGACCAGCGGCAGGTACAGCATCCCGAAAGCCACGTGCAGATAGCAGGTGAGGGTGCGGAACAGCAGCACCATGCCGAAGGCGTCGGGCACCAGCCGCCCGAAGAAGGCGTGCGCCGAGACCTCGGCCAGCCCCGAGCCGCCCGGCGTCGGCGCGATGTAGGTGAAGCACAGGTAGATCACCGCGACCGGCAGCACGCGCAGCGCCGAGTCGGCCCCGAACAGCCAGGCCAGCGTCACCAGCATGCCGACGTACGCCGCGTAGTAGCAGACGTGGCTCCCCAGGATGGCCAGCGAGCCCGGTGCGCCGCCGCGCCGGAACTCGGCCAGCCGCGTCACCGCCCCGCGCGCGCTGTCGCCGATGCCGCGCACCAGCTTCGATGCCCGTGGCCCCGCCAGCAGTCGCCGCCGCAGCAGCCAGGCCTCCGCGCCATCGATGCGTCGCTGCGCGCTGGCCGGCCGGAAGGCGCCGATCACGAACGACCCGATGACCAGCGCGCCGACTCCGACGAAGCCCGCCAGCGGCCCTACCGCCCACGGCGTCACGTCGGGCCCGAAGCCGGCGACCAGCAGCGCGAGGCCCAGCCCCATGATGAAGGCGAAGCTGGTGGCGAACTTGCCGAACGAGATCAGCAGCGCGGCGTCCCAGGGCAGCCCGTGGCGCCCCAGCATGTAGATCGCGGCCGGCTCGCCCATCGCCGCGCCCGGCGTGATCCACGAGAAGAAGTTGTTGGCCACGGTGGCGTCGAACGCCGCCGCCAGGCCGACGCGCACCCCCAGCGCGCGCCCCATCACCGCGAAGCGCAGCATCTCCGCCGCCACCACCGCCAGGGTCAGCCCGGCCAGCAGCAGCACGCCACCGATCGGCATCGCGCCCAGCGCGCGCCAGGTCGCGGTGAAGGCATGCCCCGGCGGCATCGCCCACACGATGCCGATCACGCTGGCCGCGACGAACGCGGTCAGCAGCAGGCCGAGCCGCAACCAGGGTCGCTCTCGGCGTTCGCTCACCCTCCCGTTCTACACCCGCGCGCCCAGCCGTGGCGGTTCAGGTACGCCCGCCGAACCCGAGCCGGCGTCTCAGCTTCACTGGCCCAGGCAGGTTCGACACGTTGAGCACGCTGGACCACGGCGAGCACGCCGCCGGCGTGCACGCGCGCACCGCGAAGTCGAAGCTGCCGCGCACGCCGACGCGCGCGGCCTGGTCGGTCACCGGGGTCACGTACTGCCAGCTGGGGTCGCGAAAGCGCGGCGGATCCGCCAGTACGTCGGGGCTCGGCTCGGCGGGGCCCGGACGGCCGAGCTGTGCGGGCGCGTTCACGGCGGCGCGAAACGCGACCTGGTAGAAGTCCGCGCCGGCCGATCGCCACGCCACCGTGATCGACTGCGCGTCGAGCACCAGCTGCTGCGCCTTCTCGTTGAGCTGTCCGCGGGCCAGGAGCTGGGGGCGCGCCGGTGGCAGCAGCGTCTCCAGGGCGGCACGCACGCGGTCGCGATAGGCCGCCTGCCCGAGCTCGTTCGGGTGCAGCGCTCCGCTCAGGTTGCCCTGGCCGTCGAGCGCATCGACGGTGGTGTTGATCCAGCGCCGCCGCTGGCCGGCGCCGTCGTCGCGCGCGCAGTAGCCGTGGCCGGCGAACGCCGCCTCGACGCCCGACACCAGGTGCCAGCCATCGGGCGCGAAGCGGCGCGCGGCCCCCTCGACCACGCGGTTCAGCGTCGCGATGGCGACCTCGGCGGCCCAGCGCGCCTCGCCGGCGCTGACGCCGAGCAGCAGGAGATCGCTGCTGGGCGCATGGTCGCAGTAGGCGCCGCGCTCGTCCGTCGTGGGGGCAGGGTACTCGGTGATGAAGACGTTGGCGACGCTCGGCAGGTTGACCGCGATCCAGTCACGCAGCGCCTGGTAGCGGTCTTCGAGCTCGGCCTCGCGCGCGGCCGGGCTGCCGAGGACGCCGAGCGGCGTCTCCAGGAAGGGGCCGCGGAACGGCAGATCGTCGAAGCAGTCGCCCAGCGGGCTGGTCATGCAGTAGGTCAACGCGCTGGCGAAGCCGACGTCGTTGCCGCCGATCGACACCAGCAAGGCGTCGATGCGCTGGTGACCGTAGCGATCCTGCAGCTGCTTGAGCTGCTCGCGCATGCCGCCCTGGGGGCTGCTGATGAGGTGCTCGACCTTGGCGCCGCTGCACGCGACCGAGTGCGCCTCGGTGGTGAAGCGTCCCGCGTGGTCGTCCCGGAAGCTGCGCGCGGCCTGCAGCGCACCGGCCTTCGCGGAGCGATCACACTGCGCGTCGGTGGCGCCCCAGGGGTCGCCGGGGTTGGCGCGCCACTCGCCCGAGGTCTTGCACAGGAAGCCCAGCGGCCCCCACAGACAGTCCCGCCGCGTGGCGTCGGGCGCGCCCTCGCCCGAGGCGAACGAGTCGCCCACGGAGATGATGCGCACCGTGGGCGCCGCCAGCGCGCACACCGTCGTCGCCATCAACGCCGCTGCCACTGCCGTTGCCATCGCCCGCGAACCCCGCAGCCACATCGTCTCGACCTCCAGCAGGTGCCATCCGTCGATCGGCACCATGCCGTGGCCGCGCGCACGCGGGTGTTGAGATGTTGTTGTGAGCGCAGAGACGCGCCGTCAGCGCCGGCGCCCGCGCACGAGGTCGGCCCACAGGCGAAACTGCAGATGCACGAGATCGTCGGGGCGCTCGGGCATCGGGTCCATGCCGAAGCGCGCCTCGGCCACCGGTTCGAGGTAGGTGCCGAACAGCCGGTCCCACACGCTGAACACGCGCCCGAAGTTCGTGTGCGCATACGCCGGCCCACGCAGGTGGTGCACGCGGTGGTTCGACGGCATCACGATGACCCACTCCAGCGCGCGCAGCCGGGGAAGATAGGCCGCGTGCTGCAGGAAGGCCCAGGTCACCGTGACCGCCTGCAGCAGCGCGATGGCCAGCGGCGGGAAGCCCAGCGCCGCCATCGGCACGAAGAAGACCCAGTCGAGGAAGCCGCCGACCCACGAGTTGCGCAGCCCGGTGCTCAGGTTGAAGCGCTCCGAGCTGTGGTGCACCTGGTGCGACGCCCACAGCACGCGCCAGGCGTGGCTGGCCCGGTGCGACCAGTAGAACAGGAAGTCCTCCAGCACCAGCAGCACGGCCCAGTGCCAGGGCTCGCGCATGCTCCAGCGCAGCGGCGAGTGCGACCACACCACGGTGAGCAGCGCGGTCACCAGCAAGGCCAGCAGCACGCTGGGGAGCATGAAGACCAGGCTCATCTTCACGCTGGTGCGGGTGCTCGGCCCGGCGTGCAGCCCGTCGCCGCGGCGCCAGCTGACCAGCAGCTCGGCCAGGAAGGCGACCAGGATCACGCCGACGCTGATCAGCGCCACCGCGTGCTCCGCCACCAGCTGCCGGGCCGTCACCCCCGGGTTCTACACCCGGGACAGCGCTGGCTCAACGAGGCGCCCGGTTGCTGCCGCCACTTGCCGAGCCCGAAAAACAAAGGGGCCCCGCATCGCTGCGGAGCCCCTGGGTCTTCGCTGAAAGCTCGAACTACCCGGAGACGACCTTCACGCCGCTCGCCTGCGGACCCTTCTTGCCCTGCACGACGTCGAACTCGACCTTGGTGCCCTCGTTGAGGACGGCCCCATTGGTGTCGTTGGCATGGACGAAGACGTCCTTACCGCCACCGTCCGGAGTGATGAAACCAAAACCCTTCGCCGTGTTGAAGAACTTGACCGTACCTTTTTGCATTATCTTCCCTTTGCCAACGACACATCGGGAAGCACCGCGCCGCCCGTCTGGTGACTAGACGCCCTTGTGGGCCGGAAGTAAAGCGAATCGGTGCGGCGCGGCTTCAGGGGGGCGTCCCGACGACCCCGATGAGGACGTAGCCACCGCTCCAGCGCCCCTGCTTCTCCAGGGGCACCACCAGCGCGGCGATGCCGAGGTCTCCCGGCTTCAGCAGGGGGGACGCGCCGTTGGCCGCCAGATCCTCTCCCCCCATGATCCAGAAGCCCGTCGCGTCCTTGACGCCGCTGTAGCGGGCGCCGCGCAGCAGCTGCAACCGCGCCTCGTCGACCGAGAGCGCGCCGCGCTTGAGCTTGCGCGCCAGCTCGAGCAGGAACTGGCCGGCGGACAGCACCTTCATGGGTGTCAGCCCCAGTCGCGCGCGCTGGGCGTTCATGTTGCCGAGCGCGCGCGCCAGCACCACGCTGGCCTGCTTGGCGGGCAGCGGCTCGAACAGCACCAGCAGCGCGGCCACCGCGTCACCCTGGCGGATCACCGCGAGGCCCAGCCGGCCGCCCGTCGGCCCGAACAGCGAGATCTCGCGGCCACTGAGCGCCTGCATGGCCAGCAGGGTGGCGACCTGCGCGGCGCTGGCGGAGCCGGGGACGGCTTCCTTGATCACGGCGGCGTCCACCGGCCGGAAGTCCTCGCGTCCCGGCCACCTCAGCTCACCGGCGTCCGCGGCACGGGGCCACCAGCGTGGCTGTCCTGGGCTCGGGATCTTCGCAAGGATCCAGGGCAGCATGCGCTGCAGGTTGGGCTCGAAGAGCGGCTCGAGCGGGGGCAGGCCGCGGGCCTCGCGGGCGCGGTTGACGAGCTGTCCGAGCACCAGCGCGGGGTCCGTTGCCCCAGCATCCTCCGGGGCGGGGCTGACACTCTCGATGCGGTAGGACAGCTCGTCACCGGTGCCGGCGCGGAGCTGCAGCATGAGGATCTTCGCGTGAGGCTCGGCGTCGAGCGGCACCATCACCCCGAACCGGTTGCTCTCGCCGGGGGACAGCGCGCACAGCAGCCGGAACTGCGGCAGCGCCACCTGGGGATCCTGGGTGCAGCCACCTCTGGGCCCATCCATTCGCCGGCCGAGGATCCTGGGCTTGGACGCTGGCTTGCCGAGCACCGTCCCGCGCAGCTCGAGTTCGGTGCCGCTGGCCGTCGCGGAGATCGGCGCCAGCTCGATGCCGCTGTAGCCGATACCCATCACGATGGTGGCCTGGCCAGGTTGGCGCGAGATCCAGATCCCCACCAGCCGCTGGTACAAGGGGTTCGCCGGCAGGCGGTCGAAGCGGCGCCGGGCAGCGGCCTGCAGCCTGGCGATGGTCGCGGCCTCGTCGCCGTCATCGACCACGGTGTCGGCCGAGTCCATCGCGACCCCGGTCTCGACCTGGATGCCGCAGGCTCCCGCGATGAAGGTCTCCAGGGGGCGCGCCGGCCAGTGCTCGTGCTGGACGCGGAAGCGCCCCATCTCGCGCGCATAGCAGCGCATGTCCTCGGTGGCCACGAAGCCCGCCTGCGCGATCCACGACCGCCACGGTTCGTCCAGCGAGTGCGGCACCCGGCCGAGCAGCACCGGTAGCGGGCCCTCGAGCGTCCACTCCATGGTCGGCGCCCGGTGCCCGGTGTCGATCTTGAACCAGGGCGGCGGCCCAGCGAGCAGGCGCAGCTGCTCGGCGGGTTTGGGGAACAGGAAGCGTCGCTTGCGCGCGCTGCCGGCACAGCCGAGCAGCTGGGTCAGGGTCAGCACAACCGCCGTCGTGGTCGCGAGGCGCATGAGCGGCAGCCTAGCGCGGTCGCCTGGCGGGTGGCCAGCAAACCGGCTCGCCTTGTGGTAGCCAGGGACATGGCCCACGCCCCAGTGCAGAAGCACGGCAAGTTGACCCAGGTCTTCAGCGACGTCTGGCTGGTCACCGGCAGCTTTCGGCTCGGCGCTGGCATGACCTTCACGCGCAACATGACGATCGTCCGCGAGGGTGACCGGCTGGTGCTGGTCAACTCGGTGCGCCTCGACAGCGCGACCGAGGCCGAGCTCGAGCGGCTGGGCAAGGTCACCGACGTGGTGCGCCTGGGCGGCTTCCACGGCCTCGACGATCCCTACATGAAGGAGCGCTTCGGCGCGACCATGTGGGCGCCCGCCAACATCCGAAAGCCCTACGTCGAGTACCGCACCCTGGAGCCCGGCGCCTGCCCGCTCGGTGACGCCACGCCGTTCCTGTTCAGCAGCGCGCGCGAGCCCGACGCCGCGCTGATCCTGGCCCGCGACGGCGGCATCCTCATCGCCTGTGACAGCTTCCAGAACTGGACCACGTACGACGGCTGCAGCCTGCTGGCGCGCGTGGTGATGCGCGCGATGGGCTTCGGCCCCGCGGTCATCGGCAAGCCGTGGGCGAAGCGCATGGGCCCCGGCGTGCGCGCCGACTTCGACCGCCTGCGCCAGCAGCCCTTCGTGCACGCGCTGTCGGGCCACGGCACGCCGATCCGCGACAACGCCAAGGCGCTGCTCGACAAGGCGATCGCCGTGCGTTTCGGCGCGTGAGCGGCCGCTACGGCGGGCAGCCGAGGTCGGTCGAGGGGGCGCGGCGGTAGTTCATCAGGGCGGCCGCGCAGGCCGCCTCGGTGGTGGCCAGGGTCGACTGGTTGCACTGCGCCTTGATGGCGGAGTTGGTGATCTTGGGGCAGCAGCTCTGCTCCATCTCGATGCACGAGGCCGGCTTGCCGCCGCCACCTCCGTCGCCGCCCCCGCCGCCATCGTCGTCGTCTCCACCACACGCGGTCACGGTCAGGCCAATGGCGAGCGCCAGGCCCACGAGCCATCTCTTCGTCATGGTCTCCCCTCCTGAGCGCCATTTTACCGGGCCGCCGGGGGCGCTTCCAGCGGGGCCGATTGACGCGCCCGCGCCGACGTGACATGCGATGGCCATGCTGCTCGAGCCCGTGACCTTCCGCAGTGGCGCGGTGGCGCCCAACCGCATCGCCCTGGCGCCGCTGACCAACGGGCAGAGCCAGCCCGACGGCTCGCTGGGTGACGACGAGCTCAGCTGGCTGGGGCGGCGCGCAGACGGCGGTTTCGGCATCGTCGAGACCTGCGCGGCGCATGTCAGCCAGGACGGCAAGGCGTGGGACGGCGAGCTCGGCGTGCACGATGACGCCATGCTGCCCGGGCTGCGCCGGCTGGCGGCGCGCTGCGCGGTCGCCGGTGGGCTGCCGCTGGTGCAGCTGTTCCACGGCGGCGTGCGCGCGCCGTCGAAGGTGTCGGGGTCGCAGCCGTGGAGCGCCAGCAGCTGGCACGAGGACACGCCCGACTTCGAGACCCCGCGCGCCGGCAGCGAGGCCGACATCCAGGGCGCCATCGCGGCCTTCGCGGCGGCGGCGCGGCGCGTCGCCAGCGCGGGCTTCGCCGGCGTCGAGATCCACGGCGCCCACGGCTACCTGCTGGGCCAGTTCCTGAGTCGCACCATGAACCAGCGGAGCGACGCCTGGGGCGGCGAGCTGGCCGGGCGCGCCCGCCTGATGCGCGAGGTCGTGCGCGCGGTGCGTGCCGCGGTGCCGGCGCCGTTCGTGGTCGGGGTGCGCATCTCGCCCGAGGATTTCGGCAACGCCCGCGGCCTCGACCTCGACGAGAACCTGCAGCTCGGGCGCTGGCTGTGCGACGACGGCATCGACTTCCTGCACCTGTCGCTGTGGAAGTCGGCCGACAACACCAGGAAGCGCCCCGGCGAGCACGCGCTGCCGCTGTTCCGCGCGGTGTGTCCGCCCGAGGTGCGCCTGGTCGTGGCCGGCGCGGTGTGGACGCCCGCCGAGGCCGAGGCGCTGCTGGCGCGCGGCGCCGACATGATCGCGCTGGGCCGCGCCGCCATCTTCAACCCGGACTGGCCGCGGCGCTGCGCCGACCCCGACTTCCAGCCGCGCCGTCCGCCGGCGACGCCCGGGGAGCTGCGCGACCTGGCCATCGGGCCCGCCTTCATCCGCTATCTCGGCCGCATGCGCGGACTGGTGACGCCGCCCGCGCCGGCGCCGCCCGCGCCGTAGCGCCAGCGCTGATCGGCGCAAAACAGGCCGTCCCCGACCGCCATTGGCCAGGCGGGCGGCCGTCGCGGTACGATGCAGCCACGATGAGTCCTGGGGGAGCTGAGCAGGCGTTCTCGACGCTGGTGGGGCTGGTGTCGGCGCAGCCTGCGCTCGAGGAGGCGCTGCGGGTGCGCTGGCAGGCCGATGGCCGCCCCGACAGCCTGCCCGCCGAGGTGCGCGCCGCCGCCGACGGGCTGTCGGCCGCGCTGGCGCCGCTGACCTTGACCGCCGACGGCGTGGCCACCCTGAGCGGCCTGCTGCACCGGCCGGGCGCCGACCTGATCCTGACCTGGTGCACCGCCAGCGCCTGGCGCCGCGACGCCCACATGGCGCCGCTCTTGACGCTGGCCGCCGGGCAGCCCGCGCACGCCGCGCGGGTGGCAGCGGCGGCGCGCCAGCGCGTGGTCGCCGGGCCGCTGGGCGACGCGCTCGAGTGTGCACCCTTCATCGGCGATGGCGAGGCGCTGCGCAAGCCCGAGTGCATCGGCGCGCGCTCGCGCATGGAGATCCTGATCTGGGAGGCTGGCGCCAGCGCGCTGGAGATCCCGCAGCTGGGGCGCTGGCTGTGGGACGCGCCGTCGACCTTCGACGAGCTCATCCAGCGCCCCGCGCACGGCGCCCTGCGCGGCCGCGTGCTGGCCGCGCGCTGCCTGGAGATCTGCGCCGGCGGCATGGTCCCGGGCACCAGCCAGGAGCTCATCGGGCAGACCCTGCGCGTGCTGCAGCCGCTCATCCTGCACCCGGAGCCGCTGGTGTGGATCCACGCGGCGCGCGCGCTGGGCCGGCTGGCCGGGCCGCTCGATCACCTGGAGGGCATGCTGCTCGACTGGGTGCTGGGCGACTCGCCGGTGCTGCGCCAGCGCGCCATCACCGGCTTCGCCTCGCTGCCGGCGACGCGCCTGACCATGCTGGCCAGCCAGCTGGTCGCCATCATCGCGCAGCCCGATCAGGACGCCTGGGTGCTGGCCGCGGTGGCCGCCGCCACGCCGTACCTGTTCTTCGAGCGCCGCGATCTGTGGAATCGCCTGGCCAAGCGTGTGCTGGCCGGCGACGGCGGCGCCATCTCGGCGCGCGCGCTGGCCCGCGGGCTGGCCACGTTGTGGCGGCGCGGCGCCGGCGGCACCGACGTCGAGGCCACGCTGCACGCGCTGCGCGAGATGGCGCGGCGCGCGCGGCCGGAGTCGTTCGACGATCTGCGGCGCTGGATCGAGGTCACCGCGGTGACCGACGTCATCCACGGCGCCGAGCGCGATCCGCTCGATCTCGAGCTCGGCCTCGACAACCTGATGCGCATCGCGGCGCAGTATGACGACGAGGAGGCCGACGCCCGCGCCGCGCGCTTCGCCGGCACGCTGGCGCCGACCTTCCACGAGTCGCGCCGCCTGGTGCTGGGCGGCGCCCGGCCGCGGGTGCGCGCCGCCGCCATCAACGCGCTGGAGGGCTCGGCGCGCGCGCTGGCGCTGCGCCTGTGGGCGCCGCTGCTGGCCACGCACCCCAGCGGCGAGCCCATCGAGGAGCCCAACCTCAGCGACACCTGGGCCATCGTCGCGCGCGCCCCGTCGGAGATCCTGGATCTCCTCAAGGAGGGCAAGCAGACCGAGGCGCCCACGGTGGCCGACGCCAAGCTGCGGCTGTCGCTCGAGGTGCTGGCCATCCACCTCGGCGGCTATGCGCTCGACGCCTGCGGCGAGGAGATGGACCTCGGCCCGGGCCGCGGCCCGACCGCGCACGACACCTGCCTGTGGCTGCGCAAGATCGACGGCCTCGCCGACGGCTCGCGCGAGCTGCCCAGCGCGCTCAAGACCGCGCTGTCCAAGCTGCTGTGGCGCCTGGTCGACACCACGCGCGGCAGCACCCTGGGCGAGGTCGACGACGTGCGCTGGCTGGGCCCGTTCGCGGCCTGGTGGGGCCTGGTCATCGATCGCCCGACCATGCTGCTGCCGCTGGCGACCACGCTGCCGATGATGGCCGCGGGCGCGCTGGAGCGCTGCTGCACCGAGGCCGAGGCGCTGCGCACCGCGGTGTCCTCGGGCGCGGTGGACGGTGGCTGGGGCCCCGCCGCGGGCACCGCGCTGGCCGCGCTGCACGCCGACGACACCGAGATCGCGCACGCGCTGGCGGGCCTGGCGCGCGCGCTGAAGTCGTTCTCCGCCGCCGCCGGCATGCGCCCCAACCTGGAGCCCCTGTGCCAGGAGCTGGTGCAAGCCGCCGAGCGCCTGCAGGCCGCGCTGGCCGACCCCATGAAGGGGCTGCACCCCGCCGGCGAGCAGCACCCGCACCTGGCCCTGGAGCAGAAGGCGGCCGAGAACGCGCCGCGCATCGCCAGCCTGGTCGCGCGCGCCATCCGGGCCCGCGAGCTGTCGCTGCTCGACGTCTGGCTGGCCTCGCTGGGGCCGGTCGCCTCCGCGCTGCTCGACACCGCGGTGCGCAACGCCATCCGGCGCACGCCGCCACCGCCTCCGACGCCCAAGAAGCCGGAGCCCAAGCTGATCGCCGGCTACGAGCTGGTCAAGCCGCTGGGCGCCGGCGGCGTCGGCTCGGTGTACCTGGTGCGCAAGCCGGGCGCCGATCGCTTCTTCGTGCTCAAGATCCCCAAGAGCGACGTGCTGGCCAACTGCAACGACGTCGAGCGCGAGGGCATCCTGAAGTCGTTCGTCGAGGAGGCCACCGCGCTGGCCGGCCTGTATCACCCCAATGTCGCCAACATCATCGATCGCGGCGTGGCCACCGACGTGCCCTTCCTGGTGCTCGAGTACCTGATCGGCGCCGACCTCAAGATGTACTCGACCGCGCGCAAGATGACGCTGTTCGAGCTGCGCCAGGTGGTGCTCGACGCCTGCGCCGGGCTGGCCGCGCTGCACGGCGCCGGGCTGGTGCACCGCGACATCAAGCCGGCCAACCTGTGGCTGCGCCTGCCGCTGGCGGGCGGCGTCGCCTTCGATCCGCACAAGCACCGCGACCCCGCGCTGGCGACCCCGCTGGCGACCGTGGTCATCGACTTCGGCATGGTGCGCGCGTCGCGCGTGGCGCCGGAGGTCGGCGGCCGCTTCGTCGCCGGCACCGCCGGCTACATGGCGCCCGAGCAGGTCCTCGACCCGGTCGAGCTCGACCCGCGCGCCGACGTCTACTCGCTGGCGGCGTCGATCTACAACGTCACCACCGGGCGCGCCTTCTTCGACGAGATCGAGAACCACCGCGAGCGCATCATGGCGCACATGCGCCAGGATCCCTTCGAGGACCCCGAGCGCCTGCGCGACTACCCCGCCGAGCTGGTGCGCCTCTTGCGCGCCGCCACCGCGCGCGAGCCGCAGGATCGCCCGTCACCGCTGGAGTTCGGCCGCCTCTTCGTCGCCGCGCTGTAGCGTCGCGGCGCCACATGACATGCAACCGGATGGTTGCGTGTCGCGTCGGGCTCTGGTAAATGTGCAACCAGGAGGTTGCGCATCATGTCGAGCACCGATCGCATCGAGAAGCACATCACGCTGAAGGCGTCGCGGGCGCGGGTGTGGCGCGCGCTGACCGACTCGCGCGAGTTCGGGGCCTGGTTCAAGGTCGCGCTGAGCGAGCCGTTCGTGGTCGGCGCCGCCGTGCGCGGCCACATCACCTACCCGGGCTACGAGCACCTGGTCTTCGCGGTCACCATCGAGCGCATGGATCACGAGCGACTGTTCGCGCTGCGCTGGCACCCGGCCGCCGTGGACCCCGCGGTCGACTACGCGGACGAGCCGACCACGCTGGTCGAGTTCACGCTGGCCGACGCGCCCGGCGGCGGCACCGAGCTCGGCATCGTCGAGTCGGGCTTCGACGCCCTGCCGGCGGCGCGCCGCGCCGACGCCTTCCGCATGAACGACGGCGGCTGGACCATCCAGTGCAGCAACATCGAGGCCCATGTCGCAACGCCGTAGCCCCGCCGGCAGCGCCGCGGCCAGCGCCGCCGCGGCCGCCCTGGTGTTCGCCGCGCTCGGCGACGCCACCCGCCTGCGCATCGTCAGCGAGCTCAGCGCCTCGGGGCCGCTGTCGATCACCCGGCTGAGCGCCGACGCTCCGGTGACCCGGCAGGCCATCAGCAAGCACCTGCGGGCGCTGGCCGACGCCGGCCTGGTCAAGGACTCCCGCCGCGGCCGCGAGCGGCTGTGGCAGCTCGAGCCGCAGCGGCTGGAGGTCGCGCGCCGCCAGCTCGACCGCATCTCCGCGCAGTGGGACATCGCGCTGGAGCGCCTACGCCGCCTGGTCGACGGCGACCACGACGACGACGACGACGACGACGGAGCCGACGCATAGCAGCAAGCCCAAGCAGCTGCTGGCGAGCCGGGGGATCGATTGGCCCGCCCTTGCGCGGCCCGGCTGCGCGCGCCCCGCCGAGCCGGCGACGCAGGCGCGGCGCGGCGCGGGCGCGGCCTGACCTCGCGCTGGGCCCTCGAACCGCGGTATGGTCGAGGCAAGGAGGCACGTTCACCATGGCCAAGGGACAGGTCAAGCAGGACAAGAAGAACAAGGAGAAGCTCACCACCAAGGAGAAGCAGGCCAAGAAGAAGGCCAAGAAGGCCGCCAAGTAGTCTGCGCTCCGCGGTCGCTTCGAAGCTCTCCTGCACATGAAGGGTGGTCCTCACGCGGTCCAGGTTGCGGCGCTCGCGCTCGGCCTGGTGCTGGCCGTCGGGTGCAATCGACGGCCGCGGGGCCGGGCCGGCGCAGCAGCATCGGCGCCGGCGCCGGCCCCCGCCGCGGCGGTCGATAGCTGCCTGATCTTCGTGCGCGCCGCCGCGACGCGCACCGCGCGCTGCGAGGGCGGCGTGGCCTGGTGGGGCTCGCTGGATCGCGCCGTCGAGCAGCTGCGCCCCGCCTGCGAGGCGATGGCGCGCGCGCCCGGGGTGCGCTACCTGCGCGAGCAGGCCGACCGGTGCGCGGCCGCGCTGGCCGCGCTGCCCTGCGAGGCGACCGACCCGGCTGAGTGTCGGGTCACCGGCAGCCTGGCCGCGGGCGCGCCGTGCGGCATGGACGAGCAGTGTGGCGCCGGTCTGTTCTGCGACAGCGCGCTGGGCACCGCCTGTGGCGTCTGCGCGCCGCTGCCCGCCGCGGGCCAGGAGTGCGAGGTGCGCTGCGCCGACGGCCTGTATTGCAACCGCGACTTCAGCTGTGCTCCGCTGCGCCGCGAGGGCGAGAGCTGTGTGACCCCGTTCGACTGCGCGCGTACGCTGCAATGCGCGCCCGGCGCCGATGCCGATGGCGGCGACGTCTGCCGGCGCTTCCAGCAGGCCGGCGAGAGCTGCACCGAGCGCCTGGCCTGCGCTTCCGGCCTGCGCTGCGCCGGCGCCGTGTGCGTGCCGCGCGAGCCCCCCGGCCAGCCCGGCGCCAACTGCAAGGACGGCCTCGACTGTGTAGACTTCTCGTGTGTCGCCGGCAAGTGCGCTGCGCTGGCCCGCCTCGGCGAGCCGTGCAGCTACACCGGCACCCACGCCCCCTGCGAGCCATCGCTGCTGTGCCTCGGCGACCGCTGCCAGGCCCGCGACCCCGCCGCCTGCTCGCGCCCCGCCGCCACCTACCCAGCGAGGTAGGGCTCGCCGGTCAGTATCAGCTCGCCGTCCATTTCCAACGCGATGGCGTGGCCGTAGAACAGATCGCCATCGTCGAGAAAGAGGTCGACTGCGCCGGACTCGTCGATGCCGAGGGAGCTTGGTGTCAGCCGGGCGATGAACTCGGCGCTGGCGAGACGAGGGCGCTCTTCGCGCCAAGTGTCGTTGTAGAGGCCGAGAAAGTGCGCTGCTGCAGCCTGGTAGATGTCAGCGAGCTTGCCGCCACGGAGCCGCTCCACGATGCGCCAGCCTCGATCCATGACTGCAGCGTCGGGCTGTTCGCTGGCTGTGATCTGGACCAGGACCGAGTTCCCGCCAATGTCGACGTCGGCCTCCCACCAGCCGCAGCTGCCCTCCCAGCGCATCTTGCCGAACCGCGGGTCGCGGAGGGTCGGCCGGGGTACCGACCCGGGCGGCTGGCGGTACCGCTCTATCAGCTCGGGGTCGGTCTCGCGCTCGAACCGCTCCAGCCTGCCCGGCTCGTCGGCGATGCGCGTCGGCATCACGCCGTCGTAGCGCTGCCACGCCAGGCGGAGCTGGTCATGCGCGAGCGCCAGCAGGGCACGCTCGGTCGTGCTGCGCAGCGTCGCGCCATCGGGCGCTGTCTCCACGCTGCGCAGCGCAAGGACCGGGATCGGCGCCGACTCGTCGAGCTCCCAGCTCTCCGTCGTCCGGGGCTGGTCGTCATGAAGGATCTGGCCAATGCCCGAGATGGTCCACGAGTCCGGGCCACGGAACACCCGGTGGCTCTCCGAGCTGCCGACGTCGCGCCCCGCCATCGTCATCGAGACCAGACGCCACACCCCTTCGAGCTCATCCTTCAGCCGGCGCATCTGCCCCGAGGATACAGCTACAATCTGCTCGATGCTGCCTGGGCCGTACGAGCGCTGGTACACCGAGATGGCGGGGCGGGCGTCGCCGGTCGAGGCGCGGTCGACGTGTGACAGCTGTGTGATGGAGCCGGGGTCGCCGGGGTTGCCGCCCGAGGGGGCGTTCGATCCGGCGCTGCGCTGCTGCACCTATCATCCGCACCTGGCGCCGCACCTGGTGGGCGGCATCCTGGCCGGCGGCAGCGAGGCCGGGCGCGCGGTGGTGCGGGCGCGCATCGCGGCGCGCGAGGGCGTCACGCCGCTGGGGCTGGGGCCGACCCCGGCGTGGGAGGCGACCTACCAGCGCGTCACCGCGGTGCCCAACACCTTCGGACACAGCCGCGACATCCTGTGCCCGTTCCTGGCCGAGTCGCGCTGCACCATCTGGGAGCATCGCGGCGCGCCGTGCGCGGCGTTTCACTGCAAGTTCGATCGCGGGGCCTATGGCGCCGGGCTGTGGCAGCTCATCGTGATCGCCTTCAATGCCATCGAGCGCGCGCTGGCGCGCTGGCTGCTGGTGCGCCAGGGGCTGGAGGTCAAGCTGTGCGACGACCTGCTGCACGCGCCCGGCGATCGCGCCCTCGAGCAGCGCGCCTGGGGCAGCTGGTTCGGGCGCGAGGAGGCCTACTTCGTGGCCGCCGCCGAGCTGGTCACGCCGATGTCATGGGCCGAGGTGGTGGCCATCGGCGGGCGCGAGCTCAGCGAGCTGGGGCCGGCGCTGCGCGGCGCGGTGACCCGCTTCGCCGCGATGGCGCCCCCGGCGCGGGTGCAGCGCGGCGGCGACGTGCTGTACCGCCTCGGTCGCAGCGGTCACACCGTGCTGCAGCACAGCTCGGTGCCGTTCGACGTCCTGGAGGTGCCGACCCCGGTGGCCGACCGCCTGCAGAAGCTGCAGCCGGGGCCGCTCGCCGAGCTGGTCAGCGAGCTCGGCCTGGATGAGGAGCTGGTGCGCCGCCTGCTCGACTGGCAGGTCCTGATGCCGGCGCCGTAGGGCGAGGGCAGCGCGAGGCTCCTCGCGCCGGCGCCGCCTACTGGGGCGCCAGCAGCCGCTCCAGCGCCTCCGACAGCGCGCCCAGATCGTACGGCTTGGGCAGCAGCGCGTGGGCCCCCGAGGCCAGCGCGGCGGCATCGGGCCCCAGCGTCAGCCCGGTGGTGAACAGCACGCGCACCGTCGGATCGAGCAGCCGCAGCTGCTCCATGGCCTCGATGCCGCCCATGTTGGGCATCGCGACATCGAGCACCACCGCCGAGATGCGCTCGCGCTCGCGCCGGTAGATCTCGACCGCGCGCGCGCCGTCCTCCGCGGTCACCACCTCGTAGCCCAGGCCGCGCAGGCCGCGCCGCGCCGCCTCGCACATCAGGGGCTCGTCGTCCGCGAACAGGATGGTGCCCGCGCCGCCCCGCACCCGCGCCGGCACCACCGCGGCCGCCTCGACCTTGGTCCCGGGCGGCGCCAGCGGCAGCCGCACCCGCATGATGGTGCCGCCCGGGCCGGTGTGGGCGACCTCCACGGTGCCGTCATGCGACTCCACGATGCCGTAGACCATGGCCAGACCGAGGCCGGTGCCCTTGACGGCGCCGACGTCCTTGGTCGTCACGTAGGGCTCGAACAGCCGCGCCATCACGTGCGGATCGATCCCGGTGCCGGTGTCCTCGACCTCGAGCACGACCTGGTCGCCGTCGCTGCGTGTGCGCAGGATCAGCCGCCCCGCGCCCGGGATGGCGTCGCGCGCGTTGACCACCAGGTTCATCACCACCTGCTCGATCTGCGGCCGGTGGCCCATGATGGTGGCGCCGGGCGCGCCCAGGTCGGCGATGACCTCGATGCGCCGGTCGATGGTGCGCTGCGCCAGCTCGACGGTGTCGCGGATGACCTCGTCGAAGTCGACCGCGCGCGGGTGGTTGGACTCCTTCTGGGCGAAGCGCAGCAGGGCGCGGGTCAGCTCGGCGCCGCGATCGGTGATGTCGTCGATGTAGCGCAGCGACGACAGCCGCGCGGGATCCTCCTCGCCGAGGCGCACGTGCGAGGCCAGCATCTTGATGCCGGCGAGCAGGTTGTTGAAGTCGTGCGCGATCCCGCCGGCCAGCTTGCCCAGCGCCTCCAGCCGCTGGGTGTGGCGCTGCTGGCTCTCGCTGTGAGCGCGCGCGCGCTCGGCCTCGACCTCGCGGGTGATGTCGAAGAAGGCGATGACGACCGACTGCACCTCGCCGCTGGCGTCGAGCTGGGGTCGCGCGGTGGCGCGCACGTTGACGCGGCGACCGTCGCGGCGGTGGATGACGATGTCGTCGACCACGACGGTGGCGCGCGCCTCCATGGCCTGCACGAAGGGCATGCGCGACTCGGGGTAGGGCTGGCCGTTGCGATCGCAGATACCGTAGGGCTCGGCATAGCCGCCGACGGCGACGTCGGTGCGCGCGCCCATGCCCATGATCTCCTGGAACTCGGCGTTGGCGTAGAGCAGCTCGCCCTTGGCGTCGGCGACCCACAGGCCGAGCGGCAGGTTGTCGAGGATCAGGCTGGCGAGGTCGGGCAGGGCGGGGGCGGACACGGCTCATGGTAAGCGATCCGCGCGCTTCCGGTGTAGCCTGGCGCAATGGGCGGACGCGTGAGCGTGGAGGGCTGGCGATCGCGGGGGTGGGGCTCGGCGGTGCTGGCCCTGCTGCTCGGTGGCTGCGCGGGCACACGGCGGCCGGCGGGACCGGTGGCGGCATCGGCGGCGCCGTCGGCATCGCCAGCGGTGTCGGCAGCGGCAGCGCCAGCGCCAGCGCCGGACGCCGACGCCAGCACCAGCCTGTCACCGGCATGTCTCGCCCTCGAGAGCCCGCCCGCCCCGCCGGGGAGCTCACCCTCGCCCGACCTGCTGGCGAACCTGCGCGACCCGTCGCGCTGTGGCAGCGATCCCTGCTGCAGCGACCTCGTCGATGGCACGCGCGTGTGCTGGCTGAAGACCCGCGATCCGGTGGCGCCGTCCTACGTCAATCGGACCTGCAGCTACCTGAAGGACCTCGGCACCGCGTGCTGCACCCTGCTGGACGGGGCGCTGGCGTGCTGGCGCCAGACCCGCGATCTCACGAATCCGGCCGATTTCGGCCGCGCGACCGGGCCAGTGAAGATCCGCGGCCTGACCGGCGTGGTCGAGCTGCGCGCCGACGGCGACGCCACCTGCGCGCGCCTGGGCGATGGCACCGTGCGCTGCTGGGGCAGCGGTCCCCTGGGCCCGGCCGCCAGCCTGGTCGGGGTGCCGCTGCTGGTGCCCGGCGTGACCGGCGCCACCGGTCTGCTGCTGGGCCGAGACGCCGGCTGCGCGCTGACCGCCAGCGGCCCGCGCTGCTGGGGCCGTGGGGTGCGACCACCGCCGTCCGACGACGAGCTGCAGTCGCGCATCGAGGCCGCTGGCTGCGAGGACGACGCCAGCGCCATCGTGGCCGCCCATCACGCCGTGGCCGTGCTGCCCGGCGAGGTCGCCGCCCCGGTGCTCCCCCTCGGCGGCGACGGCTCGCTGCCGTGCGCGCTGGCCAGCGGCGCCGTCACCTGCGACGGAGCCCGCCTGGCGGTGAAGGACGTCGTCGCACTCGAGACCTTCAGCCGCAGCGCCTGCGCGCTGACCCGGGGCGGCCGGGTCTGGTGCTGGGGCCGCAACCCCAGCGGCCAGCTCGGCACCGGCAAGCCCACCGAGGCGCCACAGCCGCGGCCGAGCCAGGTGCCCGGCCTCGCGGGCGTCACCCAGCTCTCGGGCAATCGCGGCGGGATCTGCGCGCTGCTGAAGGGCGGACGCGTGCGCTGCTGGGGCGCCAGCAACGGTGGCTGGATGACCGGCGCGCCGGGGCCCGACTGTGATGGCTCCTGTGTTGCCACCCCGACCGAGGTGCCCGGGCTGACCGGGGTGCGCCAGATCGCCAAGGGCGCCAACCACGCCTGCGCCTTGCTGGCCGACGCCAGCGTGGTGTGCTGGGGCAACAACGACCAGGCCCAGCTCGGTTACATGCCCGGCCGACCCTGAGGAGGGCCGCGCGTCGCCGTCACGGTGTGGTCGACCGCCTGAGCAGCTCCTGCAACGTCTCCAGCAGGCGCCCCGACTCGCGCGCCTCGCCCTTCTGCAACAGCGCCCCGATGTGGCCCGACAGCTGGCGGCGCTCGTCGGCGCTGAGGTCCTTCGCGGTCAGCACCAGGATGGGCACGTGCGCGGTCGACGGCGCCGACTTCAGGCGCGCGGCGACCTCGAAGCCGTCCATGCCCTGCATCATGAGATCGAGGATGACCAGATCGGGCGGCGCCGCGATGGCCCGCGCCAGCCCCTCGGCGCCCGACAGCGCGTGCTCCAGCGTGTAGCCGCGCGGCGTCAGCGTGGCGTCGAGCAGCTCGTGCACCTGGGCGTCGTCGTCGATGGCCAGCAGGTGCGCCGCCGGGCGCGGCACCAGCTCGGCGATGCGCCGCAGCAGCTCGTCGCCGTCGGGCGGCTTGACGAAGTAGCCGTCGGCGCCCAGCGCCACGCCCAGCTCGTGGCTGTCCAGCATCGACACGATGACCACCGGCACGCCCCGGGTGGCGGCGTCCTGCTTGAGCTGGCGCAGCACCTCCCAGCCGTCCATGCCGGGCAGCACCAGATCCAGCGTGATCGCCGCCGGCGTCTGCGAGCGCACCAGCTCGAGCGCCTCCTCGCCGGTGCGCGCGCGCACGCAGCGGTACTGGCCGCGCTCCAGATCGGCCGCGATCTTCTCGTACACGGTGGGATCGTCCTCGACCACCAGCACGGTCGGGTGGGTGCCCTGCGGCAGCGCCGGCGGCAGCGCCGCGCTGGCGGGGTCCCCCACGGTGGCCTTCAGCGGCAGCGTCACGATGAAGCGCGAGCCCTGCCCGAGCTGGCTCTCCAGGCGCAGCTCGCCGCGGTGCAGCGCCACGAACTTGCGCACCAGCGCCAGGCCGAGGCCGGTGCCCTCGTACTTGCGCGCGCTGCCGCTGTCGACCTGGCGGAACTCCTGGAACACCAGCTCGTGATCCTTGGGATCGATGCCGATGCCATGGTCGATGACCGCGAACTCCAGCGCCGCGACCCCCAGCGGGGACGCCTCCGCGGTCAGCGCACGCGCGGTCACCGTGACGGTGCCGCCGTCGGGCGAGAACTTCACCGCGTTGGCCAGCAGGTTGTAGAGGATCTGCTTGGCGCGGACCGGATCGGCCTCCAGCTCGGGCAGGTCGGCCGGCGCGTCCACCTCCAGCACCACGCCGCGCGAGGTGGCGGCGCCCTTCATCACGGCCAGCACGCCGTCGGTCAGCCGGGTGAACGACAGCCGCTCGGCGTGCAGCTCCATGCGGCCGGCCTCGACCTTCGACAGATCGAGGATGTCGTTGATGATGCCGAGCAGGTGGCTGCCCGAGGTGTGGATGTTGCGCAGGAACTTGGCGTGGCGCGGGTCCAGGTTGGTCAGGCGCGTCTCCAGGATCTCGGAGAAGCCGATGATCGAGTTCAGCGGCGTGCGTAGCTCGTGGCTCATGTTGGCCAGGAAGCGCGACTTGAGCCGGTCGGCCTCGCGGATGCGCTGGTTGGCGTCGGCCAGCGCGCGGGTGCGGTGATCCAGCGCCGCGGTCAGCCGGGTCAGCTCGCGCACCTTGCGCGACTCGTCCTCCTTGAGGCGGCGCACCAGCATGCGCTTGTGCTTGAGCGCCACGATGCCCTGCAGCGCGAACGCGAACACCGTGCCCATCACCAGCATGCGCGCCAGCGCGACGCCGAAACCGGCGTCGAACGCCTGGATATGGCCCATGAACAGCAGCACGCCGAGGTAGCACACCGTGTTGGCCACCGCGACCAGCGCGGCCAGCGGCACGCTCAGCACGAAGCCCGCGCCCAGCATGTTGAGCAGATAGAACATGAACCAGGGGCTGCCCAGCCCGCCCGAGACATAGACCCCCAGCGACACCAGCAGCGTGTCGGTGAGCCCCCACAGCCACCACAGGTCGATGCCCCAGCGGCCCTCCAGATCGCGGCTGGCCAGCAGCCAGCCCGCGACCACGGTCAGCTGCGCCGCCACGATGATCAGCGCGATGTCGACCACGCTGGTGTCGACCGCGCCCAGGCCGCGCAGCAGCAGCGCCAGCGGCCCGACCGCCAGGTACGAGATGCATCGGCTGCGCTGCACCGCGACCCGGTGGCGTCGCCGCGCAACTGCATCCTCGCGCGCCAGCACGCGCGGTCGCACCCCCCCGGCCATGGCCCATCATGCCATGGCCCTGGCCAGCGCCACAGCCGCGTGGCGCGTGCCCAGCCTCAGTCCCGGCGCTGGCGCAGCAGGTACTGCAGCAGCTGGCGCGAGGTCGCCAGGCTGCGCGCGGCGGCGCGGCGGCTGCCCCCGGCGCGCGCCAGGGTCTCGTCGATGAGGACGTCGCGGACCTCGTCGGTGACCTCGCGCAGCGGGCGATGGCCCGCGGTCTGGCGCAGGTAGGGCTCGAGGTCGGGCGCTGCGCTGATGGCCAGCTCGATGGCGGCCTCCAGCTCGTCCAGCGTCAGCGGCTTGGGCAGGAAGGCCCGCACGCCGCGCTGGGCCAGCTCGAACGACTCGGTGGGGCCGGCCTCGCCGCTGACCGCGACCACCACCGGCGCCGGCGCGCGCAGCTCGGTCAGGTCGAGCACCGCGCGGGCATCGCCGTCGGGCAGCATGAAGTCGAGCACCACCAGATCGGGCGTCCAGCCGGTCACGTGCACGCGCGCCTCGGCCACGGTGCGGCAGGCGCGGACCTCGGGGAAGCGCGCCGACATGGCCGCCTCCAGGGTGCGCAGCAGCGCCTTGTTGTCCTCCACCACGAGCACCCGGTTGACCACACGCCGCACGATTCCAGCATGTGCGCCACGCCTGACGCGGTCAACTGCCGACTCGGGTACCATCAGGCTGGGTGACGACGAGCGGGAAGACGGCCGGTGATGACGCGGTCCAGCGCACCCTGACCGAGTCGGCCATCGCGGGCGAGCGCGCGGTGTCGCTGGCGCGCCTGCTGTTCTGCATCGTGCTGGGTACGCGGTCGGCCATCCTGTGGCGCGGCGACGCCCTCGGCCACGAGGCCGAGCGCGCCTGGATGACCTTCCCGGGGCTGGCCGGCGCGATGGCCTTCTCGGTCGCGGTGCTGATGGGCCTGGGCCGGCGCCGCCACACCAGGCTGGTGCTGCACCTGTCGGTGGCGCTGGACTGCCTGGTCGCCACGCTGGCGCTGCTGCCGGGGGCGCTGTGGCCGTGGCCGGGCTATGTCGGGCTGACCAACATGGTCGATGTCTCGGGGCTGCTGGTCATCATCGTGGCCTCGGGGCTGCGCCTGCAGGCCAGCGCGGCGGTGCTGGGCGGCGCGCTCAACGCGCTGGCCTATGCGGTCATCGTGATCGCCGACCGCGTGGTGTCGGGCGACCGCGTGCCGGTCAACACGACGACCTACACCATGTTCAGCGCGCTGCTGGCCATCGCGACCGCGCTGGCCATCATCATCGCGGTGCGCACCCGGCGCCTGGTCGAGCGCGGCGCGCGCGCGGCGGTGCAGGCCGCGCAGGCGGGCGACGGCCTGCGCTCGGTGCTGCGCGATCACCATGACCTGCGCACCGTGCTGATGTCGGCCCAGATCAACGCCGATCTGGTGGCACGCCAGGTCGGCGTGCCCGCGGTCGCCAACCTGCGCGAAGATCTCGGCGAGATCCGCGACCAGATCGAGGGCGTCAAGGCGCGCGCGCTGGAGGAGCTGGCCGCGCTGGAGGAGCCGCGCCCGGTCGACGTCCACGCCGCCGCCAGCGAGGTGGTGGCCAGCCTGCGCAGCCGCTTCCCCGGCGTCGAGCTGGTGGTGCACGCCGCGCCCACGCTGGTCGCGCAGGTCGCGGGCGGGGTGCCGGCGCTGCGCCGCATCCTCGGCAACCTGCTGATCAACGCCTGCGAGGGCGACGGCCAGCACAGCGCGCGCCGCGTCGAGCTGCGCGCCAGCGGCGACGCCAGCGGCGTGCACATCGAGATCCTCGACGACGGCCCCGGCCTGTCCGCCAAGGTGCTGGGCCGGCCGCCGGGCGAGGCCGCGTCGACCAAGGCGGCCGGCAGCGGCCTCGGCATCGGCCTGGTCGACGGGCTGGTCAAGGCCAGCGGCGGCGCGGTGTCGTGGCAGAACCGCGACGGCGCCGGTGCGCGGGTGGTGATCGATCTGCCGGCCTGAGACGTCAGGTCAGCCCGGGCCCGCCCGGCCAGCCCGCCCGGCAAGGATCCTTGCAGTCGTACATGTGCGCCCCGGCGCGTAGCCTGAGCCGATGATGGCGAAGTTGTCGGGTGTGCTGTGGGTGGGCTGGCTGGTCGCCGGTTGTGGTTCGTCGGGTGGCGGCGGCGGCGGCGGACCCGGCCTCAGCAAGACCGACATGATCGGTCCCGCGGGCGGCACCATCGCGCTGGCCGGCGTCGGCAGCTTCAAGTTCCCGGCCGGCGCCTTCCCGACCGCGACGCAGGTGACCATCCGCACCACCGCCGACCCGGCCACCGCCGCGCTGTACACCGAGACCACCGGGATCTTCGAGCTCGGCCCGCGCGCCTCCTACGAGGTGCGCATCGACGTCGGCCGTGTCGCGCCGGCCCAGCCGCTGGCGATCGAGCTGACCATCCCCGACGACTTCGACGGCGCCGCGCGCGTCCTCATCGAGCAGCCCGGCGCCAGCGAGGAGGACGCCCTGCCGCAGTTCGAGGCGCTCGAGGCCACCACCAGCGCCGGCAGCGTGAAGCTGACGCTGGCGCCCGAGTACCTGACCAGCAACCTGGCCCCCGACGGCGGCTTCGAGACCGTGCTGACGCTGGCGCAGCCCGGCCAGCAGACCACCCTGCCGCCGGGCTTTCCCGGCACCATGACCTTCCCACTCGGCACCGGCTCCTGCCCGGTCAAGGGCTTCGCGGCGCCGCTGAAGTCGATCAGCGTGAACAGCCCGTTCGATCCCAACCGCAAGATCTGGCTCAAGCGCCCCAACCTGCCCGAGGTCGCCTGCACCACCGCGGACGAGTGCCCCGATGACGCCCGGCACCCCAAGGAGTGCAGGAGCGGCCAGTGCCGCTACCTCTGGATCGGCCACCCCGGCGTCGACTACGCGGCGCAGCCGGGCGACAAGCTGTTCGCGGGCGGCGTCGGCACCGTGATCGAGTCACGCCGCTCTGACAGTTTCGGCGAGACCGTGGTCATCAGCGTGCCCGGCACCGGCGCCATCCGCTATGCGCACATGAAGACGCGCACCGTGGTGGTCGGGCAGGCCGTCACCTGCGGCCAGGACATCGGCGAGAGCGACACCACCGGCGTCGTCAACGGCCCCCACCTGCACCTCGAGCTGGCGCCCGCGGGCGGCCCGAAGATCGATCCCCACCCGTGCGTCTCGGTGTGTCCGTCGTGGAACGGCACCGCCTCCGAGGAGGCCATCCTGACCGACCCCGTCGCGGGCGGCTCGCTCAACCGGCGCATCACCGCCACCGTGGTGTGGAAGGAGATGCCCGGCCCGTTCGGCAGCGTCTTCGAAGCCACCGGCACCGCCGCGCTGAGCGGCAGCGGCGTGGAGGCCGGCTGCCAGGTCACCATCACCGGCGGACCGGTGCAGATCTCGGGCACGCTGCAGTTTTTCCCGACCACGCCGCCGATGTACATGGCGCAGGGCTCGTACCTGCCCAACAACGAGATCTGCTACGAGCACACCGCCTGCCCCATGGGCGGCAGCTTCACCACCTGCGGCACTCCGCCGCCGTGGGTGTCGACCGGCATCCAGCCCTACGATCCCATGGTCAAGACCATCTCGGGCACATCGGGCGGGGACGGCATCACCTACACCTGGTCGTTCATGAGGACGCCCTAGTGCACCGATCGCGAGATCACATCAATGATCCAACGCGCCTCGACAACGATCGCTGCGTTGGGACTCCTCGAATTACGCCCAGTAGTCCTTCGTCGTCCCGCCTTGCCCTCGCCGCCGATCCACGCCGCCTCCTTGATGCCATCTCACGATCGGTGCACTAGCGCGGCCGGTCTGGCCGCAAGGTCAGACGTAGTCCTCGTAGTGCGGGTCGAACATGGTGGCGCGCACGTCGGCGGCCAGATCTGCCGGCCGCTTGCGCCTGGTCAGGCCGCGCGCGAACACGACCTCGGCGACCGCGACCGCGATGGCGGCCGAGATCTCGCGCACGCGCGCCAGATCGGGGTAGATCCGGCCCATCGCGAGATCCTCGGCGGTGACCAGGCTGGCCAGGGTGCGCGCCGAGGCGGCGAACATCTCGTCGGTCACGCGGGTGGCGCCCGAGCAGATCAGGCCCAGGCCGACGCCGGGGAAGATGTAGGCGTTGTTGCCCTGCCCGGGCACGAAGCGGCGGCCGTTCAAGGTCACCGGCGCGAACGGGCTACCGCTGGCGTACAGCGCGCGGCCGTCGCTCCAGCCGTAGGCCTCCTCGGCGGTGCACTCGGCCTTCGAGGTCGGGTTCGACAGCGCGAAGATGATGGGGCGCTTGTTGAGGCGCGCCATCGCGCGCACCACCGGCTCGGTGAACACGCGCGCGGTCGCCGAGACGCCGATGATGGCGTTGGGGCGCAGCGCCTCGACCGCGGCCAGGAAGTCGCGCTCGGGCGGGTGGTCGTGGGCGAAGGGCACCTTGTGCGCCACCAGCCCCTCGCGATCGCGCACCACCAGCCCCTTGGAGTCGAAGAACCAGCAGCGCCGGCGCGCCTCGGCCAGGTCCATGCCGCCGGTCACCAGGGCGTCGACGATGAGATCGCCGATGCCGATGCCGGCCTCGCCCGCGCCCATGAAGAGGAAGCGCTGCTCGGCCAGCTTGCCACCGGTCTCGCGCAGCGCCGAGTAGATCCCGGCCAGCGCCACCGCCGCGGTGCCCTGGATGTCGTCGTCGAACACGCAGGCGCGGTCGCGATAGGCGTGCAGCAGGCGGAAGGCGTTGGCGTTGCCGAAGTCCTCCAGCTGGATGACGACGTCGGGGTACAGCTCCTGGGCCGCGGTCATCAGCTCGTCGACCAGCTCGTCGTAGGCCGGGCCGCGCAGGCGCGGCGCCTTGGCGCCCATGTACATGGGGTCGTCGTGCAGGGCCTGGTTGTTGGTGCCGGCGTCGATGGTGATGGGCAGACACCAGCGCGGGTGGATGCCCGCGCAGGCGGTGTACAGCGCCAGCTTGCCGATCGGGATGCCCATGCCGTTGGCGCCGAGATCGCCGAGGCCGAGGATGCGCTCGCCGTCGGTGACCACGATGATGCGCACGTCGTGGTGCGGCCAGTTGCGCAGCACCTCGCGCATGCGGCCGCGATCGGCGGGCGACGCGAAGACGCCGCGCGCGCGCCGGAAGATCTGCGAGTAGCGCTGGCACGCCTGCCCGACCGTGGGCGTGTAGACGATGGGCATCAGCTCGTCGAGGTTGCTGCCCAGCAGCTTGTAGAACAGCACCTCGTTGCGGTCCTGCAGCGAGGTCAGGTAGATGTAGCGCTCGAGATCGCTGGGCTTGTCGCGCACCGTGGCCAGCACGCGCTCGACCTGCTCGTCCAGCGTGTGCACGCGGGGCGGCAGCAGACCGCGCAGGCCGAGGACGTCGCGCTCGCGCTCGGTGAAGGCGGTGCCTTTGTTGAGCAGCGGATCGCGGAGCAGGTCGAGCCCGCGCTTGCCGGACAGGTCGGGTCTGGGCAACATGACGCCCCCGTTTTACACCTTTCGGCGCGCCTGCAGTTCGCGTTCGCGTAGCCGGTGGCGCGCTCGGGTATCATGCCCGGCCGAGGACATGATGCGCATCCACGACAAGCTCGGCCTCGGCGTCCCCGAGGTGCTGCTGCCGAAACCCGGCATCGATCTCCACAAGTGGGCCGTCATCGCCTGCGATCAGCACACCTCGGAGCCGGCCTACTGGTCCGAGGTCGCCGCCCTGGTCGGCGACGCCGCCTCGACGCTGCACCTCATCTATCCCGAGGTCTACCTCAGCGAGTCCGCCCCCGAGGCGCGCATCGCCCGCATTCGCGCCGCCATGCAGCGCTACTGCGACGACGGCCTGTTCGTGGCCACGCCCGGCTTCGTGCACGTCGAGCGCAGCATCGCGGGCCGGGTCCGCCACGGTCTCATGGTGTGTCTCGATCTCGAGCAGTACGACTTCCGCGTCGGCTCGACCAGCCCCATCCGCGCCACCGAGGGCACCATCCTCGACCGCATCCCGCCGCGGGTGAAGATCCGCGAGGGCGCCACGGTCGAGCTGCCGCACATCATGGTGCTCATCGACGACCCCGACAACCACGTGCTGGGCCCACTGACGGCCGCGCGCGAGCGCCTGCCGGTGCTGTACGACTTCGAGCTGATGCTGGGCTCGGGCCACGTCAGCGGGCGCCGCGTCGACGACCCCGCGCTGGAGGCCGGCGTGGTGGCCGCGCTGACCGAGCTGGCGCGCCCCGAGGTCTTCGCCGCCAAGTCGGGCGTCCCCGCCGGGACGCCGGTGCTGCTCTACGCCATGGGCGACGGCAACCACTCGCTGGCGACCGCCAAGACCATCTGGGAGCGCGCCAAGGAGCGCGCCGCCGGCCCGGCCGAGCGCGCCGCGCTGCTGGCCTCGTCGCCGCTGCGCCACGCCCTGGTCGAGCTGGTCAACCTGCACGACCACGCGCTGGAGTTCGAGCCCATCCACCGGGTGCTGTTCGACGTCACGCGTGAGGTCAGCGCCGCCGTGACCGAACACTTCCCGGGTCGCGCGCGCTACATCCCCCTGGGCTCGTTCGACGCCGTGCGCCTGCGCGTCGACGCCCAGCAGGGCGGCTCGGCGCACCTCATCGGCCTGGTCACGGCCAGCGGCGCCGGCGTGCTCGAGATCGACAACCCGACGCACAACCTGCCGGTCGGCACGCTGCAGCCCTGTCTCGACGCCTTCATGCAGGCCAAGGGCGCGCGCGAGATCGACTATGTGCATGGCGCCGACGCCGTGACCAAGCTGGGCACTCGCCCCGGGGCCGCCGGCCTCTACCTGCCCGCGATGCGCAAGCAGGAGCTGTTTCGCTCGGTCGCCCTCGACGGCGCCCTGCCGCGCAAGACGTTCTCGATGGGCGAGGCCCACGAGAAGCGCTTCTACCTGGAGGCGCGCAGGATCGGCTGAAGCTCTGGCATCATCCCGCCATGGCACACACCACACGTTCCCTGGGGGCTGCCTGCATCGCCATGTTCGCGCTGGCCGGCTGCGTCTCGCAGTCGAAGTATGACGGCGTCCGCAAGCGGCTGACCGACGCCGAGGCCGAGAGCGCGCAGCGCCAGCACGACCTCGACAGCTGCCGCACCGGCAAGAGCGCCGCCGAGACGCGCGCTGGCGCCCTCGACGAGTCGATGAAGGCCAGCGCCGCCGAGCTCGACGAGCTGCGCAAGCAGCGCGCCGACTCCGAGCGCCGCCTGGCCGCCTTCCAGGCCCTGACCGCCAAGTTCCAGAAGATGATCGACACCGGCACCCTGCGCGTGCGCGTGCGCAACGGCCGCATGCTGGTCGAGCTGCCCGCGGGCGTGCTGTTCGGCTCCGGCAAGGCCGAGCTGTCCGACAAGGGCAACGCCGCGCTGACCGCGGTCGCCGGCGTGCTCAAGGAGCTCGGCGATCGCCACTTCCTGGTCGCCGGCCACACCGACTCCGACCCCATCAAGGACTCGCCCTACAGCGACAACTGGGAGCTCAGCGTGGCGCGCGCGCTGCGCGTGGTGAAGTACCTCATCAGCGCCGGCATGCCCGCCGGCAGCCTGGCCGCCGCCGGCTACGCCGAGTTCGACCCCGCCGCCAAGAACAAGAGCAAGAAGGGCAAGCAGCTCAATCGCCGCATCGAGATCGTGCTCGAGCCGCGCATCGACGAGCTGCCCAAGCTGCCCGAGTCCGAGTCCAGCGAGTGAAGCCCGCCAATCCTGGCCTGTCGGCCTCGGGCACCACCATCTTCGAGGCCATGTCGAGCCTGGCCCGCGAGCACGCCGCGGTGAACCTGGGTCAGGGCTTCCCCGACGACCCCGGCCCGCTGGCGCTGCGCCAGGCCGCCGCCGACTTCGTGGTCAATGGTCACAACCAGTATCCGCCCATGCTGGGGCTGCCCGCGCTGCGCGAGGCGGTGGCCGACCACCAGCGTCGCCTGTACGGCCTCGACGTCGATGCCAGCGAGGTGCTGGTCACCTCGGGCGCCACCGAGGCGCTGCTCGACTGCTTCATGGGGCTGCTCGACGACGGCGACGAGGTGGTGTTGCTGGAGCCGACCTATGACACCTATGCGCCGGTGATCCGCCGCCTGGGCGCCATCCCGCGCGCGGTGCGCCTGACGCCGCCGGGCTGGGAGCTGCCGCTGGACGCGCTGGCGGCGGCGTTCACGCCGCGCACCAAGCTGCTGGTGCTGAACACGCCGATGAACCCGACCGGCAAGGTGTTCACCGCCGCCGAGCTCGGCGCCATCGCGGAGCTCCTGCTGCGCCACGACGCCTACGCGGTGTGCGACGAGGTCTACGAGCACCTGACCTTCGGCGCCGCGCGCCATGTCCCGCTGATGACCCTGCCCGGCATGCGCGACCGCGTCGTGCGCATCGGCTCGGCGGGCAAGACCTTCTCGCTGACCGGCTGGAAGATCGGCTACATCACGGCGGCGCCCGCGCTGCTGCGCCCGATCGCCAAGGCGCACCAGTTCGTGACCTTCACCAGCGCGCCCAGCCTGCAGCACGCGGTCGCCCTCGGCCTGGGCAACGACGCGGCCTACTTCCGCAGCCTGGGCGAGCCGCTGGCACGCAGCCGCGAGCGCCTCGCCGCCGGCCTCGGCGCGCTGGGGCTGCCGCTCCTGGCCTGCGATGGCACCTACTTCCTGGTCGCCGACGCCGCGGCCTGGATGCGCCCCGACGAGGACGACGTCGCCTTCTGCCGCCGCCTCGTCCTCGAGGCCGGCGTGGTCACCATCCCGATGAGCGCCTTCTACCTCGACGCCCCGCCGCGCACCCTGATCCGCTTCTGCTTCTGCAAGCACGACGCCACCATCGACGCCGCCCTCGAGCGACTGGCGCGCAGGTTCCCGGGCCCGTCGCACTAGCCAGGCGCGTGTGCGCAGCGCGCGCCGGCAACGTAACGTTCGAGGCCGCGCTTCACTTCCGTCGCGGGGCGCTTTTCGCGGGTGACGTGACACGTGCCGGCGGCGGCGTACGCTGTCAGGCGAGACACAGGGCCCCACACGAGCGCGCGCAATCGGGGGGTTGTCGACGGCATGCCGGTTGCTCAGCGGCGACGCATGACTCCTGTGCGCAGGCGGATCGCGGTGCTGGTGGCTCCCCTCATGGTGTGTGTCTCGTGCGCGTCGCCGCGCGAGAGTGCGCGAGAGCGCGATGCTGGCGCGATCGCGCAGTCGGCGACCGCGCAGGCGCCGCCCGCACCGCCCGCACCACCCGCACCACCCGCACCATCACCCGCGGCCGCGCTGCTCCCTGGGAACGCCCCGCTCGATCTGGCCATGGAGCCGGTCGCCGGCCATGACGAGGTCGAGCTCGAGATCTCGCGCAGCGACTGCGAGCGCGCCGGCTGCGTCCTGACCTTCAACTTCAGCCACCCCATGGTGGCCGCCAAGGGGCTGGCCAAGGCGCACCTGCCCAGGCTGACCTTCGACCCGCCGCAGCGCGGCAAGCTGGCCTGGAAGAGCCCGACCGAGCTGGTCTTCACTCCGGCGGCCGGCCAGCTGCCCTGGGGCCACGAGATCGCGCTGAAGCTGTCCGACGTGCCACCCCCGGCCGACGCGCCCGAGCTGGCGCTGACCGCGCCGTGGCAGGACACCGTGCAGGTGCCGCACTTCTCGGCCGCCGGCAAGGTCGCGTCGTGGCCGGTCATCGCGGGAAAGCCGCGCTTCGTGTCGCTGCTCAGCGCCACCAGCCAGGTCGGCGCCGGGCCGCTGTTCATGCTGTATGACCAGCCCGTCGACCCCGCCAAGCTCGGCAAGCAGCTGCGCGCCACCGGCCTCGGCAAGCGCGCCCTCGAGCTGCGCGTCGAGCGCCCCAGCAGCGCGGCCCAGGTCTATGACGGCAAGCTCGACACCGCCTATCTGATCGCGGTCACCGTGGTGAAGCTGCCTGGCGACGGCGAGCCGGTGTCGCTGGCCATCCCGAGCTGGTCCGAGACCGGCACGCGCATCGAGGCCATCGAGAAGAACCTGGTCGCCAACTCGACCTTCGCGCTGCGCGTCTTCGGCGGCAACGACGCCTACGGCGGCGAGGAGCAGTACGACGACGAGGAGGGCGGCGGCGGCGCCTCCACCAGCGGGCAGCGCGCTCCGCTGCGCGTCAACTGGCGCCTCGGCTTCTCGGGCGCGGTCACCGTCAAGGCGGTCGAGCGCGCCCTGACCATCACGCCGAAGCCCAAGAACCTCAACATCTCGACCTCCGGCGCCGTCGCCGAGGTCAGCGCCACGCTGGCGCCCGGCCAGCTGTACCAGCTTGCGCTCGCCGCCAGCCTGACCGATGTGCTGGGTAACCGCCTGGGCGTGCCCGCCACCTTCCGCGTCCGCGCCGAGGATCTGGCGCCCAGCCTGGAGCTGCCAGCCGCCGCCCTGGTGCTCGAGAACGGCCACGCCCGCCTGCCCATCCGCGGTCGCAACCTGGGCGCGCTGAGCGTCAAGGTGCACCGCCTGGCCAGCGCGGTCGACTTCATCCATGCCATGAACGCGGGCGACACCCCCTGCGCGCAGCGCGGTGCCACCCCCGAGGCGACGCGCGCCGCCGCGCCCGCCGATCGCCCGCTCAACCAGCCCGGGGCCGCGGCAGCGCCGCCGCTGGCAACCGGCCGCCGACCGCCACCGCGCTGGTCCAGGTCACCGGCCTCGGCCTCACCGCCAAGGTGTTCGACGGCGAGCTGCTGGTGTGGGCCACCCGGCTGGCCGACGGGGACGTCGTCGCCGGCGCCCCGGTGACGCTGCTGGACCGCGAGGGCACCGTGCTGGCGCAGGCCACCACCGGCGCCGACGGTGTCGCCCGCGTGCCGGCGCGCGACCTCGCTGGCCGCCTGGGCCTGCTGCAGTCGGGCTTCATCGAGCTCAGCTCGGGCGGCGACCGCGCCGTGGTCGCGCTGGCCGACGACCTCTTGTCGGACGCCTGGCGCTTCGGCCTGCCCGGGGAGGCCAAGGGCATCCGCCTGCTCGGCGGCGCCGTCTTCACCGAGCGCGGGATCTACCGCCCCGGCGAGACCGTGCACATCAAGGCCATCCTGGCCGACGCCGACGACGCCCGCGCCAGCAAGACCCCGGCGCACATCTCGATCAAGGATCCACGCGGCCAGGAGCTCTACAGCGGCGACCTCGCGCTCGACGGCTTCGGCAGCGCCGACCACGACCTCGCGCTGAAGACGACCGCCGCGGTGGGCGAGTACTCGCTGCGCGTCGAGCTCGGCGAGCGCGCCCTCACGCGCCGCTTCCACGTCGAGGAGTACCGCGTGCCGACCTTCGCGGTCAGCATCGACGCCGACGAGGCAACCTGGAAGTACGGCCAGCCGGTGCACGCCGGCGTCGCCGCGCGCTACCTGCACGGCGGCAACCTGGGCGGCCGCGAGGTCACCTACTCGGTGTCGCGCACGCCGGTGCGCTTCGCCCCGGGCAACTTCCCGCGCTTCGTCTTCACCCCGGAAGGCCAGGACGCGCCCACCACGATGCTCAGCCACGGCAAGGGCCGCCTCGATGGTGAGGGCCGCCTCGGCGTCGCCTTCACCCCCGACCACGCCGCGCGCGCCGGCGCCATGCGCTATGTCGTCGACGCCAGCGTGACCGACGTCGATCGCCAGGTCTACGCCGGCCGCACCGCGCAGACCGTGCACCCGGCCGCCTTCTACCTCGGCGTCGCGCCGCCCGCCGAGCGCGTGCTGGCCGCCGGCGACACCCTCGAGGTCCCGGTGGTCGCCGTCGATCCCGAGGGCCGCGTGCGCCCGCGCGTCGCCGTCAGCGCCCTGCTCGAGCGCGTCGAGCACCAGGGCGCCGTGCGCCTGGCCGGGGACGGCGCCCAGCGCCTCGATCGCGAGGTCATCGAGACCGTCGCCACCTGCAAGACCACCACGCGCGCCGCCGCGGTGACCTGCCGCTTCCGCGTCCCGCGCGCCGGCCAGTACCGCGTGCGCGCCGCCGCCGACGATCCCGCCGGCCGCCGCGTCGAGACCGGCTTCGACGTCAACGCCTCGGGCAAGGGCGAGGTGGCCTGGCCGCGCTTCGATCACGAGCGCATCGAGCTCATCGCCGACAAGCAGAGCTACCGCGCCGGTGACACCGCCCGCCTGATGGTGGCCTCGCCGTTCAGCAGCGCGCGCGGCCTGCTGACGCTGGAGCGCGGCGGCGTCCTCGAGCACCGCCTGTTCCGCATCGACGGTGACACCCCGGTCATCGAGGTCCCCATCACCGCGGATCACGCCCCCAACATCTATGCCTCGGTCGTCCTGCTGCGCGGCCGCATCCACGACAAGCGCGACGCCAGCGGCTTCGAGACCGGCGCCCCCGCCTTCCGCATGGGCTACGCCCGCCTCGCCGTCGAGCCGCGCGAGCGCCGCCTCGCGGTCGACGTGAGGCCCGCCACCGACAAGGCGCACCCCGGCAAGGAGCTGTCGCTCGACGTCGCCGTGCGTGACAGCGCCGGCCGCCCCGCCGCCGGCCAGGCCACCGTGATGGTGGTCGACGAGGCGGTGCTCGGCCTGACCCGCCACCGCACCCCCGACCCGGTCGCCGAGCTCGAGCCCGAGCAGCCCCTCGGTGTGCGCACCCTGGAGAGCCGCCTCGAGCTGCCCTACGCGCAGCGCCTGCGCCACGAGCAGCTGTTCCCGGCCGGCGACGGCGGTGACGGCTTCTCGCTGCAGGATCTGCCCGCCGAGCTACGCACGCTGATGCAGAGCACCGCGTACTGGAACCCGCGCGTGCCCATCGGCGCCGACGGCCGCGCCCACGTCACCTTCAAGCTGCCTGACAACGTGACCACCTACCGCGTCATGGCCGTCGTGGTCGACGCCGCCGGTCGCGCCGGCTCGGGCCAGGCCGGCGTGCTGGTGCGCCGCCCGCTGATCGTGCAGCCGGTGCTGCCGCGCTTCGTCTACCCGGGTGACACCCTGACCGTGGAGGCGCGCGTCTTCAACGGCACCGGCGCCGCCGGCAAGGTCGTGGTCACCGCCGGCTTCGTCGGCCTCGAGGGCGCCAGCACCGGCGCTGCCGCGGCCGCCAGCAAGGGCCCCGCGCAGCAGGAGCGCGCCATCGCCGTCGACGGCTCGGAGAAGTTCAGCTTCCCGGTCACCGTGCGCGGCCCCGTGGTCACCGGCAAGGACGGCAAGTCCACCGCCACCGTCAAGTTCGTCGCGCGCCTGGGCAACCAGGCCGACGCCGTCGAGATCGCCGTGCCGGTGCTCAACCCCGGCTCGCGCCGCCGCCTCATCGAGCGCGCGCAGATCTCGGGCAAGGGTCAGGTCGCCATCCAGCTGCCCGAGGGCCGCCTGCCCGGCAGCACCATGCTCGAGGTCATGGTGTCGACCACCTCGCTGTCCGAGCTCAAGGGCGCGGTCGATCGCCTGATGGACTACCCCAACGGCTGCCTGGAGCAGACCACCAGCACCGCCTATCCCCTGGTCGTCCTCAGCGAGCTCCTGCCCGAGATGGGCGTCACCGTCGACGAGGCCGCGCTGAAGAAGTTCTCCACCGCGGGCGTCGCGCGCATCCTGTCGTTCCAGACCGGCGGCGGCGGGCTGTCATACTGGCCCGGCGGCACCGAGCCGCACGCCTTCGGCACCGCGTTCGGCCTGACCGCGCTGATCGAGGCCAAGAAGCGCGGTTATGACGTGCCCGAGGCGTCGCTGGCGCGCATGGCCAACTTCCTCGAGGAGTCGCTGCGCAAGGGCGAGATCAACGAGGAGATGCCGCACGCCGCGATGGCCGACGCCGACACCCGCGCGCTGTTCGTGATGACGCTGGGGCGCCTGGGCCGCCCGCAGTCGGCGTACATCCCGGTGCTGTGGCAGAAGCGCGGCAAGATGACGCCGTTCGGGCTGGCCTTCCTGGCCGTCGCAGTGGCCGAGGGCGCCGGCGACCGCGCGCTGCTGCCCGCCATCCTGGGCGACATCCGCGCCGCCGCCAAGATCGAGACCGAGCAGGCCTACTACGAGGGCGATCGCGCCCAGGGCTGGTCGATGGGCTCGCCGCTGCGCACCCACGCCGGCGCGCTGCTGGCCTATGCGCTGGCCAGCCCGCCCGACGAGATGCGCGCCAAGCTGCTGACCGGCCTCATCAAGCGCCAGCAGGGCGGCAGCTGGGGCAACACCCAGGAGGACGTCTTCGGCATCATGGCGGTGGCCGCGCTGGCCAGCTCGCCGAGCACCGCCGCCGCCGGCAACGCCGCCAAGGGTGACACCGCGGCCTTCGCGCTGAGCCGCGACGGCGCCGCCGTCCCGGCCAAGGCCTTCGAGGTGGTGTCGCGCCGCGTGCAGCGCCTGCGCCTCGACGAGGCCACGCTGGGCAAGGCCACCACGCAGCACACTTTCGCGCTGGAGAACCGCGGCCCGCCCAGCTTCCTGACCGTGCGCGCCGAGTATGACGTCTCGCTCGACGATCCCCAGAACCGCGTCGCGCGCGCCAGCGGCTTCACCATCACGCGGCGCTACGAGACCGCCGCCGGGGTCTCGCTGGAGGGCAAGAAGATCCCGCTCGGCGCCCTGGTGCGCGTGCGCCTGCGCGTCAGCAGCAAGGACAAGCAGAACTATGTCGCCATCGACGACAAGCTGCCCGCCGGCCTGGAGCCGCTCAACGCCAACCTGGCCACCACCGAGCAGGTCGCCACCGGCAAGCTGACGCCCGAGGTCGCGGCCGGGTTGCAGTACCTGTCCCACAGCGAGCTGCGCGATTCGCGCGTGGCGTTCTATGCCGACGAGCTGCCGGCCGGGACGTTCGAGTACGTGTATCTGGCGCGGGCGACGACGCCTGGGAAGTTCTTGCGGCCGGCCGCGGGGGCCGAGGCGATGTACGCCCCCGAGGTGGTGGGGGCGACGGCGATTGATGATGTTGTCGTCGAGTGAAGTGAGTAGGGCGGGGAAAGAGCCCGGATCGGGCACGGGCACGGGCACGGGCACGGGCACGAGGCGTCGCACCTGGGTGCGGCGCTGGGGGCGGCGGCTGGGCTGGGCCACGGGTGGTTTCGTCGTCGTCGTGCTGCTGCTGATGGGCGCCTTCGAACTGGTCGTGCGCGCGCGCGCCTACCCGGTCGGCGATCTCGTGCCGCGCGCCGACTCGCAGCGCTTGCGTGACGCCCGCGGGGGCCTCTTGCGCGAGGCCGTCAACGGCCAGGGCACCCGCGCCGCCTGGGTGCCACTGGCCGAGATGTCCCCGCTGGTCATCGACGCCACCATCGCGGTCGAGGACGCCCGCTTCTTCTCGCACGACGGCATCGATCGCATCGGCGTGCTGCGCGCCGCCTTCGACGCCGTCCGCCACGGCCGCACCGTCTCGGGCGCCTCGACGCTGACCATGCAGCTGGTCCGCCTGGTGCACCCGCACGCGCGCAGCCTGGCCGGCAAGCTGGGCGAGATGGTCGACGCCCGCCGCCTGGAGCGCGCGGTCTCCAAGCGCACCATCCTCGAGCAATACCTCAACCGCGCCCCCTACGGCGCCGGCGCCGTCGGCATCGAGGCCGCCAGCCAGCGCTTCTTCGGCAAGCCCAGCCGCCACCTCAGCCTGGCCGAGGCCGCCCTGCTCGCCGGCCTGCCCAAGGCGCCCACCGATCTCAACCCCCTGCTGCACCCTGCCGCCGCGCGCGCCCGCCAGCGCGTCGTGCTCGCCCGCCTCGTCCGCACCGGCAAGCTGACCCGCGCCGCCCGTGACAGCGCCCTCGCCGAGCCGCTGCGCTACGCCAGCGCGCCGCCCACCGCCGCGCCGCACTTCACCGACTATGTCCTGTCACTGCGCCCACCCCCCGGCGAGATCGCGACCACCCTCGACCCCGCGCTGCAGGCCGACGCCGAGCGCCTGCTCGCCGAGCACGTGCGCGCGCTGGCCCCCTCCGGCGTCACCAACGCCGCCGCCGTCATCCTCGACAACGCCAGCTGCGGCATCCTGGCCATGGTCGGCTCGGCCGACTACCACGAACCCACCAGCGGCGCCGTCAACGGCGCGGTCGCGCGCCGCCAGCCCGGCTCCGCGCTCAAGCCCTTCACCTACGCGCTCGCCTTCGAGGCCGGCGCCACCCCCGCCAGCGTGGTCGCCGACATCGAGACCCGCTATGGCGACCCCGAAGGCACGCTGTTTTCCCCGCAGAACTACTCCAAGGACTTCCTCGGCCCCGTCCTCATGGGCGACGCCCTGGGCATGAGCCTCAATGTCCCCGCGCTGCGCGTCGCCAACCGCGTCGGCCCCGACGCCCTGCTCGACCGCCTGCACAGCCTCGGCTTCGCCTCGCTGGATCAGCCCGCCGCCCACTACGGCCTCGGCCTCACCCTCGGCAACGGCGAGGTCACCCTGCTCGAGCTGGCGCAGGGCTACGCCGCGCTGGCCCGCACCGGCGTGGCCTGCCGCGCCACCCCGCTGGCCGCGGTCGCCGCCGCCACCGCCGCCGGCGCCCGCCCCGCGACCACCCCGCGCGTGCTGCCCGCCGAGATCGCCTACCTCATCAGCGACGTGCTGTCCGACGAGGGGCTGCGCAGCGCCGCCTTCGGCCCCGCCAACGCCCTGCTGCTCGGCTTCCCGGTCGCCGTCAAGACCGGCACCAGCTCCAACTTCCGCGACAACTGGGCCATCGGCTACACCCAGCGCTACACCGTCGCGGTCTGGAGCGGTGACTTCGGCGGCAACTCCATGAACCACCTCGCCGGCGCCTCCGGGGCCGGCCCGCTGTTCCACCGCCTGATGACCCGCACGGTCGCGCGCGATCCCGCCCACCTCGGCCCGCGCCCGTTCGACGCGCCCCCCGGCGTCGTCGAGGTCAGCGTGTGCGCCCTCAGCGGCCAGCGCCCCGGCCCGTCATGCCCCCACACCCGCACCGTCCACGTCACCCGCGACCACGCCCCCAGCGAACCCTGCCCCTGGCACCGCGAGGTCGCCATCGATCGTCGCAACGGCCTGCTCGCGGGCCCGCGCTGCCCGGCACGCTTCGTGGACCACCGCGTCTTCGCCGCGCTGCCCGCCAGCTACTCGTCGTGGCAGCGCGATCACGACTTCGAGTCGCCGCCCACCCGCGAGTCCCCGCTGTGCCCCAGCACCGGCGTCATCCCCGGCGCCCTGGTCATCACCTACCCGCGCCCGGGCGAGGTCTTCCTCATCGAACCCGGCTACGACCCGCGCACCCAGACCCTCGGCCTCACCGCCGAGGTCGACCCACCGCTGCCCGAGGTGACCTGGCACATCGACGGCCGCCCCCTCGCCGCCGCGCGCTGGCCCTACGACACCACCTGGCAGCTCAGCCCCGGCCCGCACACCCTCGAGCTCATCGCCGCCGGCAAGCGCAGCGACCCCATCAGCTTCGAGGTCCGCTGACCGCCGCCGCGGCCAGCCTCACGACGGCGAGGTCACGGCGCCACGCGCCCGAACTGCACCTCGGTCACCACGTACAGCGCGCTGCGCGTACCGGCCCAGCCGTAGTGCGTGACGCGCCCGTCGGCGTCGACCAGGAAGGTCATCGTGCCCATCCCGAAACCGCCATCCAGGTCGTGCGCGCGGGTGTCGTTCTGGTGGATGAACGACGACGAATCGGCGATGCGCACCGCCCAGCCTCCAGGCAGCCCCGGCACCGCCACCGGCTTCCCGACCACGAAGCCGACATGGCCGGTGTTGCGACTGGGCAGCCCGCGCGGCCGCTTCCAGGCGAACACGTCGCCCGGCATCACCTCGTCGATGCGCGCGATGCGTCGCCAGCCGCCCCGGCTGCGCTCGGTCGGCGCGCGCGCGATGACCCGCGCGAAGTCCCGCGCCACCGGCCGCCCCGACAGCCCGCGCATGGTCGCGGGCGCCACCCGCCGGAGGATCCACGCCGTCATGCCCGAGCAGTCCCAGTGGAAGATGCCCTGGTCGGTGCGCACCCGCGTGGTGTGCTGGTAGCTCGACTCCTGCAGCGTGCGCTCGATCTGGCCCAGCAGCGCCACGACCTTCTGCCCCGCGCGCGTCGGCGGCGCAGGCGGCGGCTCGGTCACCTCGGGCAGCGGCACCGGCCGCTCCACCGGCGCGGCGATCACCGGCCAGGGCACGCCCTCGTGCATGCCGGCGACCTCGGCGCGCGCACTGCCGCCGTGCCAGGCGAGACCCGCGACGACCACCGCGATGACGCTCGTCCCCCTCACCCGCACAGGATGACCCAGCCGCAGTCCGGGTGCCAGCCACCAGGGGGAGGAATGGCGCTGTTTCAGTGTAAATTGTCGCATGCGACCAGCTCTCGGCGTCCTCAGCGCGGCCGGTACTCATGCCCGTCGAAGCGGTACACCGTGGTGTCGCTGTCGACCCCCAGGCGCCACACCGCGACGACGTCGAACAGCCCGTGATGGCGCCGCTCGCCGCGGGTGAACCAGCAGCCGTCGATGGTCCCCAGCAGCGCGCCCGGCATCGTCGCCCGCGACACCGTGTAGCGACAGCCGCCAGTGCCACAGCTGTCCGGCGCCGCGTCGAACCCCTCGACCGCGCCGTCACCATCGAGGTCCAGCGCCGGTTGCTCACAGATGTGCGGCACCGTGACGCGCACCGGCAGCGCCGCCCGCGCCCCGACCTCGAACCCCAGCGACCACAGCACCATCAGCAGCGACATGGCGCGTCATACGCGCCGCCCCCGCCACTCTGGCCGACTCCGGGGAAAACCATGGTTGGTTGCGCCCCCGCCTGGCCCCATCAACACTGTGAGTGTGCTGAAGCCGGCCGTCTTCGCCCTCCTCGTGCTGGCCAGCACCTCCGCACGCGCCAGCGAAGAGCCGCGCCCGCGCAGCATCGGTGAGGGCTTCCGCCGTGGTCGCGCCGTCGACGTCACCCTGGTCGACGTCGGCGGCGCCTGGCTGGCGCACGACATCGCCGAGAAGTTCCTCGCCATGCAGGCCGCCGCCGCCGCCGACGGCGTCGAGCTCTACATCCGCAGCGGCTTTCGCACCTTCGAGCAGCAGCGCTGGCTGTACCAGGCCTGGCGCGCCGGCTTCGGCGCCAAGGCGGCCCGCCCCGGCCACTCCAACCACCAGCTCGGCCGCGCCGCCGACATCTACCTGACCGAGGACGTCTACGCCTGGCTGACCAGGAATGCCCGCCGCTTCGGCTTCCGCCGCACGGTGCCCTCCGAACCCTGGCACTGGGAGGCCAAGCCCACCCGGGTCAAGCGCGCGCGCCGCCGCTGAACCACCGCGCCGCAGCCGCAGCCGTGCCGGGGTCTCGGCTATCATCCCCCCCTGCTGCGTCCCGTCCTCGCTGGCTTGCTGCTGGTCTGCGCCGTCGCCCCCGCACCCGCGCAACCAGCGCCTGCCGCGCGTGACGCCGGGACGGCGCGCGCCCCCGCCCGCCGCGCCAGCAGCGACGCCGGCGTTCCCGCGCCGGCGCGGCCGCCGACGCCCTACCAGCTCGGCCGCACCATCGCCACCGCCCTGCAGCCGCTGCTGCCCGACGCCGAGGCCATCGCCCGCGACGAGCTGGTGGTCGTGCTGGCCAAGGGCGCCGCCCCGCCCTGGGACGACCTGCGCACGCTCGGCCGCAAGGTCCACGACCTGGTCGCGGCCAAGCTGCCCGGTCGCACCGTGGAGGTGTGGTTCAGCGCCAGCGGCGCGGTCGCCCGCGCCAGCCTGGTCCCCGGCACCGCCGTGGTCCGCGTCGAGGTCGGCGACGGGCGCACCATGCTCGACGATCGCGCCCTGTATGGCGTGGCCGCGCGCACGCAGATCGTCGTCAAGCAGCGCGTGTTCCAGGGCATCCCGCTCGGTGTCGAGGGTCGCCCGACCTGCTCCGGCGAGGTCGAGAACGTCGGCCCGGTCGAGCTCGAGGTGGCGGCGCGCTGCCTGGTGCTGGGCTACACCACCTATTCGGCCGGCGGCCCGGTGCAGGTGCGTGTGCCCGGCATGCCCGGCACCTCCGAGGTGCTGCTCGATCACGCCGTCCCCATCGGCAAGCTGGCGCCCGGCGCGCGCAAGAAGTTCAAGGCCAAGCTGCCCGCGATGCCCAAGCTGAAGGACGGCTCGCGCGCGCTCAGCGGCCTCGGCGCCGCCGTCACGCTCACCGTCGACGGCCAGCCCATCAGCCATCTCGATCTGTCGCGCTTCGAGGCCGCCACCGCCTGGCTGCGCGTCATCGAGGCCCTGCGCGCCGAGCAGCTGACGGTGCGGACGATGGAGCCGCGCTCAGCCCCCGCCTATCGCGAGGTGATGAACGCCATCGAGCTGGTCGGCCCCGACGACCTGCAGGCGCGGCCCGCGGCCGAGCTGAAGGCGCTGGCCAAGCGGGTCTGGAAGCTGCTCGCCGATCACCACAAGAAGTTCGAGCTCGACTGGGTGCGCTACAAGGTGCGCTCCGGTCGCGACCTGGCCCTGCTCGAGGACGGCAAGCTCGGCGCCTTCGGCGCCAGCAGCTGGTAGCCCCGCCCGCCCCGGCCGCCGTGCGACAATCGCGTGATGACACGCATGCGAGCGACGACCTGGCTCCTCGGTGCGAGCGCCGCGGCGCTGCTCGGCCTGTCCGCCTGCGGAGGCGGTGACGGCGGCAGCAGCGGCGATGGCGGCACCACCACCGCCGACGGTGGCGGCAACACCGGCACCCCGCGCTACTTCGGCGCCGCGCACAGCGGCAACTTCTGGCTCGGCCCGGTCGACTACACCGAGACGCAGTGGCACAACGCCTGCGCGCCCACCAACAAGTACCCGGCCCAGATCCGCACCCTCTACGGCGACCACATCATGGGCCTGGCCAACGAGGTCGTCCTGCAAGGCCTGACCGCCAGCCAGGGTCAGCTGTGCGACGTGTGCGCCGAGCTCAGCGCCAACGGCCACACCGTGATCGCGCGCGTGGTCACCTACGGCCAGGAGACCGGCCCCAACGACATCGACGTCAGCGCGTCCATCGACACCGCGCTCAGCGCCAGCGCCGGCCGCACCCTGACGTGGCGCTTCATCACCTGCCCGACCAGCGCGCCCGTGCGCTACACCTTCGACGGCCGCCAGTGGAGCAACACCTTCTTCTTCCGCGTCTGGGTGCGCAACGCCCGCGTCCCGGTGACCAAGGTCGAATACCGCATCGGCAGCGCCGCCTGGGCCGCCGCCGAGCGCCAGAACGACGGCGCCTTCCAGGCCTCCAGCCAGGACTTCTCGCGCGGCTTCTCGCTGCGCGTGACCTCCCTCGACGGCGCCACCCTCGAGGACAGCATCCCCGGCCTGAACACCTTCGACCCCGACGTCGGCGTCACCTCGCACGGCAACTTCGACTAGGCCAACCCGCTGGCCAGCCTGCGCAGGTTGTAACTTCGTCCATCATGTAACATCATAAGTAGCGTGAAGCGAGACAGCCGACTCTCGGGGGTGCTGCACGTGCTGCTCCACCTGGCGCAGCACGACGGCCCGGTCACCTCGGAGGTCCTGGCCCAGGCCATGGACACCAACCCGGTGGTCATCCGGCGCATCCTGGCCGGCCTGCGCGAGCGCGGCTATGTGCGCTCCGAGAAGGGCCACGGCGGCGGCTGGACGCTGGGCCGCGACCTCGCCAAGGTCACGCTGCGTGACGTCTACGCCGCGCTCGGCAGCCCCACGCTGCTGGCGATGGGCAACCGCACCGAGGCGCCCGGCTGCCTGGTCGAGCAGGCGGTCAACGCCGCCCTCGGCAAGTCGTTCGACGCCGCCGAGGCGCTGCTGCTGGCGCGCTTCGGTGAGGTCACCCTGGCCCGGCTTCACGCCGACGTGGTGCGCCGCATGAAGGCCGGCGGCGCGCGTCAACTCGGCAAGGCTCACTAGACGGAGGTTTCCATGCAGTTCGATGTCGTCATCGTTGGAGGCGGCCCCGCCGGCCTCCAGGCCGCCCTCACGCTGGGCCGTGCCCGCAAGCGCGTGCTGCTGTGTGACGCCGGCCCGCGCCGCAACGCCGCCGCCGTGCACATGCACAACTTCCTGACCCGCGACGGCACGCCGCCGGCCGAGCTGCGCGCCCTCGCGCGCGAGCAGCTCGCCAGCTATCCCAGCGTCAGCTTCGGCACCAGCCCCATCACCTCGATCACCGGCGCGCGCGGCGCCTTTCAGGTGCACACCGCCGACGGCGTCATCGACGCGCGGCGCATCCTGCTGGCCACCGGCATGGTCGACGAGCCACCGCCCATCGAGGGGCTGCGCGCGCTGTGGGGCAGCTCGATCGTGCAGTGCCCCTACTGCCACGGCTGGGAGGTCCAGGATCGCCGCTGGGGCTACCTGGCGCTGCCCGGCGCCACCGCGCACGCCGTTCCGTTCACCACCATGCTGCGCGGCTGGAGCCGCGACGTCACCCTCTTCACCGGCGCGGCGGTCGACCTCCCCGCCGAGGGCCGCGCGCAGCTCGCCGCCGCCGGCGTGAAGCTCGAGACCGCCGCCATCACGCGGGTGCTCGGGCAGGACGGCCAGCTCACCGCGGTCGAGCTCGCCGATGGACGGCCCATCGCCTGCGACGTGCTGTTCAGCCACCCGCCGCAGCGCCAGGTCGACCTGGTGCGCGGGCTCGGCCTCGCCCTCGACGGCGAGGGCTTCGTGCGCGTGGAGCCGCTGCGCTGCGAGACCTCGGTGCCCGGGATCTATGCCGCCGGCGACCTCACCACGCGCGGGCAAGCCGCCATCCTCGCCGCCGCCGCCGGCATGCTGGCCGCCGCCGCGCTCAACACTGAGCTGACCATGCAGCTCGCCGCCGAGGGCCACATCTGAGGGCTGCGTGGTACGCTGGGACCATGCGAATCGGGGGATCTCGCCAGGCGCTCGCGCTGCTTGGAATCGCCTATCTGGTCGGCTGCGGCGGCGGCTCGTCGAACGCACCCGCGACCACGACGCCCACGCCGGCTGAACCGGCCGCTGCCTCCACCGAGACCGGGGAGGCCATCCCGGTCGGCGAGCCCGGGACCATCGGGCATGGCGAAGGCACCGGCACCGGCCAGGGCTTCGGCTCTGGCCACGGGCGTCTCGGCGGCTCGCACCGCACCAAGCCGCCCCAGGTCCGCATGGGCGCAACCCAGGTGTCTGGCCGCCTGCCACCCGAGGTCATCCAGCGCATCGTGCGCCAGAACTTCGGCCGCTTCCGGCTGTGCTACGAGAACGGCCTGCGCAACAACCCGAACCTGCAGGGCCGCGTCAGCGTCCGCTTCGTCATCGGCCGTGACGGCGCCGTCAGCCAGGTCAGCAACGGCGGCAGCGACATGCCCGACAGCGGCGTGGTGTCCTGCACCGTGCGCTCCTTCTACGGCCTGTCGTTTCCCAAGCCCGAGGGCGGCATCGTCACCGTGACGTACCCGATCATGTTCTCGCCCGGCGGCTGAGCCGGCACCAGCGTCTCGGCTGCCTCGGGGCGCACATCTGGTGGTATGGATCCCCCATGGATCCGGCCGCGACCAAGTCCCAGCTCGAGACCCTCCAGAAGCTGCTCGACGACCTGCCCGACGAGGACTTCCAGGTCTTCGCCGATCTCCCCGCTGCCCAGCGCAGCGCCGAGCTGGCCGAGCGCATCGCCGCCACCGAGGCCGCACTGGGCGCGCCGCTCGCCGCCGAGCACCGCGCCATCATCGAGCGCTGGGGCGCCCTCGCGGTGGTGGCCAAGCCGAGCGCCTGGCCGCGCCCGCAGCAGTTCGAGATCCGGCCGGCCTGGCAGTTCGCCTTCGCGGTCGAGGTCTTCGGGATGGCCGCCGCGCGCGCCCTCGACGTGCTGGCGCAGTCCCAGGATCACGCCCCCGCCGTCGTGACGCCGGCCGCCCCGGTCCCGCCCGCCGCGCCCGAGGTCGCTGCCGCCGCGCCCGATGCCGTCGCCGCCGCGCCCGAGGCCGCTGCCGCCGCGCCCGATGTCGTCGCCGCCGCGCCCGATGCCGCCGCCGCCGCGCCCGCCCCTCGGCTCGAGCCGATCCCGTTCATGCACGTCGCCGGCTCCGCGCACCGCATCGGCTACGACCAGGCCGGCCGCCTGTACGAATGGAAGCGCGGCGAAGAGCCGGTCCCCATCCCCACTGCCGGCATCCTCGCGCGCGTGCTCGAGGCCCTGAACGCCCTGCGCCGCGACACCGAGAGCATCAAGAAGAACCCGCCCAGACCCGCGACGCCCCCGGCGCGCTCCGTCGACGCGCTACTCGCCGAGATCAACGGCGCGACCAGCGACCTCGAGACCCTGCCCGCGTTCGAGTCCTTGCGCACCATGGGCCCCGCCGCCGCCGCCGCCATCCCCGCGCTGCAGGCGCTGACCCGCGACCCCAGCGCCTACCGCCGCGCCAGCGCCCACGCCGCTCTGCTCGGGATCGAGGGCAACGTCGCCGAGCACGCCCGCGCTCTCATCGATCTCCTCGGCAACACCGAGGCCTCCGGCGCCGCCGGCGCCGCCGCCGAGATCGCCCTGACCCGCCTCGGCGCCGACGCCCGCCCGCACCTGGAGGCCGCCCTGCTGCACACCGATCCCGCCGTGCGCGCCAAGGCCTCCGCCCTCCTCGCGCGTGCCTCATGAGCGCGCGCCCGCCCTTCATCGTCTCGGCCCAGGACGTCTCGGAACGCCGCCACTCCTATCCTCACAGCGAGGAGAAGATGGGCCCGATGCGCATGCTCGGCCGCGCCGCCGGCCTGCAGCGCCTGGGCATCAACCTGCAGACCCTGCCGCCCGGCACCCGCTCGTCCTGGCCGCACGCCGAGGAGGACGAGGAGGAGTTCGTCTACGTCCTCGACGGCGAGGTCGACTGCTGGATCGACGGCACCCTGCACCGCATGGTCACCGGCGACCTGGCCGCCTTCCCGGCCGGCACCGGGATCTGCCACGTCTTCATCAACAACGGCACCCGCGACGTGCACCTCATGGTCGGCGGCGAGGCCGCCAAGCCGCACAGCCGGATCTACTACCCCCTGCACCCCTCCCGACAGCAAGACATGACCCCGAGCCAGTGGTGGCACGACGTCCCCACCCGCCCCCTCGGCCCCCACGACGGCCAGCCCGACGCCCTGCGCAAGCCCGGCCAGGTGCCATGAGCGCAGCAGACGACAAGCTGATCGCGCGCCTGCGCAAGCTGTGCATGGCGCTGCCCGAGGCCAACGAGCGTGTGTCCCACGGCGAGCCGACCTGGTTCGCCGGCAAGGGCAAGGTCTTCGCCATGCTCGACAACCACCACCACGGCGCCAAGCACCTGTCGGTGGTTTTGCCCGCCGCCGCCGGCGCCCAGGCCGCCCTCATCGAGTCCGACCCCGCCCGCTTCTTTCGTCCGCCCTACGTCGGCCCCGCCGGCTGGGTCGGCATCATCCTCGACACCCGCCCCGACTGGAACATGGTCGAGGCCATGGTCCGCGAAGCCTTCACCCTGGTCGCGACCGCCAAGCTGCGCGCCCGCCTCGCCTAGCCTGAGCCGTCAGAATCGCGGCGAGACGCCAATGATCTCAGCCGGTTGAGGTGGGAACCACTGGAAGTTGCATGTAGTTGCCTCAGAACACCTTGTTGCGCATCAGGTGCAACAAGCTCCTGCATACAACTTGCGCCAGTGAGTTGTCTAGCGACATACTGTTGCACGAGACGTGCAACATGGATGTACAAGACAACAGATTGGTTCGTGAGGGAATTCGCGCATTCCAGCAGCGACTTCCAGCCGGCTGGAGCGTGAGTCAGCAGCGATCTGCACCTGGGGCCGCCGACGCCCTCGCTGAACTGGCCGCTCCCGACAACCGGACGACATCAATCGCGATCGAGGCGCGAGTTCGGCTCGAGCCCAAGGGCGTGTCGTCGCTGGTGGAGGCAACCCGCGATGCGCGTGCGCGTGGTCCGCTGATCGTGGTCGGGCGCTACCTCAGTGAAGCAACCAGGGGGCGCCTCCGGGATGGCGACGTGAGCTACCTCGATCTCACTGGCAATGCGCGCATCGTCGTCGCCGAGCCAGGCCTGTACATCGAGACCCAGGGCGCCAGCGAGGACCCCGACCGTCAGGAGCGTCCCGTCCGCTCGCTACGGGGAACCAAGGTTTGCCGCATCGTTCGCACGCTGGTCGATCGCAAGCAGCCCCCCGGCGTTCGCGAGCTTGCCGCCATGACGAAGATCGACGCCGGCTACGTCTCGCGGGTGCTGGCCTTTCTCGACTCCGAGGCGCTCGTCACCCGCATCGGGCGTGGCCGCATGCAGAGCGTCGACTGGCCCGCGCTGCTGCGGCGCTGGGCCAAGGACGCACCAGTCGCGTCTCGCGGCCAGGCCCGCACGTATCTCGAGCCGCGGGGCCTCGAAGCCCTCGAGGCCCGCCTACGCAATCTCGACGACCGCTACGTCATCTCAGGCAGCCTGGCGGCCGCCGCCTTCGCGCCAGTTGCACCAGCCCGCCTGGCCACCATCTGGATTCGCGATCCAGAACAGGCGGCCAAGAGGCTCGCCCTCAGGCCAGCCGAGGTCGGAGCCAACACCGTGCTCATCGAGCCCAACGACGAGGGCGTGTTCGACGGCGCTGCCCAGCGTGACGGCCTCTGGTACGCGGCCCCGAGCCAGGTCGCAGCGGACCTGCTCACCAGCCCCGGCCGGGGGCCTGCGGAGGGTGAGGATCTGATCGGCTGGATGCGCGCCAACGAGGAGTCCTGGCGCCAATGAGCCGCCCCGACGAGCGTGCTGGCCATGCTTCTACGCGTCGATTGCCGGGGCACTACGCCGGTGAGATCGGTGCGACAAGAACAGGGCGCAGTATCGATCGTAGGAGACGTAGAGAAATGCCTGCGGGGGGACGAGTGAGCGTCCCAGTCGCGACAGTGGAACTGGTCCGTCGAGTCGAAGGACCCGTGAGACTTCTATCGCGATGCCCGCAGTGCGATCAGCGTAGTAGGCAAAGAAGGCGCGTTTATCGATGCCAGCGACCGACTCGTAGCGGGTCCACAACTTCTCAGGACTCGCCTCATATATGGACCCGATT